>DATEEP010000092.1:0-82535 GCA_035281095.1 Novosphingobium sp. | reverse complement strand
TATTGGTGGGTCTGTCAGCTTCGCAAGTGGTGGCGCTGGGGCACGATATCCTCGAGGGTCGGGCCGAATTGGCCCACTCGCGTGACCGCGAAATCTTGTCCGCCGTAGGACGGGCGGCGGTCGCCGACCTGGGCGATCTATTGAGTGCGGCGGCCAGACAAGGGGACAATGGGTTCGAACGATGGAGCGAAGCACCTCCAGGAGCGCGGCGCTATCGTCTCACTTGCGCGGGACGCAAATGGTCGGTCGAAATTTCGTTGGGTGGGGGTGTGTGCGTTCGGCTTCGGCAAAGCCGGACGGGCTTCAGGCGGCCGCCGGCGCTGACGGCGTTGCGGACCGCGCTTTCGGTCGAGCGCATAACGCTTGGGTGCCACTTGGGTACCGCGTCGATCTCCGCTGGCGAGCTTCACGGATTGGCGGCGGGGGACCTCATCGTCCTCGATCGTCAGGTCGCGGATGCGTTGCCGTTGACCCTTCAGGGTGAGCTGGCCCCGCGCGGGCAAGGAACAATCTCGAAAGACGAAGAGGATCTGGTTTTGCGCATCACCCAAACTCCCCAAGTTTTTGCTGGGGACCCCTGACATGTCAGTCGAGGAAGTCCCGGCAATGACCAATGGGCATATGGTCCGTTCCGTGATCGACAGCCTAGAAGTCCGCGTCGAGGCCGTGTTGGGGGCGGCGACCGTTACGGTGGGCGAACTCGCCAGTTTGTCGCCGGGCGCCACGTTTCCATTGGAAACTCTACTTGGAGATCCCGTAACGCTGAGGTTGAACGGTCAACCCATCGCGTACGGCGAACTCGTATCGATGGGCGACAATTTTGCCGTTCGCATTCAAGCGATTGCCGGGGAGTAGCGAACATGCGCTCTCTGGCGAGCATTGTCTTGGTTGCCTGGATGGCCGGGGCGTCCGCAGCCGTGCAAGCTCATCCGCTGGCAAGCGGCTCCTTGCCCGAGGTTTCATTCACCCGCGTTGGCGCGGCTTTGATCGTCTGCATCGCGGCGACAATCGCGGCAGCAGCGGTGCTGTTGCGCAACCGGATGGCTCTCGGCAAGTCTATCGGCCGAAACGGTCTATTTGGCCAAGCCGTTCGCACTCGGCGGTTGAGCGCGGTCGAAGTGCTGCGCATTGCGCCGCAAACAGAACTCACGCTGATCCGCTGCGATGAAACCGAATACCTCATACTGACGAACTCTGGCGGGGTAAGCGTGCTTTCGCGCCACACTTATGGCGCCGTAGATGGCGAGCCCGCCTGAAATGCGTTCGCGTTGGATATTCCGGTGGCTCGCTGCGCTGCCCATCCTGGTCGCCGCTGGGCCGGCGTCGGGTGCTCCCCTGGCCGGGGTCGGTGGGAACGATGTCGTGCGCACTGGTATAGTTCTGACCATCCTGGCGCTGCTGCCGACGATCCTCATCGCGATGACCAGCTTCACGCGCATCGTCATCGTGCTTTCAATGGTGCGCCATGCATTCGGCATGCCGGAGACACCGCCAAATTCGGTGCTCGTGAGCCTTGCGTTATTCCTGACGATGTTCAGCATGGCGCCAGTCGCGGGTGAGCTCAACCGGCAAGCGGTCGAGCCTTACCTTGATGGCCGCATGCAGCTCGACATCGCGATGGAGCGCGGGTCCGCGCCTTTGCGGCGGTTCATGCTCGCGCAAACCCGGCAAGAGGATCTCGCAACAGTCTATCGCGCAGCGCATACGCCGCTGCCGCGCCGATCCAGCGAAGTTGAACTGGCGAAGCTGGTCCCGGCATTTATCATCAACGAGTTGCGGGTGGCCTTTACCATCGGGTTCGTCATCCTGCTGCCGTTCCTGCTGATCGATCTGGTCGTTTCGGCCATCCTGCTTTCGTTGGGCATGATGATGGTCCCGCCGACGACCATCTCCCTCCCGATCAAGCTACTGATGTTCGTATTGGTGGACGGGTGGTCGTTGATCATCCTGGGGGTTCTGGGCAGCTTCCGATGATGCGGCCATTGCGCAACTTGCGAGGCGTGGACGTCGTCGCGCGGCCCGACCGGGTCGAGGCTTCGCTATGGCGTCGGTTCATCCTGTCGGGACAGGCGCGCCTTCGCGAAAGCCTGTTCGAACGCTATCGCCAGTTCGCCAGGTCTTTGGCGAGGCGGCATGCAAGGCGCAACCAGCTTGGCCGGGATGTGGTGGAGGACCTCGAGCATTTCGCCTATACCGGCCTGCTCGAAGCGATCGATCGGTACGATCCGCGGAAAGGCCGCGCATTCCTGGCATTCGCGACCTCGCGCATCGCGGGAAGCATTGTCGATGGCCTTGGGCGCATCAACGAGCTGGGTGCCCAGCTGCGCTTCCGCAGGCGCAGCGAGCGCGAGCGGGTCGCTTCGCTGGTCGACGGCGAACAAGAAGGCACCCGGACGGCGGTGGCGCAACTCGCCGATCTGGTGACCGAGCTCGCGCTCGGGTTGATGATGGCGGCCCAGGAAAACGCCGAGGCGGGGCCGCGCGAGGGTACGGCGGACAATGCCTTCGACAATCTTGCCTGGCGTCAGACGCAGAACCAATTGCGCGAGCGCGTGAACGGGCTGGATGAGATCGAGCGGACGGTGATCCGCCAGCACTACCAGAACGACCTGCTGTTCAGTCAGATCGCGACGATGCTGGGCGTGTCGCGCGGGCGCGTATCGCAGATCCACAAAGCCGCGCTTGGCAAGCTGCGCAAGACAATGAGGTTGGCGCGATGACGGATGAATCCCAGCGGTTCTGCGGCGATATCGCCATGCGGGAGATCGTTGCCCTGGCGGGTGGCGATGGCGCCGGTGGGGTCGTCAGGATCGACGCGCACCTGATCGATCATCCGGAGGATCCCCGGTTGCATTTCCTTAAGGGTTCCTTGCTGATCGAACTCGGTCGTCTGGTCGAGGCCCATGAATCGATGTCGCGAGCCATCGAGCTCGCTCCTGACTTCGATATCGCCCGCTTCCAGCTGGGTTTCTTCGAACTGACTTCGGGCGAAGCGGACCGTGCGATCGCAACCTGGGGTGCGCTGAAAGATTTGCCCGCTTCGCATCCGCTGCCGATGTTCGTGACCGGACTTGAGCATCTGGTAGCGGACCGGTTCCGAGAATGTATCGAACACCTGCGCGCGGGGATCGACGCGAACCGCGACAACGCGCCGCTGAACCGCGACATGGAATTGATCATCGCCAAGTGCGAGGAGATACTGGCGGGGAAGGATGCCGGATCGTCCGGGGGGCCGGGCGATGCTGTCTCGGCGGTCTCGCTATTGCTCGGCAATCGCCGGCCGTGATCGTCGTCCATGCCTGAGATAACCCGATTGGACCATGCGGTTCTGCTGTTGCAGGACCGGCTGCGAAAGCTTCGCGAAGGCAAAACGAGCCGGCCCGGCGCAATGGGCAAAGCGAGTCAGGCAAAGTCGGTCGAAGGCTTGCGGCCGTTGCTGCAGATGGCTCGCGAGAAAGGTATCGGGGAGGACGAGTTGGGCCGCGCTCTCGTCCGCAATCTGCTGGATGAGGCGTTCGGAGCCGAGCTTGTCGGCGCCCTGGAATTTCAGGCGGTGGCCGACCGGGTTTGCCAAATCATCGCCAACAGCGTGGAGGGACGACGATTGATAGATGATGCCATCTGGGATCTCACGATCTGACCGATAGGTCCGGTGGTGCCGTGCCGCTTGTCCCGGTCGCGAGGACCTGCACAAGGCAAAGCCTTCCGGATGGTACGGCTCGCGGCTCGCATCGCCGGGCGGCCAGGTGTCGGTTGGCCAAGCGGGGACTGGCCAAGCGGCGGTCGGTACGGCTTGGCAAGTCCGCGCGCGCATGCTTAGCACGGTCGGCAGGGGGACATCGCATTGAAGGCGGGATTGACGGCTATCCAGATCAAGCAGGCACGGCTCCATCGCGGGGCGCGGCATGGCTTCCGGCAGACCACCGCCTCGGTCACCATCGCCTATCGCGGCAATGTTTCCGATCTTGCCGGCTTCGACCGGGGTCTGGCCGGCGTGCTCGACCGCCTCGATCCGGCCGGCCAGAGGCCGCGGCTCGAGTGGCGGGACGCCGCCGCCGCTGAACACCATGGCCCCGTCGCGCTCGCGGCGCGCATCTGCGACCTCATCGTCGTGCTGCTGCGCTGGTCGCGCGACCCGGTATTCGCGGAGCGGATGGTCGCCGCCCGGCCAGGCGAACTGTCCCTGGCGCTGCCGTGGTCGAGCCCGACGGCATTTTCTTCCTCACTCACCATCGCGATGCGGATCCTGGGCCACGCCGCCGGCTTGCCGAGCGGCGAGGACCTTGCGCAGTTCGGTCAAACGTTCGCGAATTGGCTGACGGCGGCACAGGCTGTAGGGGTCTCGCCCGGCGGGCTCGAGCTTGCCGACGCGGCCGATGCGCGTGACCATCCGGTCGGCCGGCGGCACGGCATCGTGCAACTCGGATGGGGCGCCAACGCGCTGCGCACCATTTCCACCCTGACCGACAAGGCCAACTCGATCGCGATGCGAACGGCCAGCAACAAGCACTTCACGAACGGGCTGCTTGCCGACGCCGCGCTGCCGGTGCCGACAAATGTCGAGGTCGCGACGTTCGAGCAGGCCCTGGCGGCGGCGGGCAAGATCGGCTGGCCGGTGGTAGTGAAGCCCAACAACCTCGACGGCGGCATCGCGGTCACGACGAACATCGCCGACGAGGCGCTCCTGCGCGAGGCGTTCGATCGGGCAAATTCGCGCGCTGCCCGGTCGGTCATCGTCGAGAAGCACGTGGCAGGCGAGGATTACCGCTTGCTGGTCGTCAACGGACGGATGCTGATCGCCACCAAGCGCACCCCGGGGGGTGTCACCGGCGACGGCCAGCGGACCGTGGCGGACTTGCTGGACGCGCTCAACGCCGATCCGTTGCGGGGCTCGGACAAGCGCAGCATGCTGCTTTGCATCGATCCCGACCAGGAGGCGCGGGATTGCCTCGCAATGCAGGGATTGACGCTCGACTCGGTGCCTGCAAAGGGGCTGTTCGTCCGCCTGCGGCATGCCGCCAATATCGGTTCGGGCGGAACCGCCGAAGACGTCACGACGCGTGTCCATGCCGATAACCGCGGCCTGGCCATTCAAGCGACCCGGACGCTCGGTCTCGACATCGGCGGGGTGGATTTCCTCACTCCCGACATCTCCCGGTCCTGGCGCGAAGTCGGCGGCGCGATTTGCGAGGTCAATGCGCAGCCCGGCCTGCGGGTGCACAGGCTCGGCGATCCGGGGCGCGATCTTGCGGGGGAAATCATCGATTCGCTGACCGGCGGCCACAGTACCCGCATCCCCGTGGCCACGACGGTCGGTGAAGACAATGCCGAGACGGCGCGGCTGCTTCACGGTATCTGGGGAGCAGCAGGGCGGACGAGCGGGCTGTTCTGCGAAGGCGCCGCCTGGGTCGGAGACGAGCGTATCGGCGCCGACGATCTCCAGCCTTACGCCGGAGCGCGGGCGGTGCTGCACGATCCGCTGGTGGAAGCCGCGGTGCTTGCCATGCCGGCCGAGAGCCTCAAGCGGAACGGCCATCCTTGCGATCGCTATGATATGGCGGCCGTGATCCATCAGGAAGGCCAGGCCAGCACCGCGCGCGAAATCGCGGCCCGTACGCGTCTGGCGCTGGCCTTGGACGCCGCCGACCCGGCATGGATGTCGCTGCGGGATGCTAGCCCCGCACGAGCCGTGCTCGTGGGTCGCGGGTCGGCGGCGGTCGCGGCGCACCGAACCGCCGGAGGCGAGGCGGTCTACGCCGAACCGCGCGAAGGCACGGAGTGGATCATGTGGGCTCGGGGCGACCGGATCACTCCGATTGCTCCTTTGCCGGACAGGGCGATACCCGCGCTTTTCGCCGCCGCTCTGGCCTGCGCGCAGGACATACCCGCCGAGACGATCGGCGCCGGACTGGCCCTTGCGCAAGCGCGGCCCGAAAGCCCTGGAGGTCTGGCCTGAGCGCGGAGCCCGCATCGGCCCTGCAATCCGCGCGCAAGGCGGCCGCATGCGGCGCTTACGACACCCCTCGACCCTGCTCCTCTTCGGGCCAGTATAGCCGCATCGGGTTGTGGATGAGCAGCTTGCGCTGAAGCTCCGCCGTGGGTGCGATGCGGGGGATGATGTCGACCAGTTGGCCGTCGTCGGGAATGGCATCCTGCATGTTGGGATGCGGCCAGTCCGTTCCCCAGAGCACGCGATCGCTGAAATCGGTCACGAGCGGCGCGACCGCGGTTGCGAAGTCGTCCCATGGCGGACCTTTCGGGTCGAGCCGTTCGGGACAGGTCACCTTGAGCCAGATGTCGCCCCGTTCGTCGAGCAAGTTGCGCAAGGCCCGCATGTCCGGCCCCGCAGGCCCCTGGGCCACATCGGGCCGCCCCATGTGGTCGATCACGATGGACGTCGGGATCGCCGCAAGGAATGGGCGAAGGTCGGTAAGGATGTCGGCTTCGAAATAGACGACGACGTGCCAGCCAAGCGGCCGGATTCGATGGGCGATTTCCAGGAATGCGTCTTTTGGCGCATCTTCCACCAGGCGTTTCAGGAAGTTGAACCGGACGGCGCGAATGCCTCCGTCGTGCAGCTTTTCCAGCTCCGCATCGCGTATCGCCGGATCCACGACGGCGACGCCGCGCGCCCTTGCGTCGGATCGGGCGATGGCATCCAGCGTCGCGCGATTGTCCGTGCCGTGGCAGCTGGCCTGAACGATCACGTTTCGCGAAAAGCCGAGCCTGTCGCGCAAGGCGAACAGGGCTTCGGCGCCGGCATCCTCCGGAAGGTATTTCGCTTTCGCGGAAAACGGGAAGCGAGCCATCGGGCCGAACACATGGCAATGCGCATCGACAGCGCCCGCGGGCAGCCTGAAGCGCGGCACCGATGGATCGGCATCCCAACTGACGATACGGGCGCTTCCGGTCATGCGAAGACGTGCCCGTCCATCAGTTTGCGTGCCGTGCGCAGCATTCCGGAAGAAAGCACCGCCCCCTGGTCGTCGAGTTCCAGAACGCAGCTGGTCTCGCCCGTCGGATGCTCGACCGAGAGGATCTTGCGGCGTCCCTCGGGAACATCTGCGACTTCGGCGGCGGGTGAGCCGGGCATCAGACAGGCGGTGGCGACGCTGACCGCACCGAAGACGCCGATCGAGGCGTGCGCCCGGTGCGGGATGAAGCTGCGCGCCGTGATCGCCCCGCCGGAGCGGGGCGGCGATACGAGCATCATCTTGGGCACGGACATCTCCGACACGTCGCCAAGGCGCATTCGCTCGCCCACGGCGAGGCGGATCGCTTCGAGACGTCGCTTCAGGCCGGTGTCGGCATCGAGTTGCTCCCGGTCCTCATACCCGGTCGCTCCCACATCGCGGGCTTTCATGACCACGCAGGGCATGCCGTTGTCGATCAGGGTTACGGGGACGCCTTCCACGATGTCGACCGCATTGCCTGTCGGCAACATCGCGCCGCATGTCGATCCGGCGAGATCGCTGAATTCGAGCAGGATGGGAGCGGCCGTGCCGGGGACCCCGTCAATCGCGGCATTGCCGGCATAAGTGACCACGCCACCCGGAGTCTGCACCGTCGCGACGGCGGCTTGGCCGGTATTCTCCATGTGGATGGCGACCCGGGTTTCGCCGTCCTGCGCCCGAACCAATCCCCGCTCGATCGCGAACGGACCGATCCCGGCCAAAATGTTGCCGCAGTTCTGTTTGTCCGACACCTGGGCCTTGTCGACGAACACCTGGAGGAAGAGGTAGTCGATGTCGATGCCTGCGCGTTCCGACCGGGCGACCAGGGCGACCTTGCTGGTGAGGGGGTCGGCGCCGCCCATGCCGTCGATCTGGCGCGGATCGGGAGAGCCCATGATGCGCAGCAGCAGCGCGTCGCGGATCGCGGCATCGGCCGGCAAATCCCGCCGCAGGAAGTAGCCTCCCTTCGATGTGCCGCCGCGCATCCACATGACGCGCGTGGCGTCAGACATATTTTAGGCCCATCTCGGCCAGCTTTTCGCGCATGCCGTAGAGATCTAGTCCCAGTTCGCCGGCCGCCAGTCGCCTTCGCTTCGTCTCTTCGGCGGCCTCTCGTTCCCGCGCCTTTGCCAGGACCGCGGCGGCATCATGGCGCGGCACCACGCAGACCCCGTCATCGTCCGCCACGACCACGTCGCCCGGGTTTATGACCGCGCCGGCGCATACGACCGGCACGTTGACCGACCCGAGCGTCGCCTTGACCGTACCTTGCGCATGGATCGCCTTGGACCAGACCGGAAAATTCATCTGCTGGAGATCGCGGACATCGCGAACCCCGGCGTCGATGATGAGTCCTCGACAGCCACGAGCTTGCGCCGATGTCGCCAGAAGGTCGCCGAAATAGCCATCGGTGCTGGGGCTGGTGGGGGCCAGGACCAGGACATCGCCGTCCTTCAGCTGTTCGATGGCGACGTGCACCATCCAGTTGTCTCCAGGTGGGGCGGAGATGGTTATGGCGGTGCCGGCGATGCGCGCACCGGGCCATATCGGCCGCATGTGAGGGGCGAGCAGGCCGGTCCGGCCTTGCGCCTCGTGAACCGTCGCGACCCCGCATTGCGCCAGGCCGGATACCGCTTCGGCCGGCGGACGCTCGATATTCCGTACAACTACATGGGACATGCTCGATCCTCCCGATGCGCGGTGGATGCGCTCTTGCGGCCGACGGAACAAATCGAAAGGGGTGCACACCTCATAAGTTATAGCTAAACCTTCCTCATGGCGGATGCCGCGCAGCTCAATTTCCGGCATCTCGCCGCGTTCGCCCAGGTGGTTCGGCTGGGGACCCTCGGCGCGGCTGCGCGCGCGGTCAACCTGACGCAGCCCGCGATCACCCAGGCCATGGCGGGGCTGGAACGGCAGATCGGTCTGCCGCTGTTCGATCGCTCCTCCGGCATGCTGGTCGCCACCGACGCGGCGCGGGCGCTGGCGCTGCGCGCGGAAAGCGCGGTGCGTCTGCTAGGCACGCGACGCGCCACGTCGGCGCAAGTTCGCGCGTTCCTGGCCTTGTCGCGCCACGGCAGTTATTCCTCCGCCGCCTCGGCGACCGGCCTTGCCGAGGCTTCGATTCATCGGGCGGTCGCCGATCTGGCGCTGGCGACCGGCATCCGCCTGGTCGAGCGGCGCGGCCGCGGCATCGCGCTTACCGGGCGCGGCGTCCAGGTCGCGCGCAATTTCAGCCTGGCGGTGGCCGAATTGCGCTCGGGCCTTGCCGAATTCATGGCTCTGAACGGTCAGGAGGTCGGTGGCATCGCGATCGGTGCGATGCCCCTGTCGCGCGCGCGATTGCTGCCGGAAGCCGTCGCGGCGTTTCGCAGGGACCATCCGCACGTCCGGTTCACCATCACCGAGGGCTCGCACGAGGAACTGATGGGACCCTTGCGCGACGGCGACATCGACTTGATGGTGGGGGCGCTGCGCGATCCCGCACCCGGCGCCGATGTGGTGCAGACCGCGTTGTTCGTCGATCGTCCGGTGATCGTGGCGCGGCCAGGTCATCCGCTCGCTGCCGGGCGGGAGCCGGTCGCCGCCGCCGACCTGGGGCGCTATGCCTGGGTGGTGCCGCCGGCGGGCACTCCCCTCAGGGCTTTGTGGACTCAAATCTTTGTTCACGCGGGGTGTGATATTCCAGAGGTGCCGATCGAGTGCGGCTCGGTCATCATGATCCGGCAACTCCTGCTGGACAGCGATTTTCTCACCCTGTTGTCGCCCGACCAGGTGGCCGTGGAGATCGAAGCCGGGTGCCTCGTTCAGCTTGGCTTCGCACCCGGAACGGCGGGGCGCACGATCGGACTGACCAGCCGCGCCGATTGGCGGCCGACCCCTTTGCAGAAAGCCTTCCTCCTTCAGCTTCACAAGCATGCCGACCGGATCGGGGTCGCGGTAGGAAATTCGTAATTCCTTATCGGGCGGGCCATGGAATCGATTGGCCGGCGGCCTTCGCGCTCGGTTAAGCGAACGGCATGGAAGAGGGCATAGGACTGATCGGCTTTGGCGAAGCGGGGAGGACCCTGGCCGTGGCCGGCGATTGGGCTGCCCGCCTTCGGGTCTACGACATCCAGACCGACAGCGCCGAACTGCGACAGGCGAAGTTGTCGGAATATCGCGCCGCGGGGATCGACGGTCGTGACTCGTTGTCAGAAGCGCTGGATCGAGCCACCGTGGTGCTCTCGATGGTGACGGCCGATGAAGCGCTCGCCGCAGCTTGTGCCGCGGCCCCGGTGATCCGTGCAGGGGCGTTGTATTGCGATTTCAACAGCGTTGCACCTCAAAGCAAACGGAACGCCGCCACGGCGATTCAGGCCGCAGGGGCGCATTACCTCGATGTCGCGATGATGGCGCCGGTCCAGCCGGGGAACCTGGGCGTGCCACTGTTGATTAGCGGCCCACAAGCTGACCTGGCCGCGAGCAGCCTGACCGCGCTGGGATTTTCCAATGCTCGCGTGGTCGGCAACGGGATCGGGCGCGCCTCCTCGATCAAGATGGTCCGCTCCGTCGTCGTGAAAGGCATCGAGGCGCTGACGATCGAGGCGATGCTTGCGGCCGAGGCGGCCGGCGTCAGGGACGAAGTAATCGCATCGCTCGACGCCAGCGAAACCCGTGCCGGCTGGGCGGACCGGGCAGACTACAATTTGGATCGCATGATGGTCCACGGCCTGCGTCGCGCAGCGGAGATGCAGGAAGTGGTGAAGACGCTGGAAGGCCTGGGCGTGGCGGCCGTGATGACCGGCGGAACCGTGCGGCGGCAGTACGAGATCGGCCGGCTGGGTCTCAAGGGGCCGTGTCCCGGACTTGCCGGAAAGCTGGAGCGGATCGGTGCGGAACTGGGCCGGCGGGCATGACCTTGGTGATAGATTGCCATGGTCACTATACGGTTCTTCCCAAAGGGCATGATTCGTGGCGCAGAGACCAGAAGGCCGCATTCGAGGCGGGCAGACCCGCGCCGCTGTACCCCGAAATCGGCGACGACGAGATCCGCGAGACGATCGAGGGCAATCAGCTCCGCCTGATCAGGGAGCGAGGCGGGGACATGACGATCTTCTCGCCCCGTGCGTCCGCCATGGAGCCGCATGTCGGGGATGGAGAGGTGGCGAAGGCGTGGGCGGCACGCTGCAATGACCTGATCGCACGGGTCCTGGGCCTTTACCCCGGCGTCTTCGCGGGCGTATGCATGCTGCCTCAGTCACCTGCCAGCGATCTCAAGGCCTCGGTCGAGGAGCTGGAGCGGTGCGTCGCGCAGATGGGTTTCATCGGGTGCAACCTCAACCCGGATCCGGGAGGCGGGCATTTCGACCATCCGCCGCTCACCGACCGCTACTGGTATCCGCTTTACGAGAAGATGGTGGAGCTCGACGTCCCGGCGATGATCCACGTTTCGGGGAGCTGCAATGCCGCATTGCATGCCACGGGTGCCTATTACATAGCGGCCGACACGATCGCCTTCATGCAGCTCCTGCAGGGCGATCTCTTCGCCGACTTCCCCACGCTGCGCTTCATCATCCCGCACGGGGGCGGCGCGGTCCCGTACCACTGGGGCCGGTATCGCGGGCTTGCCGACATGCTCAAGAAGCCCGACCTGTCGAAGCATCTTATGGACAATGTGTATTTCGACACGTGCGTGTACCATCAGCCCGGCGTCGACCTCCTTGCCGAAGTCATCGACCACAGGAACATCCTGTTCGGTTCCGAAATGGTCGGTGCGGTGCGCGGCATCGATCCACGGACCGGCCACTATTTCGATGACACCAAGCGTTACGTCGACGCGCTGGATATCTCCGACGAGGCCCGCCACGCGATCTTCGAAGGAAACGCGCGCAGGGTGTTTCCACGCCTCGACGCGATGTTGAAGGCAGCCGGCCGATGAACGAGGGTGCGCCTCAGGGGCAGGACATCCACGCGTACCTGGCCGAACTGGAGGATATTCCCGGAACCCGCGTCTTCACGACCGCCCGCGCTCGGCAGGGCTATTGGCTGAACCAGTTCTGTATGACACTGATGAAGCCTGAGAACCGGGACCGGTTCCTGGCGGATGAGCGCGCCTACCTTGACGAATGGCCGATGACCGAGGCGCAGAAGCAGGCGATCCTGGACCGCGACTACAACGCCGCGATCGAGGAGGGCGGCAACATCTATTTCCTCGCCAAGGTCTTCTTCACCGACAAGATCAGCTTCCTTGAGGCGGTGGGAACGATGACCGGCATGAGCCCGGAAGAGTACCAGGCGATGATGGTCGCTGGTGGCCGCTCCCCTCTCGGCTTGCGCTCCAAAAGGGAGCCTTATTGATGGCACGGATCACCGCCGGTGTCGCGACCAGCCATATTCCAGCCCTGGGCGCGACGATCGACCAGGGGAGGACGCTGGAACCGTATTGGAAGGACTGCTTTGCGGGCTTCGACTGGACGCGCGAATGGGAGGCGCGGCAGAAGCCGGACGTGGTGATCCTTGTCTACAACGATCACGCCACCGTGTTCGACATGGATTTTCTACCGACTTTCGCGATCGGCTGTGCCGAGCGTTTCAAGTCCGCCGACGAGGGCTGGGGGCCGCGTCCCGTACCCGATGTGATGGGCGATCCGGACCTTGCCTGGCACATCGCGCAGTCTTGCATCCTCGATGAGTTCGACATGACCATGGTCAATCGGATGGATGTCGACCATGGATTGACGGTGCCGCTCAGCCTCATGTTCGGCCAGCCGGATGCGTGGCCGTGCCGGGTCGTGCCCCTTGCGGTGAACGTCGTCCTGTTTCCCCCGCCCACGGGCAACCGCTGCTATGCGCTGGGTGAGGCGATCGGCCGGGCTGTTGCGAGCTATCGGGAGGATATCGACGTCCAGATCTGGGGCACCGGGGGAATGAGCCACCAGCTTCAGGGCCCCCGTGCCGGCCTCATCAATCGCGAATGGGACAACCGTTTCCTCGACGACCTTGTCGACGATCCGCAGCGGCTGCGTCGAATTCCCCACATCGAATACCTGCGGGAAACCGGCTCCGAAGGCATCGAAATGGTGATGTGGCTGATCATGCGCGGTGCGCTCGGCCCGGATGTCCGCGCGCTGCATCGCCACTACCACGTCCCGGCGTCCAACACCGCGGTCGGTCACATCGTCCTCGAGCCTGTCTCATCATAGAAGGTCGCGAAACATGCGTATAGCTTTGGCCGGCGCCGGCGCGTTCGGCGAAAAACATCTCGACGGGTTGCGGAACATCGAGGGGGTCGAAGTGACCTCCATCATCAGCCGGACCGAAGCACAGGCCGCGGCAGCCGCCGCGAAGTACGGTGCAGGCCACAGCTCGACCCGCCTGGACGATGCCCTCGCGCGTGCCGACGTCGATGCGGTGATTCTTTGCACGCCGACCCAGATGCATGCCAAGCAGGCGATCGCATGCTTGGACGCTGGAAAGCACGTTCAGGTCGAAATCCCGCTCGCGGATAGCTGGGCGGATGCGGAAGCGGTGCTTGCGAAGCAGAAATCGACGGGCCTCACCTGCATGGTGGGCCACACACGGCGCTTCAACCCCAGTCATCAGTACGTTCACGACAAGATCGTGGCGGGTGAATTCAACGTCCTGCAGATGGACGTTCAGACTTACTTCTTCCGCCGCAAGAACATCAACGCCAAGGGCGAGCCACGCAGCTGGACCGATCACCTGCTCTGGCATCACGCCGCGCACACGGTGGACCTTTTCGCCCACCAGGCGGGCAAGGTCGTCGAGGCGAATGTCATGCAGGGGCCGATCCATCCCGAACTCGGCATCGCGATGGACATGTCGATCCAGCTCAAGAGTGAACGTGGCGCGATCTGCACGTTGTCGCTGTCGTTCAACAACGATGGGCCGCTCGGCACGTTCTTCCGGTATATCGGCGATACCGCCACTTACATCGCGCGGTACGACGATCTGGTGAACGGCAAGGAAGAGCCCATCGATGTCAGCCACGTCGACGTCTCGTTGAACGGGATAGAACTGCAGGACCGCGAGTTCGTGGCAGCCATCCGCGAAGGGCGCGAGCCCGACAGCTCCGTGGCGCAAGTGCTCGATTGCTACCGGGTGCTGGGCGAACTCGAGAGACAGTTGCAAGCGTGAGCGACTTGACCGGAGATCATGTATCTTCCAAGGAAGTCATATATTGCGCGGGAGATGACGATGGCTATCGATTCCGGTTTCTGCCCCGATCGGCTGGATCGCCTGCGAGGCGCCATGGAGCAGAAAGTCGCTGCCGGCGATCTGCCGCATTGTATCCTGCGGATCGACCGCATGGGGAAAACGGCCTTCTCCCACGCCGTGGGAACGACCGAGCCGGATGGCGGACGCGCCGTGGACGAGCACACCATCCATCGCATCCATTCGCTCTCCAAACCGATCGTCAGCGTCGCCCTGCTGACCTTGGTCGAGGAAGGGCGCATCGCCCTGGACGATCCGCTCGGGGATTATATCCCCGAGCTGGCCGATGTGCGCGCCCCCGAGGCGAAGGATCTGCCCGTGTTGATCATCGATCTGCTTCGCCACACGTCGGGCTTCACGTATCATTTCCAGAACCGGACTTCGGTAGATGCGAGGTATCGGAAACTTGGCATCGACCCGACCGACAGGGCGGGAGACATGGCGGGCCTGGTCGAGCGGCTAGCGCAGGTCGATCTGGAATTCGCGCCGGGCACGGCGTGGAACTATTCGCTCTCCACCGACCTCGTCGGATGCCTGGTGGAGCGTATCACCGGAACCAGCCTCGACCAGGCGCTTTCCGACAGACTGTTCAAGCCGCTGGGAATGCTTGACACCGGTTTCGACGTGAACCCGGCGAACGCCGACCGGCTTGCCGCGCTCTACGCCCTCAAGGACCAGCGGATCGAGCTGATCGACCGGCCCCATCAGAGCAGTTGGTGCGAGCCGGCGAAATTGATCTCCGGCGGCGGCGGCCTGACCTCTACCGTCGCGGACTACGCCCGCTTCACGCAAATGATGCTCGATCGCGGCAGGGCTAGCGACGGCCGCATCCTGAGCCCGACGACCATCGACCTGATGACCAGCAATCACCTGCCGGGCGGAGGCGACCTGCGCTCGCTGAGCGTCTCCATGTTCAGCGAGACATCGTACACCGGCATCGGCTTCGGGCTGGGGGTGGGCATCACGCTCGATCCGGTCCGCAGCCTGATGCCCGGGACGGCGGGCGATTATTTCTGGGGTGGAGCTTCCGGCGTGTTCTTCTGGGTCGACCCGGTGCGGCAGATGTCGGTGATCTTCATGACCCAGCTCATGGGAACGAACCCGCAAGCCCTGCGTCGCCGTATCCGCACCCTGGTCTATGCCGCGCTCATGGAGGCGGACCCGGTCCGCCGCTCGTTTTAGACTCGTTCCGGTTCAGATTGAACCGGAACGAGTCTAGACATCCTTTGTCTGCCGTGATTTCCGAGCCGGCAGGTGATTCCACCTGCCTCGAAATCACTCTAGATATCCAGCACCAACTCGTCGGAGAGCGAGCCCGAGCAGCAGACCAGGATGGTCTTGCCCGATGCGCGTTCCTCGTCGCTCAGGATCATGTCGCGGTGGTCGGGGATGCCGCTGAGCACCGGCGTCTCACAAGCTCCGCAAATGCCCTGCTGGCACGAATAGGGCATTGGAATGCCTTCGGCCGTGAGCGCGTCGAGAATGGTGTTGCCGGCCGGGACCTGGATACGCTTGCCCGATTTGGCGAGAACGACTTCGAACCCGCCCTCGGCCGCTAGGGCGACGTCGGCGGAAAAATACTCGAAGTGGACTTGCGATTGCGGGAGGTCCCGACATGCGTCGCGATAGGCCGTAAGCATGCCGGTGGGCCCGCAACAATAGAAATGGGTGCCAGAGGGCGCCTTGGCCACGACGGCCGCCATGTCCAGAAGCTTGCCGCCGGGCACCCCATCGAAATTGGTAACGAATTCGCCATTGCCCTCTTGAGCCAGGGCGCGGAAATCCGCCAGGAACCCCGCTCGCTCCTCCCGTTCGGCGCAATAGTACAGGCGCCAGGGCTTTCCGAGCTCGTTCAGCCGGGAGATCATGGCGCGGAACGGGGTGACGCCGATGCCGCCGGCGATGAAGACACTGTTCCCAGCCTCTTCCGCAAGCGGGAAGTTGTTGCGCGGAAGGCTCGATCGCAGCAGCTGGCCCGGGCGCAGGTGGTCGTGAATGTATTTCGAACCGCCGCGCGTCTGGGGATCCTTGTAGACCCCGATCCGGAGGCATTCGCGCTCCTCGGGGCGGTTCATCAGCGAGTAGCTGCGGACAAGCCCGTTGCCGAGGTGAAGGTCGACGTGCGAGCCCGCGGAGAACGCGGGAAGCGTCGCGAGGCCGTAAGGCCGCAGCTCGAGCGAAAGGACCCCATCTGCTTCGTGCCGGATACAGTCGACCCGCACTTCAATCGTATCGTCAGCCACATCAACCTCACATTATATCTTCCATGGAAGATAACAGAGAGGGCGCAAAGGTCAATCAGATTTATCTTGCCAAGATCAATCCAGTTGTTCGGCTCGGGCCGAGCGTTCGAGCGCTTCGAGCAGTTGGTACATGAAACTCGCTCCCGACGCCCGGACGTCTTCGGGCAAGGTCGCTAGCGCGTTTCCCAGCAGGGAGTTCTCCACCATCGTTTCGGTAGCCGCATCGGCCACCTGCTTCCCTGTCGAGGTCAGGTGGACCTGAAAGCCGCCGGCATATTCGGGGTCCGGAAGCCGTTCGACCAGGCCGATCGACTGAAGACGGTCGACTTGCTTGGTGATGGCGCCGGAAGTCACGAGCAGTGACCGAAACAGGTCGGTGGGCCGAAGGGCATAGGGTTCCCCGTTGCGCCGAAGGGCAAAAAGCACGCGCATGTCCGGACCCGAAATGCCGAAATTCGAGCGAGATAGCCGGTCGAACGACGTTTCGAGCATTCGGCCCATGCGGTTCATCACGATGCCGAGGAGGAATTCGCCAAGATCGAGATCCGGACGTTCGGTCAGCCACGACGACAGGAGATCCTTTGTGCCCATGCTTGTTGATTGTGACTTCGAATTTTTCCTCATCTCGATCCTTTGGCACTTACCGACTCAGAAACAGCATCGCAGATAACCCCTCCGTGCTGAAGCGCCAGCGTCTCAGGATTCACGAGGGTTCTGGTAGGGGCCCAGCAACAGAACCAGCGCCGCGGCCGCTGCGAGCAGCACGGCGAACAGAATGAATGCGGCCCTGTACCCCTGGTCGGCTTCCAGCGATGCGGCCACGATCGAGGTGCCGATCCCGCCGCCCCACGCCCAGCATACCCAGATGATGCCGACGACGCGGCTGAACTCGACGAGCGGGAAATAGCGACTGATCAGGTAGGTGAGAATGTCGGCCTCGGCTCCCAGCGCGATCGCAATGAAGCCGGCGCCGACGAAGGCACCGATGGGAGCGGAAGTCACCAATAGCAGCACGAAACCGGTCGCCGCGATCGCGAAGACGGCGGAAGAGAGGAAAGGAGCGTGATAGCGGTCCAGGAGATAGCCGACGCACAGCTTTCCCGCGAGCGAGCCGATGGCTGCCACGGAAATGATATTGGCGATCAGGCGGCCGTCGTAGTTCTGACTCTTGAACAGGCCCACCAGGCTCGACATCCCGCCGAATGCGGCAAGCGATGCGGCCAGGATCGAGCCGGCGATCAGCCAGAAGTAACGGTTCCCGAAGTAGATCTGGAAAGCGCTCCGCGTGGCATGCCCGGCAGCTTCGCTCTCCTTCAAGGTGGCTCCGGTGGGCGTTCGGACGAAGAAGGTCAGGCCGATGACCGAAGCGGTGCCGGACAGCAGACCGAAAATGATGAAGTTCGACCGCCAGCCCAGAGTTCCTGTCAGTTCCTGGGCGATCTGGGGAAGGAGAGGGGCGGTGAAAGCCGATCCAGCGACGACGATGCCGAGCGCGAGGCCGCGGTGTTTGTCGAAGAGGCCGCTGATCGTCACGGCATAAGGCATGGCGGTGCAGGCCGCTCCGCCGAAGCCGACGAACAGGAAGGTGATCCAGAACCATGTATGGTCGGGAGGCAGCGCCGCCACCGCCGCGAGCGCGATCCCGAATATTCCCGCC
The DNA here is from genome assembly GCA_035281095.1 of Novosphingobium sp. GTDB lineage: Bacteria > Pseudomonadota > Alphaproteobacteria > Sphingomonadales > Sphingomonadaceae > Novosphingobium. The sequence goes on along the minus strand of DATEEP010000092.1, from coordinate 64,464 downwards.
ATGACCGCAGAGGGAAGGCTTATGCCAAGCCGGCTGATCATCCATCCCAGCACCGCGATGCCGATGCCGCTTCCCAACAGGAACGCGGTGAAAAGTCGGGAAGCGTCCGCGAGGGTCCAGCCGAACTCCGCCAGCATGCCCACCGTCATGAGACCGTAGGCATACACCATGATCGTGCCGGCACCGAGCGCGTTGGCGACAGCGCCTGCACCTACGGTCCACCAGGGGTTGAAACGTCGTCCTTCCATGCTCTCTCCATTCCGGACGCCACGGCGCCTCTCATAATCTTCCGTGGAAACTATATAAGGTTTCGGCGCTGTCAAACTCCTTCGGAAACGAGCACAATCTAAGCTATCACGGTCATCGCAATCGTTGGATAGCTGCTCCTCCGTTGACCTGAATTACCTCGCCGGAAACGAAGCACTTGTCTCCGGCAAGCCAGACCGCGGCTTCGGCGATGTCGGCTATCGTGCCCACCCGGCGCAGCGGAACCCTTCGTTCGATTTCCGCAACCGCCGCGGGATCGTGCATGATCGCCCGCGCCATGGGCGCGTCCAGAGTGCCGCCGGGGGCGATCGAGTTCACCCTGACGCCTCGGGGACCGAAATCGAACGCGAAGGATCGCATCAAGGTATCGGCCCCGGCTTTGGTACCCATGTACAGGGCATGATCTTGAGCCATCGCTCGTGCGGTGACCGAAGAGATCTGGAGGATCGAGCCGCCGCCGCCTATCATCGCCGTGGTCATCTTCTGGAAGAACAGGAACGCCCCGACGAATTGGACGTCCACGATTGCCGCGATCTCGTCCGCCGTTATCTCCAGGCTGTTCTTGACCTGGTTGAGGCCAACCGCGTTCACGGCGATGTCGATTCGTCCATGAAGCGCGACGGTTCGCCGGACCAAGTCCGAGAGTTCGTCACCGCTGGTGATATCGCACACGATGCCGGTGCCGCCGCATCGAAGGGCGGCCCGTTCAACCCCTTCGCGCCCGCGGCCGGCGACCACCACCCTGGCCCCCTCCTCGGCGAAGCGGTTCGCGATGCCCGACCCGATGTTCTCGTCCACGCCGACTCCGAGGACGATGGCCACTTTGTCCGTCAACTCTCCCAAATCAGCCTCTCGAACATTGTGATATTGACTTCCATGGAAGACGTGCCACAACTTTGGCATGCAGACAACGTCCAAACGGCTCGAAGGCCGCACCGCCATCATCACCGGCTCGGCCTATGGCATCGGTTATGCCGCCGCCGAGCGCTTCCTCGCGGAGGGAGCGAATGTCGTCATCGCGGACATAAAAGGGCACGAGGAGGCCGCACAACGGCTCAGTGCAATCTCAAAGCAGGTCAAGGCGATAACGATCGACGTTCGTGACGACGAAAGCGTCGCGGCGGGGGTTCGACAGACCATCGACACCTACGGATCGGTCGATGTGCTGGTGAACAATGCGGCGATCTCGGCCGAATTGCATCCTGGTCCGTTCGAGGAACAATCGGTCGAGGATTGGCGCCGCATCTACGAGGTCAACGTCATCGGGGTTTTTCGCATGTGCCGTGCGGTGTCTCCTCACATGCGGCGAGCGAAGTGGGGGCGCATCATCAACATTGCCTCGGGCACTGCCTTCAAGGGCGCCCCCGGCATGCTGCACTACATCGCCAGCAAGGGCGCGATCCTGTCGATGACGCGCTCACTCGCGACCGAATTCGGCGACGACAACGTCCTGGTGAACGCGGTATCGCCGGGCCTCACCATGACCGAGAGCGTCAAGGAAGCGGGGCATGTCACCGGGTATTTCGAGCAGAATGTCATGGCGGTTCGGGTCCTGAAGCGGCCGGCGGTCGCTGCCGATGTCGCCAATGCCATCTTCTTTTTCGCAAGCGACGATGCGGGATTCGTGACCGGGCAAACGATCACCGCGGACGGCGGTTCGGTCTTTCACTGACATCGCACGCCGAAACCGGCCCGGTATGGGAAGCTTAAAATGAAATCCAGCATCGCCGACGCGTTCGAAACCACGCTGGAGGAAGAGCGGTATTTTGCCCGGAAGGAGTTGGCCGCGTGCTACCGGCTAGTCGCGCATTTCGGGATGACGGATACCATCTACAACCACATCTCGCTGCGCGTGCCGGGATACCATGACCGCTTCTACATCAACGCTTTCGGCCTGATGTACGAGGAGATCACCGCCAGCAATCTGGTCACCGTCGATCTGGAAGGATCGATCGTGGACGATCCTACGGGCCTTGGAATCAATCCGGCGGGTTTCGTGATCCACGGCGCGATCCATGGGGCGCGGCACGATGTGGCCTGCGTGCTTCATACGCATTCGATTGCCGGGGTCGGTGTCTCGGCGCAAGAGCACGGCCTTCTGCCGATCAGCCAGCATGCGGCGCTATTCCATGGGTTGCTTTCCTATCACGACAGCGAAGGGATCGCCGTCGATTCCGACGAATGCGCGCGGCTCGTGGAGGATCTGGGCGACAAGCCGGCGATGATCCTACGCAACCACGGCCTCCTGACCGCGGGGCGGACGGTGGGTGAGGCGCTGCAACTGATGATCAACCTCGATACGGCATGCCGGGCGCAGATCGCTGCGCTGGCGGGCGGGGCACCGGTCATTCGCCTGTCGGACAAAGCGCTCGAATCGACGGCCGATACGGTGGCCCGGTTGGCGGACTACGACAAGGATTGGGCGGCGTTGCTCCGTCTCGCCGACCGGGTTTCTCCCGGCTACGCCGATTAGAGTGATTTCGAGACAGGTGGAATCACCTGCCGGCTCGGAAATCACGGCCAAACCAAGAATATCCGGACTCGTTCCGGTTCAATCCGGAACGGAACGAGTCTAGGCGATCAGATGCGCCAGCGATCCAGCCACTCGAGATAGCCCTGTTGCAACTCCCTGGCCGGGCTGGACCAGCGGTGCTCCAGCTCGCAGAGGCCGGAGAAGCCGCGCTCGACCAAGTGGTCTAGCAGTCGCACGAAGTTGAGTTCTCCGGCACCCGGCTCGACACGGTCCGGATTGTCGGCAATCTGGATGATCTCGAGATGATCCCAGGCCAGATCGACGTGATGGATGATGTCGCCATCCATGGCTTGAGCGTGGGCATAGTCGAAGATCAGGCGCACGGCGGGGTGTGCCGCCGCCCGTACCACTTCGATGGCGTCGGCGATGCGGTGCAGGAGCATCTCGGGAAGTCTGCGGGCATTCACCGCCTCGACCACCAAGCGGCACCCCTGCGCCGCCGCCAGTTCGCCGGCCCAGGCCAGATTGGCTGACATGGCCGCCCGCTGATCGGGCTTCGGCCTGTCCGCGGCGAACCCGGTCAGGACGGCGATGTCATGCGAATTTATCCGCCTGGCGATGGCGAAAGCTTCGTCCAGTACCTGCGAAAGGTTGGCACGATCGTCCGCGTTCGTGCCTGTCCAGAGCGGCGTCTGGGCCGTGGCCATTGGTGCGAAGACGAAGCATCCCACTTCCAGCCCCAGTTCTGCGCTCGCCTCTCCGATCCGGGCCTGGTCTTCGATGCCGCGGGTGGCGGCAAACGGATCCTGGATCGCCTCGAAGCCGTGTGCCGCGGCGAAGCGCATGTGATCAACCGGATCGCGCGAACCGACGAGTGCATCGAACAGGGGCGTGTCGACCGTGGGAAAGCCAAGATGGGGGGCAAACTTCAGCTTGAACGCCATGTAACGTCCCAATTGAGTATCATTCGGCGGGAAGGGTGCGGCGGTGCCGGCAACGTGTGCCATGCCACCTCGGGCGGGAGCGGAACATCCGCGCGGCGCGCGCTTGCCCCGCTCCCGTCCGACCGCATGTTCTAGAACTCGAAGCCGACGGAAGCACCGTAAGTCCGCGGCGGTGCGACATTGCCGACAAGCCCGGCGGGCGTCAGGATATTGATCGCATAGTCGTAGTGCTTGTCGAGAAGGTTCTTGGCCCAGATCGAGATGAAATAGTGGTTGGTCGGGTCGGTCCACCGTTCTGTGACGTTCAGCAGATAGCGGGTCGGCAGCTTGAAGCGATTGGCCGGGTCGACCCAGGTCTTGCCGCGATAGTTCAGGTTTGCGGATGTCGTAAACTCACCGATCGACGTCGACAGGACATGCGAGATCGAGGCGGTGTAGCTGATCTTGGGCGCATTGGTGATGGTGTTGCCCTTCGCATCCACATTGCCGCCGGCGATGATGGAGCCATTGGGCTGGGGCACGTAATCCGGCGCCAGCGGGTAGCTCTTGTACTTCGAATCAAGGAACGTGCCCGAAAGCGACAACGTCAGCGAGGGAACCGGCAGCGCGGTTATCTCGAAGTCGATGCCCTGGATCTTCGCGGAACCGGCGTTGATCGTCTTGACCGCGCCCTGGTCGTAGATCTGCTGCTGCAGGCCCTTGTAGTCGTATAGGAAGGCGGCAACGTTGACCCGGAGGCGGCGATCGAGAAGGTCCGTCTTCGCGCCGACTTCATAGGCTGTCAGGAACTCCGGAAGGACCGGCGGATTCTGCGCTTCGGTGGCGAAGCCTGCCAGACTGGACTGGTTGAAGAAGCCGGCGTTGAAGCCGCGCGACACCGAGGCATAGACCAGCGCATTTTCCGACAGATTATGGTCCAGGGCGATGCGCCAGGTCGGTTCCTTGAACTTCTGGGAGTTGCGTCCGGTTCGGCCCGCGGCTTCCACCCCGTTGACGAGCACGAACCCGTCGATCGAGCGCTTTTCGATCGTATAGCGTCCGCCAAGCGTCAGCTTGGTATCGGGCAGGATCTCATAGGAACCCTGACCGTAGACCGCCACGGATTCGTCGATGTCGGTCGAAAAGGCTTCCTGTGCGTTGAGTTCGAAACCCGCGATCTGGGCCTTGCCGCGATAGTAGAAGGCACCGGCCACCCATTCGAACGGGCCGCTGCCGCTCGAAAGCAGCTGGAGCTCCTGGGTGAAGGACGTGCGCGGCTCACGATCGATCGTCAGGTTGATGGTGCTGGCGGGGCCGCCATCGAAGTCGATGAAGATATGCTCTTCGCTTTCGCGATACGCGGTGATGCTGCGGAAGGTGATGTCGGAAAATTCGGTTTCGAACGTTCCGCTGACACCCCACTCCTTGGCCCGGAACGAAGGCGACCGGGGTCCGGCATTGACGTCGTAGGTCCCCGGGTAGAATTCACCGGGCCCGCGACGACGGATCGCGCCCGCAACGAACAGCGTCCCATAGCCGGCCGCGGGCGAAACGTTGGTTCCCACCGTGCCTCGCACCTGGGAATAGTCGGCCGACAAGGTGAGGTTCGTCACGTCGGAGAGTTCGGCGCGAAGGCGCGTGCGTCCGGCGAACTTGTTCGTGAAAAAGACGTCTTCCCCGTTGAAGACGTTCGTGCCGAAACCGTTGCCCTGATTGGAATATCGCAGGGCCACATCCATCGCCAGACCCGTGACGAGACCGCCGGTGACGTAAGCCATGGTGTCGACGGTCTCGTAGTTGCCGTAGCCGATCTCGACTTTCGCGCCCAGCGTCTCGCTTGGCGGCCGCGTGGTGATCTGGATGACGCCGCCCGTGGCGTTACGTCCGAAAAGGGTGCCCTGCGGACCCTTCAGAACCTCGACGCTGGCCACGTTCACGAGTTCCGTCGATTGCCCGAAGGGATAGTAGACACCGTCGACGAACGTCAGCACCGCCGGAGTCGTATTGGAGCTGTTGGTGCCCACGCCGCGAACGAACACGGTCGGCCGGGCGGCGCTCGGCTGAATGAGCATGCCACCGACAACCGCCGTCAGGTCCTCGGTGTTGCGGACCGCTGTCCTGGCAAGCGCCTCGGACGAGAAGCTCTGCAGGGAGATCGGCACATCCTGCGCGGATTCAGCGCGACGCTGTGCGGTGACAACGATGTCCGCGATACCGGCCGAATCGACTTCGGCGTTGGTCGTCTCCGGGGCCATCTCCGGGGCCATCTCCGGGGTCGTCTGCGCGGATGCAGCGGTTATACCGAACGGTGCGGCGCTCAGCGCCAGCGCCATCGCAGCACGCGACGCGCAAGTCTTCGATGATGCCATGTGATTTCTCCCTGAGTTTATGTCTTCCACAGAAGTTGTATCCGATCGGAGGCCGATGCTCAAGCATGATCTTCCACGGAAACATCTTCTCCGATGGAAGGAAATCGCCGCCGCTCTGGTCGATCGAACCCGGCCGGGGCTGCCTTATGATCCGCCGCCGCCGCCCGCCGCCTGGCTTGACCAGGCTCGCAGGGCATCGATGAGCATGAATCCCATTCCTCGGCGCGCTTCCACGGTGGAGCTCCCGATGTGGGGCGTGAGGAATACGTTCGGCGCCTTCAGGTATCCTGGGTCGATTTGAGGTTCACCGGAGAACACGTCCAGTCCGGCGGCGCCGACCGTGCCATCCCGCAGGGCCGAAAGCAGCGCCGTGTCGTCGACAAGGTCTCCCCGGCCGACATTCACGACGATCAATCCGCGACGCGCGCCGGCAAGCCGGCCGGCGTTGATGAAATGCCGGGTTTCCGCCGTCGAAGGGCAAGCCAGAACCACGACGTCGGCCTGCGGCAAAAGGTCGTCCATGTTGTCGACCCATGTCGCGCCGAGCGCCTCTTCTTCCGGAACCCTCGTGCGGCTGTGGTAGAGTATCTCCAAGTCGAACCCGCGGGCCCGCTTCGCCACGGCCCTGCCTATGCCTCCCATGCCGAGGATGGCGAGCTTGCGCCCGGCCAGACTGACGCCGACAAGCTGCCGGGCCGTCCAGCCGCGCCATTCTCCCGAACGCGCGAGCGCGATGCTTTCGGTCGCCCGCCGAGCGGCGCCGAGCATCAGCAGCATGGCGGCCTCCGCCACCGAAGGAGCCAGGACTCCGGGCGTGTTGAAAACCGGGATGCCGCGAGCGCGGGCAAAATCGACGTCGATGTGATCGAGGCCGACCGAATATGTCGCGAGGGCCCGGACGCTGGCGGGCAGGGCGGCAATCGTCGCGCGATCAAGCCGGACGTCGAGGGATACCAGCAGCGCATCGCACCCGCCGGCAAGGGACAGCCGATCGGCCGAGGTGCCCTCCGTGGCGAAAGTCACGTCGAACGCGTCGCTCAGGTCCGCGGCAACGAAATCGGGCAATGCGGTGGCGACGAGAACGTGCAATCGGCGATCGCCGTCCCGGATCGCGTTGTTCATGGAACCAGGGCTACCGTCTTCTTTGCCGGCTGATGCGTGGGGACCAGGTCTCTCCAGGGCTGTTCCTGCTTCAATACTCCGCAGGCCCCGCTGATGCGGGTGACGTCGGCATGCATGCCGACCGGCTCTTCCCCGGCTTCCGCGCGCTTCGCGCACTTCAGCAGGCTGCGATAGAGCCGACCGATCGCGACGTCCGCGTGGGACAACATCTCCTTGGACCGGTCGCGGATCGGACCGCCCGACATCGAAACGGCGGCGTCTTCCTGGGTAAAGCCCGGCAGACCGGTGAAGTGGCCCCGCCGCAAGGCGTCACGATCCTGATGGAAGTTGTTTTCGCGACGCGCGCGGTCGGGCAGGACACTGGTTTCACGGGTCATCCCGAATTCAGCCAGGGTTTCGTGATCGAGGCCGACGAACGAGAGCTGCTGCGTGCGCAAAGGCTCCTCGCCGAACTTCTTCTCCGCGTCCCACCAGACGTGGAAGAAAAGGACGCGCTCGTCGTTGATCGGAGTGAACGAGAAAAAGAGATCGCCGTTGGGATTGAGCACGAAGCAAGGCGCGACAAAGGCCGCGACCCGCGCTTCCGTCACCGGCTCCTCGCCGCGATCGTTCTGTCGAAGCGCGACGTAGTGGAAGCCGAAATCGGTCTCTTCCGCTTCCAGTTGGGGGGCCGCGTCGAACTGCATGTGATTGGTCTTCTTGGCGAAATCGAGTTCAGCGGCATCCGTTGCCTTTAGCCCGACGGTGTGCAGGATGCTCAGGTGAGAGGAGTCGACCACGCCCTCCATCAACTGCACGTAGTTGCAGTTGACCACCGCGACGACCGGAAGCCGGTTGCTTTCAGGCACGTCCATGAAACCCCAGCGGGGGAGGGGCGGGGCCTCTGCCGGGTCACCGAGATAGATCCAGGCCAGGCCGCCGGCATCATGGATGGGATAGGAGCGCGCGCGAAACCGATCCTTGAAGCGGGGATCGGCCACATTGGGGGTATCGAGCACGGTTCCGTCGGCCGCGAACTTCCAGCCGTGATAGATGCAGCGGATGCCGCAATCCTCTACCCGGCCAAGCAGCAGCGATGCCCCGCGGTGGCAGCAATGCTCGGCCAGTGCGCCGATCGTGCCGGCGCTGTCCCGGAACACGACGATCTTCTCGCCGCAAACCTCGACGGGCACGGGAGCGCCATCGGCCTCCGGCAGTTCGGAGGACAGCATCACCGGCAGCCAATAGTGCCGAAAGGCCTTACCCATCGGCGTGTCGGCACCGACGCGGCACATGCGTTCGTTATCGGCTTTGCTCAACATCTCGATTGTCCTGTCCTATGCTACCCGTGTTCTTCGATTATTGTCCGCGCGCCTTGGCCCCGAACTGGAGGTCGGGAAGAGCCGCGCTTACGCTGACGCCCCCGTCGACGGGCATCACCACGCCGCTGACGTGCGAGGCCATGTCGCTCGACAGGAACAGCAAGGCGGCAGCTATCTCCTCGGGCGAGGCCGCCTCGCCGGTCGGGACAGTGCGATCAATCGCGTCCCATTGCGCCTTGTCCAGAAGTTCCAGCAGCCGGGGCGTCTTGATGAAGCCGGGCGCGACGGCATTCACGCGGATGCCTTGGGGCCCCAGCTCGGCCGCGGCGCCCCGCACGAGGTGATGGAGCGCCGCTTTGGAGGTGCCGTACACGATCTGGTTGGCGACGACCCGGTTGCCCGACATCGAACCGACGAACGTTACCGCGCCTCCCTCCGTCATCGCCGTTGCCGCGCTGCGCAGCGTGTAAAGCGCGTGACGCAGGACGATGCCAAGCTGCCACTCGAACTCATCGTCGGCAAACTCGGCTATGGGCTTGATGCGGGCGACGCCGATCACATCGACGATGCCTCGGATCGTTCCCAAGGCGTCCTGGGCCTGCCCGAAAACCGCGGCGACCCCTTCCGGAGATGTGACGTCGGCGACCCCATGGAAGCCGCCGACCGCTTCGGCGATCGCGCGCGCTCGCTCCTCGACAACATCGACACAGAACACCCGCGCGCCGCACTGGGCGAGCGCATGGGAGATTTGCGCGCCGATGCCGTCACCGGCGCCCAGGACAACGAATCCGCGCCCCTCGAGATTCAACAGCCCGCGATAGTCGGGTGCCGCAACCAACTGTGCCATTCAAAGTTCCTCGACGAATATTGTTATGCAGGCACTTTCGGCTCGGATGCGTCTTCCGTGTGTTGCGGCACGAGTTCCTTCCAATGGGTGCCCGGCTGTATCATCTGGTCGGGCGCCGCCAGTCTGGAGCAGTCGGCGTAGTCCGCGCCGCGGGGAGTGCCGCCCTGGGCGACGGTGTCGGCCGCTTCGAGCAGCAGGCGGCGGACCCGCACCACCGCGGCATCGGCGGTGACGAGGTGCTCCTTGGTCCGGTCGCAGATCGGACCGGCAGCCACTCCCATGACCGCGTCTTCGAACGCGACACCCGGGAAGCCGGTCCAACTGGACGTCATCCGGCTGCGGTCCTGGCCCATCTTGTTCGACCAGTCCGCGCGGAAGTGGTTGTCCTCTTCCGACCAGTAACGGTCGTCGTCCAGACCCAGGATCTTGCGCAAGTGCGCCCGGTTCGCGGGCTCATCGCCGTGGATCACGATGAAAGTCACCGTGTTGGTGTCATCCATCGGCACCTCGAACACGGTGAACAGCACTTTTACGGCGGGAATGAAGCGAATCGTGGGCATCAGGTAGGGATAGACCCGCACGTGCCGTTCGCGCGTTTCATCAATCAGGCCGTCCGGTCTGTCCTGCTGCCGGAACGCCGCGTAGTGGAACCCGAACTTCGTGTCCTCGAGATCGAGCGCGGGGGCGTTGTCTTCCACCGCGAAGGCCGCCGGATTGAGCGTGTCGGGGTTGGGCGTGAAAGTCTTCGCCAGCCAGCCGGGCCGGGCATCGTTGCTGTGCAGGACGCCGACGTGGGAACTGTCCGAACCTTGCTCCACCAGTTGGAGGTAATTGGCCGGCTGATAGATCCGAAACACGGTACGGTGCGAATCCGGAACGTTCATGAACGCGAAACGGCGGAAGGGCGGCTCGGCTTCGGCGGGCCCCATGTATGCCCACAGCAGCCCTGCTTCCTCCTGCACTTTGTACGCCGGCGCCTTCAGGCGCGCACGCAGCCGCGCATCGCAATGATTAGGCGTGTCCTGGATCGTTCCGTCGGCGCCGAACTTCCAGCCGTGATAGAGGCAGCGGATGCCGCCTTCTTCCACGCGACCGACCGCCAGCGAGACGCCCCTGTGCATGCAATACTCGTCGAGCAGGCCGACTTTGCCGTCGGTGTCCCGAAAGGCGACGAGGTCCTCTCCGAACAGCCGCACCCTGATCGGGTCGCCGTCGGGTTCCGGCAGGTCGGCGGACAAGGCGAACGGCATCCAGTAGCGCCGCATCACGGCGCCTATGGGGGTTCCGGGGCCAACCTGACACAGCCGCATATTCTCTTCGTTTGTCATAGCGCTTTCCTCAATCTTCCATGGAAGATAGCTTAGGGGTCTTCCTCGTCAAGCCTTTTTTGTCCACCCGGACTCGTTCCGTTTCAGATTGCACCGGAACGAGTCCGGGTATTCTTGGTTTGCCGTGATTTCCGAGCCGGCAGTGACTCCACCTGCCTCGAAATCACTCTAGCGCGGCACCGCGTCCGACGGCGTTCGGCAGGGGCTGCCCGGAAAAAAATGCGTCCAGATTGGCTTTCAGCATGGCGGTCATGTTGGGCAGCGTATCGCGACTCGCACCGGCGATATGGGGAGTGCAGATGACGTTGGGCACGTCCGCCCAACGCTCCGCCGGCGTCGGCTCCATCGCGAAGACATCGAGGGCCGCTCCACCCAGTTCCCCCGAATGGAGGGCGGCGATCAAGGCTCCCTCGTCCACCAGCTGGCCACGGGCGACATTCACCAGCAGTCCTTCGGGACCGAGGGCGGCAATGACCTCGGCCGAGATCAGGCCGCGATTGCTCTCATCGGCGCTTGTGCAAACCACCAGGACGTCCGAGGAATGCGCCAGAGCCTGCAGGCTATCCACGCGCGGCCAGGCGGCTTCCGGCTTAGGCCGAGGACCCCACCAAGCGACATGCATGCCCAGCGCCTCGCCACGTCGCGCCACCGCCTGACCGATCGCGCCAAGGCCGACGATGCCCAGCCTGGCATCGTCCAGCGATTTGCCGATCAGGGGATTTCCACCGGCGAGCCAGCCCCCCGAACGCAACATGCGATCACCGGCAACCACGTTGCGATAGGCCGCGAGTATCAGCGCGAGCGCGAACTCCCCGACCGGCTCCGCCGTCGCGCCCATGGCGTGCGATACTTGAATTCCGCGCGCGCGCAGCGCCTCGACGTCGATCCCGTCGTAGCCGGTGGTGAAACAGGCGACCAGCCCGAGTGATGGCAGCCGGGGAAGCAGCGCCTCCGGAGACTGATGTCCCAGGCAAACCAGCGCCCGGATCGCGCCAATGTCATCGGCGGCGGTCGTCTCCCACAGCCGCGCCAGCTCGTACTCCGCTTCCAGCGAGGCGGTGACGAACTCCAGTTCGGCCGGCACGATCAATATTCCGGGCAATATTCCAGGCTGCGTCATCGAGTCCCTCTTGCATGGCTGTTGGCTCCCGCCTATAGCTCAACGTCTTCCAAGGAAGAAGAGGTGAGATGCTTACTGCTGCTCAAAACGATCGTATCACCCGGACCGGGCCGAACACGGCGCTGGGAAAAGCCGTCCGGCGGTATTGGGTGCCCGCGATGGTCGCGGCCGACCTGCCGGAGCCTGGCGGAGATCCTGTCCGGGTGACATTGTTCAATGAGGATTTCGTCGTCTTCCGTGCGGCGGACGGGGCGCTGGGAATACTCGACGAACACTGCCGTCATCGCGGCGCATCGCTGATGCTGGGCCGGGTCGAGGATTGCGGCATTCGCTGTATCTATCACGGCTGGATGTTCGCCCCCGACGGCACGGTGCTCGAAACGCCGAACGTCGCCGATCCGAAGTTCCGTGAGCGGTTCAAGGCCAACGCCTATTCGATCCGTGAGGCCGGAGGCTTGGCGTGGGTCTATCTGGGCCCCGCCGAGAGCGAACCGCCCCTTCCCGAGTGGCCGTGGTTCGAGCTTCCTGCTTGCAACGTCATTGCAACGCGCCACTACCACCATTGCAACTTCGTTCAGGTCATCGAAGGGCTGGTCGATTCGTCGCACCTGGGCATCTTGCATGGCAATGCGTTGGGCGTCTCGCTCGGGAACGATCTGACATACGCGCAAAAGGTCAGCGCCATGCAGTTCGACAAGGCTCCGTCGATCGAGGTCCAGCCGACGGATTTCGGTTTCCGCTATGCCGCCATTCGCCAGATCGACGGTAAGCCGGCAGCGCGGATCACGGCTTTCGCCGCTCCCTTCACCGTGGTCAATCCAAACGGCGATGTCGTGACGATCGTCGTTCCGGCCCGGGATGATCTGACGATGTTCTTCCATGTCTTCTGGGACGAGAGCCGGCCTCTGGGAGAAGAGCCGATGCGCGGCGAGCACTTGCGCTTCATCGGTCTCGACACCGATTCCCTCGAGGAAATCGGAGCGCTCCAGCGGGACGACCAGCGCAAGGCGGGCTTGGCCAACGGCTTCTATCAGGACCGTGGGGCGATGAAGGGCAACGCGAGTTTCAGCGGATTGCCGGGCCTGATCGCGGAGGACGTGGTGGTATCGGTCGCTTCGGGGCCGACGCGTGATCGCACGGTCGAGATGCTTTCGGTGTCCGACCTGGCGGTTGCGCAGCTGTATCGCACTTTGCTGGCGGTTGCCGATGCGGGCGAGGCGTTGGTGGAGCCTCCCGGCGCCACGGTCGATCCGCGAACATCCCCGACGCGCGGGTTCGACATCCACGACCTCACGGAAGTCGATTGGCGCGAGGTAGCCTGATGCCGATCATCGAGACCCTGGACGATGTAACTCCCGCGACCCTGTCGGTCATGGAACGCACTCGCGATCCCCGCCTGCGGGAGATACTGATTTCGCTGGTAAAGCACCTACATGCCTTCGCGCGTGAGGTGAGGCTGACCGAAGACGAGTTTCAGCGCGGCGGGAAGCTTGTCGCGGCGCTGGGACAGCAAAGCAACGATCGGCACAACGAGGTGGTCCTGATCGCCGGTTCGCTAGGCCTTTCGCAGCTCGTCTGCATGATGAACAACGCGCCGGGGGACATTCAGACCTCGGCGTCGTTGCTCGGCCCATTCTGGCGAATGCATTCGCCATCGACAGCCAACGGCGAGTCGATCCTCCGGTCCCAGACCCCGGGGCCCCCGCTGGTCTTCACCGGTCGGGTGGTCGATACGGCCGGCCGGCCGGTCGCCGGCGCGGAAGTCGACATCTGGCATTCCTCGCCGGTCGGGCTCTACGAAAACCAGGATGACGAGCAGGCCGACATGAATTTGCGCGGCAAGTTCCGTACCGACGAGGAGGGTTACTTCAGCTTCCGCAGCGTCGTGCCCGCCGGCTATCCGATTCCGACCAATGGAGTCGTCGGCCAGCTGCTCGAGGAGCAGTCGCGCCATCCGTTCCGTCCGGCGCATCTCCATGCCTTGATCTTCAAGGAAGGGTACAAGACCATTTCCGCGCAGATCTACGTGCCCGATGATCCGCACATCGATACCGACGTGCAGTTCGGAGTCACGCGCGCGCTGATGGGCGACTTCGTCCGTCACGACGAGCCGCATGATGATGTGCCGAGCCCGTGGTGGAGCCTCGACCATGTCTTCGTGATCGCGCCTGGCGAAGCCAAGCTGCCGATCCCCCCCATTCGCTGAATTTCGAAAAGGACACTCCATGCTCGATGAATCCGATCTTGCGGCCGGTGCCGCTGCCCTTGCCGACGCCGAGGCCAACCGGGAAAAGATCACTCAACTCAGTATCACGTATCCCGACATCAGGCTGGAGGACGCCTACGAGATCCAGCGCCGCTACATTCGCACGAAAGTCGAGCGGGGTAGCCGCATCGTCGGGCACAAGGTCGGCCTGACCTCGCGCGTGATGCAGATGAACTCCAAGATCGACGAGCCCGACTACGGGCACCTGACCGACGACATGCACTACAGCGACGGCGCGATCATTCCGACCGATCGCTTCCTGTGGCCGCGCATCGAGACCGAGCTCGCCTTCGTGCTGGGCAAGCCGGTCAAAGGCCCGCACGCGAACATGTTCACGGTTCTGGATGCCACGGACTATGTCGTTCCCGCGCTGGAGATCATCGACTATCGCACCGAGATCCCGCGCACGATCTGCGACACGATCGCCGACAACGCGGCCTCCGGCGCGTTCATCATCGGGGGGCGGGCGGTTCGTCCGCTGGATATCGACGTGCGCTGGGTGGCGGCGACGCTGTCGAGGAACGGGACCATCGAGGAATCGGGCGTCTCGGCGGCGGTGATGGGGCACCCGGCGATGGGTATCGTCTGGCTCGCCAACAAGCTGGCGGCCCAGGGCGAGCATCTCGAGGCCGGCCACATCGTCCTGTCGGGCTCGTTCACCAGGCCGATCGCGGTCGCCCCCGGCGATACGATCACCGCCGACTACGGATCGCTGGGATCGATCGGAGTCGCGTTCTCGTGACGTCCCCGTTCAATCCCTTCAAGGACAGATTGAACGCACAAAGTCGCCAGAGAGGCCTGTGGTGCACGTTGGGCAGCGCGTTCGTGATCGAGGTCGTCGCCGGGGCCGGCTTCGACTGGCTCCTGATCGACATGGAGCATTCGCCCAACGATCCGCTGTCCGTGCTTGCGCAGCTTCAGGTGGTTGCCGGCTATCCTGCGTCTCCCGTCGTGCGCGTCCCGGACAACGACCCGATCCTGTTCAAGCGGCTGCTCGATCTGGGGGTCCAGAACTTCATGGTGCCCGATGTCCAGGACACCGGGCAGGCCCAGGCGGCGGTCGCATCGGTGCGCTATCCGCCAGAGGGCCATCGCGGCGTCTCGGCCCTGACCCGTGCAACCCGTTTTGGCCGGGTTCCCGATTACCCCCGCCAAAGCGACGAGGGTATCGGGTTGATCGTGCAGATCGAATCTCCGACGGCGGTGGCGAACATCGAGGAAATAGCGGCGGTGGACGGCATCGACGCGCTGTTCGTGGGACCGGGCGATCTGGCGGCCCGGATGGGCTTCATAGGGCAGCTGTCCCGTCCGGAGGTCACCAACGCCGTCAAGCAGGCCGTCTCCCGCATCGTCGCGACCGGCAAGGCCGCCGGGTTGCTGACCGGCGACCTGGCGCTCGCGAGGGAATGCGAGGGGTTGGGCGCGACTCTTGTGGCGGTAGGCGTCGACGCGGCTCTGCTGGCACGGGGTGCCGACGCGCTGGCCGCCGCCGAGTAGCCGGGTGGCCTCGCGAGGGCGTCCGCCGCTGCCCGGCGAGCGTCTGGAAAATGGACATGTCCTGCGGTCGCCGCCCACCCCCCGATGAGGGGTGCGGCAAAGGAGTGACTACTGCTCCATGATCGTCAAAAGTTATAAAATATATATTGACACGCCCCGTGCGCTGCGTCACCTTCCAAGGAAGAACAGAAGGCCGACTAGTGGCCGTGGGAAGGGGTGACGATCATGGGTAAGAACCGGTTCTTGATGATTGGAGTGGCGTTTGGGGCGTTGACCGTTGCATCGGGTGCGCATGCGCAGGCGGCGGAAGAGGTGCCCAGCGGCGGTCTGCAGGAAATCATCGTAACCGCGCAGAAGCGCGCCGAAAACCTTCAGGACGTGCCGATTGCGGTAACGGTGATCCAGGCCGATACCCTGTCCGCTTCCGGCGTCAGCAAGATCAACGAGCTGTCGCTCGTCACTCCGGGACTGACCATGACTTCGTCGGGCGGTGGTTTCGTCCTGCCGCGTATCCGCGGCATCGGGCAGTCCGGCGCGACGCTCGGCCTGGAAAATCCCATCGCCGTGTACATCGACGGAGTCTATTTCGCGTCGCCGGCCGGCGCGATGTTCTCTCTGAACAACATCGCACAGATTTCGGTGCTCAAGGGGCCGCAGGGGACGCTGTTCGGGCGCAACGCCACGGGCGGGCTCATCCAGGTGACGACGCTTGATCCTTCCACCGAATTTGGAGGAAAGGTTGCCGCCACGCTGGCCAACAAGGCGACTTACGGCGGCACGCTTTATGTCACCGGAGGCCTCGCTCCCGACGTCGCCGCCGACGTCGCGGTGTACTACAACAACCAGCAGCACGGCTTTGGCCGAAATCTGGTGAACGGCAAGTACGTCAACGACGCGAACGACATCGCGGTGCGCAGCAAGATCAAGGCCGACCTGAGCGACGATACGACCATCAAGGTGAGTGCGGACTATGCCCGAAGCAAGTCGGCCCAACCGGTCTTCCGAGCGGAGTACGGGACTCTGCCGATCAACAAGCGTCCCTTCACGGGCGGCAAGTGGGACATCGAATCGGATGCGCAGCCCCTCTCCCGTACCGAGCAGGCCGGCGCCAGCCTGACCATCGAACACGATTTCGGCGGCGTACGCCTTTCCGCGATCAGCGGCTATCGCTGGGTTTCGGACCAGGTCGTGCTCGACAACGATGGCTTGCCCGCTCCGACGACGATCTTCCTTCCCGACGCGCAGACGGTAGTGTCGACCATCCAGCATGAGCGGACTTTCTCGCAGGAAGTGCAGCTGTCTTCGGACAACAGCGGGCCTTTGACCTGGACCGCGGGCCTGTATTATTTCCAGTTGAAAGGGGATTACGATCCGCCGGTAGTCATCAACCAGCTCAACGGCGCGGTGGTTTTGACCATCAATTCCGCGCTCGATACGAAGTCCTACGCGGCGTACGGCCAGGCTACTTACGCATTGAGCGATCAGTTCAACGTCACCGCGGGCCTGCGTTACACCAAGGAGAAGCGGAAGGCCGTGGGATCGCTCGGGATCGTGGCCGGCGGGGCGCAGGTTGCCTTCATTCCGAGCGAGGGCGACTACTCGAAGGGTGAGATCACCTGGAGGCTGGCGGCCGACTACCGCCCCAGCGAGGAAGTCCTTGCTTACGCGTCCTACAACCGCGGCTTCAAAAGCGGCGGCTTCAATCCGACCGAAATTCCCTACAACAGCTTCGAGCCCGAAAAAGTCGACGCTTTCGAGGTCGGTTTGAAACTGGACGTTCTCGATCGCCGGTTGCGGGTCAATCCTTCCGTTTTCTATTATAAGTATTCCAACTTGCAGGCTTCGATCTATCAAGGCGGATTGCTGCTGACTCAAAACGCTGCTTCGGCCGAAATCTACGGAATGGACCTTGATTTCACGGCCGCCCTGTCCGACCAGTTCACGCTGACCGGCGGATTGTCGATACTTCATGCTCGATACGGGCTGTACCAGAACGCCCAGCTCTCGACGCCCGATCCGGTCAACGGCGGCAACATCATCTCCGGCGGCGACGTTCGCGGCACGCGCATCACCAACACCCCCGATTGGACCGCCAATCTGGGTGCGCAATACCGAATTCCGGTGGGATCGGACGAGGTGCGGTTGAACGCAAACTATGCGTATAACGATGGCTTCTTCAACGATGCGGAGAACCGGCAGCACCAGGGTTCCTACCACTTGGTCAATGCGTCGGTGGAATACGAAATGGATAGCGGTTTCACTGTTTCCGCATGGGCCAAGAACATCGGTAATGTCGCGTATGCGGCCCAGCTTTACACCAGCGCTCCGGCCGACAAGATTCGTATGGCCCCTGGCCGGACCTTCGGCGTGACGGTGGGCGCGGAGTTCTGACGGCAGGGGCCGCGACAGAGGATATGCGCCGGTGTTCGTGTCAGGCGGGGTGATGCCGGATTACCAGACAAGTGAGTGACGAAAGACGAGAAATGACCGATACGAACGCCAAAGTACCGATAGACAGCCCGTTGCAAGGAGTCCGTGTTCTCGAAGTCGCGCAATATATCGCCGGTCCGCTGGCGGGCCAGCAGCTTGCCGACTTCGGCGCGGAAGTGATCAAGGTCGAAAGGCCGGGTGGGGGCGATCCCTTCCGCACGTACGCCGGCGGACGGAACATCCCCAACTACGGATTCAACTTCCGTGGCTTCAACCGGCACAAGAAGAGCCTGGTCGTCGATCTGGGCTCACCCGAAGCGCGCGAGATCGTCAAGCGCGTCGCGGCCGAAGTGGACGTCGTGGTCGAAAACTTCCGGCCCGGCGTGATGGATCGTCTCGGCATCGGGTACGAAGCGCTCAAGGCGGTCAATCCCAACATCATCTATTGCGCCATCACCGGTTTCTCGGCCGATGGCCCCTATCGGGACAGGCCGGCGTTCGACACCGTCGGCCAGGCGCTGTCGGGCATGCTGTACTTGTTCACCGACCCCGAAAACCCGCGAATGCGCGGTCCCACCGTTGCGGATCAGGTGACCGCGATGCAGGCGGCCACCGCTGTCCTCGCGATGCTGCGCGCCAGGGAGCACACGGGGCAGGGCGGCCGCATCGACATCAGCATGGTGGACGCGGCGGCATCGTTCATGCCGGACGTCTACGCGGGCTACACCGATGCCGATGTACTGCCCACTTCGGAAACGCGCGTCGCGGCTTCGCAGGCTGGTCTGATGGCCTGCGGCGACGACAAGATCGTCGCGGTCCAGCTCGGCGGGCTCGACAAGGCGTTCTCGCTGCTGATCGAGGAGCTCGGCTGCCCCGAGCTTGCCGAAGACCCCCGCTTCGTCGACCGGGTCGTGCGCTCCTCGAACTGGTCGGTGCTGACCGACCTGTTGCGTCCCTATTTCAGGAAGCAGCCGGCCGCATACTGGCTCGCGCGGTTCCTCGATCGGGGCGTGCCGTGTTCGGAAGTCCTGACGATCGCCGAGGCGGTCGAGTGCCCCGAGATGGTGCACAGCGGTATCTTCGAAAAGCGCGAGCATCCGGTCGCGGGTCCCATGACGATGATGCGGCGTGCGGCCCAGATCAACGGGTCGCGCGGGCCATCGCAGGACTTCCCGCCGCTGTTGGGCGAGCATTCCGAAGCGATCTTGCGGGACCTCGGCTACAGTGAAGAGGAAGTCTCCAAAATGGTCGCCGATGGTCTGATCGTCGCGGCGTGAACGAGCACGGTGGCCGCGAAGGAACATTCGATGTCGGATGATGTCGCCGGATTTACGGATGAAGAACGCGCACTGATCAGGAGTTCGGTGCGCCGGCTGCTCGCCGACGAATGGCCGCCGCTTCGTGCACTCGAGATGAGCGACGATCCCCAGGCGATTCGCGGCATTTGGGAAAAGCTGGGCGAGATGTCGGTTCCGGACCTCGGTCGTGATCCGGCCCTGGGGGGCATGCGCGAGATTCTCCTGACTTTCGAAGAGCTCGGCCGCGCTTGTTGCCCCGCGCCGCTGCTGGGCGCGCTCGTCGTCAATCTTCTCGCCGCCGCGGGCGTGGATATCCAGGATGACGCTGCGGCGGGGCCGGGCGTTTCCGCTCCGGTGGCGGTCGGGTTCGGGAGCTTCGATGGTGATCGTGCGGCGGGGAGCGTGTCGCTTGGGCAGGGCCTTATCGACGGGTCTCTCCACTTCGTCGAAGGAGCAGGTGAAGCGGCTCGGTTCATCGCGCTGCTTGACGATCCCGGGGGAGTGGCGATCATCGGATCGGGCGCTGGCGGCATTGCGATCGAGCCGACGCCTGCGCTGTCATTGCCGAAACTCGCGAGCCTGCACTTCCAGGATGTGCCCGTGCGTTTCGTTCCAGCGCCTGCCGACCTCCTTCGCGACATCACGCAAATCGCCCGGCTTGCGTGCGCGTCCCGCGCCGTGGGATCGGCGCAGCGAGGGTTCGAGCTCGTTGTCGAGCATGTCTCGGCACGCAAGCAGTTCGGGCAGCTGATCGGGCAGTTCCAGGCAGTCCAGCATCGCCTGGTGGACAACCTGACGCGGCTCGACGGGGCGCGTCTCACGCTCGAAGCGGCAGCGACCGCCCATGACGCGCAACTGGCCGAGTGGAGGACTTTCGCGGACCTTGCTCTTGCTCACCTCAGCCCCGGTCTGCGGCAGCTCGCCATCGACATGCACCAGCTTATGGGCGCCATCGGCTATGCCGAGGAGCACGAGTTGCCGCGACACTTCCGCCAGATCCACGGAAACGTCACCCGGTTCGGCGGAGTTGCGCGAGCACGCGCGGAGATCGGCGCCTATCTCGTGCGTCCCTCAGTCCAGGCGGCGTAAGGAATACTCGACGCCATGACCAAGCTCCCTGAATTCGATCTCGACCCGATCGCCAAGGCCTTCCGGCAGGAAGTCCGCGGATGGTTGAAACAGAACTGGACCGACACGCGCGAGGCCGAACACAACAAGCTGCCCTTCAAGGATCGCAGCTGGGATCGCGATTTTCAGAAGGCGCTGGGCGTCCGGGGCTGGATCGGGGCCGGTTGGGCAAAGCAGGACGGCGGCCTTGGCCTCGGTCCCGCGGAGCAGCTTGTCCTGATCGAGGAGATGGAGCTGGCGCGCGTGCCGATCGGCCATGTCGTGGCCGAGACGATGATCGCGCCGAGCATCATCAAGTTCGGTAGCGAAGCCCAGAAGGCCAGATACCTGCCCCCGATCCGGGCCGGTGAGATCATCTTCGCGCTGGGCTACAGCGAGCCGGAGGCGGGCTCGGACCTGGCTTCGCTCAAGACCAGGGCGGTCCGGGATGGCTCGGGCTGGCGGATCAATGGCCAGAAGATGTGGTCGACAGGCGCGGACAAGGCCGACCTCCTCTGGCTCGCGGCCCGAACCGACCCCGATGCGAAGCCCAGGCATGCCGGGATCAGCGTATTCATCGTCCCGATGGACGCGCCCGGCCTTACCGTCCGGCCGGGACTGGCGATGTATGGCAAGACGTTCTCGGAACTCCATATCGAGGACATGTGGCTTCCGGACGACGCCCTGGTCGGGGAGGTCGACAAGGGCTGGGCCATCGTCACCAATGCGCTGGCGTCGGAGCGGGTGACGATCGGCGGGGCGGTGGCCTTGTTGCAGCGCGCCTTGGACCAGCTGACCACCTACATATCCATCGCGGAGGCAGGCGGGCGGAAGTTGCGCGACGATGCCGTGATCCTTGACCGGCTGGGCGCCCTCGCCGCCGATATCGAGGCGGCGCGGCAACTGGCGCTACGGAACATCCGGCTGGCTTCGGAGGGACGGGTTCCCGTCCACGAAGCATCGATGGCCAAAGTCTTCGTTGCCGAATTGCAGGGCCGTCTCGGGGAGGCTTCGCTCGATATATTGGGATCCGGCGGGCTTTTGTCCGAGGGGGTCCCTTCGGCCCCCGTGGGCGAGATGGAGCAGCTCTTGCGCCATACGATCATGCAGATTCTCGGCGGGGGCGCCAGCGAGATTCAGCGCAATATCATTGCTTTGAGAGGAATCGGCCTGCCCCGGTGATGAGAGGCTTCTCTCCACCGGAACGGCGATTGCCGAAGCCATGGCTTGAACATGGATATCAGACCCAGACGCGGAGTGGCGCCAGATGAAAAGCGAATATCAAAGCAGCAAACTGTTCATCGGCGGACAATGGGTCGAACCCATCGGGAAGGGCAGGATCGAAGTCTTTTCTCCCTCCACGGGCGAGATGATCGGATATGTTCCCGACTCCTCCGCCGAGGATATCGACCGCGCGGTGCAAGCCGCGCGCAAATGCTTCGACGAAGGCGACTGGCCACACTTGAGCTTCGCGGAGCGGATCGTCTGGCTGAACCGGGCCGCCGATGTATTCGAGAAGCATATCGAACGCATCGCCGCCGTGACCACCGATGAGTCCGGATTGCCCTATCACGGCATGGCCATGGATCACGGGCGTCTGATCCCCCACTTGCTCCGGTCGGCGGCGGACATGGCCGCGAAGGTTCCGCAGGAAGAGGAAAGGGCCGGGCATCTTACCAGGGTCACCCTACGCCGAGAGCCGGTGGGCGTCGTGGGGGCAATCACGCCCTGGAACGCGCCGGCGGCAATGGCGCATTTCACCATTCCACCTGCTTTGCTAGCCGGTTGCACGGTCGTTCTAAAGACCGCGCCCGAGGCGCCGCTCCACGGGCAGATCCTGGGCGAGATCTACGAAGAGATCGGACTGCCGGCGGGCGTCATAAACATCGTCCCGGCAGGCAGGGAAGCCAGCGAAGCGCTCGTCCGACATCCAGGCGTCGACAAGATCGCCTTCACCGGCAGTACCGCCACCGGCTCGCGCGTCGGGGCGATCTGCGGCGAACTGATCAAGCGGCGAACGCTGGAGCTGGGCGGGAAATCCGCCGCCATCATCCTCGATGATGCCAATTTGCCCGAGCTCATGCCGGAGCTTGTGGCCTCTTCCGTCATGACCAATTGCCAGGCGTGCCTGGGCCAAACGCGCATCCTGGCGCCGGAAAGCCGCTACGACGAGGTCGTCGACGCTTATGTCGATGCGATGCGCAAGGTCAAGTTCGGCGATCCGTACGAACCGGACACCGAGGTCGGGCCGCTCATTTCGGAGCAGGCGCGGGACAAGGCCGAACGGTACATCGAGATCGGCAAGGCCGAGGGCGCCAAGATGGTGCTGGGCGGAGGACGTCCCGCCAATCTCGATCGCGGCTGGTACGTCGAGCCGACGGTTTTCCGCGATGTCGACAACGACATGCGGATCGCGCGGGAAGAGATATTCGGACCCGTCTTCGTCATCATCCCCTACAAGGATGACGAGGATGCGATCAGGATCGCGAACGACACCGAATATGGGCTCTCCGGGTCGGTTTGGACGTCGGATCCCGAGCGTGGCCGGAGTGTCGCCCGGCGTGTCCGGACGGGCCACTGCGGCATAAACGTGCATATGTTCGAGTTCTCGGGGCCGTTCGGCGGCTATAAGAAGTCGGGGATCGGCCGCCAGTTCGGCGAGGAGGGGCTCAGCGAGTTCTTCGAATTCAAGCAAATCAATGAGAAACTCCCGGCCTGAGCGGTCCGGGATCGGGGAGAGTTCGATGTCGACGATGTCCGCCACAAGGCTGCATGATCCCAACCAGCCGTTCAGGAAGGAGACCATATCGGTCCCCGAACCGGGTCCGGACGACGTCCTGGTGCGGGTCCGGGCCTGTGGTGTCGTGCCCAACCTGGCCAATGTGATCCACTTCGCGGAGAGGCAGACTTTTACCCCGGTGCCGGACCTGCCAGCGGTCTACGGCCTGGATCCCGCCGGTGAGATCGCGGCGGTGGGCGCCAACGTGCTGGAAGTGAAGCCGGGCCAGCGGGTCTACATCAATCCCGGCCGGTCATGCGGCAGCTGCTTCTGGTGCCGCAACGACGACATGATCAATTGCGAATCGTACACCTTCGCGGGATATTTCGGGTTCGGCGAAGGATCACGCCGGATATTCAAGCGCTACCACGTCGGCGGCTTCGCCGAATTCATGGTCGCCCCCGCCAGCAGCCTCGTGGTGCTTCCCGACGAGGTCACTTATGAAGAGGCGGCGCGGCTAGGCTATCTCGGCACTGCCTACGCGGCGATGAAGCGTGCCGGTGCGGAGCCGGGAACCACGATGCTCGTGAACGGTGCGACCGGCACGCTGGGCGCAGGCGCGGTGCTGCTTGCGCTGGCGATGGGGATCACGAAAATCCTTGCGGTTGCCCGTGACGAGCGGCTCCTCGACGAACTGCGCGCCATCGCACCCGGCCGGATCTTCACGCATTCCAACAATGCGGGTTCCTGCGTCGAATGGGCGCGGGGCCTGACCGATGGACGCGGACCCGATGTCGTGATGGAGGCGCTTCCGCCGGGCGCGCCGCTTGAGGCCACGATGGACGCGATGGCGTCGATAAGGCGTGGTGGCACCGTCGTTACCGTCGGCGCCATGAGCAATCCGTTGCCGATCGATCCGATCTGGATCATGCTGCATCAGATCACCTACACGGGCTCGCTCTGGTTCACCACTGCACAGGGACATGACATGGTTCGCATGGCTGCGGCGGGGACGCTCGATCTCAAGAGGCTTGTTCACAAGCGCTTCTCGCTCGATCAGGTCACCGAGGCGCTCGAGGAGGCGAAGAGCCGCGAGGTTGGCGGCCTTGCAAACGTGGTGGTGATGCCATGACCGATGCTTCGCGTGTTGCCCGCAGGGTCGTTGCCTATACCGATCATGACGGTCGCTCGAAATTGTGGGAGGACACCACTCCTCCGGTCGTGCTGGACTTCAAGACGGTGCCGGGCCTGGGAGGCTCCATCCTGTGGTCGACGACGGCGCCGGCCATAATAAGGCGCGGCGTGACTCCCGATCCCGTGCCCGGAATGGCAAGGCTGCACCCGGACCCGGGCGGTACGACGTTCATGACGATGACGATGCCGCCTGAATCGGTATTCGAAAGTCCGGACTTCGACCCGGAAGCCGCCGCCGCCGAGCAGCTTCGCTACCTGCCGGGCATCGCCGATCGGATGGAGCCGGATGCGCCCGGGTTTCACGCCACCGATACGGTCGACTACGCGATTGTCCTGGCCGGCGACATATGCCTGGAGGTGGATGGCGAGGAGATCTGCCTGGAGGTCGGCGACACCGTCGTGCAATTGGGTGCGCGCCATGCCTGGCGGAACCGAAGCGCTGCTCCCGCAACGCTGGTCTTCATCCTGCTGGGCGCGGCGCGAGAATAAGTGCTCTGTCCGAGTATAGGGTGCCGGCATCGCGAGGCCCGGCGCAGAGGCCGCCATGGGAGCCGTTCATGACCGTTGACGCGGTTGCCGATCTTGCTCCCACCGGGACAATTCGCGCCGCGATCAATACGGGCAACCCGACCCTTGCGCACCAGAGCCCGGACGGATCGCTTGGCGGCCGGTCGGTGGAGATGGCTCGCGCGATCGCCGCACGGCTCGGTCGCCCGCTTGAGCTTCTGCGCTATGGCAGCGCGGGCGCCGTGGTCGAGGCTGCCGGCACCCGTGCATGGGACCTGGCGTTTCTTGCGGTGGATCCGACGCGGGCTCAGACACTGCATTTCAGCCCACCTTACATGGTGATTGAAGCGACTTATGCGGTTCCTCTCGACAGTTCGATCGGCAGTCCTGGCGATGTCGACCGGACGGGCGTGCGGATTGCGTCATCGAAGGGAGCCGCATACCATCTCCACCTCCAGCGTATCCTGAAGCACGCCCGGCTGTTCGCCTGTGAAACGCCGCCGGAGTCGTTTGCCCTTCTTGCCGATGGACGCGCCGATTGCGCCGCGGGCGTGCGGGCGGCACTGGATCGGTTCTTTGCCGGCCGGCCCGGCTTTCGCATTCTTGCGGAGAACCTCGTGACGGTAGAGCAGGCCGTCGTTACCCACCGAGGGCGTATCGCCGGTGCCGAGTTCCTCGATCGTTTCGTCGCTGAACTCGACGCCTGACCTCAGCCGCCACGATCATCGCAAGGCCGGACCTTACTGCGGAGCGAACAGCAGCGCGGGTGTTTCCAACAGCCGTTTCACTTCCTGCACGAAGCTGGCGGCATCCCAGCCATCCACCACCCTGTGGTCGCAACTGATCGACAGGTTCATCATCTTCGCCGCCACGATCGTGCCGTTGAGAAAGACCGGACGTTCGACCACTTTGTTTGGACCGACGATGGCGACTTCCGGGCGATTGATCACGGGTGTCGTGGCTATGCCTCCAAGCGGGCCCAGCGACGTGATGGTGAGCGTCGATCCCGACAGTTCCTCCGACTTCGCCTTGCCGCTGCGCGCCGCTTCGGCAAGTCTGGCGATTTCGGCGGAGAGCTGCCAGATGTTGAGGCTCTGCGCTTCGCGAATGACCGGAACCATCAACCCGGCGTCCGTCTGTGTCGCGAGCCCGAGATGCACTGCCCCGAACCTCGTCACGATTCCCGCTTCATCGTCATACCGCGCGTTCATCATCGGATAGCCGGGCACGGCCTTGCAGATCGCCGTAATGAGCAGCGGCAGGATCGTTAGCCTGGGCTTGCCGCCGCGCGTTTCATTGAGATCGGCGCGCAGGGCTTCCAGTTTGGTGACCTCGATCTCCTCGACGTAGCTGAAGTGGGGAATGGACCGTTTCGACGCCGACATGTTTTCGGCGATGCGCCGTCTCAGGCCGGCTACCTTGATCTGCTCGTCCTCCCGGCGAGGGGCCGCATGGCCGAAGCCATTCTGGAGGTTGTAAGTGATGAAGGTATCGAGATCGGCGTGTCGTATCCTGCCGCGCTCGCCGGACTGGACGCGCGCCAGGTCGATACCCAGGGCCATTGCCCGCGCCCGCACGGCGGGGGATGCCTGAATTCGATCCGATGAAGGTGCATCGGCCGGGGGTGGGGCGGGTTCCGGCTCCGCGTCCGGCGTGGTCGCGGGCGTTGCAACCTGGATGGCGCTTGCGGAGGATGGCTCATGCGCGAGCGGCGTCTTCGGTATGGTCGCATCGCCGGGTTCGCCCGGGACGTGGCCGGCAAGCTCCGCCTCGTTCGTTTCGAAAACGGCCAGCACCGAACCGATCGGGATAAGATCGCCAACTTCGCCCGCCAGCGCGACCAACCTTCCGGAGACAGGGGCCGTCATCTCCACCGTCGCCTTGTCGGTCATCATGTCCGCAAGGGGTTGGTCTTCTTCCACTTCCTGCCCGACGGCCACATGCCAGCCCACGATCTCGGCTTCGGCGATCCCCTCGCCGATATCGGGCAGCTTGAAATTGTAAATGGCCATCGTCTTATTCCTGGACTGCGCGTTGCAGGGCTGCCCCGACACGGGCCGGACCCGGAAAGTATTCCCATTCAAAGGCATGCGGGTATGGGGTGTCCCAGCCCGTGACACGCTCGATCGGAGCCTCGAGATCGTAGAAGCACGCTTCCTGGACGAGGGCGGCAAGTTCGGCGCCGAAGCCGCAAGTGCGGGTCGCCTCATGCACGATGACGCAGCGGCCGGTCTTGCGCACCGAGGTGGCGATCGTCTCCAGATCCAGCGGCATCAGCGTCCTCAGATCGATTATCTCGGCGTCCACCGCCGTTTCCTTCGCTGCGGTGAGCGCGACATGCACCATCGTGCCATAGGCCAGCACGGTGATGGCCTCCCCGGGCCGCACGACGTTCGCCTGGCCCAGAGGGATGACGTAACGGCCCTCGGGCACTTCGCTCGACGGATGCTGCGTCCACGGCTGGACCGGGCGGTCATGGTGGCCATCGAAGGGGCCGTTGTACAGGCGCTTCGGCTCGAAGAACAAGACCGGGTCGTCATCCTCGATCGCCGCGATCAACAGGCCCTTTGCATCGTATGGAGTGGAGGGGATCACCGTCTTCAGCCCGGCGACGTGGGTGAAGATGCCTTCGGGGCTCTGGCTGTGGGTCTGGCCACCATAGATTCCACCGCCGTAAGGACTGCGGACGGTAAGCGGAGACCACCATTCGCCGGCGGTGCGGTATCGCATGCGCGCCGCTTCGGAGATCAACTGGTCGGTGGCAGGGTAGATGTAGTCGGCGAACTGTATCTCCACCACGGGCCGCTTGCCATAGGCGCCCATCCCGACCGCGACGGCGACAATTCCGCCCTCGGAGATAGGCGCGTCGAAGACACGGGAGGGTCCGTACTTGCGCTGAAGGCCTTCGGTCGCGCGGAAGACGCCGCCGAAATAGCCGACATCCTGCCCGAAAACGACGACGTTGCCGTCTTCCTCCAGGGCCACGTCCATCGCGCTGCGGATGGCCTCTATCATGTTCATCTTGGGCATGGCGTTCACCAACCCGCCTGCGCACGTTGCGCTTTCAGATGTGGCGGCATTTCCTTGTAGACATCGTCGAAAATGGTGGAAGCCGGCAGGCGCTTCCCTTCGGTCAGCGTGCCGAAGCTTTCGGACAGACGACCCGCGACCCTCACCTCTTCTTCCAGCGCCTGGGTGAGTTCTTCATGCTGCTGTTCGGACCAGTGCCCGATGCGGATGAGATGCGCTTTCAGCCGTTCGATCGGGTCGCCCAGAGGCCAGGCCACGCTCTCGCCCGCCGGCCGGTACTTGCCGGGATCGTCCGATGTCGAATGACCTTCGGCGCGGTACGTGAACAGTTCGATCACCGTCGGTCCCAGACCCGCGCGGGCGCGCTGTGCGGCCCAGGCGGTAACCGCATGCACCGCCAGGAAGTCATTGCCGTCAACCCGCAGCGCCGGGATGCCGAAACCGAGGCCGCGCGCCGCGAACGTCGTGCGCTCTCCCCCCGCGATGCCGGAGAACGAGGAGATCGCCCACTGGTTGTTGACGATATTGAGGATGACGGGGGCTTGGTAGACGCTGGCAAAGGTCAGGGCGTAATGGAAGTCTCCTTCCGCGGTCGCGCCTTCGCCGATCCAGGCCGCCGCGATCGGTCTCGCGTTGTCGGACGCGGCCGCCATCGCCCAGCCCACGGCCTGGCTGTACTGCGTCCCGAGATTGCCCGAGATCGAGAAGAACCCCGCGTCGCGACTTGAGTAGAACACGGGCATTTGCCGCCCCTTCAGACGGTCCGCGCTGTTGGAATAGACCTGGTTCATCATGTCCGTCAGCGGCCAGTCGCGAGCGATGAGCAACCCCTGTTGACGATAGGTCGGGAAGCACATGTCTTCGCGTTCAAGGGCGAGAGCCGCCGCGACCGCAACCGCCTCCTCTCCGGTCGACTTCATGTAGAAGCTGGTCTTCCCCTGCCGCTGCACCCGAACCATCCGGGCGTCGTAAATCCGCGTCAGCATCATCGCGCGCAACCCGCGAACCAGAAGGCTGGCCTCAAGCGATGGAGCCCAGTCGCCGACGGCTCCGCCTTCCTCATCCAGAACCCGGATCAACTGATAGGGGTAGTCGCGCATCGTGTCGGCCGATACGTCATGGGCTGGCCGGGCGACGGTGCCAGCAGCTGGAATAGACAAGTGTGCGAAGGTCGGTTCGTCCCCGGGCCTCCCGGATGGCTGTGGAATATGTACGCCGACGTTGGATGGATAGCTCATGGTTTGTCGCTTTCAACGGGTGCACTCGGGTCGTCGATCTCGTGACGTTCGAAGTCCTGGTGAAGTTCCACGCTGCGGATGAGAGGCACGCTGCGCATCTTCTCCGCGATGATCCTGGCTTGCCGGGCTTCCAAACCCGCTTGCGCAAGAAAAATCGCAAGGCCGTCTTCGACGAGGTCGACCCGCACCTCGTGCGGGACCACCCCGATCTGGGTGAAATAGTTGATGACCCGGGGCAGCACGCTGGGATCGGCATGCGCATCGATTTGGAAACACCAGCCGAGGGGTGGGTCCTTGGTCATGCGCGAACGATGCAGATGCGATGCGGGTGCGATGCAGATGCGATGTTTGCGCTTCGTGCAGTGCGTCCGCGCCAAATCCAAAGAACCGTTCCTCTCCACTGCACGTCCCAGGGGCCTCGCCACATTCCGCGGAAGATTACCAGCAGCTGACGGAAAAAACATTGCGTTTCTTCCAAATTCCGACCTACAATGCGGAGTTATTATTCTTTATATCCGAGATTATTGAAAAAAATATGCCAGATTTGGACAAGTTCGACATGCGTATCCTGGCCGCGATGCAACGGGATGCGAGTCGGCCCACCGCCGAAATCGCCCAAGCAATCGGGTTGTCTCAGGCGCCATGCTGGCGACGGATTCAGAGGCTGAAAGAGAACGGGTATATCCGCAAGCAGGTGGCAATCGTGGATCGCAGCAAGATCGGCCTCAACGCCCAGATATTCGCTCAGGTGAAACTGACTGCCACCGGTCGATCGAACGTCAACGCCTTCGCGGACGCGATCCGCGAGTTCCCGGAGGTCCTCGATTGTTTCGTCCTCATGGGGGCGGTCGACTTCCTGCTCCGCATCGTCACGCGCGACATAGAGGCCTACGAACGTTTCTTCTTCGACAAGTTGTCGCAAGTGCCTGGGGTGCAGGAGATCAACTCGATCGTAGCGCTCTCGGAGGTGAAATCGACGACCGAACTCCCACTGGAACTTCTCGACTGAGCAGCGGCAACGCCTCTCCTTGTATCAGACGGCGCCGGCGACCAGTTTCACGCCGATGATGATCATCAGGACATATATGATCGTGTAGAATCGCTGGGCATCGATCGTTCGCACGAGCTTTATGCCGGCAAGAGTCGCTGCGAGAGCGACGGGCAGCAAGGCGGCACTGGCGATCAGGTTGTCTCGGTCAAGCTGGCCGAGCGCCGCATATGCGGGAATTTTCATCCAGTTCATCGCGGCGAAGGCGATCGCGGTCGTTCCCACCAGCGAGTCACGCGGCAGCCTTCTTGGGATGACCCACATCTGAAACGGAGGAGCCCCGGCATGGGCAATCTGGCTCGTGAAGCCGGCGGCCATCCCGAAGATCGAGCCTACCCAGTCGGGCAGGCTTGACGGCAGCGGGATGACGCCTTTGCGTTCCACCCACAGGCGATATGCGCCGAAAACCATGGCGAGGCTGCCCACCACGCCGACCACTACCCTATCGCTGACTTGGGCGGCCAGCAGATAGCCGAGCCCAACGCCGACCGCCATGCCGGGCAACATCGCATAGATGACCTTCCTGTCCCAAGTCTTGCGGTAAGCCCACACTCCGAGGGCATCCTGCACGACAAGGATCGGCAACAGAATCGCGGCGCCCTCCACCGGACTGACGCCCAGCGCCATTACTGGCATCGACAAAGCGCCCAATCCGGCGAAGCCGCCTTTGCCGAGTCCCGAGATCGTTACGGCGAGGAGCGCGCAAGTGATGTAGGCCAAATCCGGCGTGGTCATTCGATGTGGTCCGTTTTTCGAGGTCGGGAGCAGAGCAGGCTTCGCGTGTCGCGCCCAAGAGACTGTTTACGACATGGACATTTGTGCGTAAACCTTACATGGAAGATCAAGGGCGTCGCGGGTCGGTCTCTTTCGCGGACTGGGGCGCGACGAGCCATTATCGGGAGAATTGCCGTGGCGAACGAGGAAGGATTTGTAGACACCGTCGACCGCGAGGCGGAGGAGGGACGGACGCCGTTTTACGATCGTGCCCGGACGCGGAATCTGGCGCCTTTGTGGCGGGTGCTTGGGGGGCTGGTGACCGACGTGCCGCGGTCCCCGGCGGTCGCGGCGCATTGGGCTTACGCGGACGTAAGGCCCTACCTGATCGAAGCATGCGACATCATCTCGACCGAGGAGGCGGAGCGCCGGGTACTGGTCTTCGAGAATCCGGGACTGGCGGGGCAGTCGCGCATAACGCCCAGCCTTTTCGCCGGTTACCAGATCATCCTACCGGGAGAGATCGCGCCGGCGCACCGCCATGTCGCCTCGGCGTTGCGTTTCATCATCGAGGGAAGGGACGCTTACACGGCCGTCGCCGGCGAACGCACGATGATGGAGCCGGGCGATTTCGTCATCACCCCGTCCTGGACGTGGCACGACCATGGCAACGAGTCCGACGCGCCGATGATCTGGCTCGACGGGCTTGACATGCACATGGTGAACTTGTTGAGCGCCAGCTTCCGGGAGGGATATCCCGGCCGGGTGCATCCGCTGACCAGACCGGAAGGCAGCGCGATGGCCGAGGCGGGGTATAACCTTATTCCCGTCGATTATGCGGCTTCCTCGCAGACTTCGCCGATATTCAACTACCCGTACCGGCGGACGCGCGAAGCGCTCGACCAAGTCAGCCGGATGCGAGACCCTGATCCGTGTCACGGCTACAAGATGAACTATATCAATCCGATGAACGGCGGATCGGCGATCCCCACCATCACAACTTCGATGCAGCTATTGCCCAAGGGATTTGCGACGTCGCCCTACAGGTCGACCGCGGGCACGGTGTTCTCGGTCGTCGAGGGGACCGGGACGGCGATGGTCGGGGACGAGCGTTATGTCCTGGGCCCCAAGGACCTTTTCGTTGCACCAAGCTGGTTTCCGATCGAATTCGAGGCGGAGACCGACCTTGTGATGTTCTCCTATTCGGACCGTATCGTACAAGAGAAACTCGACATCTTCAGGGAGTTGCGTGGAAATGCCTGATATCGACTTCGTCATTGCGCCGCCGCGGGTGGTCGCCATTCCCGTGGCAGGTTCGGACCAACTGTTTCCTGTCCGGCGGATCTACTGCGTTGGCCGCAACTACCCCGAACACGTCCGCGAGATGGGCGGCGACGAGCGGCAGCCGCCGTTCTTCTTTCAGAAGCCGACGGATGCCATCGTTCTGGATGGCGCGGAAGTGCCCTATCCGACCATCACCGAGGATTTCCATCACGAGATCGAACTGGTGCTCGCCGTGGGGACAGCAGGCAGCGGCATTGCTCCCGAAAATGCCAGCGAGCACATCTTCGGGCTGGCAGTGGGCATCGATCTCACGCGCCGTGACTTGCAGCTGGTGGCGCGAAAGTCGGGAAGGCCCTGGGAGATCGGCAAGGGGTTCGACAATTCCGCGCCGATCGGACTATTGCATCCCACGAGCGGAGCGAAGCTTCCCGAGGAAGGGGCGATCACCCTGGCCGTCAACGGCGAGATGCGCCAGTCCGACGACCTCTCCAGCATGATCTGGAACTGCGCCGAGATCGTCAGCCAGCTTTCTCAACAGTATCGGCTGGAAGCGGGCGACCTGATTTATACCGGCACCCCCGCGGGCGTGGGAGCGCTGGTTCCAGGTGACAACGTGGAAGGCAGCGTATCGGGGCTGACCCCGCTCAGCATTTCCATTACCGCCGCTTGAGGCCGGGCAGGGGCTGCAAGCCCGGTCGTCTGACCTGATTGCAGCCTTGTTGCGCTTGCGGCCCCGGACTCTTGATTCAGGTTCTCAAATCTTTCACGGATTACCAATGTCACGTTAGCAGGTGGATAAATGCCAAGGCCGAAGGTGAAATTCTCCCGCAATCACGCGCGCGACATCGCTGGCGCGCTGAAGCGAGAGCGGCCCGACCTCGATCCGGATGACTATCTCTATCTGCTCTATGCTCAGCGGGTGGGCAGGATTCTGGATGCGGTCGACAACAAGCACTGCCGCGAGGAATATGGCGTGAGTGGCGCCGACATGCGCGTCCTGTTCGCGCTTAGGCGTGCCGGGCCGCCTTACGCGTTGCGGCCGACAGAGCTTTTCCGCTCCCTGCTCGTCACCTCGGGAGCCATCACGAAGCAGGTGGATCGTCTCGCCGCGGAAGGCTACGTTGATCGGCTCCCCGGACCCGCGAACAGCGGCGGCTCCCTGATTCATCTGACCGACAAGGGGTTCAAGGCGGCGGACGATGCTCTGACGTCATTGGTCAATTCCTCGGTACTTTCTATCAATGCCCTGACCAGGCGAGAGCGAACCACCATCCTGGGATTGCTCGAGAAGATGTTGGTGGATCTGGAGGGGAGACTGGTGGGCGACGAGGACGCCCCCCGCCGCCCAGCCGGCAAGGCCGTCCGGGCACAACCACCCAACCACGGCGAAACCAGAGCGAGGGCGGCCAAGCGACTCGGTTCATCAGAACCGGCGGCGACATCGAAATCCAGACCCGCTGGTTCGAAGGCCTGAAAGCCTTCGCCGTTTCGCGCATCGATCAGCGCCTTTCAGCGCGCTCCGAAGTTGACTCTTCAACGGCATTCTTTATTCTCTTCCTTGGAAGATTGAGGTCGCCGCCTATGTGGGTCGGTATCGCCTGAGGCGTCATCCGGCCCCCTACGGTCTTCGGCGATTGAACAATTAAGCGAGAGGGGCTGGGCTGGGTATCGGCCGGTGGGCGCTCGTGACTTCCTGAACCGACGAGGAGCCGAAGGATGCTTTCTAAAAAAGACAACGACCTTATGTGTCGGACGGGACCGGACTTGCCCATGGGCAAGGCGATGCGCCATTTCTGGTTGCCGGCCTTGCTGAGTTCCGAGTTGCCCGAGCCCGACTGCGATCCCGTCCACGTCGAGCTGCTGGGCGACAACTTCGTCGCCTTTCGCGACACCAATGGCAAGGTCGGGATACTGGACGAGTTCTGCTGTCATCGCGGTGCCTCTCTGACGATCGGTCGGGCGGAGAATTGCGGTATCCGCTGCATCTATCATGGATGGCTTTTCGCGGCCGATGGCACCGTCCTGGAAACGCCCAATATCCCCGACCCGAAGTTCAAGGCCCGCTTCAAGGCAAGGGCCTATCCGGTGAAAGAGGCGGGCGGCATCATCTGGACCTATATCGGCGATCCCGCGGACATGCCCGATTTCTACGACTTTCCCTTTCTGGACGCGCCAGCGTCGAAAGTCCTGCCGACCGTGCAGATCATCGGATGCAACTACGTGCAAGTCATAGAGGGGCTTCTGGACAGTTCGCATCTGAGCTTGTTGCACATCAGTCAATTCAAGCGCGAGGAGTTGCCGGACATCAAGTTCGTCCAGAACACCGGCCACATGCAGCATGATCCGGCGCCTCGCATCGAAGTCCAGGCGACAGAATACGGTCTGAGCTACGGCGCTGTACGTGTATTCGGCGAAAAGGCCGAAACCAACGTCACCGCGTTCATTTCACCCTTCTTCATCCTCAATCCGAACGATATCTATATGGCTATCGTGCCGATGAAGGATGACAAATGCGCCTTTTATTCGGTCTGGTACGATGGCGAACGGGACTATGGCGTCGAGCCTTTGCGCAGCGATCAGTTGCGCACCGTTGGTTTGGACTGCCTCGAAGAGTTCGGCATGACCCGGCAGAGTTTTTACGGAGCGGACCATCCGTCACGGGCCAACGGCTTCAAGCAGGATCGTTCGATGATGAAGGGCGGGCATCATACGGGCATCGAAGGTTTCGTGCAGGAGGACGCTATCGTCTGCGTGTCGGGGGGCGGCGTTCGCGACCGGGAGTATGAGCACCTCGGCACCGCCGACCTCGCGATCGCGCAGATGTACCGCACCTTGCTCAAGTCCGCAAAGCAGGTGGCCGAAGGCGGCAAGCCGGTCGCTTACAACATGTCGGTCGCTGATCTCAGGGGAGCGCGTGTCACGCTTCCGGTCGGGTCGGACTGGCGCTCGGTCGTACCGCAAAACGTCCCGGCGGCCAAAGTCGCCTGAATGATGTCAGGAGGTAGGGCGGAAGCTTGGAACTTCCGCTCTACCTCACCGTCTCGATCACGGGGTCAGACCGCCGCCATCACATCGGCCCAGCGTTCCATCATCTCGTTTTCCTGCCCCGGCGCGGTGTGGAACTGCACTTGCTTGTAGCCCAGCGCCTTGATTCCTCTCAGGCGCTCGACCAGTTCTGGCTTGGTGGCCGTCAACGTGAATGCCTTGATCACCTCAGCGGAGAGATGCGTCTCCTCCGGCCGGATGAACATGAGATGTCCGCGATGGTTGGTCAGATACCGCGCATCTGCCGGTTCATATGTCTCATAGACCCTGCGATATTGTTCCAGTTCCGCCGGAAAGGGAAACGCGCCTGGCACAAGTGACCCGAACTCCGCCTCTTCCACCGCGTTGTGGAACATGATGGCGGCAAACGGGCCGGCCTGGGCCAGTGCCTTCGGGCTGTCGGGCGCTTCGCCCTCGTCCAGAACTCGGCCCCCGATCGAGCAGACCGCATAAAAATCGTCGGGATCGCGGCCGTGCTCGGCCCACAGGTTGCCCAATTCTTCGATCTCGGCCTGTTCGCGTTCCGGGTAGGAGGAGCCGCCGATCCATTGTGCGCCATACTTTGCCACCGTGGCCCGCGCCTTGGGCCCGAGCGCGGAGATGGCCAGCGGTATCGGATCGTCGATGTTGATGAGGCCGGCGTCAGGATTGAGAAAGCGGATCTTGTGGGTTCCGCCTTCCTCGTCCCAGTCCACCATCTCGCCCGCGAGCAGCGCTTGCACGACTTCGATGTACTTAGACATGCGAGCAAGCGTCACCGGCTTCAGGCCCATGGTGCGGCGTCCGGAAAAACCGGTCGACACGCCGAAACCGATCCGCCCCGGCGCGAGCGCGTTCAGCGTTGCCAAGCCGCTGGCGGCGACCGGGGCAAACCGGTTCGAGGGGATCATCACGCCGGTATAGAGCTTTATCTTGGAGGTCTTCATCGCCGCCGCACCCATGGCGGCGAACAACTCGGCGTTGAGCAGCGCGGTGTCGTAGAACCACGCATGCGAAAATCCGAGCTGCTCTGCCCGTAAAGCGACTTCCCAGGAATTAGCCTTGGTGGGAAGCGCGACCGCCATGTCCATCTTCAGTTTCCTCTCAAGCTTCGGCGCCCGACGGGCACGGGCAATGGCTCAGAACTTCTGGCCTATGGTCACACCGAAAGTGCGAGGCGCGCCTGGGTTGCCGACAAGTCCCACGGGCGTCAGCAGGCTGAACGAGACGTCGTAGACCTCGTCCGTCAGATTCTTGACCCAGAGGGTGACGGTGGTCCTTTCATTGGTCGAGGTCCACTGTTCGGTGAGTCCGATCAGGGTTCTCGAAGGAATGGCGAATTCGTTTTGCGGGTCGGCATACTGGCGACGCTGGTAGTTGATGTTCGCCGTCGTATCGAAAGTTCCGATTCCCGTATGCAGTGTGTAGGTCGCCGAGGCCTGCACTCCGAACGGCGGCGCGCCGACCAGTTCCTTGCCTTCAGCGTCGACCGTGCCCACCGCCGCGAACTCTCCACTTGGGAGAAAATCGTAGTTCGGCGCGAGCGGATAGGATTTGTAGTGCGAATCGAGATAGTTGGCACTGAACGAAAGGGTCAGATCGCGCACCGGGCGTGCCACGATGTCCAGATCGATGCCCTTGATCCGGGCCGAGGCCGCATTGATCGTGCTGATGCCTCCGAACCGGTAGATCTGCTGTTGCAGGTTTGAATAGTCATAGAGGAACGCAGCGACATTCACGCGCAGGCGGCGATCGAGCAAGTCGCTCTTGAGGCCGATCTCGTAGGCATCGATTTCCTCCGGCTGGACCACCGGATTGACGATGTCGTTGAAGCCCGGCACCGCGATCTGATTGAAGAAGCCGGCATTGAACCCGCGGCTCCAGGATGCGTAGGCGAGAATGTCCGGAGTCAGCTTGTGGTCCAGTGCGACGCGGAAATTGGGCTTCTTGAAGGTTTCCTTCTGCGTGCCGGCGGAGCCCGGGCTGAGGAACGGGCTGTTCATCGTGCGTCCGGTGATCTCGCGCTTCTCGATCGTGTAGCGTGCGCCGAGCGTCAGGTTGGTGGCCGAAGTCAGGCCGATGGTTGCCTGCGCATACGCGGCATAGGCATCGGTGGTGTCCTCCGACGAGATCGCGAAAGGCACGTTCGGCCCGGCCGTGCCGAAGCCAAGAGGCGCAACGAAGCCAGAGAAGCGGGGGCCGTTGATGTCGCTCTTCATGTGGTAATAGTACAGCCCGCCGACCCAGGTAAGGCTGCCACTGGTTCCGCTCGCCTGAAATTCCTGGGTGAACGAACGGCGGCGGTCTTCGCGCGAGAGGATGAAGAACGGCGTCGCGGTCCCATCGAAATCGATGCGCAGCGTTTCGTCGACGCCGCGATAGGAGCTGATGCTGAGCAGCTTGACGTCGCCGATGTCCTTGTCGAGCGTCAGCGCGGCGCCCGCTTCCTTGGTCCGGTAGAACGGCGAAAATTCCGAGATGACGTCATAGTGACTGGGCAGGGTGAAGGATTGACCCAGAGCAGCGTTGTACAGCGTGTTGTTGAGTGTCGACGGTGAAATGCCGATGCCGACCTGGCCCCGGCGATAAGCATAATCGCCGGTCAGCGTGGCGGTGAATGAATCGTCCAGGCGAGCGACCCATTTGCTGCGCAGGCCATAGCGTTTCGCCTCGTAGAAATCGCTGCCGTCGAACCGGTTGACGCCCCAGCCATCGGTCTGGTTCTCGTAGAACCCGGCAATGTCCGCGGCGAATGCGTCGGACAGCTGTGCAGCTCCGTAGACTTTGCCCGAGTAGGTATCGTAGTTGGCGATGCCGAGCTGCACGTCCAGCCCCTGCCAGTCGAACGGGTTCTTGGTCGTGATCTGAATGACCCCGCCCGTGGCGTTGCGTCCGAACAAGGTTCCCTGCGGCCCCTTGGCGACTTCGATGCTCTGGACGTTGCTGTAATCCGCGCCGGTGCTGTCGAACGGCTGGTAGACACCGTCGATGAAGGCGAGCACCGATGGCGAGGTGCTGGTGCCGTTGTTGCCGACGCCTCTGAGAAAAATCGGTGAGCGGACGCCCGTCGGGTTGATGGCAAGTCCGGGAATGACCGAGGCCAGATCCGCGGAGGAGGTGAGGCCGACCTTGGTCATCTGATCGCCGCTGAACGCCGCTACGGCAATCGGAACGTCCTGTGCGGATTCCTGACGCCGTTGCGCGGTGACGACGATTTCAGCCAAGCCCTCATCAGAGAATTGAGCTTGCTGATCGGCCGGCGCGGATGATTTGGAAGACGAGTCCTGTGCTACGGCGGCCGATGAAAACGCCAGAGCAAAGACTGAGACGCCGAGTGCTTTACTATACATGACGGTTACCCCCTCCAGATTAATTATTTATACTTCAACAACGAATTCAGTATATTTATCTTATAAAATATAAGAATCAACATCTGTATTATTAGAAAATTTTCTCCTATAAATATTTATTCGGAGAAATTGATTTTTCTAACTGCCTTCGTAACGTTTGGCGACACCCTGATCTATCACGCACCGATTCTCACGGGACCAGGAATTTGCATATGTCCCTTCCATGGAAGACAAACAATCGGGCCCATGTCAAGGAAAAGTCGCTGACTGGGTCGCGGTGGGCCCTGATGCTGCCGTTTGCCGATCCTTCCGGGTGGAGGCTGTTCCGATCCGGCATTCCGTGACAACAGCCACCCTTGTCTTCCGTGGAAGATTGTGCTCAAGACAGCGGGGAAACTTGGAAATGGGATGGTGGTCGCGCGATCATGGGACAGCTTGACCGATGCATCAATGTCGAGGACTACCGCGCTCTGGCCCGCAGAAGGTTGCCGCGCCCTATCGTTGACTTCTTCGACGGCGGCGCGGAGGACGAGCGGACTCAGTCAAGAAACCGTGCCGCTTTCCAGGGCTGGGCTTTGGTGCCTCGGGCGATGAACGACGTTTCGCGCGTCTCTGCCCGTGCCAGAGTGTTGCAGCAGGACCTCGAGTGGCCGTTCATCGTCGGACCCACCGGAATGCCGGGGCTTCTTCATCCCGATGGAGAGATCGGGATCGCACTTGCCGCTGAAAAGGTCGGAGCTCTCTATTCACTTTCGACGATGGCCAGCCGTTCGATCGAGGAGGTCGCTACCGCGACCAGTGGGCCAAAGGCGTTTCAACTGTATCTCTTTCGGGACCGGGGGCTGACACTTGAGCTCCTTCAACGGGCGAAAGCGGCCGGCTACAAGGCTCTGATCCTGACGGTCGATGTGCAGGTGCCGTCGAACCGGGAACGGGACCGTCGCAGCGGCATGGTGATACCCCCCAAGTTTACCGCCAAGACATTCATGGACTTTGCAGCTAGTCCCCGGTGGTGTTTCAACACATTGCTCCGCCGGCCGGTGACGCTTGCGAATTTCGCGGGATCCCGTGCAGACCCCGGCGTTGCGCTTCTGACCTTCATCAACGAGCAATTCGATCCGTCCATCGGATGGCATGATCTGGAATGGGTCGCCAAGCATTGGGGCGGGCCCCTGGCGATCAAAGGCATTCTGTCGCCGCGCGATGCCGAGCTTGCGTGCCACCACGGCGCCGACGCCGTGATCCTTTCGAATCATGGTGGCAGGCAGCTCGATGCTGCAGTCGCGCCGATGGACGTGCTTCCGGCCGTCGTCGATAGCATCGGCGATCGTGCGGAGATCATCCTGGACGGTGGTATCAGGCGCGCAACCGACATGGCCAAGGCAATCGCTCTCGGCGCGAAAGCCTGCATGGCGGGAAGAGTGGGATTGTACGGACTGGGCGCGGGCGGAGCCAGGGGAGCGGCGGGTGCGCTGGGAGCACTGCGCGCGGAGTTCGACCGTAACCTGGCTTTGCTTGGCGTCACCGATGTCGCTCAGATCGGCCGGTCCAATGTCATGAGGCTTGATGCTGCGGCGCAACTGCCGGCGTCGGTCGATGGGCTTTCGGCAACGCAAGCGCCCGCACTCGCTCGCCAGGTGCACCCAGGCGACAATACGGAACCAGCGTCTTGAGATGACATAAACTTGCGCGGAAGATATTCGGTTCGGGGACCGGCGCCCTTGAACCGCCGATTGCACGCACCATTCCGGAGAGGCCTAAGATGATGAACGATCCCTTCGATCCCGTGTCCGAACTGTCGGAGAACGTGCGGCAGCGCTTCTTCATTGACGGACGTTGGCAGACCCCGGCGAGCTCGGACAGGTTCGACCTGATCTCGCCGATGACGGAACAGCTTACGCTGAGCATGCCGGCCGGTTCCGGCGCGGACATGGAGAAGGCGATCGATGCAGCGCGGCGCGCGTTCGACGATGGCGACTGGCCTCACCTGGCGCCCGCGGAACGCGCGGCGTACCTCATGCGTGTCGCCGATGAGATCGAACGGCGGCTTGACGTTTTCAAGCGGGTCTGGACCGGCCAGGTAGGCGCGCCCCGCTGGTTCGTGGACGCGATCGCCGGCTTTGCCGCGCCCCAATTTCGCTATTACGCTGGCCTGGCGGAGACGTATCCGTTCGAAGAGAGCCGCCCGGTTGCGCATGGCAGGCTGAAAGTCTTGCGCGAACCGGTCGGCGTCGCCGCGCTCATCGTCCCGTGGAACGCTCCCTTGGTCCTGCTGGTTCAGAAGCTGTCCGCCAGTCTCATGGCGGGCTGTACCGTCGTGGTGAAGCCGAGCCCGGAAACCCCGCTGGACGCGCTGCTGCTTGCGGAATGCGTGGAGGCCGCGGGCGTGCCTTCGGGGGTGGTCAATATCGTTCCCGCCGGGCGAGAGGTCGGAAACGCCCTCATCAGCGATCCACGCATCGACAAGGTCAGCTTCACCGGCTCGACCGCCGCGGGCCGCCACATCGCGACCGTCTGCGCTGATCGGCTGGCGCGCGTCAGTCTGGAACTGGGTGGCAAATCCGCGTCCATCCTCTGCGAGGATGTGGACATCGATGCCTGGACCCAGACCCTGGCTCCGTTCACCATGCCCTTCAGCGGACAGATCTGCTTCGCCCAGACTCGCGTGCTGGTGCCGCACAGCCGGCATGACGAATTCATCGACGCCTATGTCGCCCGGATCGAGCAGATGAAAGTGGGAGACCCCTGGGAAGCGGACACGATCGTCGGCCCGGTGTCGATGGCGCGCCAAAGGGATCGGGTTCTCGACTACATCGAGATCGGGCGTCAGGAAGGGGCGAAAGTTGTCGCCGGAGGCGGCAAGGCTGCGGGCTTTGACCAAGGCTATTACATCGCTCCGACGATCTTTGACCAGGTCTCCAACGACATGCGGATCGCGAGAGAGGAAATTTTC
This sequence comes from Novosphingobium sp., assembly GCA_035281095.1. Lineage (GTDB taxonomy): Bacteria > Pseudomonadota > Alphaproteobacteria > Sphingomonadales > Sphingomonadaceae > Novosphingobium. The sequence continues at coordinate 23,055 of DATEEP010000092.1, read as the reverse complement.
GGCCCCGTGGTGTCGGTCATCGGTTACGCCGACGAGAAGGAAGCGATCGCCATCGCCAATGACAGCGACTTCGGTCTGAGCGGCTCGGTGTTCGGCAATGACGTAGAGCGGGCGGAGCGGATCGCACGCCGTATCCGTACCGGCCACATCGGCGTGAACACCTTTGCGCTGGATACGGTGGCACCCTTCGGCGGCTACAAGAAGTCCGGTCTCGGCCGAGAGAGCGGCCCGGAGGGATTGGCGGGATTCCAGGAGATGAAGGCGCTGTTCCTGCCAGAATAGCGGGCGTGTCGATCTTCGCCGGCAACCACCCTTCGGATTCCGCCATCCCCGCAAGCGGGACGACTTATATTTTATAAGATTATTGACGGATGCGAGCGGCCCGCATACTCTCCTGACCCAGCTTTGCGAAGAAATGCCCGGCGAGGAGAGGGATGCGAAACACGATGGCGACTGAACTCTCTCAGGAAGAGCGCGACCTGCTGGTGCGCTCGCTGCGCGGCAGCCTGGAGGCCGACTGGCCGATCGAGCACGCCGTGGCGGGGGCGAACGACCCAGATGCGCTGCGCCAGATCACGAAAAGCCTCCATGAGATGGGCCTCAACGAGCTTTGCACCGGCGATGCTCCCGGGTTGCAAGAGACCATGCTGGTCTTCGAGGAGCTTGGCCGTGCGTCTTGCCCGGCTCCGCTGATCGGAGCGATCCTCGTCAATCTCCTGCTGGAGGACTCGAGCGATCCGGTGATCCAGGGCTTTGTGGCGTCCGTGCGCGAGGGCCGCGCGATCCCGGCCGTCGCACTCGCGAAATTTGACGGCGACCGCAATTCCGGCGCCGTGGCTCTCGACGGGGGCAAAGTGATTGGCCGCGCGGCATTCGTCGAGGGAGCCGCCGCCGCGGATCACTTCCTCGTCATGACCAGTGACCCGATCGGCCTCGCCATCGTCGGGCGTGATGCGGACGGGCTGTCCGTGACCTTGGCGCCGGGCCTTGCGGTGCCGCCCTTGAGCGAGGTCGAGTTCTCGTGCACCCCGCTTGCGTGGCGGTCGGCGAATGCGGAGAGACTTGCCGATGCAGCGAGCATCGTCCGGCTGGCCGCCTTGGCGCGAGCCTATGGTTCCGCTCGGCGCGCGTTCGGCCTCGCGCTCGAACATGCGAAAGTCAGGCGTCAGTTCGGCCATGTGATCGGTGAGTTTCAGGCGATCCAGCACAAGCTGGCCAATTGCCTCACCAGCCTGGACGGGACCCAGTCCGCCATCGCGGCGTCCGCCGGCGCCTATGATCGTGGCGACGCCGGCTGGCGCATCCTGTCGGAGGCGGCGATCGCATATGCGGCTCCGGCGCTGCGTCAGCTGCTGCTCGAGGTCCACCATACGCTGGGCGCGATCGGTTACGCCGAAGAGCATGAGGTTCCCCGCCACTTTCGCAGCGTCCATGCCGATCTGGTCCGGTTCGGCGGGGCGGCGCGCGCGCGGGGGGCCCTGGCAGGCCATCTGCTCGCGCCGGCCCCGGACGGTGACCCCGAGCCCAAGCTGCCATCGCACGACACCGACAAGCATGTGGTCGAATTTCGCGACACCATCCGCCGATGGCTCGCCGAAAACTGGACCGATGAAGATCGCGCGGCCAACCGCGGAGGACCGTTCCGGGACCGCCGGTGGAAGCCGGAGTTCTCGCGCAAGATGGGCGCCGCCGGCCTGCTCGGGCTCGATTGGCCGAAAGCGATGGGCGGTCAGGCCCGGAGTGCGGGCGAGCAGCTCGCCTTCATCGAGGAGATGGAGTTCGCCGAGGCTCCGACCGATTCCCACATGACGGCCGAGACGATCGTCGGCCCCGCCGTCATCCGTCATGGCTCGGAATCGCAGAAGAACACGTTCCTGCCCGCCTTCCTGCGCGGCGAACGCACCTTCGCCCTGCATTACAGCGAGCCGGAGGCGGGCTCGGATCTCGCTTCCTTGCGGACCGCCGCGCGCCGCGATGGCGACGGCTGGGTGATCTCGGGCCAGAAGATGTGGTCCACTTATGGAGATCGGGCCGAATACGCGATCCTCGCGGCCCGCACCGATCCGTCCGCAAAGCCGAAGCACGCCGGCATCAGCGTCTTTCTCGTCCCGCTGGACACGCCGGGGATTTCGATCCGTCCGAGCATGGCGATGTACGGCCGGACGTTTTCGACGACATTCTATGACGACGTCCGACTGCCCGGCGACGCCCTGCTGGGTGAGGAAAACGGCGGCTGGAAGGTCATCACCAGTGCCCTTGCCGCGGAACGCGTCATGATCGGCAACACCGTCGCGCACCTCCAGCATCTCTTCTATCGGTTGACCGGCTATGTCCGGTCGAACGGCGAGGCGGCGGGCTGCCTCGACCCGGTGATCCGGGATCGCATCGGCGGGCTGGCCGCCGAGATCGAGATCGCGCGTCAGTTCACCTTGCGCAACGCCGCATTGGTCCAGGCGGGCCGTGTTCCCATTCATGAGGCGGCGATGAGCAAGGTCTTCGTCGGCGAGCTTCAGGAGCGGTTGTGCGAGGCGGCGCTCGATGTGCTCGGTTCGGGGGGCCTGCTCTCCGAAGCCGCCCCGAACGCTCCCCTCGGCGAAGTCGAACAAGAGCTTCGTCATTCATTGATGGGGGTCCTGGGCGGCGGCACGAGCGAGATGCAGCGCAACACCATAGCGCTTCGCGGCCTGGAGCTGCCGCGCATGGCCTGATCCGAAAAATCCCAACGCAAAGTATCGAAGGAAAGCACATGACCGAACAACTCATCACTTACGAAATCGACGGCCACGTTGCCCGCATCGGCCTCAACCGGCCCGCCAAACGCAATGCGCTGAGCGACGTCCTTCAGAACCAGCTCGAAGAGGCAGTCCTCCGCGCGGAGAAAGAAGCACGCGTTGGTTTGCTATTCAGCACCAGCGATCATTTCTGTGCCGGCCTGGACCTTGCCGAGGCGATGGGCTGGATGAACAACCACGACGAGCATCTCGACAAGCGCGTTGGCTCGGCCGCGATCGGCCGGCCTTTCGACTACCTGTCGCGTGGCAAAATCCCGTTCGTCGCGGCCCTCAGCGGCGCCGTGATCGGCGGCGGCCTGGAACTCGCTTCTTGCTGCCAAATCCGCGTCGGGGACGAGACCACGTTCTTCGCTCTGCCCGAAGGGCAGCGCGGCATATACATCGGTGGCGGCGGTTCGGTTCGCGTTGCCAGGCTGCTCGGCGTGGCGCGGATGAGCGACCTGATGCTCACGGGCCGTGTCCTTAGCGCGGAGGAGGGGGAACGCTTCAACCTCATCCAGTACCGCGTCGCCCAGGGCAAGCATATCGAGCGGGCCGCCTCCCTGGCACACCGCATCGCCGAAAATGCGCCCTTGACCAACTGGGCGATCGTCAACGGCCTGCCGCGGATCCAGGATTACTCCTACGATGACGGACTCTTCATCGAAGGCCTGTTCAGCCATATCGTCGCCAGCCCGGAGTCCGCGGTGCGTCTGGACGAATTCGTATCGGGACGCGCACGGCGACTGGTCCAGCCCGGCAAGTCCGGCGACGAGCATGATGATGTTGCTCCGCGTTCCGAAACTGCTTCGTAACCAGCCAGGGAGAGGATGCCATGGCGCTTAAGGATGCCGCGATCGTCGGCTTTGCCGAAACCAAGATCGAAAGTCGCGCCGGGCGCGATATCTGGGAACTGGGCGGAGAAATTCTCGGCTCCCTGATCGAGCGTACGGGGATCGGGAAGGACGAAATAGACGGGATGCTGATCAACGCGTCGATAACGGGCGCGGGGAACTGCTTCTGGTCTCAGACCACCGCCGAATACCTGGGGTTGGAACTGGACTTCTGCCAATCCGTCGATCTGGGCGGCTGTTCCGCGGCCGGCGCCGTGGCGCGCGCCGCGGCGGCGCTGGACGCGGGCCTGTGCACCACGATCCTGTTGCTCAACGCCGACACGCAGGCTTCCGAGAACAACATCAATATGCGGGCCTTTCACGGGGAGTGGACCGATACTTACGGCCTGATCGGCCCGCCAGCGGACTTCGGCCTGATCAGCCGCCGGTACGATCATCTCTTCGGTCTCGATCTGGACGCGCTCGGCAAGCTCGCCGTGACTCAGCGCAATCACGCGATCCTGAACGAAAACGCCTGCGAGAAGCTGCGCAAGCCCATCACCGTTCAGGACTATCTCGACTCCCGGATGATCGCCGACCCGGTGCGCCTGCTGGACTGCGTGATGGTCTGCGATGGCGCGAACGGGCTCCTCATGACGACTCGACGGCGCGCGAAGGAGAAGGGCCTCGACAAATACGTCGTTCCTCTGGGCTACGGCGAACGGACCAACTATCAGATCGCCCAGAACCTTGCCGACATCACCGAAAGCGGCCATTCGGTCGCGGGCAAGCGGGCCTTTGCCCAGGCGGGGCTGACGCCGGCGCGGATCGGCTCGTTCCATCCCTACGACGATTTCCTGATCGCGATCATGCTGCAGTTGGAAATGCTGGGCTTCGCCGGGCGCGGCCAGGGCGCGGCGTTCATCCGCGACACGAACATGGCGTTCGATGGTGACCTGCCCCTCAACACCGGCGGAGGCCAGATTTCCGCCGGTCAGGCCGGTCTTGCCGGCGGCGGCACGAATTTGATCGAGGCAGTCCGCCAGCTGTTCGGCGAAGGCGGAGCCCGACAGGTCGGCAATCGCGACAATGCGTTGGTCACGGGCATCGGCTGGATTCCTTATGCCCGCAATTGGGGAACGAGCGTTGCCCTGATTCTCGGTTCGGAGGGATGAGTGCGATGAGCGACACTTTCAACAACACGCTGGACGTTGTGCGTACCACGCCTCGGACCTACAGCTTCACGAAGCCATTCTGGGAAGCGACCCGCGACAAGAAGGTCATGTTGCAGTATTGCCCGCAGACCGGGCAATACCAGTTCTTTCCCCGCCCGGTCAGCGTGTTCACCGGAAAAACGAATCTCGAATGGCGGGAAGTAAAAGGGCTGGGCGAGGTCTTCACATATACCGTGGCGATCATGGCGAGGCCGCCGTTTTCCGGTGAAACGCCATTTCTCATCGCCACCATCACACTGGACGAAGGCGTCAACATGGTGTCGAACGTCATCAATTGCGCCGTCGATCAGATCGCGATCGGCATGCGCGTGAAGCCTGCATGGATCCCGCTTCCCGACGGTACCAACCTGCTCGTCTTCGAACCCGAAGGGGAAGGATGAAGCCGGGAACCGTCCAGCACAGCGGAGAGCATGATGCGCGTTGAAACGCTGAACTACCAGGCCGACACAGCGATGGTCGGCACTTTATACCTGCCGGACGGTGCCGGACCCGCTCCGGGCGTTCTCCTGTTTCCCGACATCTTCGGACTTGGCGACCACGCTCGCGAACGGGCGATGCGGCTTGCCGAGCAGGGCCACGTGGTGCTCGCCGCGGACTTTCACGGCAATGGGGAAGTCCTGTCGGCGGACCGCGCCATGGCAGAGCTCGAAAGCTTCTACGCCCGGCCTTCGACGCCTTGCGATCGAGGCCGGGCGGCGCTGGCGGCGCTGGCTGGAAGGGCGGAGGTGGATGAGACGCGTCTTGCCGCGATCGGATATTGTTATGGAGGCACGCTTGCGCTCGAGCTTGCCCGGCTCGGCGCCCCGCTTTCCGCCGTGGTGGGATTTCACAGCGGTTTGGCGACGTCCAATCCGCAAGGCGCCGCTCAGGTCAAGGGCAAGGTGCTCGTTTGCATCGGCAGCGAGGATCCGGCGGTGCCTCCCGAGCAACGTAGTGCCTTCGAGGCGGAGATGCGGGCCGGCGGCGTCGACTGGCAGCTTCACCTGTACGGGGGCGTTTATCATACCTTCACCGACTGGCGAGCGGACAGTTGGGGGCGGCCGGACTTCGCGCGCTACGATGCGCAGGCGGATCGCCGGTCCTGGGACGCCATGTCGGCGCTTCTTGATGGAGTATTCGCACTTGGATAGGAGGCGCCATTTTGGCGGGAAACATCCAGATGGCTGAGCAGATATCGGACGGCATCAATAGTTTGAAGCTTGAGCCGCTGACCGAAATGCTCGGCTTCCTGACGCGGGTCGTTCAGATCCAGATCAACGACATCGTTCGCGGGACCGAGGCTTTGACTATTAGCCCCGCGGTCCTGGCGGTTCTTCAGCTTGTCGGTGCCAATCCCGGAATACGTCAGGTCCAGGTCGCCAGGGTCCTCCTCATCCAGGAGTCGAACCTCGCCAGCCTGGTGAAGCGCCTTATCGCCGACAAGCTGATCGAGCGACGTGGCACGCCGGGCGGAAAGAGGGGCGGACTATGGCTGACCGGAGGCGGGACGCGTCTGGTCGACGGTGCGGCATCGCTGGAGCATGTCCTGGAAGACTACCTCGAGGTCCTTTCGGATGATGAACGTCGGCGCCTCATCGACATGCTGAACCGTTTGTACAGGGCAGCCCTATAGACGGAAGAGCATGATGACTTCGGTTTGGATCACTTTGCTCGCAATGACGAAGCAATGTAAAGTCATCGCGCTTCAGCGGTAGGCCATATCTAGGAAGTATTCGGGAAGGCGAGCACCTTGAACTTGCATTCCCGCGATCGCTGTCTCGATCTGCCTCAAGTCGTCGGACGTGAGGGCGACGTCCGACGCCCCGATGTTCTCCTCCACCCGATCGAGCCTGCGAGTACCGGGAATGGGCACGATGAAGGGCTTGCGGGCAAGCAGCCAGGCAAGGGCGATTTGCGCGGGGGTAGCGCCCTTGGCGCTTGCGATCCGGCGCAAAAGATCGACGATACCCTGGTTCGCTTGCCGTGCCTCCACCGAAAAACGCGGCAAATAGGCGCGGAAATCCGTCGGATCGATGGTGGTTTCGACACCGACCGTGCCCGTCAGGAATCCAGCGCCCAGCGGACTCCATGGCACGAAGCCGATACCGAGCTCCTCGCACAGCGGGAGGACCTCCGGCTCGGGCTCACGGGTCCACAAGGAATATTCGCTCTGCACCGCGGTGACCGTTTGCACCGCATGCGCGCGCCGGATGGTGCCGGCCGCCGCTTCCGACAAACCGAAATGCATGACCTTTCCCGCGTCGATCAGCTGCTTCACCGCCCCCGCGACATCTTCGATCGGCACGTCGGGATCGACGCGGTGCTGGTAAAGAAGGTCGATGCGATCGGTCTTCAGGCGTCGCAGCATCGCATCCGCCGTTCGGAGGATATGGTCCGGCCGGCTGTTGAGGCCAGGTCCGCGCTCCGCCGTCTGCTCGTCGATATCGAAGCCGAACTTCGTGGCGATGACGACCGAATCCCGGACGGGCGCCAGTGCTTCCGCCAGCAGTTCCTCGTTGGTCCATGGGCCATAGGCCTCGGCGGTGTCGAAAAACGTCACGCCGCGCTCATAGGCGCCACGGATGACGCGGAGGGCCTCGCCGCGATCCGGCGCCTCGCCATAAGTTGACGCGAAACTCATGGCGCCGAAGCCGATTTCGGACACCGCCAGCGATCCCAGCATTCGGGTTTTCATGAATATCCTGCCTCTCGCGCACAGCGAACTCGTGGATCAAACGCTAACGTCCCGCTCGCGATCCCAGAAGGTGCGTGTATTTCTCGTATTCTTCGGGCCAGCCGCTAGGTCGATCGATGTCGACCGGCACTTCGGTCCAGCGGTAGTGGAAATCCGCCGGGGTGTCCGGGCCCGCCGCCCAGACCAGCATGTGCACGTTGACTTGCGTCAGTTCGCCTTCGATCCACGGGCCGTTCCAGTGGAACAGGCCCCAGCGACCGTCGTCGTCGGTGACGCGCACGCGGCCGCCGGGCTGCTCCTCGAAGGTCTGCCGGGCGGGTATGTACCGGTATTTCCGCCACGGACGGCCATCGGGGCGCCGCGCGGGCGTCGCTTCTGTGCCGGTCATCGGCTGTCTCCGATCATACCGTCGGAATTGTCCAGGCCCATCCATCGATCGTACCTGTCGTGCCAGTGGCGCAACGGTGCCTCGTTGTGATCCGACAGTATGACGTAACCGCGCTCGCAGGTCTTCAGGCCCTCGTGAACGTAAGGTATGTTCGCGAGATCCTGCGAGAAGATGCGCGCGAGCTGCCCCAGTTCGTAGGCGTCTGAAATCGGTTGGCCGTGCTCCAGGACATGCGGCGGACAAGGCGGAGGCATCGGCCGGTCCTCGGGCCATGGGGCGAGCAGCAGGACATCCATCAGCGATCGGTTCGGATCGCTCTTGTAGGGGCGGAAACGGTACACGAGCCGGCTGAAGTTCTGCCATGGATGGAAGTTGGGCCACACCATCTGCATCTCGCCCGGCGACATGAACATGTCGAGATATTCGTCGACCTTGTCTCCCAGGATGGTCCGCAGATAGTCGCGCCCGGCCTTGTGCACGGCGTCCATCCCCGAGACCTCGTCGGTCGCGACGACCGCCGGTTCTTCGTTGCGATGAAAGTCCAGGAAGCCGTCGATGTAGTCCTGCTCGGTGTCGCCGGGAGGCATGAAGGGAATCGCCGCCTTCTTGCCGGGCCCTACCGGACCGACGGCCCAGCGCATGAAGTTTCCGAAATCATCCCAGCGCTGGACATATTCCGCTCTCTCCGGACCCATGACCTGCTGCGGATGCGTGTAGATCACGTGCCACGCTTCGAGGAAGGCTTCCTGCACGACCTTCCAGTTGGCCGGCAGGTCGGCGACGATGTGGACCTGCTTCCAGCGGTGGGCGAAATTGTGACGGCCGACCTCGCAATGCTCGGGCAGTTCGCCGAGGAACGCCTCAAGGCTCTCGGCGTCGGGATCGGGGTTGATGAAGACGAACCCGCCCCAGGTGCCGACCTTGACTTCGGGGAGCTTGACTTCCTCTGGCCTGGCACCGGGGAAGTCCCAGCCGCAGCTCATCTCCTTGAGCGATCCGTCGAGGTTCCAGGCCCAGCCGTGGAACATGCAGCGCAGTTCCGAAGCCCGCTTGCCGTCGAACGTCACGAGCTTGCGGGCACGGTGCGGGCAGGAATTCCAGTAGGCCTTGATCTCGTCGGGCGCGGTGCGGATCACGATGAACGAAAGATGGGCGACTTCGTAGATCTGATAGTCGCCGACGTCGGGGATCTCTTCCTCGCGGCAGGCCCATTGCCACGCCTTCTTCCAGATCCGCTCGACCTCCAGGTCGTGGTATTCCTGCTTGAAGAAGCGGTCGACCGGAACGCGGCGGATTCCCGGGGCGTAGGGCGGCTTTTCCCTCAGCAGATGTTCGGGATAGACCGCCTCGCGCCTCGGCTCCGGGGCATGTTTGGTCACGGCACCGTCGTCAGCGATGCTGTTGTCTGTGGTATTCATCGCATTTCCCGGTTCAGACTGACTTTGACACCAATGTCCGGCGGATTAGGACTGCAAAGTCCGGGTAGTCGTCAAGCAAATCACGACCCCCGGAGTGCAGGCCGGCTCAGAAGTCGAACGTCAGGTCGACACCGTAAGTCCGCGCACGAACGTAGCTCGAGCTGCCTTCGTACCCGAAGTAGATCGGGAATGCGGGGTTATCCGCATCGTTCAGGTTCTTGCCCCACACCGCCAGCTCGGCCTTGCCGCCGCCGAAATCGATATCCCGAATGGCGATGCGGCTGTTCACCTGCCACATCTCCTCGGAATAGATGATCGGGTTGAACGACGCGGGCAAGTTTAGCTGAGCCAGCGTGCGGATACGCGACCGGTAGGTCGCGTCGACGCGGAACATCATCGTTGCGTCACCGAACAGCGGGTCGGTAACGTATTGTGCCGAAAGGTTCGATGTCCACTTTGGCCGCGCGGTGACCGGAGCGCCGGGTGCCCGGAGCAGCGGGTTGGGATTGGTGAACTTGAGGTCCGTGTAACCCGCGCCCGCGTTTAGGGTGAGGCCGCGCACCGGCACGAACGTCAGTTCGGCTTCGAAACCCTTGGTGTCGAGATCGCCCTCACGCAGCACCAGCGTGCCGAGTTCGGGCCGCGGGGGCGTGATGAACTGGCCGCCGCTGACCGCCTGGATGTCCGTGTAGTCTGCCTTGAACAGCGCCAGGTTGGCACGCAGCCGGCGATCGAACAGATCGGCCTTTATGCCGGCTTCCCACGCCTTCACTGTCTCCGCGGGATACTCGATCCCGGAAACGGCGCCGCCGGAGACAAAGCCGGTGGAGTACTTGCCGTAAAGCAGGATATCGTCATTGGGCTTGAAATTGACCCCGAACATATAGCTGGGCCGGGTGTCCTTGTACGAGAACGTATACGAATCCTGACGCCCGGGATTGGCGACATAGACGAAGGTCGTGCCGGTCTTCCGGTCGCGCGTGATGCGCGCGCCGCCTATGACATCCAGTTGCGGCGTGACATGAACTTCGGCCTGGAGGTATGCCGCCATCGACTTGCCGGTGTTGAACGAAAGCTGGCGACGGCCCGAAGGCAGCTTGAAACCCGGCAGGATCGCCAGGATCGACGAACCGCCGAGACCGTCGGGCGCGCCGGTGATCGTCTTCACCTTGTAGTAGATCGCGCCGGCGGTGACGGTCAGGAAGTCCGAATCGTAGTTGATCTGCAGCTCATCGCTCCACTGACGGGCCCGCGATTCCGTCTGTGAACCCGCTCCGACGATCGGCGCGCCGATCATCGTCTGGGCCGTCGCCAGAGGGATGCCGATGGTCGGCAGCATCGTCGCGACGGTCGGCGTGACCCTCAGGCTTCCCAAGCCGCCGATATCGGCTCCGGAGAAGATGAACGACTTGCGATAGGCGGCGATGTTTTTGAGCGTGACGGTGTCGCTCAGCACCAGGGTACTGGTGAGATTGTGGCCCATCACCGTCTGGTATCCAGGCACGGTGAAGGAGTTGTTGACCGCCTTCGGCCGGTGCTCGTTCGCGATGGGCGACGGATTCTCCAGCAATGCCTGCGTCAGGATGGCGCCGAACGCCGCTCCCGCGCCACTCGGGTTGAAAGTGACGATGCTGTTGCCGTCCGGCGTGAAATGATTCTCCATCCAGTCGAAGCGGTAGACGGTCTTGAAGCTGTCGCTGGGCTCCAGCTTCACGGCCGCGAACACCGATTCCACGTTGTCGTCGCCCAGCGTCTTCGGCGACACGTTGAGGCGACGCGCCCACTTCGACTTCGTCGCTCCGCTACGGTCCCAGCGCACCCCGGCGCCCAGGTTCTTGATCTCGCCTTCCCGCTCGCTGTGCGTGTAGCTGATTGAAGCGCTGAGCGGCCCCATTTGCGGCAGCTCGACGCGGGTCGATGACCTCAGGTGATCGTAATTGCCGTAAGTGAATTGCTGGCGCAGCCCGAACTCGCCGCTCGGCTCGCGCGTGATGATGCTGATCGCGCCGGCGGTTGCGTTGCGGCCGAACAATGTGCCCTGCGGACCGCGCAGAACCTCGATCCGCTCAAGATCGGGCAGTTCGAACGCCGAACCTTGCGCCGATCCGATGTAGACGCCATCGATATAGAGCGGGATCGACTTGTCCTGCCCCGCAACCGAACCGAAGCTCACGGCGCCGCGCAAGGTAAAGCTGGGGATGCCTGCGCCGCCCGCTGCCGGACGCATCGTCAGGTTGGGGGCCTGCGCGGCAAGGTCCATCACGTTGGTGATGCGATTTGCCTGAAGCGAATCCCGCGAAAGCGCCGTAACCGCGATGGGGACATCCTGCAGGCTCTGCTCTCGCTTCTGGGCCGTAACGATGATGTCGGCGACGCCGACATCGTCATCGGCCGTTTGCGCATTCGCCTGTCCTGAGACACCTGTTGCAGCGAGAACAGTGCATGTAAGGAGTGCGATGCGTGAAGATTTGATGTAATGAAACATGCTTCCCTCCGATTTATTGTTATATTACGGTAACCAGTCATCGTCTGGTTCGACGATTATTTGAATATTTCTATTCTATTCTATTCTATTCTGAAGCATCGAGCCGGCCCGGCCGGGCATCGCCTGCGGCGTCCGGGCATGAGCGGCTCGGATGCGCGGTCGCATCCGATGGATTTCCTGGAATGTGCCTCATTGGATCCTCACCACGCCCTGTTAGGGCCCTGTTAGGCCGGGCCTTCTTTGCGCAGATTGTTGAGACAGGATTATTGCCAAGTCAAATGCTGTTTTGTACGCAATTATTGCTGAAATACGATAAATGAAACGGCGAGGATATGATCGAAACCTTGATGCTCAAGCATTTTGCCGCCGTCGCGCACGCGCGCAGCTTCACGATCGCGGCGAAGCAACTCAACGTCAGCCAGTCGGTGGTCAGCCGTTCGGTCAAGCGACTGGAAGAGCTGGTCGGAGCCACCCTGGTGGAGCGCACGACCCGGAGTGTGGCGATGACGCCGGCGGGCGAGGCCTATTATGCCGAGACGCGGAGACTGCTGGACAGGCTGGCCGTGGCGACCCAGAATGCGCGACGCATATCGCAAGGCGATGCCGCCAAGCTGCGGATCGCGGTCGGCCCGGCGACGATGGCGCACCGGATCGCTCCGGGTCTGGAGGCTTTCCGCGAGCGGTGGCCGAAAGTATCGGTGCAGCTCCTGCCGATCCACAGCGTGATCCAGCCAGAAGCCTTGCGCTCCGCCGATATCGACATCGGCATCATGCAGTTCGACCCGTCCTGGGGGCAGGGGATCGAATGGCGCGTTATCGCGCGCGAGCCCGTCCGGGTGGCGGTTCCCAGCTCATGGAAGATCGCCAAGCCACGAATCCAGTTGCAGGATCTTCGCGATCGCCCGTGGCTGATGCCCGATCCGGAAGTCACGCCCCGACTGCATGCGCGCCTGTTACGGCTGTGTCAGTCGGTTGGCTTCGAACCCACGGTCGGGGCCATGGTCAGCGACGCCACATTTGCCGGCCTTCTGCTTTCGTGCGGAGTGGGAGCGACTTTCGTGTTCGGCGGGGCCGAGTATACTCGACACGAAGGGATCGAGATCCTGAGCATCGAAGGCCATCCCGAACCGCTTCTGATGGAAACGGTCGTGGCATGGGCGGTGGGCTCGACTTCGAGGCAAATACAGGAATTCGTCCGGTGCGTTCAGGATTTGAATGTCGCCGAAGAATGAACCGGTCGTGGCGCCGGCTCGGCTCCGCGCGTTCGCATGGCCTCCATGATCTCGATGAGGTGCCCGCGGGACCCGGCCGAGAGCGGATCGAAGCCGCCGGCGCTCTCGCCGGTTATGGCGCGCATCTTGGCTTCGAAGAGCGGCGCCAGGGCAACGATCGCTATGGTGAGCGCGTTGATCGCTGTCCTGTCGAACGGAGGCGCTTCCCGGAAGCGGTCGAGCAGTTGCAGGTTCAGGGCCGGGACGCCGACTTCTTCCACCAGCCAGTCCAGCCGCGTGCTGGCCTCGCCACCTTCCCGCACCAGGAATTGCGCCACTTCAGGCATGTCCAGATAGCCCGACAGCCAGATTTCCATGTTCCGATGGCGGAATTCGGCCTCATCCAGGTGCGCGATCTTATCCAGACGCGCGCTCATTTCGGTGTTGAACCGCTCGATGAGAGACGATGCCGCGGTCTTCCAAAGATGCTCCTTGGATTCGAAGTAATAGAGGATGAGGGACCGACGAACTTCGGCCAGTTCGGCTATGTCATGCAAGCTGACGCCATTGAAACCGCGACGAGCGAACAAGTCCGTGGCGGCGTGGACGATCTTGTCGCGGGTGCGCGAAACGCGCTTCGACGTGCGCTTCGAGCGGGGGCCTTCGAGACTGGCGGCAGCGGCGGGATCGGGTTCGACGGGGCGCGATCTCGACAATGACATGCTCCATCTGGCGCGGCAAGCGGGGATCGGGGAGGATAGGCGTTCTCGCCATCCGCGCCTAGACTCGTTCCGGTTCAGATTGAACCGAAACAAGTCCGGATATTCTTTGTTTGCCGTGATTTCCGAGCCGGCAGGTGATTCACCTGCCTCGAAATCACTCTACTCCAAGGTCGCTGGACGGTGTCGCGAGGCGCGAGCTTCACCGGAAAACGCACGGTTCGCGTTTCGCTGCGCGGTTCGGTATTGACCAATTGGTCTAATTTTGGTGTTCTGGGTTGGTCGGTCATCCGGCATCGCGTCGGCGGAGTCGCGGTGTCCGAACCGTCACGGGAGATGAGATCGCGATGTTCGAAGACATGAAGTTTGCGATGTGCACGCCGCACGACACTTCGCTGGATGTGGCGCGCGGTTGGTGGCGCCGAATGGACGAGCTGGGCTTCGACTATGTCGGGATCGCCGATACGCCGATGCTGTGCCGGGAAGTCTATCTCTCGCTGGCGACCGCCGCGACGGTCACCTCGCGGGCCCGCCTCCTGCTCATGGTCACCAATCCGATCACGCGCGATGTATCGGTGACGGCGGGCGCGATGCTCGCCTTGCGCGATCTCGCGGGCGACCGCTTCACTTACGGGTATGGCGCGGGGGATAGCTCCATCGTCGGTGTCGGCCTCGAAATGGCCAAGGGCCGGCAGATCGCCGAATACATGAACGCGGTGCGCGATATCGTCGGCGGCCGGACGGCCGAGTTCCAGGGCCGTCAAATCAAGGCGGCCTGGAGCGCCTGGGAACCCTGGAAGCCCGACTTGTGGATGGCCGCCAACGGTCCGGTCAACCTGCGGATCGCCGCGCAAACCGCCGACGCGGTGATCGTCGGTGGCGGACTGCTTCCCGAGCAGATCAGGCAACGCATCGAATATATCCGGAACTGCGCGGCGGAGGCGGGACGCGATCCGGCGTCGGTCGATATCTGGCACCTCGCCCCGGTGATGCCGGCGGCCACGCTGGAGGAGGGCTTCTCGAACATCAACCTGATGGCGCAAGCCATGATGTACAAGAAGCACGGAGATCGCGGCATGGAGCGACCGCCGGAAGTGATCGAAGCGCTGGAGCAGATCGCGCCGCTCTATTCCGTCCATCGCCACTCGCGGACCAACAAGGAGGTCTGGGAGATCGCGCAAAGAACCGGCACGGTGGACTATTTCGTGCGGCAGAACGGCGGCATGGTCGGCCCGGCCGACTTCACGGCGGCGGTGCAGGCCCTGCACGACGCCGGCGTGCGAAACGTCATTCTCGTCACCATGGGCCCGAACAAGCTCGATGGGATCGAGCAAATGGCCGCCGCCACGGTCGCGAAGCGCAACGTGGCCGAGCCGGCCGGCTGAAGCCAAGGGGCGCCGATCGTTCCGCCGACGCTCCCGGCCCGGCGACGCTCGGCGCATGGCACTCCGCAGCATCCGCAACCCGCACTGACCCCCGCACTGACCCCCGCACTGACAAGGTGACAAAATGACACTTACAGGCACAGCGAGCCCGCCACTCCCGTTCACCCTTGCGGACGCTTTGGACCCTGCCTGGCTTTCGCGGGTGCTGGCGCCGCTTACGGGCGGACACGGCATCCGGCATGTGGAGACGGTCGACACCGCCGGATCGGTCGCGACTTCGGCTCGCATCACGGTCGCGTGGGACGGCGGAGAGGCCGACTTGTGCCTGAAAGCCTTTCTCGATTTGCCGCCGACCGGTCCGGGAAGCGTCGGGGCAGCGGACGGCAGACTGCGGGAGTTCCGCTTCTATCAGCAGATCGCGCCGCATTTGCGGGCGCGGATCCCGGTCGCGGTCGCCACTCTGGTCGATGAAGAGCGCGCGCAGGGCGTCGTCATCATGAAGGATCTCATCGTCGAAGGCGCTCGCTTCGGCGGTGCGCTCGACCCACTCGGGCCTGACGACGTCGCCAAGAGCCTGGAGCAGCTCGCGCATGTCCATGCCGGCGCTCACTTGCTGAAAGGAGCGCCCTGGATAAAGCATGTCGTTTCCGAGTTCGCGTCCTGGAACATTGTCACGCCGGATCGCCTGCAGGAATTGCTCCAGGGTCCGCGCGGCCGAAATCTCGCGCCGGGCACGCGCGATGCGGCGCGGCTGATCGACGCCCTGAACGAGCTGGCGCGGCGGGATGCGTTGCTGCCCGAGACGTTGCTGCATGGCGACTGCCATGCCGGAAATTTCTACTGGACGGACGAAGGGCCGGGGGTGGCGGACTGGCAGGTGGTCCAACGCGGCGGGTGGGCACTGGATGTGGCCTACCACATCGGTGCCGCGCTGCCGGTCGAGGTCGCCGCCGCGCACGAATGGGACTTGCTCGACCATTATCTGGGCTGCGCACGGGCGCTGGGATCCAATGTTCCCGACCGCGAGACCGCGCGGCACCAATATCGAACCTCGATGATCTACGGCTTCTACATGTGGGGCATCACGACCAAGCCGCCGACACCGGTCATCGAGACATTCGTGGACCGGCTGGGCCAGGCCGTCGATCGGCACGACAGCTTCGGATTGCTGGGACTTTGAGCATTTCGGCAGAACCAACGGGGTGGGAATGAATGGCCCAGGATGACGATGATGGTGCTGTTCACCCCCGGACCATTTCGTCCGGCTATTCGAAGTATATTCTTTTCCTTCTCGTCCTCGTCAGTTTCCTGAACTACATCGATCGCCAGGTCATTTATATCGTCGGCGAGCGGGTCAAGCAGGACTTGCGCCTGGACGATGCAGAGCTTGGCTTCCTCATGGGCACGTCGTTCGCCGTATTCTACGGTGTGTCCGGGATCGCGATGGGGCGGATCGCGGACGCCGTCAGCCGGACCAAGCTTTTGGCCCTTGCGCTGGCGCTATGGTCCGGCCTGACCGCCTTGTCCGGTGCCGCCGCCAACTTCGCCGTGCTGGCATTTGCCAGGGTGGGGGTCGGCATCGGGGAGTCCGCCGCCAGCCCTTGCTCCCAGGCGCTGATCGCGGAAAGTTTTCCGCCGCGAAACCGCGCGACGGCGTTCAGCATCTATGTGGTCGGCGTGCAACTCGGAGGCGCCGCCTCGTTGCTCATGGGAGCACTGGTGCTCCAGCATTGGACCACCTGGTGCGCGGCGCTGCCTGGTGACGCCTGCGCGGTTGCCGATTGGCGCGCCGCCTTCTTCGCGGTGGGCCTCCCCGGCCTGGCGGTTGCGGGGCTGATCTACCGGCTGCGCGAGCCGCCACGGCCAAAGCCCGCCGACGACGTACCGCTGCCGCGCCTGGCCTACCGGGAAATGTCCGCGGCGGTTCCTCCGTTCACCCTTGGGAACCTGTGGGCCATCGGCGGCCGCCCGGCGGTCTTGCAAAACCTTGGCCTGACGGCCGTGCTGCTGCTTTCGGTCTGCGCCCTGATCCTGGCCACGGGCGACACCGCCCAGTGGGTCGCGGTCGGAATCGGCGCCTATTCGATCGTCACATGGGGCCAGGTGATGAAGCTGCGCGACCGCGCGCTGTTCGACCGGACGTTTGGAGGCCGTGCATTTGCGCCGATCATGTTCGCCGGCGCCTTGCTTGCCGTATGCACCGCCTCGGTAGGGGCGTGGTCCGCACCTTACGCCATGCGCGTCCTTGGGGCGCCGCCGGTCACGGTCGGTCTCTACCTCGGGATCGGTTCGGCGCTTGGCGGAGTCGCGGGAGCAATCACCGGCGGACGGCTGACCGACTGGTGGCGGTCACGCGACAGCCGCGCACCGGTCTGGGTCGGGATGATGGCGCTGGTCGCGCCGCTGCCGTTCCTGGCGCTGATGTTGCAGGCACACAGCTTGCTTGGTTTCGCCCTGGCCAGCCTGCTGTTCCATTTCTTCGGGTCGCTATGGACGGGAGTCGCCGGCGCGCTTGCCCAGGACCTCGTGCTGCCGCGCATGCGGGGCGCCGCGGCCGGAGCCTTTTCGCTGGTGATGATCGTTATCGCCAGCGGCTTTGGCCCCTACATCGTCGGCAAGATAAGCCACCTCACGGGATCGCTTGCCACCGGCATGCTGTCGGTCTTCGCGGTCGTGCCGATCGCGATCGGCCTGTTCCTGCTGGCGGCGGCGCGGCTCCCGTCGGAACTCGCCCGCCAGGCTACCGACGACTGACATACGCCGCTGACTTAAACGTGATGACTTTGAGTTGCTTCGTCATTGCGGAGGGCTCGCAATGACGAAGTGATTCAAACCCAAGTCATCGTGCTCTGAATCCCAAACCCGCCAAGCCGTGCACGGCAGGTGGAAATCGTCCTCCTTGGCGAGAAGGCAGGGCGCTGGAACCGTTCCCTGACAGGCTGCGCTGGACTCGCCCGACAAGATGCTTTAAGGCTAAAATAAATCGACGGACCTTCAATCGAGGAGTGCGTGTGCTCCAGCTTCCCAAATTCACTGCCGCCGCGATCCAGGCGGCGCCGGTCTTTCTGGACCCCGATGCGACCGTCGCCAAGGCGGCGGCGCTGATCCACCAGGCGGCTTCGAACGGGGCGCGGCTCATCGCCTTTCCCGAGGTTTTCGTGCCCGGCTATCCCTACTGGAGCTGGATCACCGATCCGGTCAGCGGCGGCGTCTGGTTCGAGAAGCTGCTGCGCGCCTCCATCCTGCTGCCGGGGCCCGAGATCGCGGTGGTGCAGAACGCCGCGCGCGAGGCTGGCGTGCATGTCGTCATCGGCGTGAACGAGCGCAGCCCGGTCTCGCTCGGCGGCATCTTCAACACCTTGGTTTTCATCGGGCCGGACGGCGCGATCATGGGCAAGCACCGCAAGCTGGTGCCGACCTGGGCCGAGAAACTGACCTGGGCCAACGGCGACGGATCGAGCCTGAAAGTCTACGACACCGAGGTCGGCCGTCTGGGCGCCCTGGCCTGCGGTGAGAATACCAACACTCTCGCGCGCTTCGCGCTGCTCGCTCAGGGCGAACTGGTCCATGTCGCCAGCTACATCGCACTGCCCGTGGCGCCGCCCGACTACGACATGGCCGAGGCGATCAAGGTGCGGGCGATGGCCCACTCGTTCGAGGGCAAGCTGTTCACGATCGTCTCGTGCTCGACGGTCTCGGAGCAGATCATCGTCGAGATGGAGAAGGTGGTGCCCGACGCCCGAACCCGGCTGGAGCGGAAGAACAGCGCGTTTTCGGGGTTCGTCGGGCCGGACGGCCGGCTTACGGGCGAATCGCTGATCGACGACGAGGGGATCGTCTACGCGGAGATCGACCTCGGCAAATGCATCCAGCCCAAGCAGATGCATGACATCGTCGGACACTACAACCGCTTCGACGTCTTCGATCTGCGGGTCGACCGCACGGCCCGATCGCCCGCCGCCTTTATCGACGATCCCGCGCCCGATGCCGCCGCCGCCGGATGGCGCCCGGCCGATCCCAAGGACGATACCCCGCTATGACAACCCCCAGGATCTACCGCATCGGTCAGATCGTGCCATCGTCCAACACCACGATGGAGACCGAGATTCCCGCGATGCTGCGCGCTCGCGAGGCGGTGCTGCCGGAACGCTTCACCTTCCATTCCAGCCGCATGCGGATGAAGAAAGTGGTGAAGGAAGAGCTCGAGGCGATGGACCGCGACAGCGACCGTTGCGCGCTTGAGCTGTCCGACGCGCGGGTCGACGTACTTGGCTATGCCTGCCTCGTCGCGATCATGAGCATGGGCCACGGCTATCACCGCGTGTCGGAGAAGCGCCTGCATGAACGCACGGTGGAGAATGGCGCACCCGCTCCCGTCGTCACCAGCGCCGGTGCGCTGGTCGACGGGCTGAAGCTGATCGGCGCGAAGAAGGTTTCGGTGATCTGCCCCTACATGAAGCCGCTGACGCAGCTGGTGGTGGACTACATCGAGAACGAGGGCATCGCGGTGCACGATTTCACCGCGCTGGAAATCCCCGACAACATCGAGGTCGGCCGCCATGACCCGGAGCGGCTGCTGGAGATATACAAGAGCGTGGACGTCACCGGCATCGATGCGTTCGTCGCCTCGGCCTGCGTGCAGATGCCCTCGCTGGCGATCATCGACCGGCTGGAACAGCAGCTGGGCGTCCCGGTGGTGTCGGCGGCGGTGTGCACCACGCATCAGATGCTTGACCGGCTGGGGCTGGAGCGTCAGGTCCCCGGAGCAGGCGCGCTGTTGAGCGGGCGCTACTGACCGCCGCCGCCCGTTCCGGCGCGGCAAGCAAGGACACGACGTGCATTTCGACTTGCGCAAACTCGACCGTGGCAGCCGCTACAAGATAATCGGTTCGTGCGTCATACCCCGGCCGATCGCCTGGGTGACGACGCGCTCGCCAGAGGGCGTGCTCAATGCCTCGCCCTTCAGCTTCTTCAATGCGCTGGGCGACGATCCGCCGGTGGTGGTGGTGGGCATGGTCGCCCACCATGAGAAGCGGTTGAAGGACACGCCGGAGAACATCCGCCGGACCGGCGAATTCGTGATCAACCTGGTCGACGAAACGCATGCGGAGGCGATGAACCTGACATCGATCGATGCTCCGACGGGTATCGAGGAGACGGCGCTTGCCGGACTGGAGCTGGCCGAGAGCACCGAAGTGTCGCCGCCGCGCATCGCCACCGCGCCGGTGAGCTTCGAGTGCCGGACGATGCATTTCATCGAAACCGGACCACACCAGGTGGCGGTGATCGGCGAGGTGCTCCATGCCCATGTGCAGGATCGTTTCGTGACCGATGCGGAGCGGATCCGGCTCGATGTAACGGCGATGCAACTGATCGCGAGATTGCACGGGGCGGGGTGGTACGGCCGGCAGACCGACATGTTCGACTTGCGGCGGCCGTCCTGGAAGGCCTGGACGGAAGAGCGCGAGGGACCGCCGCCGGACGTTGCCGACAAGGCCGGCTAGAGTGATTTCGCGGCAGGTGGAATCACCTGCCTCGAAATCACGGAAGACCAAGGATATCCGGGTTTTCCGCGCTTTGCAGGTAGTTGCATTTGACACCAAAACCGGAATGCTTTAAGCATATAATAATTCGAGGAAGGGCGGCCATGGCTACCAGCTACGACCAGTATCGCGAGGAGATGATCGGCCGCGCCAACGTTCCCGACACGCCCGAACTGCTCGCCTACTACAAGCGGCTCGAGGCGTTGGGGACCGGCGCCTTGTGGACCGTCGCCAACAAGATCGAGCCGTGGGAGCCGGTCTCGACTTCCGAACCGATGCTGTGGCGTTACAAGGACTTGCGCGACGATGTTCTGCGCGCGCTGGAGCTCGTCACGCCCGAGCAGGCCGGGCGCCGCGTCGTCTATCTGGAGAACAAGGGCCGCAGCGACGTGGTCGCTGCGGTGGGCTGGCTCTATTCGGGCCTGCAGGTCATGGCGCCGGGCGAATGCGCCTCCAGCCACCGTCACAGTGCCTCCGCCCTGCGCTTCATCATGGAAGGCAGCGGCGCCTTCACCAATGTCGACGGCCACAAGATGACGTTGGGCGCCAACGACTTCGTGCTGACGCCCAACGGCACCTGGCACGAACATGGCGTGGCGGAGGACGGCACCGTCTGCATCTGGCAGGACGGGCTGGACATCCCGCTGATGAACGCGCTCGAAGCGAACTTCTACGAAGTCCATCCCGATCTCAACCAGGCGATCTCGCACCCGGTCGACGATTCGACCGCGATGTGGGCAGGCGCGGGCTTGCGTCCGGCCGGCGTCGCGTGGCCGAAGCCTTATTCGCCGCTGCTCAAGTACGAATGGGCGCCAACTTACGAGGCGCTGAGCCGCTATGCCGCGGTCACCGACGGATCGCCTTACGACGGCGTGCTGATGGAATACGTCAACCCGCACACCGGCGGTCCGGTGATGCAGACGATCGGCGCGTCGATGCAGCTCCTGCGGCCGGGCGAGCGCACCAAGGCGCATCGCCAGACCGGCAGCTTCGTCTACCAGTGCGCCAAGGGCGCGGGCCATTCGGTGATCAACGGCAAACGCTTCGACTGGCAGGAGCGCGATATCTTCGTCGTGCCGGCGTGGATGTACCACGAGCACGCCAACGCTTCCGACCGCGAGGATGCCTGCCTGTTCAGCTTCCACGACTTGCCCGTCATGCGTGCGCTCGGCCTCTGCCGCGAGGAAGCGCTGGCCGAGAACGACGGCCACCAACCCATCCTTCCCTGATTTTATCGAGGACCTGCCATGCGTCTTGTCACTTATCGCGCGAACATCGAGGCCGAAGCCCGCCTTGGCGCCATTGTCGGCGACCTGGTGGTCGATCTCGCGCGCTTCGGCGCCGCGACCGGCGTGCCGCTGCCATCGACGATGCTGGAGTTCATCGACCTCGGCCCGCAGGCGGTGCGGATCGCCGGCAAGCTGATCGAGGATGCCGACGGCCTGTTCCCGCTGGGGGCGGCGGTCCCGCTGACCAACGTCAAGCTGCTCGCCCCGATCCCGCGCCCGCGCAAGAACATCTTCGGCATCGGCCTCAACTATACCGAGCATGTCGCCGAATCCGCCAAGACGCTCGACACCTCGCCCGAACTGCCGCGCCAGCCCGTGATCTTCTCCAAGCCGCCGACGACCGTGATCGGCCCGGACGAGCCGATCCTGCACAACAAGGAGATCACCCAGCAGCTCGACTGGGAAGTGGAGCTTGGGGCGGTTATCGGCAGCAGGGCCAAGGGCGTCTCGCGCAAGGACGCGCTCAGCCATGTATTCGGCTACACCGTGATCATCGACATGAGCGCGCGCGACTGCCGCCGCGCCGGCCAGTGGATCTATTCGAAAGGCCAGGACAGCTTTGCGCCGATGGGCCCGTGCATCGTCACCGCCGACGAGATTCCCGATCCCCAGACGCTCGACCTCAATCTCACGGTCAACGGCGTGCAGAAGCAAGGCAGCAACACCGCCTTCATGCTGTTCAAGGTCGATGAGCTGGTCGAGGACATCAGCAAGGGCATCACGCTGGAGCCCGGCGACATCATCGCCACCGGCACGCCGGCCGGCGTCGGCGCCGGCATGGATCCGCAGGAATGGGTCTGGCCAGGCGACGTCATCGTCGCGACGGTCGAAGGTATCGGCACGCTGCGGCACCCGGTGGTCGCGGTCGCCTGAGGCAGATTTCTGGGTCTCACTCCCTGGATTGCTTTCCCCGGATCAAGTCCGGGGTCGCAATGACGAAGTGATTCAAACCGAAGTCATCATGCTCTAGGTTTCCGCCATCGCCGCCAGCATCCGTTCGCGAACGCTTTCCGGCCATGCGCACGAGACGTGCTCATCAAGGTCCATGCAGACCAGCACCACCTCGGCGCGCAGGCGGTCGCGGCCCTCGGCGCTGAACAGCGC
>DATEEP010000091.1:0-14419 GCA_035281095.1 Novosphingobium sp. | reverse complement strand
AACGGCGCCAGCGATGTGCTGGCCCGGCGAGCGCACGAAGATCCGCCATGCGCCGGGCAATGCGCTCTTCCAGTTCCTCCGATCCAAGCCAGCGCGTCATCGGCACATCTGCACTCGCAGCCTGCCGGCGTCATCTGCTTGCGCCTTGCATCCCAAGGCTCAACGCCGGTCCCGATTCAAGGTAGGTGCGCCTAGGGACGCGCGGAAGACTTGGGTCAGCCCGCCTCAAAATATTTCCGTTCATCCTTGCAGCATCCAGCGTCCGCTGCTTGGAAATGCGAAGTCATCAGGGGGCCTGTCCGGCCTTCTCCAATTTGGATCGGTCGAGGAGGTGCGCTTGCCTTCGCTTTGATTTAAGCAGATCCGCTTTGCTGCCCTCGGTCTCAAGATCTGCCTTGGGCGCTGCGACATGGGCGTCATAAAAACCCGCTGGGCTGCACGTCCACTGTAGCAAACTCGAAATGCATGGCACGGAGGCGGCTTTCCGTCCTCTCAATTCACGCCTCCTGCGGTTTCAACGCCCGGCGGGGGATTGAGTACCGGGGCAATATAAAGAACAGGCACATCACGACCGGCGACAAACCCGCGCAGGCTATGAGGGCGGAATGATAGCCTCCGGTCTGGTCGGCCATCCATCCGACCAGAAGCGGACTGGCGCCAGCGGCAACAGTCAGTCCGCCATACTGCCATGAGTAGACGCGGCCATAAATCTGCAAGGGAAAATAGCGCGCAACGAGATAGCCCAGCAGATCAAGTTCCGCCCCCATCGCACTGCCGACCAATATGGCTGCCAGCGGAAGGAATGCCAAGTTTCCAGTCGAAAGACACATGCAGCCGATCGCACCGAACATGCAGGCCCCGATCGCCAGCCAGGGCGCGTGCATCATGTCCGCCAGCCAACCTACCACAAGCCGGCTCGCCAAGACGCTGATGCCGATCAAGGACGCGAACCCAGCCGCAGCCATGGGCGACACGCCCAGGTCGCGGGCGATTGGCACGAAATGGATCGAAATGCCGGCAAAGCTTAGGGCCATCAAGAAGAACGCGGCGAACAGCATCCAAAATAGGCGGCTGTGAACCGCGTCGCCAAAGGCGGCCGCGGCTCCGTCGCTGGACTGGAGAACGGTCTCTTCCTGGCGGTTACGCAAGAAGAACAGGGCGGTGAAGAAGCCGAGAAATGCGATTCCAGCGACCGTGAAATAGCCCGCCCGCCAGCCATAGCTCTCCATTGCCAACACGATCAGCGGCGGAATGAGCGTTCCGATCACCCCGGTTCCTGCCTGAGTGAAGCCAAGCGCCAGGCCGCGGCCTTTGTCAAACCAACTGTTGACGGCACGCGTGAAGCTGACGCTCGTAGTGGCCGAGCCAAGGAGGCCCAAACATATCATCAGTAAAAGGTAGGAAGTCACCGAGGTAACGAATATAGCTAGGCCAAGGTAGGCGAAGGATAGACCGACCGTTCCGATGACCGTCGGCCAGCGCACCCCGAACCGATCGACGATCGCCCCCATTTTTGGAAGCATGGCCGCGATGGCAAGCGTTGCCAACAGGTGGGCCAACCCGAACTGCGTTCGTGTGAGGCCGATCGCCTCCTCGAGAACTTTCAGGAAGATCCCATTAGTATAGTTGAGAAGACAGCCAATGCCAACGCCGGCGCCGAAGGAAGAGGCGAGTAGAACTGGCCAGCCGCGAGCGAATTCCTCAGCCTTGGTCAATTCGGGCCCGGCAGTGTAGGTCAAGGCGATCCCCACTTCCTTGAACGGACGGTGGGGACCGAAACCCGAAACGGGCGCGCGAACCCTCCCAAAAATGAACATCATACAGTATTGTGCAATTTGCGTGATTGGTCAACCTCCTGCGCGCTTTTCCATTTCGCAAGGTGGAACGCTGTTGACAAAGCTCAGATCTCAACGCAGTTTACCGAACGCAAGTCGGTTTTGAGTGCCGATTGCGTTTGCCGAGGCATTGGCACCATGGGCATCACACGAAACAGCGTACTCGGCGGGAGATAGTAGCAGATTAAAAACGGGGAGGAATAAAATGAAACCAATCATCCTATTATCACTCGGCGCGATGGCAACGGCTTCCACGGCGCAGGCCGTTGGGGCGCAAGCAACGGAGAGAGGCGCTGGCTCGGAACAGGCCCCTTCCGCCGCGGATGACAGGCTCCATGCCATTGTCGTCACGGCGCAGCGCCGGCAAGAAAAGCTGCAGGACGTTCCAATTGCAGTTTCGGCGCTGGACGCCTCTTCACTGAACTCTGTCGGGGTTAGAGCAACAACCGAGTTGAATTTCATGGTGCCCGGCCTGGAAATGACCCGGCAGAACGGGTCCATGTCTCCCTTCCTGCGCGGCATCGGCAATAAATCAACAGCGCCGGGTGAAGAAGCGGCCGTTGCCCTTTATATCGATGGCGTTTACTTGCCGACGCTGTCGGGAAGTCTGTTTTCACTGGCCAACGTCCAGAGGATCGAAGTACTCAAGGGACCGCAGGGTACGCTATTCGGGCGCAACGCGGCCGCAGGTGTCATTCAGATCGTTACGCGCGATCCTTCGGAAACGCCCACTTTCGAAGCCAAATTGGGCTATGGGAATTATGATACCCTGACCGCGAGCGGCTATGCCGCAGGCCGCATTGCCAATGGTGTTCGCGCCGATCTATCGGCCTATTTCAACCGTCAGTATGACGGCTGGGGCACCAACTTCACTACCGGCAACGACGTCTTCAAGGGACGCGAATTTACCGCGCGTTCGAAATGGGTGTTCGATTTCGCGGACGATACTTCCCTCACGCTGGCAGCGGACTACAGCAAGGGGCGTCCGCAAACTGCGGCGCAGTACCTGCCCCTCAAAGGCAAGGTCCTGATCGACGGCACACCGTATTTAGGATTTTACAATGTCGCCGAGAACCGGGACGTGTACACCCAGTACAAACAATGGGGTGCAAACGGGCAGCTTCGACACGACTTCGGCGGCTTTAACTTCCTGGCGATCAGCAGCTACCGCAAAAATCGCAATTTCTGGTTCTATGACCAAGACGGTACGCCGTCGCCGCTTGTCGATATCAATGCCACCGAGCGCTCGGAAGCATTCTCACAGGAAATCCAGTTTCTGTCGGATGCGAGTTCGAAGCTCCAATGGATTTTCGGCGCCTATTTCTTCGACATGGAGTCGCAGTATGATCCGCTGCAGCTTGCAGGCAGCAGGTTTCCGAATACTATCCGTCAATTCACAACCGTTTCCACCACTTCGAACGCCGTGTTCGGCCAAATGACGGTCCCTTTGGGGTCGTCGACGAACCTCACCGGCGGCTTGCGCTATACGCACGACCGCCGCACA
This sequence comes from Novosphingobium sp., assembly GCA_035281095.1. Taxonomy (GTDB): domain Bacteria; phylum Pseudomonadota; class Alphaproteobacteria; order Sphingomonadales; family Sphingomonadaceae; genus Novosphingobium. Next base: position 11,080 of record DATEEP010000091.1, on the reverse strand, counting down.
GCGAAGTCCGCAACGGTCGCCCGCGGAGTGGAAACGCCCATCACTCCAAGGCACGCCAACTTTGGCAAGCTGACCTGGCGGGCATCACTCGATCATCGCTTTTCGCCCGAGCTTCTGGTGTACGGCACGGTCAGCCGGGGGTTCAAAAGCGGCCTCTTCAATGCCGTACGGCCAGCGGATGCTCCGGTCCGTCCCGAAACGATCGATACATATGAGGTTGGTTTCAAGTCTGACCTGGCGGACAACCATGTTCGGCTGAACGGCGCGGCTTTCTACAACAAGTTTAAAGATATCCAAATTCAACGGAATGTCATCGGTGGTGTGTTGCTGATCAATGCTGCCGAAGCGACCACTTATGGTGCGGAGCTCGAGGCGGAAGCTCGCTTTGGCAGGCTGTCATTGCGGGCAGCCGCCACCTATCTGCATGGTAAATATGACGACTTTCAAAACGCGCCGTTTTTCATCCGGTCACCCACCGGTTTGGGCGGGTCAGTTGTGGTCTTGCGCGACGCTACTGGACGTGAAACGCAGCACACTCCCGATTTTACAGCCTCTTTTGGTGCCGATTACAGCGTTCCGGCCGGTTCTGGCGAGATCTTGCTTTCTGCGAATTACAACTACAACGACGGCTTCTTTTTCGATCCGGAGAATGCGCTTCGCCAGCCCAGCTATCACATCCTATCGGCGTCGATTGGCTACAGCGCCCCAGAAGATCGTTGGGGACTTCGCCTCTGGGGCAAGAATCTGGCAAACGAGCACTACTATAATGCGATAACGGCCACGGCGTTCGGCGACCAGGCGACGCCGGCCGAGCCGCGTACTTATGGAGTGACGTTGTCCGTGAAATATTGATTGTGTCCTCGGCAAAAATAGTGGGAAGTTGTTGAACCAATACAAAATGTTCGAAGCGACATGGGTTGACCTGAGGGAAAAACGATGAGTAAGCACTATCTTGAAGCCGCGTGGTATTTCGGGGGTTGGTCGACCGAACTGAAGGCCGGTGAGGCAAAGGAATTGCGGCTCGCTGGAATCGATTTTGCCGTCTATCGATCAGAGTCCGGCGCGCTCGCGGCAATCGGCAACCGTTGTCCCCACCGATTTGCTCCTTTACACCTAGGCAAGGTAAAAGGCGAAGTGCTGGAATGCGGCTATCACGGCCTGCAATTCGACGCCCGGGGCAAGTGCGCGTTCAATCCTCATGCAAAGGAGGGCCGCGCAACCCGTGCCGTCAGCGTTCCGTTCTTCTCCATTGTGGAAAAATATGGCGCAATCTGGATTTGGCTTGCCAAGCATGTCGAGCCCGATCCCTCATTGATACCCGACTTTAGTGCTTTATCGACGCTGCCCGGGACGGCGATGGCACCTGTCCGGACAATGACGGTCCAGGCAAATTACGAACTGCTCATCGACAATCTTCTCGATCCCACACATGCGGAATTTCTTCACGCGGGGGTTTTGGCGGGGAATGGGATCTTGCTCGGATCGGTCCCGACCCTACAGGCCGGTTCTCACGTTATTGAGCACTCCTGGCCGTTCGATGGCGTTATCGCCGTGCCCGTGCTGCGAAGCTATATGCCAGATGTCGAGGATGTGGATACGTGGCTCACCATTCGTTGGTTCGCCCCTGGATATGTGGTCGTGGAAGCCGGCATCAAACCCGCGGAAGCGCCCCGTTCAGAAGGGCGTTTCCACGCCATCTATCATATCTGCATGCCAGCCGATGAGAACACCAGCACCTATGACGTGATGACGACCAGAAATTTCGATTTTGATGATGCTGAACTGACGGAAAAGACGGTGAGCAGCCTGGGCTTCGCCTTCAACCACCAGGACAAGCCGATGATAGAGGCCCAGCAGATGATGATGGGCAATGCGGATTTCTGGGATCTGAAGCCAGCTTTGTTCGCTTCGGATGCGCCGGGAATCCGGGTGCGTCGCGCCATGCTGGCCCTGATGAACGAGACGCAGCCAACCGCCGCTTGACGCCGCGGTAGAAGAGGAAGAAAGCGGCAAGGGCTTCGGTCCGGGGAATGGGGAGAGCGGCAGGGCCAACCGCTCCATCCCAAATTTCTCCTCTGTCTTCGTGAGAAAGCAAAAAGGTCAGTCGGTCGGTAGCTTGCCAAGCATCCAGTCGCAGACTTGGCCTACCCACGGACTGTCAGCCTCGCCGGACCTAAGCCAAACGTCGAAATGATTGCTGTCGGGAATTATGGCGACTTCGCAAGGAATCATTCGTTCGCGCAAAGCCGAAACCATCACCTCGGCCTGCCTCTTGAGGTGCGGAAAATCCTGGCTCCCGTAACTGATAAAAAAGGGCGGCGTGGCGGCGCTCGCTAGTCTGTGGAGTGGCGAAGCCAGTTGGTCGGTCGCGGAATCCGGCCCCAAGAAACGCGGGCGCATGGACAGACCGCTCGTTTCGCCAAACCAGTATGTCCCGGAGATTGGCAGGCAGCCGCTCAACACGTCGGCTGGAAGCCCCCGTTCCGTGCGCCACTCGTCCGTGACCGCAAGCAGGGCGGCATAATGTCCGCCTGCGGAATGTCCGCCCACGAACAGGCATAGGCGGTCTGCGAACTCCGGGAGCAAGGAACGGTATGAACAGGCGATGGCCTCGGCACAGTCATCGAACCCCGATGGGAATATGTGCTTAGGGGCGAGTCGGTAGGTCGCGCTAACCAACGTGACGCCCTTGGCGTTGAAGGCGGGTGCCATGAGCGACATCCACTCCTTATACCCGTTCGTCCATCCGCCGCCGTGGAATACCACAAGCACTACGCCATTTGCATTTTCAGGCCGGAATATCGTCAGGATTTGATGAGGATCATCGCCATAGCGGACATCATCCCCGCAGATGCCGGCGCCCAGTGCAAGGGCACGCGCGCTATACTCTTCGCCGAGTGCCGACAAGGCTTCCTGCGCAGGATAGGCTGCAATGACTTCATTGATCGCCACCGCCGCAGCAGGGTCAAGAGATTCCGATTCCATGTCAAAATACATCCATTTTTGCTCGTCGGCTCCGGCGCGAGGCGACCGCACAATCGCATGATAGTATCCGCACCGGCACTGGTATCAACACTAAATTTAATTCGTTTATGGTCGCCAGAACTCCCGATCAGCGATCGACCTTGGGGACGATCATCTTTGGATCAATGATCTTACCGTCCTCGATTATGACCTTCCCATCGAGCGCGATGGTGCAATCGCGCATCGGCAGGTCGTAATGGCCCCGCGTGACGCGGTTGCCGCCGCCCTGGCTGTTGGGGCCGGTGGAGAAAAGGAAGTTGCCGGGGAAGCTGCGTGCTGCCGCGCGGCTCCGTTCGGGTGCATCGCCATACATGGCCGGCGAGTCCCAACGACACTGCGGGTTCATACCCCAGCCGAGGTGCGACAGTGCGAAGGGATCGCGATCCTTGGGACCGGTGCAGCCTTCGGTGAGCCAGTCGCGCATCAGCATGGCGTCCAGCCCGCCGTCGATCTTCGTGATGTGACCGTCACGGATCTCGAGGCGGATTTGATCATGCACGAAGCGGCAGTAAGGCAGGATGACGATGTCGCCGGGCTGCACCACAACGGTGCCGTTGGCACTGCCTTCATTGGGGAAGGTGTGAACCAGTCCGACGCCCCAGTGGTCGAACCGGCCGGGCTCGTCGGCCATGCCGTACTGGGACATGACCGGATATTCGCCGCATGAATAGGTCAGATCGGTCCCGGCTTTGCTCGTCACGCGTACCGCGCGGGTCTTCTCATAGAGGTCGTGAGCATAAAGCATCGCTTCCTTCAGCCCTGGAGGCGACTGAAGCTGGTAAAGATCATCAGGTGCGTCGATGATCATCTGTACGCGCACGCCGCGGTCGCGGACGGTTTTCAACCATGTCGAAAAGAGCGGTACATGGAAGATCAGGATCATGTCCGCTTCACACAGGGCTTGGAGGGTCCCTTTGCATTGGCCGATCGTCGGCACCCCGACCTTGGTCCAGCCCGGAATCATGTTCACGCGCATTTCGTAGATGTCGATGCCCATTTCGTCAGCCGCTGCGAATGCGGCCTGAATATATTCCGGACGGGTGCCAAGATCGCTTACGATCGCTACGGTATTCCCGGCGATCAACTTGCACAGTTCGAACTGCTTGCGAAACAGCCAGGTCATCTTGCCCGGATTAAGTTCTTGGGTACGAATAGCGGATTCCATTTCGCAATTCCTTTGTCTGGGGAAGCGGTCGCACGGCAAGATCTGCAGCGGAAGTTGCGACCGATGAGTTGAATGTGACTAGCGCGGAGCGTGAGTGATCGGATCGACGTTGGTTAGCTCCGATATCGAGATCACCGGATGATTGGTCGTGTAGAGTTCGAAGTCGTCCGACAGCAACTTTGAGGTATCTTCGCGAGCGAAGAGGCTCTTGAAGGCCTCCACATGAGCCAACTCCGAAAAGTAGAGGTGGCTGGCGCAATGGAATGGCGGGGGATTGTCGCCGAGCGGCAATGGTCCCGTATCGATTTCCACGCGCACGGGGATGACGTCGCACTCGGACTTCAGCAAACCCAGCCCGAGCGGAGAGTGCACTTCAATATAATGTTTCAAGTTGAAATCAGAGTCTTCGGTACGAGGATAGAGGATCCTGACGACGTACATACTCAGTTCTCCTTGCGCGGGCAGCCGCGGATGGGTTCTGGATCCAGATCAGCGGATTGCCGTTCCTCAGATGAACTAAGCCGCGCACCGCATTTCTCTCAAATCCGAATGCTTATCGTTTTTGTGGCACAAGTGTGCTCATGTCAAGCCAAATCGCCAAAGGCCTGGCCCTCGTTAAAAATCCGGCTTTCGCAAGGGATTGCTGGACGGAACTGTTCGTTGCAACGGGAGTGCGCTAATAGGCGCTATCGCATGGCCGGCAGCGGTCAGTCCGGCTGCACGGAAGGATTCTCAGCTCCGGCATTTTCTTGGATAGGTGCCCCATTCAGTGACAAGCGGTTATGGGATGCCGAAGCCGGAGCCGGAGCCGGAGCTTGCAACAGCAGATCGCTGAAAAGCTCCACCATGCTGGCATTGCAGGTGACGCCATGCTTCAGGCTGACGTTGGCAGCAAAGCCGTCGAAGGCCATGATCATCACAGTAGCGACAAGCTCACACGACTGGTCGTCGAGGCTGGTGCCGCTCTGGAGCCAGAAGGCGACCCGCTTTACAAAGAATTCGCGCATTGCCGGAGAATAGTCATCGTGATTACCGCCGGATGCGATCGCTTCTATGATGTTATGTGCAAAGCCGTTATTTTCCTTAGGCAAGTCTCGCCAAAGGGCGGACAATAGTTTTTTCATTCTCTGGCGGGGATCGGAAATCCGTTTGAGCGACCTGTCGATCTTTTTTAGCCGCGCCTCCAGCCAAGGATCGTACAGCGCGAAAAGGATCTGCATCTTTGATGCATAGTAGACATACACATTCGCGTTCGAGATTCCGGCCAAGCGCGCGATCTCGGGCACTGTAGTATCGCTATACCCCTTTTCGGAGAACAGCTGAAATGCAGCTGCCAGGATCGCGTCCCTGACGCCCTCTTTCTTACGCTGAACCATTGATTCCAATCCTTCCGAACGCGAGCACAAGTCATAGAGCCAAGGAGCCGTCCGGTGAAGCTGTGTTCGACGGTTACCGAGGCATTGTAGCGGGCCTGCGGCGGGATCAATGCGCGTCCGGCTGTCCTGGAGCAAGCCCCGGTCGCGAGCGGAGTCTCCGTAAAGAGGGAGAATCGAGCCACGCCCGCCGCGAGATCAAGGCCAAGCCCTTTCCATGGAGATGTCCCCATATCAAATATCAGCGTGTCATATTGGAGTCGGCTCATCCGGCCGGGTGCGCTACAAAACCGAAGAGCTGGAATGAATGAATCACAACAAGCCTCAGAACCTGATATATCCTATTTATGCGCGCCGTCGAGCCATCCCGGCTTCCCCTTGCCGCCGGCATAACCGGCGCGCACACGCTGTTTGAGCAAGGCGGGCGGCCGAAAGCGCTCGCCATAGGCTTCCTGCATGATTTCCTGTGCCTGGACGCAGAGGCTGGACGTCACTGCATCCATCAGCGCGAACGGACCAATGGGATGGCCAAGGCCGAGTCTGCAGGCGGTATCTAGGTCCTCCGGTGTGGCGACACCTTCCTCGACCAGCTTGACAGCTTCGATCATGAACATGTGCAGCATACGATTGACAGCAAAGCCGGCGACATCTTTCACGCGGATGGGCGTCTTGCCGATTTCGCTCATGATCTGCATGACCTTCACCACAACCGCTTCATCAGTGTCGAAGCCGGGAATAACCTCGACCAGCTTCATCCGCGAAACAGGGGAGAAATAGTGCGTGCCGAGGAAGCGGCCACGGCGCGTCTGTGGAACTTCAGCGGCTAGTGTCGAGATAGGAATGGTTGAGGTGTTCGTCGCGATGATGCAATTCGGGTTCAAAATATCCGCCAGAGTCCTTAGCACAGGCGCCTTCACCTCTAACGCTTCGAATACTGCCTCGGTCACGAGCTCGCGGTCGGCAAAATCCTGAGGATCAACGGTGGATTTGATGCGAGCAAGGGCAGGGCTGATTTCCTCCGCCGAATAGAAACCGCGTCCAACGCCCTTTTCCAACAAGGCTTGTAGCCGAGCCAGAGCCTGGCCGAGCGCCTCCCGATTGCAGTCATTCAGCAAGACATCATGGCCAGCGAGTGCGAAAACCAGCGCGATTTCCGCGCCCATCAAGCCTGCACCGACAACACCGATTTTCATGCTCAATCCTTTCTCAATGCTGGCGGTCTTCGAGGTCGCGAGTGGTCACTGCCCCTTCCAGACGGCGGGGCGTTTTTCGATGAACGCGCGCGGCCCTTCGGCAAAATCTTCGGTCTGCATCACTCGATCCTGCGCCTCGAGGCCAAGCGCGTGCAACGCGTCATCATCAAGGTCATAGGCCTTCCGCGCCACGCCCAGGCTCTCCCGAACTGCGATTGGCGCGTTGGCGCAGATACGGGATGCAACCGCGATCGCTTCCGCCACGGCCTGCCCCTGCGGGACCACATGGTTGACAAGGCCGAGTTCGCCTGCGCGCCGGGCCGGGAGCCGATCCCCAGTGGCGATCAGTTCGAGCGCAATCGCACGCGGAAGAGCGCGGACAAGGCGGTATATTCCGCCAGCGGCTGCGATGAGGCCCCGGCTCACCTCCGGCAGAGCGAACACCGACTGTTCGGCTGCAACAATCATGTCGCAGGCGAGCGCGATCTCGCAGCCACCAGCCATGGCGAAGCCCTCTACACCCGCAATCCACACTTTTTTGCGAGGATGCTTGACGAAACCGGCGAATGCGCCATCGGGCGTGTAGAGGTCGTCCATTCGCCCCGCCGACACTTCCTTAAGGTCGGCGCCAGCGCAAAAGGCCACACCGCCGGCTCCCGCCAGCACCGCCGCCCAAATTTCAGGATCGTTCTCGATCGTCTTCACATGCTGATCGAGTTGCCTCGCCACCGCGCCATTGACCGAATTACGCGCCTCTGGTCGCTGGATCGTTACCAATGCGACATGCGGCGCGACGATCTCGAGCGTTACGGCTTCCATTCCCGTCTCCTCAATAGATTTCGAACAGGCCCGCAGCACCCATGCCGCCGCCCACGCACATGGTAACGATTCCGTATTGCGCGCCGCGGCGGCGTCCTTCAAGGAGGATATGCCCCGTCATGCGCGCACCGCTCATTCCATAAGGATGGCCGATCGCGATCGCTCCGCCCGACACATTCAGGCGATCATCCGGAATGCCGAGTTTGTCGCGGCAATAGATCACCTGGCTGGCAAAGGCTTCGTTCAATTCCCACAGGCCAATGTCATCAATGGAAAGGCCATGGCGCTGAAGCAGCCGCGGGATAGCGAACACCGGACCGATGCCCATTTCGTCCGGATCACAACCGGCGACTGCCATGCCGCGATACATGCCCAGTGGCGACAGCCCCTTCCTGTTCGCCTCGTCCATGCTCATGATGACAAGCGCGGCCGAGCCGTCCGATAGCTGGCTGGAGTTCCCCGCGGTCACCGAGCCGCCTGGATCGAGTTGTTGTCCCCCCTTATGGGCTGGCGAAAGACCACTGATGGACTCTGAAGTGGTCCCCGGCCGCAGTCCCTCGTCAGCGGAAAGGGTCACCTCACGCGCGCTCGTCTCGCCGGTGGCCTTGTCGGTGACCAGCATAGTGGTGGACATGGGAACGATCTCATCATTGAACAGGCCGGCCTTCATGGCTGCCTCGGCGCGTGCATGCGATTGCGCCCCCAACGCGTCTTGCGCCTCGCGTGAGATATTGTAGCGGCGGGCTACCATCTCGGCGGTTTCCAGCATACTCATGTAGAGGTCAGGACGATGCTCGGAAATCCACGGATCAAACGCCTTGTGCATGTTCATATGCGCATTTTGGACCACCGAAATCGATTCCACGCCGCCAGCGACGACGACGTCCATACCATCATGCGTAATCTGTTTGGCTGCCGTCGCTACCGCCATCAGCCCGGATGCGCATTGGCGATCGATGCTCATGCCGGCGACAGATGTCGGCATGCCGGCACGAATAGCCGCCTGGCGCGCAATGTTCGATCCGGTGGAACCTTGCTGTAGCGCGCAGCCCAGAACCACATCCTCGACTTCCTCGGGCTCCAGTCCCGCGCGGCTCACGGCATGTGACAAGGCGTGCGCGGCGAGCGCCTGCGGCTGAGTGTCGTTGAACGCGCCGCGATATGCCTTGCCGATAGGCGTACGGGCAACTGAAACAATGACGGCCTCTCGAGATGACATGGTTCTGTGTTCCTGGTGGCATGGCGTTGGCAGTCGCAGTGCGCTTTGCAGCGCAAATTATTCGGCGCTGAGGTTAGGATCGACGAAAATATCAATCTCCAGTTCCTGCTCGGGATCGAAGCGATAATGCAGAAAATCCGTCTGCCCGCTTTCGCGCAAAACCTCCTCGTCCAGCACGAAATTTCCCGTGTATTCGCGGGCGTCGCGCAGGAAGATGGTATAGGCCGCATCTGCCATAATGTCGGGCCGGCGGGAGCGGCGCATCAGCACTTCGCCGCCGAGCGCGAACTCGACGGCGGCGGTTGCGATCGTCGTCTTCGGCCAGAGCGCGTTAAACGCAATGCCCTCGGCCCGAAACTCCTCGGCCATGCCGAACATCACCATCGACATGCCATATTTGCTGAGTGTGTAAGGAAGATGCTGCGCAAACCAGTCAGCGCGCATCGTTAGCGGCGGGGACAACGCAAGCACATGAGGATTGGGGCTTTTGCGCAGAAATGGCAGACAGGCGCGCGACACCAGAAAAGTGCCACGCATGTTAATCTGCTGGATCAGGTCAAAGCGCTTGACTTCCATCTCCTCCGATCGGGCCAGGTTTATGGCCGAAGCATTGTTCACGCAGATGTCGATCCCGCCGAAACTCTCGGCGGCCTGCGTGACGGCGCGTTCGATGGCTTCAGCGTCGCGAACGTCGAGCAACAGCGGGAGCGCCTTGCCGCCAGCCGCGATGATTGCCTCGGCCGCGGTGTGGATGGTGCCTTCCAGCTTGGGATGAGGTTCGGAGGTCTTGGCGGCGATCACCACATTGGCGCCGTCCCGCGCCGCTCGCAGGGCAATGGCGAGGCCGATGCCGCGACTGCCGCCGGTAATGAAGAGGGTTTTTCCAGCCAAGGTCACTGCTCGCATCCTTTTAGAGTTGTTCGATCGGCGTTGTCAGGACGAGTCCGATCCGGCCTCGACAGAAAACACCTTCTCTTCGGAACATCCCGTGAAGCGTTCGCGGCGCAGCAGTTCAGGCATTTGCAGCCATGAAAGGAGAAGCTGAAAATCCTGCGGGTTCACAATCACGATCGCCGAATCCTCTTTACTTGGTCATACTAAATAGTATGACGATCTTTGCTGTCAATGCAAATCATGACCGGCCGGAGAGCTCGGGGCGGCAGGGCGGAGTCCCTGAAAGAGGCAGCGCGCGTCCACAGCTGCCGCCAAGGCCAGCCAGGAGATTGCGATTTTTCACGCCGCCCCACTTCAGGGGACGTAGACGAAGGGAAGGGAGCTAACGCTCCTTGGCAAAGGCGTGGCCGGGAAGTTGCGATACGCGGGCGCGCGTATATCCGACATGTTCGCGAGCGGCCTGTTCGGCTCGCGCAGCATCCCCTGAAAGAATGGCCTGAGTGAGCTTTGCGTAGTCGGAAAACGCCGTCGCATCAGCGGCATTTTGAAATCTGCGGAGCTGTAAGCGCATGATATGCACCTGCGCTGCCGGAAAGAGCCGCTGCAATTCGGCATTGCCGCTTAACTGCACAATGCAGCGATAATAATCCTCCCGAGCCTGAATAAAGTTTCGGAACTCGCCGAGCGAAGCCGTTTGATGAAGCCGATCATGCCGACCCTGCAAGATGTCCGCACCGCGCCCCGCCCGTATGGCATTGGCTGCTCCCCGCGCCGCCAAACCGAGCAGGAGCTCTACGATGTCGAGCAATCCGTCGATCTCGGTACGCGACATGAAGCGGACCTGCGCTCCCCGGTTCGGAACCATGCTCACCACGCCGCTCGAAGCGAGGCGATGCAGGACCTCACGGATGGTTCCGCGTCCGACGTCGAATTGCCGCATCAGGTCCGGCGCTGCCAGCCGCTGTCCTGGCACGATTGCTTCCTCGTACAAGGCGCGGAGGATCCCGCGATATGTACGGTCGAAGGGGCTGCGTGCGTCACTATTTGCGACCTCCTCCGCTGCACCGCCAGCGCTCCCAATATACCCCTCGGACATGTAGAACCTCTGACCGACCAAAATGTGGGGACAGGTGCTGTCCCGCTGATCCGGTATGAACAAGCTGAAAAATGGGGCCATGCCTGAGACATGTGCGAACATCAACTGCACTTTGCGTGCTTTGGCGTTCACATGCCCTTTGCGCGTCTGATTCCTGGACGAAGGCTGCTTGCGTCGCTGCGGCCAAAGATAATCCCGCAAAAGCAAGAAGAGAAAATGTCATGATCATTCGCCTGTTCGAGAAAGATAGTGCATAGGTGCTGGCCGGACCGTCGCGGGCACCTTGGCCGGTCGTAG
>DATEEP010000090.1:0-12734 GCA_035281095.1 Novosphingobium sp. | reverse complement strand
TACGCCAGCCAGATATTCTGGATGCTCCTGATCTTCGGGTTCGTGTTCTTCGTCATCGGACGGGGCATGGTTCCCAAGGTGATGGACACGGTCAGCGTGCGCGACAAGCAGATCGCCGAGGATCTCGCGGCGGCCGAAGCCGCGCGTAACAACGCCGACGCCGAAGAGCAGGCATGGCGCAGCCGCGAGAACGACAATCGCGCCAATGCCCAGGTGATCATCGCCAAGGCCAAGGCTGACGCGGCGAAGTCGACCGAAGCGAAACTGGCCGAGGCCGGCTCGCGGGTCGATGCCCGGATCGCGGAGGCGGATGCGCGGATCGGCGCGGCGCGCGACAGTGCGCTGGGTGAGATCGAGACCGTCGCCACCGAAGCCGCCAATGACATCGTCCGCCGCATCGCCGGCATCGAGGTCGACGAGAACGCCGCGCGGGTCGCGGTGAAGGAGGCTCTCAATGGCTAATGTGCCAGCCGAAGCCGGCCACGATACGGGCGCCGGGCACGGCGATCTGACGACGCATACGGAAGTTCCGGCGGAAGTTCCGGGCGCGGTCGAGCATCACGCCGAGCCTGCCGCCCTGGGGCTTACCCCCGGCATGTGGGTGGCGCTGTCGATGATCGTCCTGATCCTCGTCATGCTGTGGAAGAAGGTGCCGGGAATCATCACTTCGGGCCTCGACTCCAGCATCGCCGAGATCCGCAAGCAGCTCGAGGAAGCCAAGAGCCTGCGGGCCGAGGCGGAAGCCTTGCGCAAGGAATATGCCGACAAGATCGCCAACGCCGAAAAGGACGCGGAGGCGATGATCGACAACGCCCGTCGCGAAGCAGGCGAGATCGTCGCCAAGGCCGAGGCGGACACCACGCAAGTGATCGCCCGGCGTGAGAAGATGGCCGAAGAGAAGATCGCCGCCAGCGAACTCGCCGCCATCGCCGAACTGCGCAACCGCGCCGCCAATGCCGCCACCTCGGCCGCGCGCGGGCTGATCCGGGGCAACCACTCGGCCGATGCGGACAAGGCGCTGGTCGATCAGGCGATCGGCTCGATCTGATCGCTTGCGTTCTGGCGGACACATAGAGCCCTCGCTTTCGCGGGGGCTTTTCGTTTATGCGGCATGCCAGCCCCGCCGCGACTAGCTTCGCCTTCGGCTCGGCAAGTCTCGCTCCCCTCCCGCGTGCGGGGGGTGGGGTGGGCGAGTTCGGCACTTTCAAAGCCGAGCAGGCAATTCATTGCGTCCCTGCCGGACCAGGGCTATCATAAGGCGTCCGCGTGACTGGCGATTTCGGGTGGGGCACCACCGTGGAGCGCGGGCGTTCCATGCCGCTCGCCTGGGCACAGTCTCACGAAGGAGATGTGCCATGGCCTTGCGTTCCGCCGCCCATGATCCCGTCGAGGTATTGCAGTGGCATCGCCTCGACGACCGCCTGACGACATCGGGACAGCCGTCCGAAGAGCAACTTGCCGCGATTGCCGACCTCGGCGTGCACCACGTGATCAACCTCGGTCCGCACGAGCATGAGAAGGCCATGCCCGACGAGCGCGCCAGCGTCGAAGCGCTCGGTATCACCTACACCTACATACCGGTGGATTTCGAACGCCCGGCCGAGGCCGACTTCACGCGGTTCTGCGAGGCAATGCGGGCGGCCGGCGACGAGAAGGTGCATGTCCACTGCATCGCCAACTTGCGCGTGTCCGCATTCCTCTACCGCTACCGCCGGGATGTTTTGAACGTCGAGCCCGCCACGGCGCTGGCCGAGATGGACCGGCTCTGGCGCCCCGGCGGGGCATGGGCGGCGCTCATCGGCCATGTGGACGAAAGCGATCTGCCGACGCGCTATGCGGGACATCATTATTAGCGCGAGCTTTGACGGTCAGAAGGTGTTCTTGGCCTCCCTCAGCGCCTTGAACGTGGCCACCGCGTCACCGCCACCCCAGCGCGCCTGCATCGCCGGGTCGTCGGCGCGCAGGAAGGGGTTGGCGGCCAGTTCGCGCTCCAGCTTGGTCGGGACGGTCGCGATGCCCTTGGCGCGACGCTGGGCGACTTCGGCGGCGTAGCTGCGCAGGACCTCGTTGTCCGGATCGGCGTGCAGAGCGAACCGGGCGTTCGCTTCGGTATATTCGTGCGCGCAATAGAGCATGGTTTGCGGCGGCAGCGCCTTGATCCGTTGGAGGCTCGCCCAGAATTGCGGCGCGGTGCCTTCGAACATGCGGCCGCAGCCGAGCGCGAAGAGCGAATCGCCGACGAAGGCGATCTCGGCGCCGGGAAGGTGATAGGCGATGTGGCTGTTGGTATGGCCGCCGACGTCGATCACATGGGCTTCCCAGTCGCCGAGGCGGACGACGTCGCCGTGCGAGACGGGTCGGTCGATCCCTTCGATCTTCTCCGCCTCTCCCGCCGGAGCGACGATCTTGCAGCCGGTGGCGGCCTTGATCGCCGCGTTGCCGCCGGCGTGATCGAAGTGCCAATGGGTGTTCCAGATCTGCGTGATCTGCCAGCCCTTGCGAGCCGCCTCGCGCAAGTAGGCATCGGCATCGGGCGTATCGACGCAGGCCGTCTCCTGGCTCGCCGGATCGTGGATCAGATAACCGTAGTTGTCCGACAAGCAGGGGAACTGATGGACTTCCAGCGGCATGGCACCTCTCCTTGCGAACAATCTAGACGCAGGGGCGCCAAAGCAAAAGCCCGCCCGGTCGAAACCGGACGGGCTTTTACCTATCGGCATTCCGAGCCGTCACGGGAGTAAATCCCCTGACGTCAGACCGGCTGTACCGGCTGGGCCTTACTGCTTTGCCTTCAGCGCCTCGCCGAGGATGTCGCCGAGCGACGCGCCGGAGTCCGACGAGCCGTACTGCTCCACGGCTTCCTTCTCTTCGGCCAGCTGGCGGGCCTTGATCGAGAAGTTGGGCTTCTTCGAGCGGTCGAAACCGGCGACTTGCGCGTCGACCTTCTGGCCGACCTGGAAGCGGTCCGGACGCTGTTCGTCGCGGTCTCGGCCAAGGTCCGCGCGCTTGATGAAGCCGGTCGCGCCGTCTTCGCCGGCCTGCACCTCGAGACCGCCATCGCGAACCTCGAGGACCGTGACGGTCACCACCTGGCCGCGCTTCAGCGAGCCGCCGGTGGAAGCCGTGCCGGCGGCGGTGGGAGCGCCGCGCTCAAGCTGCTTCATGCCGAGCGAGATGCGCTCCTTCTCGACATCGACGTCGAGCACAACGGCCGAAACCTGCTCGCCCTTGCGGTGCAGCGCCAGCGCGTCCTCGCCCGAGATGCCCCAGGCGATGTCCGACATGTGGACCATGCCGTCGACGTCGCCGTCCAGGCCGATGAACAGGCCGAACTCGGTGGCGTTCTTGACTTCGCCCTCGACGGTCGAGCCCACCGGATGCTTGTCGGCGAACTCTTCCCACGGATTGCCGTGGGCCTGCTTGAGGCCGAGGCTGATGCGGCGCTTGTCGCTGTCGACCTCGAGCACCACGACATCGACTTCCTGGCTGGTCGAGACGATCTTGCCGGGGTGGACGTTCTTCTTGGTCCAGGACATTTCCGAAACGTGGACCAGGCCTTCGATGCCGGCTTCCAGCTCCACGAAGGCGCCGTATTCGGTGATGTTGGTGACGGTGCCATGCAGCTTCGCGCCGACCGGGTACTTGGCGGAAGCACCTTCCCACGGATCGCTTTCAAGCTGCTTCATGCCAAGGCTGATGCGCTGCGTGTCCTGGTTGATGCGGACGATCTGCACCTTGACGGTGTCGCCGATGTTGATGACCTCGCTGGGGTGGTTGACCCGCTTGTAGCTCATGTCGGTGACGTGAAGCAGGCCATCGATGCCGCCGAGGTCGACGAAGGCGCCGTAATCCGTGATGTTCTTGACCACGCCGTCGATCACCTGGCCTTCGGACAGCTGTTCGATCAGTTCGCTGCGCTGTTCGGCGCGCGTTTCCTCGAGCACCGCGCGGCGCGAGACGACGATGTTGCCGCGGCGGCGGTCCATCTTGAGGATCTGGAAAGGCTGGGGCACGTCCATCAGCGGGGTGACGTCGCGCACCGGGCGGATATCGACCTGGCTGCCGGGCAGGAAGGCCACGGCGCCGTCGAGATCGACGGTGAAGCCGCCCTTCACGCGGCCGAAGATTACGCCTTCCACGCGCTTGCCTTCGCCGAATTCGGATTCGAGCTTGTCCCAGGCGGCTTCGCGGCGGGCGCGGTCGCGACTGAGCATCGCTTCGCCGTCGGCGTTCTCGACGCGGTCCACGAAGACTTCGACCTCGTCACCGACCTTCAGGCCGTGCGGTTCGTCGCCACGGGCGAATTCGCGCAGAGAGACGCGGCCTTCGCTCTTGAGGCCGACATCGATGACGGCCTTGTCGTTTTCGATGGCGGTGATGGTGCCCTTTACGACGCGGCCTTCGAAGCCGCCGTCCTCGGCGCCGCCGAGCATGTCGTCAAGAAGCGCGGCAAAATCATCGCGCGTCGGGTTTGCCGAAGTGGCCATTCAACAGGTTCCTACAATTTCGATTTCCGGCCAGGCGGTTTTTCCGCCGGTCTTTAAGGCCGTACCGCCACGGCGGCCGATTGCCGATCCGCGGCATCCTCGGGACGAAAACATCCGTCAGACGGCCGCGCGCATAAGCGGGAGAGGCGCAAAAGGCAAGGGAAATGGGCGGGCGGGGGGCTCACTCCGTCGTCGATTCCGCAACCCCGCGCGACCAGCGGTGCATGGCCTCCCACAAGGTATGGCGGGTGCTCGCGAAGTTCTGGCAATGGCCCGAGCCTTCGAGGATCTGCAAGGTGATGTCACGGCTGGCGCTGTAGCATGCAGGCTCGGCGTGAGGGTCGGGCGAGTTGTCGCTTTCGCCGAGGCAGATGTAGACCGGCACGTCGATCGCGGCGGCGTCCTCGCGGACCACGCCGGGCTGCACACCGATGGTTCCGATAGACGCGGGCACTTCGACCGCCAACGTTTCATCGACGGTGAGCGCGTCCGCTGGAACGTCGGGCCAGTGGAAGATGTGGGCGAAGGGGGCGTGCTCGACCATGATGTAGTCACGCGGCGTCGGCGTCGACGCTTGTTTCGGCTCATCCGATCCAAGATACTCGCGCCGGATGCCGATGGCGGTGTAGCCTATGATCATCACTCCCGCATAAGTCCGGTGCGCGGCCTGCTGCGTCATCGTCAGCATCCCGCCCATCGAATGTCCCCCGCCGATGTGGACGAGGCGGGGCAGGGCGGGGAAGCCCGGCGCGATGTCGCCGGCCCGCAGGCGTTCGGCGCACTGGGTCGCGGCTGCGTGATTGGCGAGAGCGACAATGTGGCGATCCGCCTTGGCCTGAACCGGCAGCCGCGAGCTGTCGCTGACGCCGAGAACGTCCGGCAGCAGGACGATGTTGCCGAGCGCCGCCAAGTGTCGCGCACAACTGTAGTCGGAACGGCCGGGGACCTGGATGTCGTGATAGCGTTTGTCGTAACTGCCGCCGTGCAGCAGCGTCATCAGAACGGGCTCTTCGTCGAGCAGGGAAACGTCGTCGGGCAGGAACAGCCAGGCGGCGATGCGGATGCGCGCGCCGTCGGTCACATCGGCAGGCAGGGCAGCGGTCACGTCGAATGATATCGAAATCGGCTCAGTCACTGCGCTCTCCCTGTTTCTGGCTATCTTGGAATAGTCCGCCGTTCCTCCACGGCCGCAATGGCGGCGGCGATCGCGGCGTTGCGGTCAAGGTCTGAAGTATCCATCATGATTGCGTCGTCCGCAGCGCGAAGTGGTGCGTCGGCGCGGTTTGAATCGCGTTCGTCGCGCGCGGTGAGATCGGCGGCAATGGCGTCTAGTGTCACCTCGCGTCCCGCGTTGCGCAGTTCGTCGAACCGGCGTCTGGCGCGCGCCTCGAGGCTGGCGGTGACGAACAGCTTCACCAGGGCCTCCGGGGCGATGACGGTGCCGATGTCGCGCCCGTCCAGCACCGCGCCGCCCGGCTGCAGCGCGAAGGCGCGCTGGCGCCGGTAGAGCGTGGCGCGCACTTTGGGATGGATCGAGACCCGGCTGGCGAGCCCGCCCGACACCTCGCTGCGCAGCTCGGGATCGGCGAGAAGGTTGTCGGGGAAGGCGCAAGCGGCCAGCGCGTCCGCCTCGTCGTCGGGATCGGCGCCGTTCAGGGCGACTTGTCGCCCTACGGCGCGATAGAGCAGGCCGGTGTCGAGATGGGGCAGGCGGAAATGCGCCGCCACGGCGCGCGCGATCGTGCCCTTGCCCGAGGCGGTGGGGCCATCGACCGCGACGATCATTTTCCCCCTCCCGCATGCGGGAGGGGGCTGGGGGCTGGGTGCGAGCCGGCGGACTGGCCCACCCCCGGTCCCTCCCGCTTGCGGGAGGGGAGATTGCGGTTGCGCACCGCCTTGACCAGCCCCCAGACGGCGATGGCGGCCCAGAAGCCTTCCAGCACCAGCGAGGGCGGGTTCATGTTCACCAGGAGCGAGACCGTCAGCAGCGCCGCGCCGAGCAAGTTGACGCCGTGCTGAACGAACGGATTGGCCCGGTCGTTCCAGGTGATATAGCCATAGGCGAAGATGATGCAGGCCATGCCCACGAAGCCGATCAGGTTGGCGGTTCCGGAGGTCACGCGCTCGGCCCGTCTAGCGCAACGCCGTCCGGCCCAAGCCCGTCCAGCATGCTTTCGAACGTCGGGAAGCTGGTGGCGATCGGCCGTGTGTCATCCACTTCCACGCCATCGCGGCTGGCGAGGCCCGCTACCGCCATGCTCATGGCGATACGGTGGTCGAGGTGGGTGGCGACGGCATTCGCCGAGCCGGAGAGCGGCTCGCCCCCGCTGCCGTCGATGACCAGGCCGTCCTCGCGCTCGTCCACCCGCGCGCCGGCGGTGGCGAGGGCGGTCGCCATCACCGTCAGCCGGTCCGACTCCTTGACCCGAAGTTCGTCTAGGCCCGAGGTCGTGGTGCGTCCTTCGGCGAGCGCGGCGGCTACGAACAGCGCCGGGAACTCATCGACCATGCTGGGCACCACGGCCGGGTCGACCTCTATGCCCCTGAGTGTGGAGTGGCGCACCATGAGGTCCGCGACAGGCTCGCCGCCGACATCCCGGCGATCCAGCTCCTCTATATTTCCGCCCATCTGTCGCAATACTTCGATCAGGCCGGCGCGGGTGGGGTTGAGGCCGACATTCTCGACCACCACCTCGCTGCCGGGCACGATCAGTGCCGCGACGATGAAGAACGCGGCGGACGAAGGGTCGCCCGGAACGACGATCTGCTGCGGCCGCAAGTCCGCTTCGCCCCGGATCGAGATTGTCCGCGCGCCCTGGGCATCGGTCTCGACCGTCAGGTTCACGCCGAATCCGGCGAGCATTCGTTCGGAATGGTCGCGGGTCGGCACCGGCTCGATCACCGTCGTCACGCCGGCGGTGTTGAGCCCGGCGAGCAGCACCGCGCTTTTCACTTGCGCCGAGGCGACCGGCAGGCGGTAAGCGATCGGCACGGCAAGGGACGCGCCCTGCAGTATCAGCGGCAGCGTCCCGCCCGGCGAGGCGGTGAACTGCGCGCCCATGCGCGAGAGCGGTTCGATCACGCGGCCCATCGGGCGCTTCGAGAGGCTGGCGTCGCCCACGAATGTCGCGGTGATCGGGTGGCTGGCGATCAGGCCCATCAGCAGGCGCGTGGAGGTGCCGCTATTGCCCATGTCGAGCGCGGTCTCGGGCTGGAGCAGCGATCCGACGCCGACGCCATGGACCCGCCATTCGCCGTCACCGATCCGCTCGACCGTCGCGCCCATCGCGCCCATGGCCGCAGCCGTCGCCAGCACGTCCTCGCCCTCGAGCAGGCCAGAGATGCGCGTCTCGCCCACCGCCAGGCCGCCGAACATGATCGCGCGGTGGCTGATCGACTTGTCGCCGGGCACCCGGACGCGGCCCCTCAGCGGGCCGGCGGCGCTAAAGCGGCGTGGACGCATCGGCGGGAGGTCGGATGAAGACAAGGGCGCAACCTGCTTGTGGAAGAGACGGAAAACCGCGCGGCTTTTGACAGCGCGCATCGGCTATGGCAAGGCGCCCGCCCTGATGAGCTTCCCGATGGGTCGGGCGCACTTGATTCACGCGCATCGTTCCCATCAATCCGCAATCTTTCCCGCCTTCAGCGGTCGCAATGAGGATTTTCCATGGTCAAGCCTGAATGGGGCGCCAAGCACGGCTGCCCGAAATGCGGCACCCGCTTCTACGATCTGGGCAAGGACGACCCGATCCATTGCATCGAATGCGGCCACGAATGGCACGCCGAGCCCGTGCTCAAGTCCAAGCAGCCGATCCCCTTCGAGGAAATCCAGAAGGACAAGGTGAAGGAGGCCGAGGACACCGATCTCGCCGATGAGGATCTGGACATCGACGAGGACGGCGATTCACCCGACAACGACGTCGATCTCGGCGGTGACGACGATCTGGGCGTTCCCGGTCCCGACGCCGACGACGCCGACGACACCTGATCGGGCCTATCGGGGCCGCTGGCGAATTTTGCCCATATAGGGTATTGCCAAGCAGGGGCGGCCTGACTAGAGGGCTGCCTCCCAGCCTTTCCAGACGGAGAGTCTGGGAAGACGCCGGCCTCCCAGGGCCGGCCGATGGAATGGCACGGGGCCTTAGCTCAGCTGGGAGAGCGCTACAATGGCATTGTAGAGGTCAGCGGTTCGATCCCGCTAGGCTCCACCACCATTCCGCAAATGTCGCTTTCAGAGTGGCATGAAGGTCTGATTTTCGCGCTGGCTGACGAGGTTTCGTCCGCCGGCGTTTTCGGCGTTTGGCGGGTTTTCCGCCGTAGGAGCAAGGCACGCGATGTTCGACTCGTTGTCAGATCGCCTCGGCGGCGTATTCGACAAGCTGCGCGGTCGCGGCGCGCTCAAGGAGCAGGACGTCCGCGATGCCATGCGCGAGGTACGCATCGCGCTGCTCGAAGCCGATGTCGCGTTGCCGGTTGTGCGCCGGTTCGTCGACCAGGTAACCGAGAAGGCGATCGGCCAGTCGGTTCTGAAGTCGGTCACGCCCGGCCAGCAGGTCGTCAAGATCGTCAACGATGCCTTGGTCGAGATGCTGGGCGGAGAAGACGCGGGCTCGGAAGAGGCGGTCGGCCTCGATCTCAACGCCGCGCCGCCGGTCGTCATCATGATGGTCGGCCTGCAGGGCTCGGGCAAGACCACCAGCACCGCCAAGATCGCCAGGCTGCTCAAGGAAAAGCACGGCAAGAAGCCGATGATGGCCTCGCTCGACGTCAATCGTCCGGCGGCGCAGGAACAGCTCAAGGTCCTGGGTGAGCAGACCGGCGTCTTGACGCTGCCGATCATCGCCGGCCAGCAGCCCACCGAGATCGCCACCCGCGCGCTGCAGGCGGCGAAGCTGCAGGCGGTGGACGTGCTGCTGCTCGACACCGCCGGCCGTCTGCACGTCGATCAGGCGCTGATGGACGAGATGAAGGCGGTCTCCGCCATCTCCGCCCCTCGCGAGACTCTGCTTGTCGTCGATTCGCTCACCGGCCAGGACGCGGTCAACGTCGCGCAGAGCTTTTCCGGGCAGGTCGATCTGACCGGCGTCGTCCTCACCCGCATGGACGGCGATGCGCGCGGCGGTGCGGCGCTTTCCATGCGCGCGGTCACCGGCAAGCCGATCAAGTTCGCGGGCAGCGGCGAGAAGCTCGACGCGATCGAGCCGTTCCATCCCCGCCGCGTCGCCGGCCGCATCCTGGGCATGGGCGATATCGTTTCGATCGTCGAGAGAGCCGCGGAATCGGTCGAGGCCGAGGAAGCCGAGCGGCTTGCCGAACGCATGGCCAAGGGCCAGTTCGACATGAACGACTTGCGCAGCCAGTTGCGGCAGATGCAGAAAATGGGCGGCCTGGGCATGCTGGCGGGCATGATGCCGGGCATGAAGAAGGCCAAGCAGGCGATGGCGGCGTCCGGCATGGACGACCGCGTGCTGCTGCGCATGGACGCGATCATCGGATCGATGACGCCCAAGGAGCGCTCACGCCCCGAACTGCTTAACGCCAAGCGCAAGATCCGCGTCGCCAACGGCTCCGGCACGCAAGTCCAGGACGTCAACAAGCTGCTGAAAATGCACATGGAGATGGCCAAGGCGATGAAGCAGATCAGGAAGATGGGTGGCTTGAAGGGCCTTGGCGCATTGTTCGGCGGCGGCGGGCTCGATGCCGCGATGCCGGGGCTCGGCCAAGGTATGGGCGGCACCGGCGGCATGAAGGGTCTCCCCGGTTTGGGCGGCTCCGGCGCGCCCGATCTTTCCAAGTTTCTCAAGAAGTAAATTCAGGCATTTGATAAGGAAGGTAAGAATATGGCAGTTGCAATTCGTCTGTCGCGCGGTGGCGCGAAGAAGCGGCCCTATTATCGCATCGTGGTGGCGGACAGCCGCTCGGGCCGCGACGGCAAGTATCTTGAGCAGATCGGCACGTATAACCCGTTGCTCGCCAAGGACAGTCCCGAGCGCGTGAAGATCAACGAAGAGCGTGCCCGCTATTGGGTCGGCGTCGGCGCGCAGGCGTCGGACCGTGTCGCCCGCTTCCTCGATGCCGCCGGCATCGCCGAGCGCAAGGCGCGCAACAATCCGAACAAGGCTGTTCCGGGCGCCAAGGCCAAGGACCGCGCCGAAGAGCGCGCGACCAAGGCCGCCGAAGCCGAGGAAGCCGCGCGCGAAGCCGCGGCCGCTCCGGTTGAAGAGGCTCCGGCCGAGGAAGCGCCCGCTCAGGAAGAAGCCGCTGAGGAAGCTCCTGCCGCGGAAGAAGCAGTTCCTGAGGAAGCAACTCCCGAAGAAGCCGCCAACGAAGGCGTTTCGGCCGAAGCTCCCGTCGAAGGCGCCGAAGAGCCGGCCGCCGAGGAACCGCAAGTCGAAAGCGCTTCCGAGCCGGCCGAAGGCGCTGCCGAGGCCGCCGAAGAAACTGCCGAAGAGACCGCTGAAGATAAGGCCGAGGGCTAATGTCTTCTCTCCCCTCCCGCTTGCGGGAGGGGCCGGGGGTGGGCGCGGCATCGCGCCGCGTCCGACCGGGCCCACCCCAACCCCTCCCGCAAGCGGGAGGGGCTTTTCGTGCCTGATAGCGCGTCCAATCGCCCTATAACTCTGGCCGCCGTCACCGGCGCGCATGGCGTGACCGGCGAAGTGCGGCTGAAGCTGTTCGGAGAAGGCGTAGCCGCGCTGAAGCGCATTCGCGCCTTTAACGACGGCGCGCTGACCCTGTCCAAGCTGCGCGACGACAACAAGGGCGGTGCCATCGCCCGCTTCGCCGAAGTGACCGACCGCAATGCGGCCGAGGCCCTGCGCGGCACCGCGCTGACCGTGCCCCGCGGCGCGCTGCCGCCGCTGGAGCCGGGCGAATACTATCACGCCGACCTGGTCGGGCTGGCGGCGGTCTCCACCCTAGGCGAAGCGCTGGGCACGGTCGTCGCCGTCGAGAACTTCGGCGCGGGCGATGTGCTGGAGATCGAAAAGCCCTCTCAGGACGGCAAGCCCGGTGCGCGGTTCATGGTGCCTATGACGGTGCATGCCGTGCCGGAATGGAGCGGCGAGCGGGTGCTCGTTGACGCTGCATGGGCGGAATAGTATATACGCTCTGTATATACAGGAGATGGTGATGAGCCGCGAATGGACCACCAAAAGCTTTAAATCGGGCAACTCGGTTGCGCTGCGGGTGCCCGCGGCCGTCGGCATCGTCGCCGGTGAGGAATGGCGGCTGGTCGAGGACGGCGACGATTATCGCCTGGAACGTATCGCCAAGCCCAAGCGCAAGTTCAACATCGACAAGGTGTGGGGCTGCGGCATCGGCTCCGGTCTTCAACTCATCAAAAGCGAGGATCGCGTGTTCGAGGAGCGTCCCTTGTTGTGGGACGATCCCGAATGGCGAGCGAAGCACATGCCTGACGCATGAAGTTCATGCTCGATACAAATGTGGTGATCGCGGTCGCCCTGGCGAGCGGCGAACACATCCGAGCGCGAATGGCTGAACATGACGAAGGGGATTTCGTCATGTCGGTCATCTCCTATGCGGAAGCCGTACACGGGTCGAGGCGCGGAAAGCCACCTGCCTTGGATCGCCTTGAGATTCTGGTTCAGGAAGTGCCGGTGCTGCCCTTCGACGAACCGGCGGCGCGCACCTATGGTCTGCTGTCCTTCCGACGATCCAGCTATGACCGGCTGATCGGAGCGCACGCCCTGAGCATCGGCGCGATGGTCATCACTAACAACGAAATCGATTTTGCCGACGTGCCGGGGCTGAAAGTCGAGAACTGGACGATTTAATGGACAGTGGACATTACCAGTTTGTGGCTTTGTATGCGATTATCTGCGCCGTTTTCACGGTGTTCATCGACCAGACCTGGCCTGATTGGAGCAAAATCAAAATCGCGTTCTGGTGTGGAGCAGCCGCGCCACTTCTTGGCTTGCTAATGGGGACAGTTTTGATCGTCCTGTGGTTTTTCCAGTCCCGCGCGCCGGGCGACGTGGACCACCATGCGATGGCGATCATTGGTCCAATGATCATCGTACTTCTGTCGCTTTTCATGGGCTTGCTGGGATTTTTGGTGTCTGGGTTGGTCTTGCTGGTCCGTCGGTGGCCTGAGTGACCTTCGCCGCCACCGTCCTCACTCTTTATCCGGAGATGTTCCCCGGCCCGCTCGGCGTGTCACTGGCTGGCCGCGCGCTGGAGGCGGGAACGTGGTCGCTCTCGACCGTGCAGATCCGCGATTTCGCC
>DATEEP010000089.1:0-9045 GCA_035281095.1 Novosphingobium sp. | reverse complement strand
GTGGCCTGAGTGACCTTCGCCGCCACCGTCCTCACTCTTTATCCGGAGATGTTCCCCGGCCCGCTCGGCGTGTCACTGGCTGGCCGCGCGCTGGAGGCGGGAACGTGGTCGCTCTCGACCGTGCAGATCCGCGATTTCGCCACCGACAAGCATCGCACCGTCGATGACACTCCGGCCGGCGGCGGGGCGGGGATGGTGCTCAAGGCCGATGTGCTGGCGGCGGCGATTGACCATGCGCGGAATAATCGTCCCGACAGGCCCGTCATCGCCCTGACCCCACGCGGAACGCCGCTCACCCAAGCCCGCGTGCGGCAGCTTGCGGCGGGTCCCGGCGTCATCCTGCTGTGCGGGCGGTTCGAGGGGTTCGACGAGCGTATCTTCGCCGGCCGCCAGGTCGAGGAAATCTCCGTCGGAGATGTCGTGCTTTCGGGCGGGGAGCCGGCCGCGTTGCTGCTTCTCGACGCTTGCATTCGCCTGCTTCCCGGCGTAATGGGCGCGCCTTCGAGTGGTGCGGAGGAGTCGTTCGAGAACGGCCTCCTTGAATATCCGCACTATACCCGACCTGTCGAATGGGAAGGGCGCACGATCCCTGAAGTGCTGCGATCGGGGGATCATGCGAAAATCGCCGCCTGGCGGAAACAACAGGCGGAGGATGACACACGGTCACGCAGGCCGGACCTTTGGGAGCGTCATGTCGGCGCTCGGGACCAGTCTGCCTCTGGCGCGCGGCGTGAAACGAAGGACCAGGGCAAATGAACCTGATTCAGCAGATCGAGGCCGAAGAGATCCAGAAGGCCCTCGACAAGGCCAGTGGCGGCATTCCGGAATTCCGTCCCGGCGACACCGTGCGCGTCGGCGTGAAGGTCGTCGAAGGTGAGCGCAGCCGCGTGCAGAATTTCGAAGGCGTGTGCATCGCGCGTTCGAACCGTGGCATGGGCTCCAACTTCACCATCCGCAAGATGTCGTTCGGCGAAGGCGTGGAACGCGTGTTCCCGCTCTACTCGCCCAACATCGACAGCATCGCCGTCGTCCGTCGCGGTGTCGTGCGCCGCGCCAAGCTCTATTACCTGCGCGGCCGCACCGGCAAGCGCGCCCGCATCGCCGAGCGCCGCGATATTAAAACCGGCGCGGAAAACGCCGGCCAGTAAGCCTGGGAGCACGCGAAAGCTTCAATCTCAGGCAGGATTACACAGCGGCCGGCTCCCACGCGGGAGACCGGCCGTTTCCTTTACCACCCACAATTTCGTCATTGCGAGCCCTTCGGCTGGCTGTTTGCAACGGCCGCTCAGGATGAACTACAGCGAAGCAATCCAGGGCGGGCAGAGTCGCCCGGGATTGTTTCGGGCCTCCGGCCCTCGCAATGACGAACGGAAAGTTGGAAGGTCTTTTGACGATGGGTTATCGAGTTGCAGTCGTCGGCGCGACGGGGAATGTCGGCCGTGAAATGCTCAACATCCTGGCCGAGCGGGAGTTTCCCTGCGACGAGATCGCGGCGCTCGCTTCGTCGCGCTCGCAGGGCACCGAGATCGAGTACGGCGAGACCGGCAAGATGCTCAAGGTCCAGAACGTCGACAATTTCGACTTCACCGGCTGGGATATCGCCCTGTTCTCCGCGGGCTCGGGCCCGACCAAGGTCCACGCGCCCCGCGCCGCGGCGGCGGGCTGCGTGGTGATCGACAACTCCTCGCTCTACCGCATGGACCCGGACGTGCCGCTCGTCGTGCCCGAGGTAAATCCCGACGCCATCGACGGCTACACCGCACGGAACATCATCGCCAACCCCAACTGCTCGACCGCGCAGATGGTCGTGGCGCTGAAGCCGCTCCATGATGCGGCCGGGATCAAGCGCGTGGTCGTCTCGACCTACCAGTCCACGAGCGGAGCCGGCAAGGCGGGCATGGACGAACTGTTCGAGCAGAGCCGCGCGATCTTCGTGGGCGATCCGGTCGAGCCCCGGAAGTTCACTAAGCAGATCGCCTTCAACGTCATCCCCCACATCGACGTCTTCCTCGATGACGGATCGACCAAGGAGGAATGGAAGATGGTGGTAGAGACCAAGAAGATCCTCGATCCGAAGGTCAAGGTCGTCGCCACTTGCGTGCGCGTGCCGGTGTTCGTCGGCCATTCGGAATCGATCAACATCGAGTTCGAGCGCGAAATCTCGGCCAAGGAAGCGCAGGATATCCTGCGCGAAGCGCCGGGGATCATGCTGGTCGACAAGCGCGAGGACGGCGGATACGTGACGCCGATCGAGTGCGTCGGCGATGGCGCGACTTACGTCAGCCGCGTGCGCGAGGATCCGACCGTGGAGAACGGCTTGGTGCTGTGGTGCGTCTCCGACAACTTGCGCAAGGGTGCCGCGCTCAACGCGGTCCAGATCGCCGAGCTGCTGGGGCGCAAGCACTTGAAGAAGGGCTGACGGTCATCCGCATCGTCTCGCGGGCGGGCGCAGGCAGCTCGCGATGACGATGCCCGCGCCCCTCAATCCTGCTTCGGCCCCGATTTCTTCATCACGAAGACGATCGGCAGGAACAGCAGGATCATCCACGCGATCAGGTAGAAGTCGTCGAGGTAGGCGATCATCGCCGCCTGGCGGTTGACTTCCGCGTCGACGATCGCAAGCGCCTGCCCGGCGACCGGCTCTAGCCGGGCCAGTCCTGCGGGAAGGGCGCTGTCGACGATATGGTCGCCCAGGTCGGCATGGCTGATCTGGGTGTTGCGGGCCAGCAAGGTGCTGACCATCGCGATCCCCAGCGAGGCGGCCAGCGAACGGGCCAGGTTGAGCAGGCTCGATGCATCGGTCCGGTACTTCTGCGGCAGCGTCTGGAAAGCCACGATATTGAGCGGGACGATGATCAGGCCAAGGCCGAGCCCCTGGACGATGCCGACGATGATCATCTCGCTTTGCGCCACTTCGAGATTCCAGCCGGTCATCTGCCAGATGGTCAGGTCGGCGATCAGGAATCCCAGGCCGATGAGGATCCGCGCGTCGAAACCTCGCCGGATCAGGTGGCTGGACAGGTTCATGACGAATACCGCCCCCACTCCGCGAGGCGCCAGCGTCAATCCTGCGTCGATCACGCCGAACCCGAAGAGATGCTCCAGCATCGGCGGCATCAAGGCCATGATCGAATAAATGATGAACCCCAGCATGATGAAGATCATCAGCGCGGCGAGGAAATTCCGGTCGGCCAGGATCGCCTTGTCGAACAGGGTATCGCGCGCCGTGGTGAAATGGATCACCGTCATCCAGCCACACGACACCGCGAGACCCAGGTAAAGCCAGATCTCGGCGCTATTGAACCAGTCGGCCTGATTGCCCCGATCCAGCATCAGCTGGACCGAGCAGAGCATGATCGCGATGAGCGCGAAGCCCGTCAGGTCGAAGCGCCGCCGGACCACCGGTCGGCGCGGAAGCTGCGTCATCAGGATGAACAGCGCGATAAGGCCGGACGGGACGTTGACGAAGAATACCCAGCGCCAGGAATAGTTCTCGGTAAGCCAGCCGCCCACGATTGGCCCGAGGATCGGGCCGAGCAACACGCCCATGGCGTATATCGCCATCATTTGCGGGTGCTTGGATCGGGGTGAGGCGTCGAGCAGCGCGGCCTGCCCCAGCGGGGCGATAAAGGCGCCCGACAGGCCCTGCATCAGCCTGAAGGCGACCATCTCGATGAGGTTCTGGGCGAGGCCGCAAAGCATCGAGGTGATGATGAACCCGGCAACGGCCGTGAGGAACAACCGCCGGGCGCCGATGCGGTCGGCCAGCCAGCCCGTCGCCGGCATCGCCACCGCCGCGGCGATGATGTAGCTGGTCAGGACCCAGGTGATCGTGTCGTTGGTCGCGCCGAGAGCGGCCTGCATGTGCGGGATCGCGACGTTCGCGATGGTCGTGTCGAGGATCTGCAGCAGCGAGGCAAGCATCACCCCGATGATGAGCGGGATGTTCAGCCCTTGCGGTTCTGTTCTTTGCCCGGACGTGTCAGATATCGGCGCGTCCTCGGCCGGCGCGGCGGTGGCCATCAGCGTTTCCTGCCGTCGGTGAAGACCGTGACCTCCGCTGATTGCCCCGCGATCAACAGGCGCGGGCTTTTTTCATCGAGGGCGATCCGCACCGGAACCCGCTGCGTCACCTTGACCCAGTTGCCGGTCGCGTTCTGGGCGGGCAGCAGCGAGAACTCCGAGCCGGTGCCCGCGCCGATGGATAGTACATGGCCCTTCAGCGCCAGACCCGAAAAGGCGTCGAAACGGACTTCGGCGGGCTGGCCGGGCCGCATGTCGTCAAGCTGGGTCTCCTTGAAGTTCGCTTCGACATATGTGCCCTTGTCGGCGACGATCGTGACCATCGTCATTGCCGGAATGGCCAGTTGGCCCACCTGAAGCCGATCGGCCTGTGCCACCCGGCCCGATGTCGGCGCGCGCACTTCGGTGCGCCGCAAGTTCAACTCCGCGCTCGCCCGTTGCGCCTTGGCGGCGGCGACTTGGGGGTTTTCGCCAGGCACGGCTGCGCCGTTCGCCAGTTTCGCGCTCGCTTCAGCGGCATCGGCCTGAGCGACCCGCAATTCCTCGCGTGCCTGGGCGACGGCGTGCTGCGAAGCCTCGTAGTCGGCCTTCGTGGTGAATCCGCGGGCCCACAGCGCCTGCTGGCGTGCCAGCCGGGCCTGGGCGAAGGCGATATCTTCGCGCGCGCCGGCGATGGATGCGCCGGACAGGTCGCTGGCGTTGCTGAGCGCGATCACGTTCGCCTGCGCCTGCGCGATCGCCGCGTCCGCCTCGCGGATGGCCAACCGATATGGCTCCGGGTCGATGCGGAACAGCAGGTCGCCGGCCTTGACCTGCTGGTTTTCGTGCACCAGCACCTGGGAGATCGGGCCATTGATTTCGCTGGCCACGGCGACCTTGTCGGTTTGCAGATAGGCGTTTTCGGTCGACACCTCTCCCAGCCCGCTCCACCAGAAATAGAGCCCGCCGATCACGATCGCCAGCGGCAGCGACAGCATCAGTCCGATCCGCTTCCGATTGCGGGGCTGGGCGGGTTCCTCGACCGCTGGGGAAAGGGGCGCCTCAGCCGGGAGCGGGCGTCCGGCGGCGATGTCGATGTCCGCTTCAGCCATGGACCGGCATTCCTTGCGCGCGCCGTTCCCGCAGATGCTGGCGGAGCTTGGTGAGAACGGCATGCAGCGCGGCGACTTCGTGCTCGTCCAGAACGACGCTCACATCGGCCATCATCCCGTCTACTTTCTCGCGCAAGTCGTGGACTATGCCACGCGCGCGGTCGGTCAGGACGAGGGTACGGACGCGCCGGTCGTGGAGAGCGGGACGCCTGACGATCAGGTCCGATTCCTCCATGCGATCCACCATCCGGCACAACGTTATGCCTTCGACGTCGAGCATCTCGGCAAAGAACGTCTGGTTCTCGCCCTCGTACCGGTCGAGCAGGAGCAGGAGCCGCGCCTGCGGGCCGGTCACGCCGAGGGGGCGGACGGTTTCATCGAAATCGCGCCGCAATAGCCGCGAGCAGTCGGCGATCAAATAGCCATAGTTATCCATACCCGCGCATATACTGAGTGCACTTACTTTCTGCAAGCTCATGGTCTGCGCATATTCAGTCATTGGCAGCGACGGGGCTCTGGGTTACGCGCCTCGCCATGACCGAAATCATCACCGAATTCGTCGAGGGTCGTGGCGACGCCCGGATCGCGGTTCACCGGCTTCCGGCAAGCGGTGGGAGCGGACGGCCGGTCCTTCTCCTCCACGGTCTCTTCTCCAGCGCGCATGTGAACTGGGTGAAATACGGCCATGCGCGGCGGCTCGCCGAGGCCGGCTTCGACGTGATCATGCCGGATTTGCGCGCGCATGGACAGAGCGACGCGCCGCACGATCCCGGCGCCTATCCCGAGGACGTGCTGGTCCACGACGCGGTGGCGGTAGTGGAGGCGCTTGCATTGCGCGATTATGACCTTGGCGGCTTTTCGCTCGGCGCGCGGACGGCGGTGTGCTCGGTCCTGGCCGGGCTGAAGCCGGCACGTCTGGTGCTTGGCGGCATGGGGCTCGAGGGGCTTACGGGCTGGGCGGGCCGAAGCGCCTTCTTCATCGACGCGATCGACCGGTTCGAGACGATCGAGCGCGGCGATCCGGCGTTCGTCGCCAAGAATTTCATGAAATCGATGCAGGTCGATCGGGTGGCGGCGCGGCTGCTGCTGCATTCGGTCGGCGACACGCCGCCGGAGGCCCTGTCCACGATCACGATGCCGACGCTGGTTGTCTGCGGGGCGGAGGACCATGACAACGGATCGGCGCGGGCGTTGGCGGATCGGATGCCTGACGCCACTTACGTCGAGGTGCCCGGCACCCACATGTCGTCGGTAACGCAACGGCAGTTCGGAGAGGCGATCGTCGACTTCCTCTCGGCTTGACCGCCTGCCAACTACGGATCAGCATGAGGACGAAACCCGATCCCGTCCAAGGTGTTGCCCATGAAGACATTCGCCTCGATCGCCGCGCTCGCGGCGGCTCTGACCGCCGTTTCCGCGGAAGCGGCGGAGAAAGCGGACAAGACCGTGCCGACTCCGGACTCCGCCGCCGCGTTCGTGAAGAGTGCCGAGGCCGAACTGCTCGACAAGACGAACAAGGCAGGACGGGCGGACTGGGTCTACAATACCTACATCACGGACGACACGGCGGCGATCACCGCCCAGGCGAGCGCCGATCTGACCGCGGCGGTCGTCGATAGCGCCAGCAAGGCGGCGGGCTTCGCGCAGGCTCCGGGGCTCGACCGCGAGACGGCCCGCAAGCTGACCATGTTGCGAACCGGTATCGTCAGCCCCGCGCCGAACACGCCCGCCGCCGCCGAGGAAGTCGCCGCGCTGACCACCCGGATGCAGGGCATCTATGGCAAGGGGCAGGGCACTCTGGACGGCAAGCCGATTTCCGGGTCGGACATCGAAGAGAAAATGGGCACCGTGCGCGATCCGGCGCTGCTCAAGGAAATGTGGGTGAGTTGGCACGACAATGTCGGCACGCCGATGAAGGGGGATTACGCAAAGCTGGTCGGCCTGATGAACCAGGGCGCGCGCGACCTTGGCTTTGCCGACACCGGCGCGCTGTGGCGTTCCAACTACGACATGCCGCCAGAGGAATTCGCGGCGCTGACCGAGAAGCTGTGGCAGGAAGTCAAGCCGCTCTACGAAAAACTGCACTGCTACACGCGCGCCAAGCTCAGCGAAAAGTATGGCAGCGAGGTGCAGCCCGCCACCGGTCCGATCCGCGCCGATCTGCTCGGCAACATGTGGGCGCAGCAGTGGGCGAATATCTACGATGTCGTTGCGCCGCGGGGGACGGGGGACATTGGCTATGACCTGACCGAACTGCTGGTGAAGAACGGATACGACGCCAACAAGATGGTGAAAACGGGCGAGAACTTCTTCTCCTCGCTGGGCTTCGCGCCGTTGCCGGATACGTTCTGGCGGCGATCGATGTTCGTGAAGCCCGCCGACCGCGAAGTCGTCTGCCATGCCTCGGCCTGGGACATCGACAACCTGGACGATTTGCGCATCAAGATGTGCATCAAGATCAACGCCGACGATTTCCAGACGGTGCACCACGAACTGGGCCACAACTACTATCAGCGCGCCTACAACAAGCTGTCGCCGCTCTACCTCAACGGCGCCAATGATGGCTTCCACGAAGCGATCGGCGACATGATCGCATTGTCGATCACGCCGGAATATCTCGTGCAGATCGGCCTGCTGCCCAAGGCGCAGGTGCCCGGTCCGGAGAAGGACATCGGCCTCTTGCTCAACCAGGCGCTCGACAAGGTGGCGTTCCTGCCGTTCGGCCTCCTGACCGACCGCTGGCGCTGGGGCGTGTTCGACGGATCGATCACGCCGGACACCTACACCAGCGAATGGGTCCGCATGAAGCGGGAATATCAGGGCGTGGTCCCGCCGGTTGAGCGCACCGCAGCCAACTTCGACCCCGGCGCCAAGTACCACGTCCCCGCCAACGTGCCCTACACGCGCTATTTTCTGTCGTTCGTGCTGCAGTTCCAGTTCTACGAGGCGGCGTGCAAGCTCTCGGGCTGGAAGGGGCCGCTTCATCGCTGCAGCTTCTACGGCAACAAGAAGGTTGGCCAGAAGCTGAACGCCATGCTCTCGATGGGTGCGTCGAAGCCATGGCCCGACGCGTTGCAGGCCTTCACCGGCACGCGCGAGATCAGCGGCAAGTCGATCCTGCGCTACTTCGCCCCGCTGAGCGAGTGGCTGGACGAGCAGAACAAGGGAAAGGTGTGTGGGTGGTGAGGAGGCAGCCTTACCGCCGCCTGATCGTGTAAATCATGTTGTCCAGCGCGAACATCGCGGTTTGCGCGTCGAGGAAATGGTATTCGAACCACCCCTCGCAGCCGGTCTCCAACGTGCGGACTTTCCCGCGCTGGAAACCCAGCTCAAGCGCTTGCCGCTTCGGGTCGGTCAGGCCACCCTGGAACAGACCCTCGGGGCGCGCGCGCTTGATCGCGTAGGCTGGCTTGTCGCAGGCGAGGAGGGGTGGGGCGATTATGCGCGTTCTCTCGTAAGTGATGGTCTTGCCGAGCAACTGCGCATCGTGTGGCGAGGTAGAAGTATCGGCCGGATTGATCCAGGGCGCGGGCTGCGTCGAGGTGATTTGCCATGTACCCAGATAGTCAGGCCGGGCGAAATCGGCTTGCGCCTCGCTTGTGCAACTTACCAAAAGCGCTCCTGCAAGGGCAATCCAGCGCGCGGTTCTGCTCATTCTGTTTCCCTGTCATCCTGCCGCTCTGTCTGAAACTTACCCGTGGCGGCCCGCGTTGCAATGGAATCACCGCAACGACGGGGATGCCCAGCATCTCAAGCTTCAAGTCGAGGAAAAGGATACCCACGCCAGCCCTAGGGACCGCGACCACAAGTCCGACAGGGCGGGGCAGGCTTCGTCCACGCAATCGGGCCCCGGCGCGCCGCCGATCGCGCAAGGCGGTTCGATGCACGCGCAGGGGCAAGGTGCCCAGTTCGCGCCGTCGCGCGGGACTTT
>DATEEP010000088.1:0-8714 GCA_035281095.1 Novosphingobium sp. | reverse complement strand
CACCAGCGGCGTCAACGTCTCCAACTGCACGTATTCGGCGCAGGACGGCGCGTTGTTCTCGGTCGGGTTCCGGCACGATACCAGCGGCGCCACCACCATGACGGAGGCGATCGCCGGCCTCACCGCGCGGCCCGACATGACCGGCCCGGTCGAGGAAGTTCCGGCCAAGGTCGGCAAGGCGTTCTGGACGCCCCGGTTGAAGACCCTGTCCTACCTTCCCGACGATTCGCGGATGGTCACGGTGACGCCGCCCGGCGCCAAGCCTGGCGGGGCCGAACCGGAGGACAAAGCGGTGGCGGCGGCGGAAGAAGCGGCGCTGAAGGCCAAGGCGCTCGCCATCGCCGAAGCGGCGGCGGGTTAGGCTCGCCCTGGATCATGATGACCTTTACATTGCTTCGTCATTGCGAGGAGCCAAGCGACGAAGCAATCCAGGGCGGTGTCTCGCTGCGCTGGATTGCTTCGCTTCGCTCGCAATGACGAAGTGATTCAAGCTGAAGTCATCACGCCCTAGAACGGCAGCGCGTTGCCGGCGGCGATCAGCGCGAAGGCGCAACCGCAGACGATCACCGCGCGCAGCGAGAGCGCGGGATACAGGGCCTGGGTCAGCATATGGGCATGGAGTCGGACCATGCCGCGCATGGTGCGCGCCGAACCGTTACCACGAGGTTAAGGGATCACACCGCCGCCGGCATCTGCTGGCTGGCGCAGTGGAAGCCGCCACCGCCCGCCAGCACCGCATCGGCAGGCAGTCCTATCGTGTCGCGGTCGGGAAACAGCGCCGCCACGGCCGCGACGCCATCGCCATCGTGGGGTGAGCCGAAGGTGGGCACCACGACCAGTCGACTGGTGATCGCGAAGTTCATGTAGCTCGCGGGCTCGACTCTCCCGTCGCGCTCGATCCGCCCCGGCGAGGGCACCTCGCGCACCGTCACGCCGAACGCTTCGGCGCGCGCCTTCGCGTCGGCATAGATCGCGGCGTTGGGATCGGCCGCCCCGCCCGGGGCCGCTGTCGCGCGCGGCAGCGCCAGCACGCCTGGCGCCACGAAGCGGGCGAGATTGTCGATATGGCCGTCGGTGTGGTCGTTGGTCAGCCCCCGCCCCAGCCACAGCACCCGATCGAAACCGAGATCGCGCCGCAACCGGCCCTCGATTTCGTCACGCGACAGCCGCGGGTTGCGGTTGGGATTGAGCAGGCACTCCTCGGTGGTGGCGACCAGTCCGCCGCCATCCGCGTCGAGCGCGCCGCCTTCGAGAATCCAGTCCGGCTCGAGCAGCTCGAGCCCGGCGTCGCGCGCCAGTTCCGCGCCGATGGTCTGGTCTCCGGCCATGAGGTACTTCCCGCCCCAGCCGTTGAAGCGGCAACGCACCGCGCGGCGGTTGCCCGCCTCATCCATGAGCACCAGCGGGCCCGTGTCGCGCAGCCAGACATCGCCGAATACCCGCCGCTCCAATCCGACCTTGCCGCTGACCAGCGCCCGCGCCCGCGCCTCGTTCGCCTCGTCACGCACCAGCAGCCGGACTTCCTGTCCGCTTTCCGCGACCGCGCTGGCGAAAGCGGCGATCTGCCGCCGCGCCGCGTCAAGGAAACCGGGCCATTCCTCGACATCATGCGGGAAACCGATCCACAGCCAGTCTTGCGGATGCCATTCAGGGGGAAATCGCCAGGTCACTTGCCCTGCGCCCGGCTCTCATCCCGCGCGCGGCGGAATTCGTCCGCCGGATACCAGTTGGGCCAGTCGCCGCTGTCCGCCAGCGCGCGGCCGAGGCGGTAATAGACGCGCAAGTCCGCCAGCGCGCCCGACCAGTCCCATGTGGGATCGTACTCGTCGTCCGGACCGTGGTAGCGGTTCTCGGTATAGTCCTTCGCGTAGGCCGCCCCGGCGGCACGGCCGCCGGCGACGAGATCCTCTCCGCCATCGACATAGAACATCGGCACGCCGCGCTTGGCGAAGCTGAAGTGATCCGACCGGTAGTAATAGCCTTTCTCCGGCGTGGGGTCGGGCGTCGCCACCCGGCCTTCCGCCGCGAGCACCCTGGCGAGCACCGCGTCGAGCTCCGACTTGCCGCCGCCGACCACGGTCACGTCCCGCGCCGGCCCCGCCAGCGACAGCGCGTCCATGTTCACCCCGCCGACGGTCTTCGCCAGCGGGAAGACGGGATTGGCACCATAGTATTCCGACCCGAGCAGCCCCGATTCCTCGGCGGTCACGGCCAGGAACACCAGGCTGCGCCTGGGCGCGCCGGCGCGGCCGTGCGCCTGCGCCAGCGCCACCAGCGCGGCGACGCCGGTAGCGTTGTCGATCGCGCCGTTGCAGATGTCGTCTCCCGCGGCATTGGCCTTGCACCGGCCGAGATGGTCCCAATGCGCCGAATAGAGCACATGTTCGTCGGGGCGCTCGCTGCCCGCCAGCACGCCGACGACGTTCTTCGAAGCGAAGCGGCGGATGTCGTTCCCGAATGACAGGCTGGCCTTCAGGCCAAGCGGCACGGCGCGGAAGCCTTGCCGCCTTGCCGCGCCCGAAAGCGCCGCGAAGTCCTTGCCAGCCGTGGCGAAGATCCGCTCGGCGACCGGCTTGCCCACCCAGCCGTTGACCAGGGTCTGGCTTGCGCCATCGTCGGCCGTTCGCGCGAAAGCCTGCGCGCCGGTCCAGGACGATTCGACGACGTTCCAGCCGTAAGCGGCGGGGAAGGTGTCGTGGACGATCAGCGCAGCCGCCGCCCCTTGCCGCGCCGCTTCCTCGAACTTGTAGGTCCAGCGGCCGTAATAGGTCATCGCCCGGCCGTTGAACGGACCTTCGGATGCCGCCGCCGCATAGTCCGGATCGTTGACCAGGATCACCGCCGTCTTGCCGCGCATGTCGATCCCGGAATAGTCGTTCCAGCCTTTCTCGGGGGCGTTGATGCCATAGCCGACGAAGACCAGCTCGCTGTCCTTTAAATCGGTCCGCGGCACGGCGCGATAGGAAACGGCCACGAACTCGTCGCCGAAGCGGAGCGAGAGCGGTTGGCCCTTCCCCGCGATCTTGAGCGGCGAATAGTCCCGGCCGGTGATCTCGACCAGCGGCACTTCCTGGAACCAGCTGCCATGGTTGCCCGGTGCAAGCCCGGCCCTGGCGAACTGCCGCGTCAGGTAAGCCAGCGTCTTCTCCTCGCCGGCGCCGCCGGGCGCCCGGCCCTCGAACGCGTCGGAGGAGAGCACCCGCGTCACCTCGCGCATGGTTTCGACCGGGATTTCGGGAACGGCGGCGCTTGCCGCGCCGGAAGGGGGCGTCGCTGGCGCGACACAACCGGCCAGCGCCGCCGGCATTGTCAGCATCGAAAGGGCCCATCTTGTCATGGGGCGTGTCGTGCCAGAGAGCCCACGGCGGCACAACCCGACTTGCCCTGCGCGCGCGCATCGGCGATCAGGCGCGTATGGGCGCGGACTGGACAGGGGCACTATCGCGGGCGCGGGCGTATTCGCCGTTCCTGTCGCAGGCGCTGAACCGCTTGCCCGAACTCGAAGGCATCCTTGCCGCGGGCGACGGCGAAGGCGCGCTGGAATACGCGCACAACGCCGGGGCCGACATGCCCGACGTTGCCGTCACGCTGCGCCGCGAGCGCCTGGCGTTGTCGCTCGCGCTGGCGATCGGCGACCTTGCCAATGCCTTTCCGCTCACCACCGTGATGCGCGAGTTGTCCGCGCTTGCCGACCGGGCGCTGGACCAGGCGATCGCCGATGCCATCCGCCGCCGGGTGCCGGACGCGGAACCCGGCGGTTTCCTCGCGCTGGCGCTGGGCAAGCAAGGCGCGCGGGAACTGAACTACAGCTCCGACATCGATCCGATCCTGCTCTACGATCCGGCGCTGCTGCCCCGGCGCGAGCGGGACGATCCCGGCGAGGCGGCGCAGCGGGTGGCGCGCACCGTGGTCGAGACGCTCAGCGGCGTGACGGACGAGGGCTATGTCTTCCGTATCGACTTGCGGCTGCGCCCCGCCTCCGAAGTGAGCCCGCTGGCGATCTCGCTGGGCGCGGCGCTGGCGCATTACGAATCCTCGGCGCTGACCTGGGAACGCGCGGCCTTCATCCGCGCCCGCGCCTGTGCCGGCGATGTGCCGGCGGGCGAGCGGTTTCTCGCCGCGATCCGGCCGTTCGTGTGGCGCAAGAGCCTGGATTTCGGCGCCATCGCCGAGATCGGCCGGCTGACCGCGCAGATCCGTACCCACCACGAGGGCACGGGCGAGGTCGCGCCCGGCTTCGACCTCAAGCGCGGACGCGGCGGCATCCGCGAGATCGAGTTCTACGCGCAGAGCCACCAGCTGGTCCACGGCGGCCGCAACCCGGCGCTGCGGGTACGGGGAACGCGCGCGACGCTCGACGCGCTGGCGGCGGCAGGCCTGATCCCGGCGGAGGACGCCCGGCTGCTCGGCGAAAGCTACGACCGGCTGCGCACGATCGAGCACCGCCTGCAGATGGTGGCGGACAGGCAGACCCACCGCCTTCCCGCCGACCCCGATGCGCTCGATTCGGTTGCCCGGCTCGACGACTTGCCGCACGGCGCCGCGCTGGTGCACGAGATCGAGGCGATCACGCAAGCCGTCGCCGAACGCTACGACGCGCTGATCGCGGCCAGTTCTGCCGCCTCGCCTGGCAAACCCGCGCCGCTCCCCGACCAGTCCGACGATTTGTCCGCCATGCTCGAAGCGCTGGGCTTCGCCGAGCCCGCCGCCCTGGCGGAACGCATCGCCGGCTGGCGGTCCGGCAAGTTCCGCGCCCTGCGCAGCGACGCCGCCCGATCCGGCTTCGAAACGATCCAGCCGCAACTCCTGGCCGCGCTGGCGAAGTCGCCCGAGCCCGACCGCGCGGTGATCCGCTGGGAGCAGCTGCTCGGCAACCTGCCCAGCGCGATCAACCTGTTCCACCTGCTCGAAGCGCGCCCCGGCCTGCTCGAACTGCTCGCGCGCATCCTCTCGCTGGCGCCGACGCTTGCCGATGCCCTTGCCCGCCGCGCGGACCTGCTCGATCCGCTGATCGACGCCAGCGCCTTCGACCTGCCCGGCGACGTCGCCCACCTGATCGAGCGGCTGGACGGTTTCGAGCCCGGCGCGGACTACGAACGCGTGCTCGATTCGGTCCGGCGCCATGTCGGCGAGCTGCGCTTCGCGCTGGGCGTGCAACTGATCGAGGGGGCGCAGGACCCGCTGCTGGTCTCCGAAGCCCTGTCACGCACCGCCGAAGCCGCGATCGAAGTGCTGGGCCGCGCGACCATCGCCGAGTTCGAGCGCGCGCACGGCCGGATTCCCGGCAGCGAACTGGTGGTGCTCGGCCTCGGCAGGCTGGGCGGCGGCGCGCTGACCCATGCCTCCGACCTCGATCTCATCTACCTGTTCAGCGGCGATCCTTCTGGCGAATCGGACGGGCCGAGACCGCTCGGGCCGGCGACGTACTTCAACCGTCTGGCCCAGCGGGTGAGCGCCGCGCTTTCGGTCCCCACCGCGGAGGGCGTGCTCTACGAAGTCGACACCCGGCTGCGGCCCTCGGGCACGCAAGGGCCGATCGCGGTCAGCTTCGCGGCGCTCGAACGCTACCAGATGGAGCAGGCCTGGACCTGGGAGCACATGGCGCTGTGCCGCGCCCGGCCGCTGTTCGGGTCGAATGCGGCGCGGGACGATTTGGGGGCAATCGTGCGCGCGGCGCTGACGAAACCGCGCGATCCGGCGAAGCTGCGGCGGGACGTCCTGGAGATGCGCGCGGAGATGGCCCGCCACAAGCCGCCCAAGGGACCGCTCGACGTCAAGCTCATGCGCGGCGGGCTGGTCGATCTGGAGTTCATCGTCCATCATCAGCAATTGCGCCATGGCCGGGGGCTGGAGCCGGGAATGGAAGTCGCGATCGAGCGGCTCGCCGCCGCCGGGCTGCTGCCCGCTTCGCTGATTGCCGCGCGCGAGGCGCTGGCGCGGGTGCTCGTCGCGTCGCGGCTGATCGCCCCGGATGGCGAACTGCCGCCCGCGACGGCGCGCGAGGTGCTTGCCAAGGCCTGCCTTTGCGGCGATTGGCACGGCGTCCTGTCAGGCATCGCCGAGGCCCGCCGCGCCGTCGCCACGGCATGGAGCGAGATATTCGACGAGACACTGGAGATCGACGCCGTGGAGACCCAATTATGAGCTCATTGCCGCAAATCGGCGATCCGATGCCCGACATCGCCATGGAAACGCCCGATGGCGGCGTGGTCAAGCCGTCAGACTTCAAGGGCCGCAAGCTGGTCGTGTTCTTCTATCCCAAGGACAACACGCCGGGCTGCACCACCGAAGCCAGGGACTTCACCGCGCTCGCGCCCGAGTTCGAGAAAGCGGGCGCGGCGCTGCTGGGCGTCAGCAAGGACTCGGCGAAAAAGCACCAGAACTTCATCGCCAAGCACGCGCTGACGGTGCCGCTCGCCACCGATGCCGAGGAAGGCGGGCTGTCCGATGCGCTCGGCATCTGGACGGAGAAGAAGCTCTACGGGAAGAGCTTCCTCGGCATGGTGCGCACGACGTATCTGGTCGGAACGGACGGCAGGATCGCGCAAGTCTGGCCCAAGGTCAAAGTGGCCGGCCATGCCGAGGCGGTACTGAAGGCCGCGCGGGCGCTTTGAACCCGCCGTCGGTCGCACAAGCCATCCGGGCCGCGCTGCTGACCGGCGATCCGTACGAAAAGGTCAAGGCGGCGCGCAAGCTGGCGCGTGATTGGCGGGCGGGCCGCCTCGCGTTCGGCTTCGACGTGGCGATGCCCGACGATCCGGCCCGGCCGGACCGGCCCGAGCTGCTGCCGCCCAACAAGATGCCGAAGCGCGGGCGCGGGCAGTCCGCCGCCGGCCTGATCGCGCTCTATCATGCGCTGGCGCATATCGAGTTCGTCGCCATCGACCTCGCGCTCGACATGGCCGGACGCTTCGGCGCGGAAGGCGGGAAGACGCTGGTCGACGACTTCCTGTCGGTGGCGGCGGAGGAGGCGATGCATTTCGTCCTGCTCGACAGGCGTCTGCGCGCGTTGGGCAGCTGCTATGGCACGCTGCCGGCGCACGGCGGACTGTGGGACGCGGCGACCTCGACTCGTGGCGACTTGGCGGCGCGGCTTGCGATCGTGCCCATGGTGCTGGAAGCGCGCGGGCTGGACGTGACACCGATGACGCTGGAGCGACTGCGCATGGCGGGAGACTCGGGCGGCGTGCGCATCCTCTCGCGCATCCTTGACGACGAAATCCGGCACGTGCGTTTCGGCGCAAGCCATTTCGACGCGGTGTGCCGACAGCGGCGGCTCGATCCCGAAACGACGTGGAAATCATTGTTGAAGAACCACTTCAGGGGCCGTCCGAAGCCACCGTTCAACGACTCAGCCCGCCAGTCAGCCGGTTTATCGCGCACATTCTATGCCGAGGTTGATTGTTAGGAAGGGCTCCGCCATTCCAACGTCACGAGAAGGCGGGGGGTTCCGACCATCTCGAAAAACCGGATCGCTTCCGCCGCTGCAAGCGTGTGTCGCGAAACGAAATTCTTGGCCTGACGCGTGCCTTTCCGGCCCCGCGAAGGTGCTGGATAAGGTAGATCGAGTGATCGTAAACGGTGTCATCAGTCAGAAGTTCCGCCTGCGAAAGTGCGTCAAGGGCGCGGGTAGTCTGACCGCAGCGGTTTTTCTTGTCGCAGCATCTCCGGCTTTCGCGAACAGCAGCGCCAGCGCCGACATCGCCGCTCCGCTGCGCGCCGCCCAGGCCGCCAAGCAGTCGGTCGCGGGAACCGAGGACGAACAGTTCCGCAAGCTGTTCAGCAGTTGGCAGTCCTATGAGAGCGACAGCGTGCCGGCCCTTGCCGCCGTTGCCGAAGCCGCGGGCCAAGCCGGCCTCTCCGCAGCGCCCCGCACGTTCACTCCGCTTCCCGGCGTTTCCATCCCGTCGCGCATGCCGGTGGAGGGCATCACCCTCACCAGCGGGTACGGCATGCGCGTCCACCCGGTGCTGGGCGGTCAGCGCGCCCACAAGGGCATCGACCTTGCCGGCCCGGTCGGCACGCCGATCCATGCCACCGCCGACGGCATCGTCAGCCGCGCATCGTGGTTCAGCAGTTACGGCCTTTACATCTCGCTTGAGCACAGCAACGACATCCAGACCCGCTACGCCCACATGTCGCGCCTGAACGTGGCCGAAGGCCAGCAGGTCAAGAAGGGCGAGATCATCGGTTTCATCGGCACCACCGGCCGTTCGACCGGCCCGCACCTCCATTATGAGGTCCGCGTGCGCGGCGAAGCGGTCAACCCGGTTCCCTACATGCAGGCGGACCGCGTCGCGGCCTCGACCGGCGCGGTGGGAGTGGGCGGCTCGAAGTAAGCCGCCCGAAGTAAGCCACCCGGCGCTCTTTCGGCACCGATCAATCCCGGCGGTTCGATTTCATGCGGCGCAACGGCACGCGCCCGGAACGCACGCGCTCCTTCGCTCCACGCACTCGCACCCGTCCTGAAGCGGCCCTATATCCCGCTGCGAATGCAGAAGCGGAGCGGAAGCGGTGCAGGACATCCCCGACCTCTATCAAGCAGGGCCGATCGATCTTTCGGCCCACCATCGTCCGCTCGATCTGAGCGACCGGATCGCGCTTGCCATAACCAAGATGCTGCGGCTGTGCGCCGACACTTTTTTCGCCAAGCGCTACGGCAATCGCGCCATCGTCCTTGAAACCGTGGCGGCGGTGCCCGGCATGGTCGGCGC
>DATEEP010000087.1:0-17321 GCA_035281095.1 Novosphingobium sp. | reverse complement strand
CGCCGCGTTCGATTTGGGGGCGACGGCGCAATAGAGGCAGGCCTGGACGATCGCCAGTTCCCCTTCGGGCGACCCGAGGAACTGGTACGCGTCCTTGGCGGCGAGGCACTGGGTCAAGGCTTGGGGATCGGCAAGGCCGATATCCTCCGAGGCGAAGCGGGTCAGCCGCCGCAGCACGTAGAGCGGCTCTTCCCCGGCGGTCAGCATACGGGCGAGGTAATAGAGCGCGGCTTGCGGATCGGAACCGCGCAACGATTTGTGCAGCGCCGAGATGAGGTTGTAGTGTCCGTCGCGGTCCTTGTCGTAGACCGCCACCCGCCGCTGGAGGAAACGGCCGAGTTCCGCCGGATCGAGCGGTTCTTCGAGGCGTGCGGCGTAGAGCGTCTCGGCCTGGTTGAGCAGGAAGCGCCCGTCGCCGTCGGCCGAAGCGATCAGCGCCGCGCGTGCCTCTTCGGTAAGGGGCAGGGGGCCTTTCAGCGCTTCGGCCCGCGTCAGCAGCACGCCGAGCGCGGGAGCATCGAGCCGGTGGAGGATCAGCACTTGCGCGCGGCTGAGCAGCGCGGCGTTGAGCGCGAAGCTGGGGTTCTCGGTCGTCGCGCCGACCAGCGTTACCGTGCCCTGCTCCACGAAGGGCAGGAAGCCGTCCTGCTGGGCGCGGTTGAAGCGGTGGATCTCGTCCACGAACAGCAGCGTGCGCTGCCCCGCCCTGGCCGCGAGGTCGGCCTCGGCGAAGGCTTTCTTGAGGTCCGCGACGCCTGAGAAAACCGCGCTTATCGAGACGAAACGCATGCCCACCGCATCGGCGAGAAGCCGGGCGATGGTGGTCTTGCCGGTGCCGGGCGGGCCCCACAGGATCATCGAGGAGAGCTTGCCGGCGGCGACCATCCGGCCAATGGCGCCCTCGGCGCCGGTCAGGTGCTCCTGTCCGACGACATCGGGCAGCGATCGCGGTCGCAATCGGTCGGCCAACGGTGCATCCTGACGCGCGGCGGGAGCAGGCAAGGGGGGCAGGTCGTCGGCGAAGAGGTCGGCCATCGGGGCAAGATAGGGTGATTTGGCGCAAATTGCATCGCCGCTGCAACGGGGTTACAACACGGTTACGACGGGGGCGCAAACGGGGAGAATGCATGACGGAAGTCGGCCGCAGAGCGACGGCTCCCATGGTGTTCCGGATCATCGCCGTGCTCAGCCTGTTGTGGAACGGGTTCGGCGCGTTCGACTATGTGATGACCAATGTCCGGGACCGGGACTACCTCGCGAAGGTCCCGCCGGAGACGATGCAGGCGATCGACGCTTATCCTCTGTGGGTCATGATCGCCTGGGGCCTTGGGGTCTGGGGCGCGGTCGCGGGATCGCTGCTGTTGCTGGGGCGGTCGAGGTTCGCGGTCCCTGCCTTCGCGGTGTCGCTTGCGGGCCTCGCGGCGAGCACGGTGTACCAGCTCTGGCCGCAGCGACCAGTGAATGCCCCGGCCGGCGCCGATGCCATGATGATCGCCATCTGGATCGCCGCCGTCCTGCAGCTGATCCTCGCCATCCGCTGGTCACGGCAAAGATTGTTACGCTGAATTAGCCGCTTGCGGCCGCTTTCTGGCGCAGCAGGCGCAAGTAGGTGGCCGCCACCGTCTGGTTGATCGCGTCCCAGCCGAACTGCCGCGCGCGTTCGGCGCCCGCCGCGCCATGCGCCGCCCGCAAAGCCGGGTCCCCGATGTAGGAGCGCAAGCCTTCCGCGAACTGGTGGACCGCGCCGGGGCGGATCAGCCGGCCCGAGACGTGATCGTCGACCAGGCTTTCGCTGCCGGTGGCCTCCGCCGCGACGACGGGAAGCGCGCAGGCCATCGCCTCCAGCGTGACGTTGCCGAATGTCTCGGTCACCGAAGGGTTGAACAGCACGTCCATGCTGGCGACCGCGCGGCCGAG
The DNA here is from genome assembly GCA_035281095.1 of Novosphingobium sp. Classification (GTDB taxonomy): domain Bacteria; phylum Pseudomonadota; class Alphaproteobacteria; order Sphingomonadales; family Sphingomonadaceae; genus Novosphingobium. The sequence continues at coordinate 15,404 of DATEEP010000087.1, read as the reverse complement.
ATCGGCGCCTTGCTGGAAACCGGCGAACACCGCCTCGGGGATGCGCGCCTTGAACCAGCCGGAGGCGGGGCCTTCACCGATCACCAGCACCTTGTGTGGGATACCGCGCGTGCGCAGTTCGTCGATGGTGTCGGAAAAGACGTCGAGGCCCTTTTCCATGACCAGCCGGCCGAGGAAGCCGATCGCGACTTCGTCGTCGGCGATCCCGTGCGCGTGCCGCCATTCCGGCGAGCGGCGGCCGGGATGGAACACCTCGCGGTCCACCCCGCGCGACCAGATGCCGATGTCGTAGTTCATCCGCTGCTCGCGCAACACTTGCGCCATGCTTTCGGACGGAGCGACGAGGGCGTCGCAGCGGCGGTAGAAGCGCCGCAGCGCCGCCACCATCACCGGTTCGCCCCACGCCATGTTGTAATAGCGCAAGTACGTTTCGAAGCGGGTGTGGACCGAGGCGAGGATCGGCAGCTTGCGTTGCCGCGCCCAACTGACGGCCCGGTGCGCCGTTGGATCGGGCGAGGAGACGTGGACCACGTTGGGCGCGAAGCGCTCAAGGTCGCGCCGCGCGCCCCAGGTGAGGCCCAAAGGTATGCGGTATTCCGCGCGGCCGGGCACGGGGACCGCGCGCACGCCGACGAGATCGCCCACCGGCTCGAACGCGGGATTCGCCACTACCGGCGAATAGACGCGCACCGCCGCGCCCTGGCGCAGGAGATACCCAACCAGGCGGTTTAGCGCCTGGTTGGCGCCGTCGCGGACGTAGTTGTAGTTGCCCGAGAACAGGGCGATGCGCAGATCGGACGTTTCCATGGCCGGCGCGCCATAACGGCACAGGGCGCGAATGGCGAGAGGCGGGAACGTGAAGTCCCCGCCTCATAGTCATTTCCAAATCGGGGTCATCTCCAAATCGGGGCCGGATCAGTAACGCCAGCGCCTGCGATCGTGGCGGCGGTCATTGCGCCAGCTATTGCGGTCGTCGCCGTACCAGCCGCCGCGATAATCGCCGCGCCAGCGGTTGTCGTACCGGCCATTGTCGTAGTCGCGATAACGGCGGTCGTAATATCGGTCGCGGTAGTAGCGGTTCGGATTGTTCTGGTAATAGTAGTAATAATCCGGACGGCCTTGCACCCGCACGTAACGCCGGCTGTTGTAATAGCGGCTGTCGTAATAGCGGTCGTCGTTGCGGTCGGCGATCAACGCGCCGATGGCAAGGCCGACGATGCCGGCGCCGATCGCTATCGCCGCGTCGTCATCGCCATCGTTCCAGCGGTCGCGGGCCTGGGCCGGCGCGGAAAGGCCGATGGCGCTCGCCGCGATCAGGGTTGCAAGGCCAGCGCGTTTGAGCTTGCCGAACATCTGCGTTCTCCTCTCGGTGCCGGCCGGGCCAGGGGCAACCCGGTCCAGCGATATCGATGGTTAAAGCAGGTCAGGCATGAACCGGCACTGAACTTTTTCGGACGCGTCCGTTCAGCCGAAGACCTCGGCCAGCAGGCTCCTGGTCTCGGCCCACGACCGCTCTTCGGCGACGCGATCGTACCGCACGGCGTCGGGCATGTTGACTTCCGCCGCACGCGGGTTGGTGAACGAGTGGTAGACACCGCCGTAGAGGTGCAGCCGGAAATCGACACCGGCGGCGACCATGTCCTGTTCGAAGGCGTTGCGCATCGGGATCGCGATCATCGGATCGTTGGCGCCCAGGCAAAGCAGCACTTTGCCGGCGATGTTGCGGCTGGTTTCGGAAGGGGGGACCGCGCCTCCGTGGAAGCCGATCGCGGCGAGCAGCGGCACGCCGCCACGCGCGATTTCCACCGCCACGTTGCCGCCGAGGCAGTATCCCATGGCCGCGACCTTGCCGCCATCGACGCCCGGCTGCGCCGCCATCGCGGCAAGCGCCGCGCGGCCGTTGGCGTAGATCTGCTCCGGCTGCTGGACCAGCGCGGTTGCCTTAGCGATGGCCTCCTGCGAATTGTCGATATACTGGCCTTCGCCATAGAAATCGCAGGCGAGGGCCCGATAACCTTCTTCGGCGAGCCTGCGCGCCCCGCCGCGCGCGACATCGTCCAGCCCGCGCGCGTCGGGATAGACCAGGACGCCGGGGAGATCGCCGGTCAGCGCGTCGTCCGAATAGAACATGCTGCGCATCTCGACTCCGCCGACCTCGTAAGTCAGCTCGGTTTCCCTGACCGCCATCACTCTTTCTCCCAGTTTCGGGCCTTGCCGCCCGGAGTTGTTTTTCAGCGTTGTTCTCAGCCTCGGATCCGCCCCGATCGCGCGCTCAATGCGCGATGAACACCGATTTCTCCTCGGTGTAGGGGTCGAGCGCGTGGAGGCCCATCTCGCGGCCGATACCGCTGTTCTTGTACCCGCCGAACGGACGCGAATGCTCGGCGATGCGGTACTGGTTTACCCACACCGTGCCGGCGCGGATGCGCGGGATCATGCGGTGCGCGCGGCGCACGTTCTCGGTCCAGACCGCGCCGCCCAGGCCGAAGGCGGTGTCATTGGCGATGCGCACCGCGTCGTCCTCGTCCTTGAAACGGATGATCGCGCCGATCGGGCCGAACACTTCTTCCTGCGCGATACGGAAACCGTTCTGGACGCCGGTGTAGAGCGTGGGCTTGACGAAGAAGCCCTCGGGCAGTCCCGCCACTTCGGCGCGGCCTCCGCCGACCAGCGTTTCCGACCCGTCCTGTTCCGCTATCTGGAAATAGTCGAGCACCTTGCGCATGTGCCCGCGCGAGGCGAGCGGCGCGATCTGCGATGCCCTGTCGAGCGGATCGCCGATCCTGAGCGCGTCGACGCGGGCGGCCAGCTCGCGAAAGAAATCCTCGCCCACGGTTTCCTGCACCAGGATGCGCGAGCCGGCGATGCACGTCTGCCCGGTGGCGCTGAAGATGCCGGCGATGATCCCGTCGATCGCCTTGTCGAAGTCGGCATCGTCGAACACGATGTTGGGCGACTTGCCGCCGAGTTCCAGCGTGACCCGGACGCCGCGCAGAGCCGCCTGGGAGGCGATCCTCTGTCCGGTGCCGGTCGCGCCGGTGAAGGCGATCTTGTCGATCAGCGCGTGCTCGGCCAGCGCCGCGCCCGTCGCGCCGTCGCCGGTCACCATGTTGACGACCCCCGCCGGGATGCCCGCCTCCTGGCACAGCTCGCCCAGCCGCAGCGTCGACAGCGGGGTCACTTCGGACGGCTTGCAGACGATGGTGTTGCCGGCGGCGAGGGCGGGGAACAGCTTCCAGCCGAGCAGGCCCAGCGGGCTGTTCCATGGCGTGATCGCGGCGACGACGCCGATCGGTTCGCGCACCGTGTAGCTGGTCGTGTCGGGCAGGTTCGACATCGAGGTATGGCCGCCCGAAACCTCCGCCAGGCCCGCCATGTAGTATGCCTGGCCAGCCATGACGTGGCCGGTGCCGGCCATCTCGCTCAGCAGCTTGCCGTTCTCATGGACCTGCAGCAGGGCGAGGTTCTTCGCATCGCGGATCAGCAGGTCGGCCAGCTTGCGCAGCACGCGGGCGCGCTCCATCGGCCGGGTCCGGCTCCAGCCGTCGAAGGCGCCGCGGGCGGCGCGCACCGCGCGGTCGACATCCCCGCCGCCGGCGAGCGGAGCGGCGCCCCACTTTTCGCCGGTCGCGGGATATTCGCACTGGAACGTGCGGCCATCCTCGGCATCGACGTATTCGCCGTCGATCAGCAGCTTGTAGGCGCGATCGGAATCGAGCTCCCCTTGCCAGACCGATTCGTCCTGCCGGGACGACGTGGTTGTCAGGTCTTCACTCACGGCAATATCCTCTCGATTCGTCCGGGACGGAATGGCGGCAAACAGCGCCTCGGGCAACTGGCGCGCCGATCCGGAGATCAGCTATCACCCGGTGGATCGCTGTTGAGAACGCGTTCTATTTCTTGACGCGCTTATGCTTCGTTGGCAAGCCGCGAGGACGGTGGGAACGGAATGAGGATGCCATGGCGCGGACAATCGTAGCCGGGATATTCGCGCCTGCCGATCGGGTCCGATAGATGACATCAAAGGTTGGCATGATCAGTTCGAACGTTACTGCCGGAGGCGCAGCGTGAGCGGCACGAGTTCTGCTTCGACAGCGGGCGTTTCCGCGCGCGATCAGGTCACCGCCGAGTGGCTCGGCAACGTGCTGGGCGAGGCCGGCTTCGATCGCCCCCGGGTGCGCGGCTTCTCCATCGCCCCGGTCGGCACCGGGCAGGCGGCGGAGGCGTGCCGGATCCTGCTGGAATACGATGATCCCCACCCCGACTTGCCGCGCTCGATGGTCGCCAAGTTTCCTTCGGACAACCCGGCAAGCCGCCAGTCGGCGACGCAGGGCGGCATCTACATGCGCGAAGTGCGGTTCTATCAGGATATGCAAGCGCAATGCACCATCAAGACGCCGCGCTGCTACCACGCCTGGATCGAAGGCAACGGACCGGAGTTCGCGCTGCTGCTCGAGGACCTGGCCCCGGCCAGCCAGGGCGACCAGATCGCCGGCTGCGACGAGCATGTCGCGCGCAAGGCGGTGCTGGAACTGGTTGGGCTGCACGCTCCGACCTGGGGCAAGACCGCGCTGCTCGAGGCCGACTGGCTGAGCTATGCCAGCGCGCCCGACCGGGCCAAGTGGGTCATGGCGCAGATTTACAAGAAGGGCCTGCCGCACTTCATGGAGCGCTGCGCCGGCGGGCTCGAGCCCGAGGAAGTGCGCCTGATGGAGCGGCTGGCCCAGGTGGAGGACTACCCGAGCGAGTTTCCCAGGCTGAAGACCTGGTGCATCAACCACAACGATTTCCGCCTCGACAACTTCCTGATCGACGAGAGCCGGACGCCGATGGCGCTCGACGTGGTCGATTGGGCGACCGTCGGCGCGGGCAATCCAATGCGCGACATGTCCTATTTCCTGGGCGGCTGCCTTTTGCCCGACCAGCGGCTCGCGCTGGAGAAGGGACTGGTCGGAGAATATCACGATGCGCTCACCGCCGCCGGGGTGTCGGACTATTCGTGGGAAGCGTGCTGGTCGGACTATCGCCAGTCCTCGTTCCACGGACTGATGAACGCGGTGGCGGCGATGGTCTTCGTCACCCGCACCGAGCGGGGCGACAAGCTGTTCACCGTCATGGCGCAGCGCCACCTGCGGCAGGCGCTGGAACTCGGCGCCGAGGAATTCGTCCGCTAGCGCAGGGCGGACCGCCGGCCTGGCCGGGACATCAATGGCGGCTCGGGCGGCGTCGCCCGGCCATTCATCTGCGGTTGGGAGATAATCCGTGCTGATCAAATACGACGACCTGCCCTTGCAACAGACCGCGGAGTCGCTGGCCTATCTCGATACCAGCGATCGCGAGGCCTATGGCCGGTACTGGTACAACGGCTTCTCGCCCGACGGTGAATTCTATTTCGGCATCGCCTTCGCGGTCTATCCCAACCGCGACGTGATGGACTGCGCCTTCAGCATCGTGCGCCGCGACGGATCGCAGGACAGCTTCCGCGCCTCGCGCCGCTGCCCGGTCGACCGCACCGAGATGGAAGTCGGCCCCTTCAAGCTGGAAGTGACCGAGCTGATGCGCATCAACCGCATCACCATCGCGGAGAACGACACCGGCATCACCTGCGACCTGATCTTCACGGGCAACACCCCGGTCCACGAAGAGCCGACCGATCGCGTCCGCCCGCACGTGCGGATGGTGGCGAAGATGAAGCGCTACACCCAGTTCGGCCGCTGGAACGGCTTCGTCGAGATCAAGGGCGAGCGGCAGGTGATCGACAATGCCTACGGCATCCGCGACCGTTCGTGGGGCTGGCGCTTCAACGGCGAGCCGCAGGGCGGCACCCATACGCTCCAGCCGTCGCAGGCGTTCTACCTGTGGGCGCCGATCGAGTGGGAGGACCGCTGCACTCACTATGGCACCTGGGAAAACCAGGACGGCGTCAGCATGAAGGAATTCGCGCAGATCTTCCCGCTGTACAACGGCAATACGACCTTCGACGTGCTCGATCCCGAGGGTTTCAAGACGATCAAGCCGGGCGGCCACCGCCTGGAGTTCGATGATCCGGGTTCGCGCTTCGTCACCGGCGGCGAGTTCGACATCGTCGATGGCGACGAAGTGATCACGATCAAGCTTGAGCCGCTGCTGCGCTTCCACATGTACGGCATCGGCTACAGCCATCCGACCTGGGGCCACGGCATGTGGAAGGGCGAACTGGCCTGGACCAGCGAGCACTGGAACGTCAACGACATAGAACGCACCACACCGCACTTCCAGCACGCCCAGCAGGTCGTCCGCGCGACCTACAAGGACAAGGTAGGTTACGGCGTGCTGGAACAGGCGATCCACGGCCCGCACCATCGTTACGGCTTCGGCAAGGGCAGCTGGCCCAGAGGCGGTGAGCCGGAAAGCTGACGCGACCTGGGAGGGAGGCTCGGAAATGCGACGGAAAGCCAGCCCATCGGTGCTGCCATGACCCTTGCCGGGCTCATGCAGCAGCGGGCGCTGATGATCTCCGACATCATCCGCTTCGCCGCGACCGCGCACCCCTCCCGCGAGATCGTTTCGCGCAACGTCGAAGAGCCGCTTTGGCGGTACGACTATGCGCGGTGTCATCGTCGCGTGGCGCAGGCGGCCCGCATGCTGTTGCGGCTTGGCGTCAAGCCGGGTGACCGCGTCACGTCGCTGTCCTGGAACACGCACCGGCACTTCGAACTGTTCTTCGCGGTGCCGGGCATCGCCGGGGTGCTCCACACCGCCAATCCGCGCCTGCCCGACGAGCACCTGATCTACACGATCAACCACGCGGGCAGCACCTTGCTGCTGATCGACCGGAACATGGCGCCGATCGTCGAGCGCATTCGGGATCGGTTGCCCGCGATCGAGACGGTGATCGTCCTGTCCGATGCCGAGCGGGCGCTGCCGGGCCTTGCCTGCTACGAGACCCTGATCGAGGGGGAGGAGCCGGAGTTCGACTGGCCCCGGTTCGATGAGAATGCGGGCGCGTTCCTGTGCTACACCTCGGGCACGACCGGCGATCCCAAGGGCGTCCTCTATTCGCACCGGTCCGTGGTGCTGCACGGACTTGCCGAGGGCCTTTCGGGCAGCATGGACTTTTCCGCCTTCGACGTCATCATGCCCTGCCAGTCGCTCTACCACGCGACCGCCTGGGGCCTGCCGTTCGCCGGCGCGATCAACGGTGCCAAGTTCGTGCTGCCCGGCGACCGGATGGACGCCGCCTCGCTGCATGAGCTGATCTCGACGGAAGGGGTCACCTTCACTGGCGGCGTACCGACGATCTGGACGATGTACCTCGATCACCTCGTCCGCATCGGCGCGGGAACCGGGACGCTCAGGCGCGTCGTCATCGGCGGCTCCGCCGTGCCGCGCGACATGGCGGTCGCGTTCCACGAGCGGGGCGTTGCCGTTCATCAGCTCTGGGGCATGACCGAGACCAGCCCCGTCGGCGTTTCGTCGACTTCCACTCCCGCGCTTGCCGGACTGGGGAGGGAGGAGGAACAGGAGCACCTCTGGACCCGGCAGGGCCGGATGGTGTTCGGCATCGAGATCGAGATCGTCGACGAGCAAGGCCGCCCGCTGCCCCATGACGGAGCGACCTCGGGAGCGCTGCTGGTGCGGGGCCCGTGGGTGGTGGAGCGGTATTTCCGCGCGGAGCAGTCCGCCTGCGGCGTGGACGGCTGGTTCGACACCGGCGACATCGCCACCATCGACCCGCAGGGCTTCATGCGCATCACCGATCGGCGGAAGGACGTCATCAAGTCCGGCGGTGAATGGATCAGCTCGATCGATCTGGAGAACGCGGCGGCGGGCTGTCCGGGCGTGAAGATCGCGGCGGTGGCGGGCGTCTATCACCCGAAATGGGAAGAGCGTCCGATCATGCTGATCGAGACGCACGAAGGCGCGCAAGTCCGCGAGGCCGACGTGGCCGCCTGGCTGTCGTCGCGGGTCGCGAAATGGTGGATGCCGGACCGGATCGTCTTCGCCAGGGTGCCGATGACCGCCACCGGCAAGATCGACAAGAAGGTCATCCGCGAACTCTACCGCGACGTTCTTCGGGACTGATTTGGGCTTCGAGACTGATTTGGGAAACGGCTTTGCTGAAACGGGGGGATGGAAATGAATGAAGCTCAAACCGGAAGCGACGGTGGCGCGCGGCTGCGCATCTGCTGGGGCATGGGCATTGCCTGGCTGGCGGGGTTCTTCGGTTCGCTGCTGCTGGGCGGCACTCCCGCGCTTGTCGCGGGCGTGGTCCAGGTCGTGATGCTGATCGCGATCGTGGTGGTGCACAGCTCCATCCTTTATGGCTGGACAGGCACTTTGATCTACTTGGTGCTGGGCAGCGCCATCGGCTTCGGGCTGGAGGCATCGAGCGTGGCCAACGGGTTTCCGTTCGGTACCTTCGTCCATCACGAGCCCGGTCCCAAGCCGCTGGGCGTCTCGATCCAGGCGATCCTCGTCTATGTCCTTGCGGGCTGGTACGCGTGGGTGATCGCGCGGGCGGCCGTTCTGACGCTGCCCTGGCGGCTTGCCGGGGCCAACCGCTTCTTCGTGCCGTTGGTTGCGGCGCTGGTGCTGGCGGGCCTCGACTTCCCGCACGACGCGATCGGCGCGACCGTCAACAAGATGTGGACTTATGCCTATCCCAGCGGGCAGTTCGGGGTGCCGCTCACCAACTTCCTGGGCTGGATATTCACCGGCTGGGTGCTGTTCCAGCTATTCGCCCTGATCGGCCACCGGTTTCCCAGCACCGCGGCGAGCGCGAACCCCCGGTACTGGCTGATCCCCTGTTTGATATGGGCGGTCATGCCGATCCAGTTCCTGATTTCATGGCGGGACGCGCCCGAAGGGACCGTCAGCCTGGGACAGAGCGTGTTCGTGATTGCGGACATCCACGAAGCGGCCGTCATCGGCAGCCTGTTCTCGATGCTCCTGCCCGCGCTGATCGGGATATTCCGCATGCTTCAGCCGGACGCGACGGGCCGCCTTTCTGAAAAGGGAAACTGAAACGATGAATCGATACGAAGGCAAAGTCGCGGTCGTCACCGCATCGGCGGCGGGGATCGGCCGCGCCATAGTGGAACGGCTGATCGCGGAGGGCGCCACCGTGCTCGCTACCAGCCGCAACGGCGCCGACGCGCTGGCCGAAGAGCTGGGCGCGCGTTGTCATTCGCTGAAAGTCGACATCTCCAGCGAAGAGCAGATCATCAACATGATCGACGTCGCCAAGGAGCGCTTCGGCAAGATCGACGTCGCCTTCAACGTCGCCAACGGCGCCAGCCTAGGCACCATCCTTGGCAGCACGGCGGAGCAATGGCGCGTCGCTTTCGATGTGTCGGTGATCGGCACGTTCAACTGCGTGCGCCATGAGGCGCGGCACATGATCGAGAACGGGGTGAAGGGCGCGATCGTCAACGTCGCCTCGCTCAATGCGGAGACGCCCGCGCGCGGCCTCAGCGCCTATTCCTGCGCCAAGGCGGCGATCGTGATGCTGGCCAAGGCGTGCAGCATCGAGATGGCCGAATACGGCATCCGCGTGAACACGCTCTCCCCCGGCCTGACCCGGACGCCGGTGAACTCGGAGATTCCCGAGGCCATGGAAAAGGCGTTCATGGACCGCATACCGGTCGGCCGGCAGGCGACGCCGAACGAGCAGGCCGAGGCCGCGCTGTTCCTGGGCAGCGACCAGTCATCGTACATGTACGGCCATAACCTCGTGGTCGACGGCGGCTGGTCGAACAGCGGCTACCCCGACACGCGGCTGTGGTTCGGGCCTTTCCTCGACGACAAGCTGGGCTGATGCCAATCCGGCGCCGGGCGTTTCACCCGGCGCCGGAACGCCCTTGTCACAACGCTGTCGTCACAAAGCGAAGATCTTGCCGGGGTTGAACAGGTCCTGCGGGTCCAGCGCGCGCTTGACCATGCGCATCACGTCGACCGCGCCTTCGCCCAGTTCCTCCGCCAGCCACTTCTGCTTGCCGATACCGATGCCGTGCTCGCCGGTGCAAGTGCCGTCCATCGCCAGCGCGCGCTCGATCAGCCGGGCGTTCAGGGCCTCGACTTCATGCAGTTCGGCCGGATTGTGCGGGTCGATCGAGAAGATCACGTGGAAGTTGCCGTCGCCGACGTGGCCCAGGATCGTGGCGGGGAGGCTCGCCTGCTCGAGGTCCAGCTTGGTCTCGGTGATGCATCGGGGCAGACGGCTGATCGGCACGCAGACGTCGGTCGCCCAGCCGATCGCGCCGGGGCGCAAGTTCACCGCCGCGTAATAGGCCTCGTGCCGTGCCTTCCACAGCTTCGAGCGTTCCTCCTGCGAGGTCGCCCACTGGAACGCGCTGCCGCCGTTCTCGCGCGCCAGTCCGCCAACCGTGTCGATCTGTTCGGCGACGCCCGTGGCGGAACCGTGAAATTCGAAGAACAGCGTGGTCGTTTCGGGCAAGTCCAGCTTCGACCACTTGTTGACCGCGCGGATCTGCATGTCGTCCAGGATCTCGACCCGCGCCAGCGGCACGCCGAGCTGGATCGACTGGACCACGGTGTCGACCGCGCCTTGCAGCGTCGCGAACCCGCATACCGCCACGGAAATCGTCTCCGGGATGGGATGCAGTCGCAACGTCGCTTCGGTGATCACGCCCAGCGTCCCTTCGGATCCGACATAGAGCCGCGTCAGGTCGTACCCGGCGGCGGACTTGCGCGCGCGCCGGCCCGTGCGGATGACTTCGCCCTGGGGTGTGACCACGGTCAACGCCAGCACCGCGTCGCGCATCGTGCCATAGCGCACCGCGTTCGTGCCGCTGGCACGGGTCGAGGCCATGCCGCCCAGTGTCGCGTTGGCGCCGGGGTCGATGGGGAAGAACAGCCCGGTGTCGCGCAAGTAGACGTTGAGTTCCTCGCGCCGCACGCCCGCCTGCACGGTGCAGTCGAAGTCCTCGGCATTGACGCTGAGAATCTCGGTCATATCCGACAAGTCCAGGCTCACCCCGCCGCGAATCGGGAGGGCGTTGCCCTCTATCGAAGTGCCCACGCCGAACGGCACGATCGGCACGCCCGCCGCGGTGCACAGGCGCACTGCTTCGACGACATCGTCGGTCGACCGCGCGAACACGACCGCGTCGGGCAGGGCAGGCTCGAAATGCGTCTCGCTGGTGCCGTGCTGGCGGCGCACGGCCTCGCCCGTATGGACGCGCTCGCCAAAGCGCGTGCGCAGCGTTTCGATGAAGGTGGAGGAAACCGGCACCCGGTTCGCGCTGGCCTGCAGATTCATTGGCATTCTCCCGGTCGCTTCCTAGCAGGAAGCGACCCCAGCTCGAAAGGCTGATTCTCGGAGAAGCGCAGAGCCTGCGCAACCGTCGCCAGGATTCTGGCCGACGGGGAACCGCCCCGGCGCGACGGCCGGGGCGGTCATGCTTTAGAAGTCGAACGTCAGATCGACACCGTAAGTGCGGTTGGCATCCCACGTGGCCATTGTAATGAACGTGAAGTCGAGCGGCTGGCTAAGCGAAACGCTGTTGAACAGGTTCCTGCCCCATAACGCCAACTCCGCCTTGCCGGGGCCGAAATCGATATCGCGCACCGCGATCCGGGCATTCACCTTCCAGATCGGATCGACCTTGAGGATGGGGGCGTAAACAGCCTGATACGCCGCTGGGACGGGGTTCCCCAACGCGAAGAAACTGGCACGCCAGATCGCATCGACGCGGAACATCATCGTGGCATCGCCGAACAGTGGCTCCGTATCGTATTGTCCGGAAAGGTTCGCCGTCCACTTTGGCCGTATTGTGTTGCGGCTGCCGGGCGGCCGGGTCAGCGGATTGAGGTTCGAGAACTTGTAGTCGGTATAGCCGGTGGAGGCGTTCAGGGTGAGTCCGCGAACCGGCACGGCGGAAAGTTCCAGTTCCATGCCCTTGGTGTCGAGATCGCCTTCCGGCACGATGATGAGGGGCAAGAGCGTATTCGGAGGCGAGAGGTTGGCACCGCTCGCGCTGGACTGGACGTTATTGTAATCGGCCTTGAACAGCGCCAGGTTCGCGCGCAGCCGGCCATTGAGCACGTCCGCCTTCACGCCGCCTTCCCAAGCCTTGACCGTCTCTGATGGGAAGGCCTGGCCCGCAACGGATCCACCGGAGACGAAGCCGGTGGAAAATTTTCCATAGACCAGCAGATCGGGGGTGGGCTTCCAGTTGACGCCGATCAGATAGCTGGGGCGGGTGTCCTTGTACGTGAAGGGGAAAATCCGCTGTGCGCCGACCCTGAAGGTGTAGGCGATCCCGGACTTCTTGTCGCGGGTCATGCGGAAGCCGCCGATAACGTCGAGCTCTGGTGTCAAATGCGCTTCGGCCTGGACATAGCCAGCCAGCGACTTGCCCGTGTTGAAATTGACGTTGCGCTCGCCTGCCGGGATGACGCTGTTGAGCAAGGGCGAGATAGTATAGGACGTGCCGCGCAGGTTGTCCGCGGCGCCGTTCTGGGTCTTCACGTAGTAGTAGATCGCGCCCGCGGTAAGGGTGAGGAATTTGGAGTCGTAGTTGATCTGGAGCTCGTCGCTCCAGTGCTTGACGTGCGATTCCGAGCCGTTGGCCGCGCCGATATAGGGGGAGCCGACGAGGGGGGAATTGGCGGGCTGCCCCAGCGCCACCGCCACCGCGGGAGTCACGACCAGCGGGCCAAGGCTGTCGAAGCTGCCGTTCACGTAGATGAGGGACTTGCGCCATGCCGCGATGTTCTTGAGGGTAAGGCTGTCGTTGAGGACCAGCGTGCTGGTAAGGCTATGCCCCTTCATCGTCTGGTAGCCGGGCGTGGCGAACCAGTTCCATATTTCCTTGGGCTTTTTTGCGTTGCTGATGATCGGTACGCCGTTGGCGGCATAGGCCGCCGCGAGCGCGTTCCCGGCGGCGCCCAGTCGCTCGGGAGTCAGGCTGACCGTTCCGGCGGCTTCGGGCGTGAAGTTGTTCTCCATCCAGTCGAACTTGTAGACCATCTTGAAGCTGTCGCTCGGCTCGAATTTCAGCGCCGCGAACACGGACTCCGTATTCTGGTCGCCCAGGCGTTTGGGAGACACCGCAAGGCCCTTTTGCGGGGAGTTTATCGCCCCGGTGCGGTCCCACACTTTACCCGCGCCCAGGTTCCTGACGTCGCCGTCCCGCTCATTGTGGGTATAGCTGATCGAAGCGCTGAACGGTCCGACTTGCGGCAGTTCTACCCGCGTCGATGAGCGAAGCTGGTTGTAGTTGCCATACGACAGCTGCTGGGTCAGGCCGAATTCGCCGCTGGGATCGCGGGTGATGATGCTGATCGCGCCGGCGGTGGCGTTGCGGCCGAACAGGGTGCCCTGGGGCCCGCGCAGCACTTCGATACGCTCCAGATCGGGCAGGTCGAACGTCGAGCCCGATGCGGTCCCAAGGTAGACGCCGTCGAGGTAGAGCGAGATCGCCTTGTCGGTTCCGGCCACGTTGCCGTAGCTCACCGATCCACGCATCATGAAGTTGGGGATGCCGGCGCTGCCGGCCGTCTGGCGCATGCTCAGGTTGGGCGCCTGCCCCGCGACGTCCAGCACATTGACGATGCGGTTGGCCTTGATCGTATCCTGCGAGATCGCGGTGATGGCGATCGGCACGTCCTGCAGGCTCTGTTCGCGTTTCTGCGCGGTGACGACGATGTCGGCCACGCCGACGCTTTCCTCGGCCTCCTGCGCAAGCGCGGGCGTCGCCATGATCGCCAGCACGCTTGCCCCCAGCAGGACACGGCGGCGCGCCACGCGGGAATCCATATGTTGTTTGGTCATCGTCTCTCTCCCTGTTTTAAATCTTTTTTGTTCCTCTGCGGCCGTCGGGCAAGGGCGGGACAAAGCTGAGGTTGTCGTGAATTTGACACCTAATTCGAATTAGTAAGTACGATACCACACTAGGCGAACCAAGCCAGAACCGAGCAACCAGCCATGTTTTTCCACTGTTACGGAAAAAACATGGCTGGTTGCTCGGCCGCTGTAGCCGATGCTAGGTCAGGCGTGGAGCCGGAATGGCGTCAAAGTCCGAAAATGCGGCGTCCGTTCGCGCCGAGCACGGCGGCCTTGTCCGCATCCGAAAGCTTGTCGGTGGCGATGATGCTCTGTGCCACGATCTTGCCATAGGGCGTCAACGGGTTGCTGCCGTATGCTCCCATCGCCGAGTAATACTGGCTGCCGAAGACCACGCGGTCCGAGCCGATCTTGCGGATCAGGTCGATCATCGGGCCGATCACGGCGGTCGAGGCGGTGTCGAAGATCACGTTGGGCGCGATCTCGGCGATCAGTTCGCACTGCTGGATATTGTCGAAAGTGTAGAACGGCTCGAGCGCGACGATGGTCTGGTCGGGAAAGGCGCGCGCGACTTTCGCCAGGCGCCACAGCGCCTCGTGGAGCACCACGTTGGAGGCGTGGAGCAGCGGCACGAGGCCGACCTCGAACATCTTCTCGAGAATCTTCATCATCCACGGGCTGTCCAGCGTGACTGCCTGGAATTCGGTATGGAAGCTCACGGCCTGCAACTTCAATTCGGTGGCGATGCGCACGACCTCGTCGAGAGCGGCCTGCTGGTCGAGCGGCTCTATCAGGCCGACGGCGATCGGGAAGCGTTCGGGGTTGGCGTCGCGATAGCGGGCGATCGCATCGTTCTCCGCCATGGTGGCGCGGATGCCCTCGGTCCGGTTGTAATGATGGCCGGGAATGGCGACGGACTTGGCGATCCCGACGTCATCCATGAACGCGACGCGGTTGGTCACTTCCGCATCGACAAGGTTGGCGCCGCTTTTCTGCCCTTCGCTCACCAGGCCATGGGCATCGCCTGTCGATCCGACGTGCTGGTGGATATCGAATATCTCGAATGAATGCTGCAGGGGCATGGGTGGGTTTCCTCGTCCAAAACTCGATTTTTACAGGGGCTGCTTCAGTGGCTGCTTCAGGCGGGCGGTCGGCTGAGCCACCATCTTCACCTTGGTCCTCATCCCGCGCGGCGCTGTCTCAAAGGGTATTGTCATGGCAGCGCGCCGGGCGGAAACTGCCGCGATCCCCGCACCCCGGCAAGGCGTCCGGAGAAAATATGTCATTATGCAGGTGCGCCGGAAGCCGCGGATTCGTCGTGTCTCAGCCGGCTCCGAGGCGGCCCGGCGACAAATGCATATATACGCGGGAAAAAACGCAATTATGAAATTACGAGACAAGCCTTGCAGAATGTTGAAAGAGATCATCAAATTCATCACAATTGATTTCATCGTTACATAAGGAGGCAGAGGATGGATCTGGGTCTACTGTATGAGTTTGACGTACCGCAGCCTTGGGCGGGTGAGCATCCGTGGGGTCAGCGGATGGCGGAACGGATGGCGTATCGGGACAACATCGAGCAGATCGTGTTGGCGGACAAGCTGGGTTTCGA
>DATEEP010000086.1:0-41611 GCA_035281095.1 Novosphingobium sp. | reverse complement strand
GGTGATCGGCACGCTTGCGGGATACGGCGGGGAGATCCCCACGGTGCTGCTGCTGGCCAAGCAGATCCGCATGATCGGGCTGCTGGTCGGCAGCCCGGCCCAGCAGCTCGATTTCATCGCCGCGCTGGAAGTGAACGGCATTCGCCCGGTGATCGACAGCCACTTTCCGCTCGAGCGATTGGCCGATGCCTTCCGTCATCAGGAGTCGGGACGGCACTTTGGCAAGATCGTCGTCGATATCTGACGCGGCGGCTAGAGCCTGATGACTTGACATTGTTTCGTCATTGCGAGCCCTTCGGCTGGCTGTTTTGCAACAGCCGCTCAGCAACCGTATTGTCTGTCAAGCGGTCCAGGGCCGCGTTGCACCGCCCTGGATTGCCGCGAGGCTTCGCCCCTCGCAATGACGAAAGTGGCTCAATCCATTGTTATCCCGCTCTAGACTCGGTCCAGAACGAACCGGAACGAGTGCGCATATCCTTCGTCCGCCGTGATTTTCGAGCCGACAGGTGATGCCACCTGCCTCGAAATCACTCTACCCCTCGTTGCTCGAGACAGCGCGGGCGATCCATTCGTCGAGCGCATGCAGCACTTCGTCCCGGTTCTTGATCATGCGGGACTTCGGACCCGCCACGCCGACCGCGAGCTGCTCGCCGTCGGCGATGCGGGGCAGGGCCTTGGCAATGACGTGGAAATCGCGCTCGCCGCCGAACGAACCCTGGGTTTCGGAGAATCCCGCCTCTCGGTCGTGTTCCAGAGCGCGCAGCAGGTCGGCCTCGTTGACGGTGTGGAGCGGCAGCAGGGCATCGGCGTTGTTGCGCCGGATGATGCCGCGCGCGGTGGACTCCGGCAGTTGCGCCAGCAGGGCCCGGCCGACCGTCGCCAGCGTCATCGGTTGCAGGGAATTGCGGCGGGCGTAGAATTGGATCGCCCGGTCCGCCATCAGGAGATAGATGAATTCGACTTGCGCACCCTGCCGCCGGCCAAGGATGATGGTTTCCTGCAGGCGGTTGCGCAGCATCTCCAGTTCGGCCGTGAGCGGGCCGGGAAGGCCGTGCTGCACCCAGTCGCCCAGCTTCGCCACCCGCAGCGTGGGACGGAAGCGGCGCTCCGACGGGAGATATTCCAGGTAGCCGAGCGCGACGAGGCTGCGCATCAGCACCGAAGCGCTCGATTGCGGGATGTCCAGCGCGTGCTCCACCTCGGAGACGCTGGCCGCACGGCGGATGGTCGCGAAGTATTCGAGCAGGTCGAGCACCCGGCGCGCGGATTTGACGATCTTCAGCGACATGGATGATTTCCTCCTCCCTTCCGGCCCTCCCTCCCTTTGATCGGGGGCGCGCGCCTTGGCGGCCTATATGCGCGCATTGGGACTGCCGGCGGAATCATATATGTATTTTCGCCCAGCGGTGCGCGCAAGCCGGCGATGGAGTTCGACCGGTATTGCGGTATGCCTCCGGCAACAAGCCGATAGGGGGAGAGTCGTATGATCCGTTCAGCACGTATGGTCTTCTGGCCCCTGGCGATCGCCGCGATGGCGGCCGCGCCGGCGGCGCTGGCGCAGGATGCCCCGCCGCCGCGCCCCACCTTCAAGGAGGACGGCACGGTTCAGGTCCCCGCTTTCGAACTCCCCCCGTCGAACCTCGCGAGCGAGGAGATCGCCCAAGGCTTGCGCATGGCGTCGAAGCTCAAGGGCATCACCCAGACGCTTCCCACGGACATCGCCGCGGTGCGCAAGATGATGGATGGCGCGCTGGCCCCGATGGTCGCCGCGATGACGTCCGCCTATCCCACGGACATGAAGGAGGAACGGATCGCCGGCGTTCCCGCCCGCGTCTTCACGCCCAAGGGCAAGCCGTTCGATCGCGAGCGGGTGCTGATCAACCTGCACGGCGGGGCCTTCTCGCAGTGCTTCGATTCGTGCTCGAAACTGGAATCGATGCCGATCGCTTCGGTCGGCGGGTTCAAGGTCATCAGCCTCGATTATCGGCAGGCGCCCGAATTCAAGCATCCGGCGGCGGTTGAAGACGTCGCGGCCGTCTACAAGGAACTGCTGAAGACTTACAGGCCGAAGCAGATCGGCATCTACGGCTGTTCCGCGGGCGGCGCGCTGAGCGGCCAGGCGGCGGCCTGGTTCGCGCGTGACAAGGTTCCGCAACCCGGAGCCATCGGGATATTCGGCGCGGGCGCGGCGCCTTTCCGCTGGGGTGATTCGGCCTATATCGCCGGCTATGTCGACGGCAACTTCCCCCCGCCCGCGCCGGGCGCGGAGCCGGGCAAGAACGCCGCCGCGTTCGACAAGCTGACGTTCGGCTATTTCGCCGGCGCCGACGTGAAGGACCCGATCATCTCCGCCGCCCTGCACAAGGACGTGATCGCCAGGTTCCCTCCGACGCTGGTCATCACCGGTAGCCGGGCGATGGACATGAGCCCGGCGATCTACACCAATTCGGCGCTGCTGGCGGCAGGCGTGGAATCCACCCTGATCGTCGGCGAGTCGCTCGGCCACTGCTACATCTATGGCGCCGGCCTGCCCGAATCCCGCGACGCATACGGAATCATCTCCCGCTTCTTCAAGAAGCATCTGGGGTGATTTCACCTGCCTCGAAATTACTCTAAGGCGATTTCGACACCGCGTTAAAAAAGCGAGAGGGACGAGATGGCCGAGCAGATTTCCGCGACCCGCATCAACCACACCAACATCGTCGTCGAGGATTTCGACGCCAGCGTGCAGTGCTTCAAGGACCTCTACGACGCGGAATTCGTGCTCGACCTGCCGTCTCCGGCGTTCCATGCCTGCCTGATGTCGTTCGGCGACGTGCTGTTCGAGATCTTCGTGCCGGAAGCATACCTTCTCAATGCCCGCTACGGCCCGTTCCATCTCGGCATCGAGTATCAGGCGGACATGGAGCAGGTGCGCCGGGTCATCGCCGACCAGGGCATCCGGGTGATCCGCGACATCGGCCACGCCCTGCACACGCACCCCGACGACACCCTGGGCGTCTCGTTCGAGTTCTACGATCAGGCGTTCGCCGGGCGGGAATGGCCGCTGCTGGGGCGGCCGACGCTGCCACTGGACTATTGGACTAATGAGCATCCGCTCGGCATGTCGGGTCAGGTCGGCTACTCCATCGCCGTGGACGACCTGGACGCGGGCGTCGCTTTCCTGCGTCGGTTCTTCGCCACCGAGACCGTGTACGAGGAGCCGCGTCCGGTGCTCGCCGGGACGGCCGTCGGGCTGCGGGTCGGCGGCGGCGTGATCGAAGTGCTGGCGCCAACGGGCGAGGGCGCCTTGCGCGACTACGTCCGCCGCTCGGGCCAGGGCATTCGCTCGACCCTGATCGGGGTCGGGGATCTCGATGCCGCCCGCGCCTATTTCCGGGAGCGGGGCGTCGATGCGGTGCCGGGCTCGACCGACAAGCGGATCATGGTGCCGGCGGACGCGAACCGGGGCCTGCTGTTCGAATTCGGCATGTGACCGGGGCCGGGCGCACATCTGCCCCGTCGTTGCCTAAATGATATATGTATTAAGGCGATGGAAGGTTCAGTTTGGACTTAAGATCGCGTCGTTTTTGCCTATATCGGGGGCAGGAGGTTGAGCATGTCCCCAGTTGAAACAATGGCTGACCAGCACAATAGCTGGCGGCGTGAGACCCCCGGTCAGGGTGACTGGAGCCGTTCGGCCCGGCCCGACGCGGCGCGCAAGTATTTCATGGTCTCGGCGGACACGCACATCACGCCTCCGCGCTCGCTGGTCCGCGAGAGGATCGACGCGAAATACCATGATCGCTTGCCCCGGATCGAAGTCCGCGAGGACGGCGCGCGCTTCCTCATCGCAGAGGGCGCGGTGGCGAGCCGGATCATCGATTCGCAGCTCACTGGCGAGGACGCCTATCGCGCCCATGCCGACCAGATCGGCGACGATCCCGAAGCCGACTTGAAGAAGCGGGTGGCCGATCTCGACAGCGATGGCATCGACGCCGAACTGCTGTTCCCCAACGGCCCGATGCTGGGCGCGTTCTGGACCGCCGACCCCCATTTCGCCCAGGCGCAGTTCGACATCTACAATGCCTGGGCGGCTGAGATTTCGGCTCCTTACAAGGACCGCATGAAATTCGCCGCCGGTGTCAGCACGGGCGATGTCGACCGTGCGGTGGAAGCCGTGGAGGAAGCGGCCAGGCTGGGCTTCACCACGATCCTGCTGCCGAACTCGCCGATCCCGCGCAACATCGACCGCAAGTACAACCACCCCGATTTCGAGCGGCTCTGGGCGGCGATCAACGACGCCGAGCTGACCATCACCTTCCACGTCGCCACCGGGCACGATCCGCGTACCGCCAAGGGCAACGGCGGCGCGATCATCAACCGCGCGGGCTCGCACCAGACGGTGGCGGAACCGATCGCGGTCCTGTGCGGATCGGGCGTGCTCGACCGCTTCCCCAAGCTGCGCTTCGCCTCGGTCGAGGCGGGCGTCGGCTGGATCCCCGCGCTGCTCGATCTGATGGACGAGACATGCCACAAGCACCACATGTGGGTGCGCCCGAAGCTCAAGCACGGGCTGCCGAGCGACTATTTCCGCGCCCACGGTGGCGCCACGTTCGAGGAAGACCGCTCGGGCATGCTCCTGATCGAGCCCTATGGCCTTGCCGACAACTTCTGCTGGGCCAACGATTACCCGCACCACGAGGGCACTTTCCCGCACTCCGCGGCGGCGATCGAGCGGCAGATGGGCGGCCTTGCCGAGGACACGCGGGCCAAAGTGCTGGGTCTGAACGCCGCTCGGCTGTTCCGCTTCCCGATTCCCGACCGCTACCGCGACTGAGGCATCGTCGAGGCATGAGGAACAAGGTCGCGGTCGCCGGCGTCGGACACACCGCCTACGGCAGCTTCCCCGACCGGGACGAGTATTCGCTGGCGACCGAAGCCTTCCGCAAGGCGCTGGACGATTGCGGGCTGCGCAAGGACCAGGTCGACGGCCTCGGCATCTGTCGCATCCCCGACTACACCGTGATGGGCGAGACGCTCGGCCTCAATCCCCGCTGGACGATGCAGTTTCCGGCGCACGGGCGGATGTCCGGCATGGGCATCCTGATAGCCGCCAGCGCCATCGCGACGGGGCAGGCGGATACGATCGCGCTGCTCTATGCCAATATCGGGCGCTCGCGCCGGATGAACTATGGCGGGGACGAAATCCCCTCGCTGTGGGACACGTGGAACTATACCTCGCCGGGCGCGGCCTATGCGCTGATGTTCCGCCAGCACATGGCGCTCTACGGCACCACGACGCGCCAGCTGGGTGCCGTCTCCGTCGCTATCCGCGAACACGCCTGCCTCAACCCGGACGCGGTGATGAAGACGCCGATCACGCTCGACGATCATGAGGCGTCCCGCCCCATCGTCGCGCCGCTCAGGCTGTTCGACTACTGTCTGATCAACGACGGCGCGGTCTGCCTGATCCTCACGTCGGCCGAGCGGGCGCGGGACTTGCGCAAGGCCCCGGTGCTGATCGCGGGTGGCGGCGGCTACGACGGCCTCGCGACCTCGTCGATCCTGGGATACGACAAGGACTGTTTCTATGACCACCTGCGGCTGGCGGGCGAGGAATCGTACCGGAATGCCGGCATCGGTCGGCAGGATGTCAACGCGCTGATGGTCTATGACAATTTCAGCCCCACCGTGCTGTTCGCGCTGGAGGGGCTGGGCTTCTGCGGGCGCGGGGAGAGCGGCGCCTTCGTCGAGAGCGGGGCGATCGCGCGGGGCGGGGCGCTGCCGGTCAACACCGATGGCGGGCACTTGTCGAACTCCTACCTGCAAGGCTGGGCGCTCAACGTGGAAGCGGTGCGGCAAATCCGGGGCGAGGGCGGGGCGCGGCAGGTGCCGGACTGCAAGATCGTCCAGTACGCGCAAGGCACGCCGTGCACCCGCTCGATCATCTACACGGCGGCCGATCTCTGACATGGATGGTCTCTGAGCATGTCCTACGCATCGTCCAAGAACCCGTTGCTCGATCCGTTCTGGGAAGGGGCGCGCGCGCATCGCCTGATGCTCCAGCAGTGCCACGACTGCGGCAACCGGCGGTTTCCGCCAATGGCCGCCTGCCCGGACTGCCTGTCGGAAAACCTCGCCTGGAGCGAAGCGAGCGGCGGGGGCCGGGTGCTGTCGGAGATCACCTTCCACCAGCGCTATTGGCCGGACCGCGATCCGCCCTACGACGTCTTGCTGATCGAGCTGGACGAAGGACCGCTGATGATGAGCGGCGCGGTCGAAGGCCATGCCTTGCCCGATGTGGGCGATCGGGTGCGCGTTATGTTCGAGACACGCGGGGACGGCTCGGTCATCCCCCAGTTCGTGCGGGACGAATAGCCGGATCGCTGGATCGCTAGTTCGGCCAGGCGGCTGCTGCGGCGGCGCGGGCCTGCATCGTTCCGCCACCAAGCTCTCCCGCCAGCGCGCGCAGGCGGTAAGTCCAATAGTGCAGCGGGAATTCGAGCGTCAGCCCCATCGCGCCGATGAACTGGTGCAGATCGAACGTCAGTTGCGCGATCCGGCTTTGGGCGAAACCGGCGGCCGTCGCCGCATCTTGCTCATTGTCCGACCACGCAGCACGGAATGCCAGCCACTTGGCCGATTCGACGGTCTCCGCCGCCATGGCCAGCCGGTGTTGGATGCCCTGGAACGCGCCGAGGGGACGGCCGAAGGCATGGCGGGTCTTCACATGGTCGACCACCAGATCGAGTGCCGCAGCCATGCAGCCGGCGGCTTCTGCGGCCAGTGCGATCCGCCAGCGGCGGCGCAGCGGGGCCACGTCCTCGATCCGCTGCGATTCGATGCCGTCCAGCGATTTCAGCCGGCCATAAGGATAGGCGAACAGGCTTTCGACCGGCTCGACGTTGTCGGGGTTGACTTCGACGATCAGCGCGTAATCGCCGCAATCGACCGCCAGAACGCGCGCAAGTGTCAAAAAACGCGCGGGTTTCAGCGCATCGCCCGATACCAGCGATAGGGGCCGCAGTCCCGCCGCGACCGGCAAGGCAGGGGCGACGATCGACGACGCGGCAGCCTCGACAGTGTGGGGCAGGCGCGCCAGCCGTTCGGTAATCAGCGCGGCCTCGAGAATCCCGAACCCCTCCTCGCGCGCGATGTCGAGAAAACCGGCTTCTGCGAGCGCCTGATCCAGCTTCGCCGCATAAGATGCGAACAGCGGCTCGGTCGGCATCTCGGGCGCGAGGCTGGCGAGCAACTGGTCGAGGCCGGCGAGGATGCTCGCCTGGTCTTCGGTCGGTTCGAAATTCATCGCTTGGATTCTCCGGGCAGGCCGAGCCAGCGCCGTGCGGTGAGGTTGAGCTGGATTTCCGCCGCGCCGGACGCGATGCCGGCGGCGATGGCGCGCTGGTGGTGGGCCTGCTGCTGCGGGTCGCCGCCGAGCAGGCCTTCGGGCAGGAATTCGGTAAGGAATTCGTTGACGCCGTTGTCGGCCAGCACCACCGACCAGCGCGCGACGCTGCCGAATTCGTCGGGCGGAACTCCGCGCGCCTTGCCGTCGACGATCCGGTAAACCAGCATCCGCGCCGCCTCGCACAGCATCAGCGCGCGACCAGCGCGTTCCTGCACCACCGGGTCGCTCCACCGGCCCTGCGCCTTCAGCCGGGCCACCGCGCGGTCGAGGATGCGGCGCGAGAATTCGTAGCGGGGGATGCCGACCCGCTCGTTCTGCAGCGCGAAATTGATGATCTCCCAGGCCTGCCCTTCGGCGCCGAGCCGGTCGGCCTCGGGCACGAAGACATCGTCGAAGAACACCTCGTGGATGTCGCCCTCGCCGATCAGGGCGGGGATCTGCTTCACCTGGATGCCGGGCGATGTCATGTCGGTCAGCAGGATGACGATACCCGCCTTGCCCGCCGGGCCGCCGCTCGTGGCCGGAACCCGCGCCAGCAGGAAGCAGGTGTCCGCGTGGCCCGCATAGGATGTCCAGATCTTGGCCCCGGTGACGCGGTATCCGCCTTCGACTGGAACCGCGCTGGTGCGCAGTGCGGCAAGGTCCGATCCGGCGGAAGGTTCCGAAAATCCCTGGCACCACACCGCTTGCCCGGCACGGATCGGCGGCAGGTGCTTGGCGAGCTGCACCTCGGTGCCGAAGCGCATCAGCACCGGGCCGACCCAGTTGACGTTCATGTATTGCGGCCCGCGCGGCTCGCCCACCGCCCACATCTCCTCGCCCAGGATGAACTGGAGCCAGATCGGCGCGTCCTCGCCGCCGTGCTCGCTCGGCCAATGCGGATAGAGCAGACCTTCGTCCGCGAGTTCCGGGCAGAATACTTTGGAGAACGCGGTCTGCTCGTCGCTGCCGGGGCCGTGGATCGAGGTCGCTTCCCAGTCTTCGGGCAGCATGCGGTCGAGCACCCCGCGCACCCGCGCGCGATGCCCCGCTTCGTCGGCGGTCCAACCGAATTCCATCGTCGTCAGCCCTCCCGGCCGGTGTGTTTGAGTTCGGCGCGGAGCACGTGCTTCAGCACTTTGCCGGCGTCGTTCTTGGGCAATGAGTCGCGCAAG
This sequence comes from Novosphingobium sp., assembly GCA_035281095.1. Taxonomy (GTDB): domain Bacteria; phylum Pseudomonadota; class Alphaproteobacteria; order Sphingomonadales; family Sphingomonadaceae; genus Novosphingobium. The sequence goes on along the minus strand of DATEEP010000086.1, from coordinate 33,064 downwards.
TCGACTTGCTCGGGCACCTTGAAGGTCGCGACCCCTTGCGCATCGAGGAACGCCCGCAAGGCGGCGACGTCCGGCCGCGATTTCTCGCGCGGCACGATCACGGCACAGGCGCGCTCGCCGGTCTTTTCATCCGGCACGCCGACGATGGCTATCTCGGCGATGCCAGGGTGGTCGACGAGGATGTCCTCGATCTCCTTGGGCGAGATGTTCTCGCCCTTGCGGATGATGATGTCCTTGGACCGGCCGCTGACCACCAGGAACCGGCCGTCGATCCGGCGGGCAAGGTCGCCGGATCGGTAGAAACCCTCATCGTCGAACACGGTCGCCTCGTCCTCTGGATGGAGATAGCCCACCAGCATTTGTGCTCCGCGTGCGCGGATCTCACCTTCTTCCCCCGCGACCCCGTCGTCCGCGACCAGACGGACTTCGGCGATGCCGGGCGCGCCGTCGGTTTCGGCGGCATGGGTCACGTCGTCGCGGTCGATGGTGCCGACGGTGGTGACCGGAACCTCGGTCGATCCATAGACGCGGGTGACGATGGCGTTGTCGAAATAGTCGGCCGCCCCCCGGATCAGCGAGGGCGGGACGGACGCCCCGCCGCAGATGAACAGCTTGAGCGAGGGCAGGCGAGTGTTCGCCCTGCGCGCGGACTCCAGGATCTGCGTCAGGAACGGCGTCGCGCCCGCCGTATGCGTGCAGCGCTCCGCGTCGATCAGGCGCACGGCGTGGTCGGCATCCCACTTCTCCATCAGGATCGCGGTGGTGCCCAGCAGCAGCGGCATCTCGAATGCGTAGATCGAGCCGCCGATATGCGCGATCGGCGAAGGGACGAGGAACTTGTCGCCCGGCTCGGCCAGCCAGTGCCGGCCGAGCTGGCGGATCAGCGCGTTGATCGAGTTGTGGCTGTGCAGCACGCCCTTGGGGCTGCCGGTCGTGCCCGAAGTATAGAGCACCATGCGCACCGCATCGGCGTCCTGCACCGGAAGCGGATACCCTTTAGGGCTGCCGAACAGCGAGGCATATGCGGTGTGATCGCCGGGGCCGCCGCGCAGCACCACGACTTCGGGCGATGCATCGAATTGCGGGCCGATACGGTCCATCATCGCCCGGTAATCGAAACCGCGCAGCTCGGCCGGGACGAAGATCATCCGGCTGCCGACGTCCGCGAGCATGAAGATGAGATCGCGATCGCGCAGCGAGGGCATGACCGGATGCGCGACCATGCCCGCGAGTGTCGCGCCAAGGTAGATCTCGGCCGCCTCGTGCCAGTTCGGCAGCATGAACGAGACCACGCTGCCCGGCGCGAAACGGGCGAGCAGCGCTTGCGCCAGCGAGGCAGCCCGGAGGTGCAGCGTTCGGCAATCGAGCCGCACCTCGCCATCGACTACCAGCACGCGGTCCGGCGTCTCCGCCGCGGCCCGCCGCAAGCTGTCCGCCAGGGTCTCGCGTGTCCACCAGCCTTGCGCATAGGCCGCGTCGGCGCGGTCCTGATCCCAGCGGACGGAATAGCCTGCGATATCGCGGCGGGTGGCCATCAGTCGGCTTGGTCCGATGACGCGCGCGGCGTGTTCAGCGCCGCGGGCGAGAGGTACTTGGTCGAACTCCAGCCGCCGTCGACGACGATCGTCTGCCCATTGATGAAGCTGCCGCCCGGCGAGCACAGGAAAGCGATGGTGCTGGCGATGTCGTCGACCACGCCGAGCCGGGTGTGCGGCGTCATCTCGGTGTTGATGCGGCGAAACAGCTCGTCCTTGAAGCGGTGCTCCACCATGGGCGTCGCGATGACGCCGGGGGCGACCGCGTTGCAGCGGATGCCGCTCGCGCCATATTGGCAGGCGATGTGGGTGGTAAGGCCGGTCAGCCCGGCCTTGGCGGCAGAATAGGCGCCGCCGCGCAAGCCGCCGACGACCGCGAACGTCGACGTGACGTTGATGATCGCCGAGCCCGGCTGCATGTGCGGCAGGACGTCGCGGGCAAGCCGGAACGGGGCGCGCAGCATCACGTCGAGAAACGCATCGAGCGTGTCGTCGTCGGTTTCGTGCAGCGGCTTGGGACTGCCGACACCGGCGTTGTTGATCAGGAAATCGATCCTGCCCCAGCGCTCCACCGCAAGGTCCACGATCCGGCGCGGCGCGTCGTCGTCGGTGACGTCCACCGCCAGAGTGGCCATGCGTTCCGGCGCCCCGACAGCCGCTTCGAGCGCGGACAGCTTGTCCGGATCGCGCCCGACGCCGAGCACCGCCATGCCGGCCTCTGCCAGCTTTACCGCGGTGCCGAAGCCGATGCCGCTGCTCGCCCCGGTGATGACAGCCACTTCCATACGGTTCTCCCAAATTCTCGGCTGGCTATCTCGGCTCCAGCCCGCGCATGAGCGTCGCCACGACATGCTCCGCAATCTCGGTCGGTGTCCACTCGCCCGTTGATGAATGCCACCGGGCCGTCCAGTTGAGCGCGCCGGCGAGCGTGAACGCAGTGATCCTGACATCGGCCGGTTCCATGGAGCCGTCGGCGATCGCGGCTTCGATCATCGTGCGCAATGCTGCGTCGATTTCGCGTTTGCGGGCGCGGAACTGCGCCGCGCCTTCGACGGAAAGGCATTCCTCGCCGGTGCGGATCACGCAGCGGCCGAAATCGTCCATCACGTTCTCGGCATAGCAGAGCATGAAGCGCCGCAGCCGGTCGAGCCCCGTGCCGGGCTCCTTGCGCGCGGTCTCGATGGCGGTGCGCAGCGAGTCCAGCCCCCGCCCCACGCACTCGATCAGGACTTGCTCCTTATTGCCGAGGTAATGGTAGATCGTCGGTTTGCTGACGCCGAGCGAGGATGCGACATCGTCGAGCGAGCTGGCATGGAAGCCGCGCTGGTTGAACAGGCGGACCGCCGCGAGCAGCACGGCCTCGCGCTTTTCCTCGCGGTCCTTGGCCCGTTCCTCGCGCGATCGGAAAGGAGAGGGCGGCGTTGTCTCTTCGGACATCATTCTCTCCCGGAAACGATTGACAGAAACCCAATGATAAACAATATACTCACGAGTATACAAGTGCATTTTCGGAGGTGACGGTGGCTCAGGCATACATCGTGGAAACGGTCCGTACGGCAGGCGGCCGGCGCAAGGGCGCGCTGTCCGGCGTCCATCCCGCAGACCTGGGCGCGGTCGTCCTCGATGCTCTGGTCGACCGAACGGGAATCGAAGGCGGCGCGATCGAGGACGTCATCGTCGGTTGCGTCAGCCAGGCCGGCGAGCAGGCTTTCGCGCTGGGTCGCAACGCGGTCCTCGCCTCGAAACTGCCCGACAGCGTGCCGGCGGTGACCATCGACCGCCAGTGCGGCTCCTCGCAGCAAGCGCTGCACTTCGCCGCGCAGGCGGTGATGTCGGGCACGCAGGACATGGTCGTGGCCGCCGGTATCGAGAGCATGACGCGGGTGCCGATGGGCTCCAACTTCCTGCTCCATCGCCAGGCCGGGATCGGGGAGGGGCCGTGGAGCAAGGCGATCCTCGAGCGATACAACGTCGCCGAGTTCAGCCAGTTCGTCGGCGCGCAGATGATCGCGGACAAGTACGGCTTCAGCCGCGAGGCGATGGATGCCTACGCGTTCGAAAGCCACCGGCGCGCGGCGCGCGCGATCGAGGCGGGCGCTTTCGTGGACGAGATCGTCCCGGTCATGACCGAGGGCGGCCCCTTCGCGCAGGACGAAGGCGTGCGCTTCGATGCCTCGCTGGAAGGGATCGGATCGGTCAAGCCGATAATCGAGGGCGGCACGATCACCGCCGCCAACGCCAGCCAGATGACCGATGGGGCATCGGCCGCGCTGATCGTCAGCGAGCAGGCGCTCAAGGATCACGGACTCACGCCGATCGCACGCGTTCACTCTCTGGCGGTCACCGCTGGCGATCCCGTCATCATGCTCGAAGAGCCGATCCCGGCGACCCGCAAGGCTCTGGCCCGCGCCGGCATGCGGCTGGAGGACATTGACCTCTACGAAGTGAACGAGGCTTTCGCCTCGGTGCCGATGGCGTGGCTCAAGGAACTGGGCGCCGATCCGGCGAAGCTCAACGTCAACGGCGGGGCGATCGCGCTGGGCCATCCGCTGGGCGCCTCCGGCACCAAGCTGATGGCGACATTGACCCATGCATTGCGCGCGCGGGGCAAGCGCTGGGGCTTGCAGACGATGTGTGAGGGCGGCGGCATCGCCAACGTCACCATCGTCGAAGCACTTTGAGGAAGCGCAGATGGGGCTGAGAACGCGTTTCACCGACCTGGTCGGGATCGAACACCCTGTCGTCCAGGGCGGAATGATGTGGGTCGGCCGGGCCGAACTGGCGGCCGCCGTTTCCAATGCGGGCGGCCTCGGCATCCTGACCGCGCTGACCCAGCCGACGCCGGACGACTTGCGGCGCGAGATCGACCGCTGCCGCTCGATGACCGACAGGCCCTTTGGCGTGAACCTGACGATCCTGCCTTCGGTCACCCCGCCGCCTTACGCCGAATATCGCCGCGCCATCATCGAGAGCGGGGTCAGGATCGTAGAGACCGCCGGGCACAAGCCGCAGGAGCACGTCGACGAGTTCAAGGCGCACGGCATCATCGTCATCCACAAGTGCACCGCGGTGCGCCATGCCTTGTCGGCCGAGCGCATGGGCGTCGACGCGATCTCGATCGACGGCTTCGAATGCGCCGGCCATCCCGGCGAGGACGACATCCCCGGCTTGATCCTGATCCCGGCGGCCGCGGACAAGGTACGCATCCCGATGCTCGCCAGCGGCGGCTTCGGCGATGGGCGCGGCCTCGCGGCGGCGCTGGCGCTGGGCGCGGACGGCATCAACATGGGCACGCGCTTTTGCGCCACGGCTGAGGCGCCGATCCACGACAACGTGAAGCAGTTCATCGTCGCCAACGACGAGCGCGCGACCAACCTGATCTTCCGCCGCTTTCACAACACCGGGCGAGTAGCGAAGAATTCGGTCTCCGACGAAGTGGTTCAGATATCCTCGCGTCCCGACGCGGTGTTCGAGGATATCCGGCCGCTGGTGGCCGGCGCCAAGGGCCGCAACGCGCTCGAGACCGGGGACGTCGACGCGGGCCTCGTCTGGGCGGGGCAGGTGCAGGGCCTGATCCACGACGTGCCCACTTGCGCCGAACTTGTCGGCCGGATCGTCGCGGAAGCAGAGGCGATTGTCACGCAGAGGCTAGCGGGTATGATCGCGGCGAACTGATCGCCGGCGTGGACAGGCTCCGGGGCGGCGGGAGAGCTTGCAGCGTGATCGAACTCGACATCAAACGGCTGAGGACGCTTGTCGCCATCGCGCGCGAGAACTCGTTCACCGCCGCCGCCGAGCGACTGCACATGAGCCAGCCGTGGGTGTCCGAGCAGATCAAGCAGCTTGAGGAATCGCTCGACCTTCCGCTGATCGAGAGGGTGAAGGGCAAGTTCGTCGGCCTCACCGCCAACGGCCACGACCTCCTGCCTATCGCCGAACGGATCGTCGCGGCGTGGGACGAGGCCCGCCGCGATATCGAGCTGCTGCGCACCAAGGAGCAGGCGCGGCTGACCCTCGGGGTCGATCCGGTCACGCTCTACATGCCCGAACGCAACAAGCTGATCGCGGATCTCATGGCGACGATGCCGGGGCTCGATCTCCATATCGTCAACGAGACTCCGACCGAGCTGTTCGAGGGCCTGCAGAGCGGGAGGCTGGACATGATCCTCACACTCTGCCCACCGCCGCATGGCGATTTCGACATCCTGCCGCTCTACGAGTATCAGTTGCAGCTGTTCATTCCGCGCGCGGTCTCTCGGCGGTACGGACAAAGCCCGGAGGCGATGGCGGGCGCGCAAGTGCTCGTGCTCCAGGACGAATATCACCCCGCGTTCTTCGAATGGCTGCGATCGGCTTTTGCGCCCGCCGGATTCCATTGGGTGTCATGCGCCGAGACCAGCTTTCACGCGCTGCTCCAGCATGCCGTCATGCTTGGCCTGCCGACGCTGTCGCCCGATTTCTCGTCGCAAATTCCGGAGCTTGCACAGCGGATGGAAGCGCGGGAAGCGCCGATGGCGGAGCCGGTCATGGTCAGCTGGGCGCTGATGCGCAGGCCCGGCCACCGCGGCAAGGCGGCGCACCGGTTGTGGCAACTCGCCTCGCGGTCGCGCCGGGAGAAGGGTCAGATCGCTTCGTACAAGGTCGTGTAGACTTCGCCCAGGTGCTCCGAGAGGAGCATTTCCGGCGTGCCAGCGCGCTTGATGACTTCATCGAGCACCCGTTCGGGATCGTCGGTTTCCAGCTCGTAGACGGCGAGATAGCCGAACCGCGCGCTTATGCCCTCGGCGTCGCACACGTCCATCGAGCCGTCTTCGTTCACCCGTAGCTGCGGCGCCGACAGCCGGGAGCGGGTTGCTCCGACCACGCCGGGAATGCGCAGCAGGTCGGGGATGTGAATCTCGTCATACCACCGGTTGAACGAGTCATCCTCGCCCGGCGCGCAGTTGCTGAACACCAGCCAGTCGTAACGGGCCATCGCCTGCCTCCCCATTCAGTCGATCATGGTCGATAGTTAAACGGCGCGGTAGAAGCCCGGGCAAGCAAAACCCGACGCTTATAGCCGATCCCGATAGGTCGGCGCATCATAGCTATTGGACATCGCCGGCCGCGCGGAAGAGAGTGGCGCGGTAGCACGGGCAGGGTCGGAACCCGAGCCGGCGGTGAGAGGGATTTTATCATGATCGACATCGGCGTTTTCTATAACGGCACCATCGACCTTCCGCTCAAGGAAGGAAAGGACGGGATCGTCATTCCCGACGGCTCGCTGACGGACGTTCACGAATCCTGCAAGCGCGGCATCGTCGCGGCGGTGCGGCAGGGGGTTCTCGCCGACAAGCTGGGCTTCGATTATTTCTGGCAGACCGAGCATCACTTCCAGATCGAGGGCGCGGAGTTCAGCCCCAATCCGGTCCTGAGCGGCATGGCCATCGCGGCGCAGACCAAGCGCATCCGCGTGGGCCAGGCGACCAACGTCATCACCATGCACCATCCCGTGCGTCTTGCCGAACAGATCGCCATGCTCGACCTGGTCAGCGGCGGGCGCTGCGAGATGGGCGTGGGCCGGGGCTACCAGCCGCGCGAGGTCGAAGTGCTGGGCCGCAACTTCGGCGCCACCATCCAGGATCAGGAGCGCAACCGCGCGTACTTCGAGGAAGCCTACGAAGTGCTGATCAAATGCTTCACCGAGGCGTCTTTCCAGCACCGGGGCGAGAACCTTTCGGTGCCGCCCAGCTACACCAAGTGGGGCCATGCCCAGACCATGGCGTACCTCGAAGACGGTAAGGCCGGGCGCTCGCTCGATGACGTCCTGAAGGTCGGTCGGCCGGACATGTACTCCAGCGGCAACCCGGTGGTGGCGACCACCACCCGGATGGAGGAGATCAGCGTCTTCCCGCAAGCGCTGCAAAGCCCGCATCCGCAAGTGTGGATGCCGATGACCAGCGACCGTACCATCCAGATGGGCGCGCAGAAGGGCATCAACGGCCAGTTCTTCGCCGAGAACAACAGCCGCCTGAAGCGCAACATCGAAGTCTATCATGCCGAGGCCGAGCGCTGCGGCTGGCCCGACTACAGGAACCGCGGCGAGTTCAAGTTCGGCTGGGACAGCGAAAAGCGCCGGGGCATCGCGCCGGGCCGCTGGGTCCACATCGAGATGGGCGGGCTGGGTGACCGCAAGCGCTGGGAACGCGGCATCCAGCACGGCTGGGACTTCTACGGTCCCTTCGGCTTCGCCGCCGTGTTCGCCGAAGCCGGCGAAGCGCCCTGGCCGATGTCGACGCGGATCACGCCCGAGATCGTCCAGCAGAAGGAGCTGGGCGTCTGCGGTCCGCCAGACAAGGTCATCGAAGTGCTGATGCGCTGCAAGGAAGCTTGCGGATACGAGGACTTCAACGTGATGATCGACTTCGAGGTCGGCGGCTTCGAATCGCAGGAGGTCGAGGACCAGATGCAGGCCTTTGCCGAGGAAGTGATGCCGACGCTGCGGCGCGAATGCGGCGGGGCTCCGAACCTTCAGGACTCGAAGGTCGAAGTCGTTCCGCAGCTGCGCCCGCAGGGCTGGCTCGACAGCGCGAAGGCGGCATTGGTCGAATAGGCCGGGTGAACGAAGGGAGAGCGGGGTGGACGGTGAACGGCGGCGCTTCGTCGATGCGCACATGCACTTGTGGGATTCGTCGGCGAACCCCTGGTATGGCTTTCCCGAGCCGGGCGGAGACGATTTCGGCCTGAATCTCCAGTTGCCGAAGAAGTTCGCCGACCCGTTCCTGCTGGATGACTACGTCGCGGCGCTGGCTCCGGCGAACGTCGTCAAATGCGTGCATGTGACAGCCGGCATCGCGCCGGAAAACGTCGAGGCCGAAAGCGCGTGGATCGCCGGTATCGCGCGCGAGCGGGGCCTGCCCAACGCGATGATCGGCTCGGTCGATCCCGAGCAGCCGGCGGTCGAGATCGAAGCGATGCTCGATCGTCAGATGGCGAACCCGGCGTTCCGCGGCATCCGCGTGCTGGCGGGGCTCGACTATTCGACGCCCGCCGCGGAGACGATCCTGTCCGCCCTCGCCAGTCGGGATCTGCTGTACGACGCGGTCGCCCATCCGGGGGGCATCGCGCCGCTCGCCGAAGCGATGACGCGACACGACGGCCTCGTCGTGGTGCTCGAACACATCGGCTGGCCGCTGTCCGACGATACCGCGACGTTCACGGGCTGGGGCGCCGAGATGGCGCTGCTGGCCCGGCACCCCAATGCGCATTGCAAGCTTTCGGGCCTGCCGATGTTCGTCCACCGTGCCGACGAAGGAGCTTTCCGCCGCTATCTCGACGCCTGCATCGACCTGTTCGGCGCCGACCGCTGCATGTTCGGAAGCAATTTCCCGGTGGATCTCTCCTATTGCAGTTTCGCCGACATCCTGGAGATTTTCGAGGCGGTGGCCGCCGATCGCACGGCGGCGGAAGCCGAACTGCTGTTCGGCGGGACCGCCGAACGGGTCTATCGCATCTGAACGGGAAAACGGGGCATGGAAGAAGTTTCGGATATCGAGCGGCTGATCGCGGTCGAGGAGATCAAACAGCTCAAATCGCGGCGCGACCGCGCGGTCGATCTCAAGGACTGGGACACTTACACCGCGCTCCACGCGCCCGATCATGAGTCCAACAACGACGGCTACACCCCGTGGACGCGCGAGGACATGGTCAACCATTTGCGCCACGATATCGGCCACGTCGACATCATCCACCTGTCGCATACCCCGGACATCGAAATTCACACGAAAACGACCGCATCCGGCCGCTGGTATCTGGAGGACCAGCACTTCTGGCAGCAGGACGGGGAGGACCATTGGCTCCACGGCTTCGGTTTCTATCACGAACGCTACGAGAAGCGGGACGGGAAGTGGCTGTTCGTGTTCCGCCGGATCGAACGGGTTCGGGTGATGGCTTCACCCGGCGCTGTCCATCCGGCCAAGATCGCCGCGATAAAGTCTGGCGAATTTCGCGGGCCTCGGTAAAGCGGAGAAATCTAATACGAATTAGGATGAGGGATCGATCATGAGTGAAGCGTCACCGGGCCTGCTGTTCGAACTGGACGGGAGCATCGCCACCCTGACGCTCAATCGCCCGCACGAAGGCAATGCGATGGACACCGAGATGATCGGCGATCTGGAGCGGGCGTGGCAGCGCATCGATGCCGATCCGGCGATCCGCGTCGCCATCCTGACCGGCACCGGCGAGCGTCACTTCTGCACCGGCGCTTCGGTCGGGTCGCTGGAGATCGGCAGCCTCACGTTGCAGAACCGGCCCAATTCCGCCGTGAACCGCTTCAGCCCGCGCATGGTGCAGGTGAGCAAGCCGGTTATTTGCGCCGTCAACGGCCTGGTCAATGGCGGCGGGCTCCATTTCGTGGCAGAGAGTGACATCGTCATCGCCTCGCGCAAGGCGCAGTTCATGGATACGCACGTCAGCGTCGGGCAGGTCTCCGGCCTTGAATCGATCAGCGTCGCTCGCCGGGTCGGTCTCGGCGCCGCGCTGCTGATGGGGCTGGTGGGCAAGGCCTACCGCATGGACGCCGAGCGCGCGCACCAACTGGGCCTGGTCGATCTGCTGGAGGATGACGCGGCGTCCGCGCTGGCGCGGGCCCGCGAACTGGCGCAGGCGATATGCCAGAACTCTCCGCAGGCGATGGCGCTGACCAAGCGCGCGATCTGGGGCGCGACCGAGATGCCCGAGCCCACGGCCTCCAGTGTCGGCTGGGAGCTGCTAAAGTCACACTGGGCGCACCCCGATTTCAAGGAAGGCCCGCAGGCTTTCGCCGAAAAGCGCGCGCCGGTGTGGAACCCGGACCCGAACGCGCGGGGTTAGATCGCCTCCTGGGATTCCTCCTCCGAAGCGAAGGCCGGGACCGTCTCGATCGGGTCCGACAGGCGGAAGGAATCGAGCAATTCCGCGGTTTTGTCGCGCACCTGCAGCATCAGCGCGCGGGTGCGGCATTCGTCCTCGGCGACGCAATTGCGGCATTTCTCGTGCGCGAAGCGGCTGGCGCAGGGCACCAGCGCGAGCGAACCGCGCATGTGTCGGATGAGGTCGCCGTAAGTGATGTCATAGGGTGAAAGGCCGAGGCGATAGCCGCCGTCCTTGCCGCGTTGGGACTCGACGATGCCGAAGCGCGTCAGCTCCGACAGGATCACGGTCAGGAACTTGGCGGGAATGCACTGTTCGCGCGCGATTTCCGAGAGTTGCACCGGCCCTTTGCCGAAATTGTCGGCGAGATGCTGCATCGCCCTGATGGCGTAGCGCGTCTTCTGGGATAGCACGGACCTTCTCCTCTCCTGGCTTTTGCAACGCCAATGCAAGACCACCGCAAGGCTTTCAACTCGCCTTGCAATGGCCCCGCTTGGACGCCCCGGGATTGTCTACCACAAAAATAGAGTTATGTAGAGACCCTGTCGGGACGTAAACCGAGTCGACCGGCCAGTTCCTTTCTAACTTCGGGAGAAAGACGATGGCCAATACCCTCCGCGGCGAAACCGCGTTCGAGCGCCGCACCCCCAAGGTTCTCATCGTGCCGGGGATCGACAACAGCGGTCCGGACCATTGGCAGACCCATTGGGAAAACAACCGGGACGATTGCCAGCGCGTCGATCTCGGCATGTGGGACCAGCCGCATCGCAACACCTGGGTGAACAAGCTCAACCTGGCGATCCATCAGGCGGATGCGCCGGTGGTGCTGGTCGCGCACAGCCTGGGCGTCGTCACCGTCGCCTGGTGGGCGGAATACGAGCAGCCGCGGTACGGCGGCCCCGTCGTCGGCGCGCTGTTGGTGGCGCCGCCGGACATCGAGCGTCCCGGCCTGGACGAGCGGCTTGCGAAGTTCGGCGCCTGCCCGCGCACGCCGCTGCCGTTCCCCAGCTTCCTGGCGGCGAGCCGCAACGACCCCTACTGCCCGTTCCGCACGTCGATCTCGCTGGCGCGCGACTGGGGCTCCCGCTTCGTCGACGCCGGAGAGATCGGGCACATCAACGCCAGGAGCGATATCGGCGACTGGCAGGAAGGGCAGCACTTCCTCGAGCGCCTGCTGCGTGAACACCACGCCGCCGCCACGTTTTCCGAGGAGGCTTGGGGCAACGGCTACGCGCGCACGGCGTCCGTGCCGCCTTCGGCCTGGGAGCGGCGCGGGCGGACGAACCGGCGCTCCGCCTGGCGCAGGGACGCGGCCGCCTAATCCGATTTCCATTCCCTCCGCCGAGGGAATATAGAACTGGCCGGCGGAGCAGCGACCGCCGGCCAGCTTTGTCTTGTGCGATCACATCGCCCCGGCGACCAGCACCACCAGCATCGCGGCGGGCAGGAACAGCAGCTGCGCCAGGACGGTCCCCGCGATGCGGCTGAGCGAGAGCAGCACGATCGTCCGCCGGAACACCGGCTCGCCCACCGATCCCGAAACGACGTCGTCGGTCATGACCGAGAGCTGGGGGTCGATCACCACGAACAGCAGGATCGTGGCGAAGCCGTTGACCACCGCGGAGAGCTGCGAGGCGGTGACCCGGTATTCGGGAAACAGGTAACCGGCATAGAGCGAGGCGACGACGCCCACCGTCAGCAGCCCCTGCGCCACCACGTTGAGCGCGATCACCGTGATGGAGACGCCGCGCGGCTTGGCCAGATCGGCGACATGCGTCAGCCGGGGCACGGTGCCGGTGCGGCGGATATAGCCGATCCCGCCCTTGGCGAAGGCATGCATGATCAGCTTGGGCACCGAGCGGTGTTCCTGAAACTCCCCGATGGCGCTGCAGAACCAGCGCTGCGCCGTGGGGATGAGCAGCGTGCCCAGCACCGTGGCCAGGGTCGCCGAAAGCAGCACCAGCCGGAAATCGCCGAGCAGGTATTCCCCGCTTCCCGTCGCCAGAGCATCCTCGATCCGCTTGGCCAGGAACGGCGCCAGGAAGCTGTTGGAGATGCGCGAGAACAGCACCAGCACATTGAACAGCGCGAACGATACCGCGATCCGCCCGGTGCGCACCCCCGCGATCCGCGCGGCATAGGCGAGCGCGCCGATCAGATTGATGCTGAATGTCAGCAGGCAGATGACCGTCAGTTGGGTGTCCATCGTTCCGTCTCCGCGAGCAAGTCGAAGCGCCATAGAGGCATCGCGCGGCGAGCACTATCGGCTATCCGCGCGCCGAACGCGCTTGCCGCGCACGCCGGGCGGCGGGTAGGACGCGGGAAACCGGATCGAGGCGGGCGATGAATTTCGAGCAATGGGCGATTGCCGGGATACTTCTGGCCATGCTCGTCGCCTATGCGTCGGAGCGGTTCCGGGTGGAACTCGTCGCGATGATCGGGCTGGCGCTGGGCTTCGTCACCGGGATCGTGCCGGCGAATGCCGTGTTCGCCGGATTCTCCAGTTCGGCCGTCATCACCGTGGTAGAGGTGCTGCTGGTCGTCTCGGCGGTGTCGCGGACTTCGCTGATCGACGATTTCGCGCGGCGCATCGTCGCGCGCACCCAAAGCGAGACGGCGGTGCTGGCGCTGCTGTGCGCCATGGCGGCCGGCGTTTCGGTGTTCATCAACAATATCGGCGCGCTGGCGCTGTTCTTCCCGGTTGCGCTGTCGGTTTGCGCGCGGCTGGACATTCCGCCGTCGCGCGTGCTGATGCCGCTTTCGTTCGCCACCCTCCTGGGCGGCACCTGCTCGCTGACCGGCACGCCCGCGAACCTGGTGGTCAATGAATGGGTCGTCGCCGAGACCGGCAAGAGCATGAGCTATTTCGAGCTGGCGCTGATCGGCGGCCCGGTGACGGTCGCCGGGCTGGTGTGGATCGCGTTCGCCGCGCCGCAAGCGTTTTCCCGGCGCCAGGCTTCCGGCCCCGCCGGGTTCGACGCGGGGCCGGCCGAGTTCCTGTCGGAAATGCAGGCGCCGCAGGGCTCGGCCCTGGTCGGATGCCGGGTGCCCGACGCCGAAAGCCGCTTCGATCTGCGCATCCATGGCGTGATGCGGCAGGGCGCGCATGTCTTCGCCCGGCGCGGCGACATCGTCATCGCGACGGGAGACCTCTTGCTGGCCGAAGCCGAGATCGGACGGCTGGACGAGTTGCGCGAACAGGGCGATCTGGCGGAGCCGGGCGACGTGCCAGGCCGCGTGCCAGGCGATGGGGGCGGCGTGGACCGGATCGAGGCGGTGGTGATGCCCGACAGCCTGCTGCTCGGCTCGCGCATCGGCGACGTCCCGATCTTCGAAGAGCAATCGGTCCGGGTCAGCGCGCTCGCCAGCCGCCGCCACCGGATCGAAGGCGCGTTCGGCGATCTCCAGATCGGGATGGGCGATGTCCTGATCCTTTCGGGCGAGCGCGACGCACTGGGTCAGGTCGCCGCCGAATGCGGGCTGCTGGCGCTTTCCCGCCGCCGCCTGGCGAAGCGGAACCGGAGCGCCGCGCCGAGCGTGATCGCGTTCTTCGTGGGCGTCCTGCTCTGCGCACTGGAGATCGTGCCTCCTTCGGTCGCGTTCGGCGGTGTCGTCCTGGCGCTCGTGCTGATGGGAAGGCTGAACTTGCGGACCGCGCTTCAGGACCTGAACTGGCCGGTGGTCATCGTGCTGGCCTGCATGATCCCGCTTGGTCTGGCGGTGGAGAACACCGGGGCGGCCCGCGTCGTCGCCGATACCATCGCGGACTACCTGCCCAGCACCGATCCGGTCGCGGTCGCGGCGCTGGTGCTGCTGATGGCGGTCACGATCACGCCGTTCATCGACAATGTCTCGACCGCCGTGGTGCTGAGCCCGATCGCCGCCGGCATCGCCGCGCGCACCGGGGTTCCGGCCGAACCGCTGCTGATGGCGGTCGCGGTCGGCGCCTCGCTCGATTTCCTCACGCCCTTCGGCCACCACAACAATGCGGTGGTGATGGGGGCGGCGGGTTATCGCTTTCGCGACTTCGCGCGCTTCGGCGGGCCGCTGCTGGTGGTGTGCCTGGCGGTGGCAATCCTGGCGTTCGGGGCGATGCTGACACAGCCCGATGTTGCAAGAAATTATATTTGGGACTAAATACCTACTACACGAGTAGGGAAAAGACGGCGCCGCGATGATTTCCAACAAGGCCAAATATGCGTTCCGCGCGATGCTGGCGATCGCCGCCCAGGAGGAAGGCGATGCGCTTACCAGCACCGAGATCGCGCGCCGGCACGGTATCCCGCACAAGTTCCTCGAGCAGATTCTGCTCGACCTCAAGAAAGCCGGCATCCTCGAAAGCCGGCGGGGAAAAACCGGCGGATATGTGATGCTTAGGCCCGCCGATACGATCAGTTTCGGCGAAGTTCTCCGCTTGTTCGAAGGTCCTCTGGCGCCTTTGCCCTGCCTCTCGCGCAATGCCTATCGCCGTTGCGAGGATTGCGTCAGCGAGTCGAGTTGCGAGATCCGGCGCGAGTTCGGCCGGGCTTACGACCTCTATCGCCAGGTGCTCGATTCGACCACGCTCGGCGACGCCTTGCGCAACAGGGACAATCCCGATTTTCGCCGGGAAGAGCGGGCGGCGGGATGAACCCGGTTTTTTCGTCTTGCATATCCCTACTAAATAGATAGAGATAATGGGGCTACCGCAGTTGCCCTGCCTTTCTGTCCACACGGGCGGAAGGAAGGTCGTGGAGACCGCCAGATGAACAAGCCTGAACTTTCATTGACCACCGACACCCAGCGGCTGCTGGAAGAGAGCATCTCCAGCGTTCGCGATGCGCTTGCCGGCCTCAAGTTCGGCAACGTCTCGCTCACCGTGCATGAGGGCCGCGTCGTCCAGATCGATGTGACCGAGAAGAAGCGGCTCAAGCCGAACTGAGCGCTCGCTCGCAGCGAGCGCGCCTGAACAATCAACCCTGAACAATCAACCAGGGAAATTCACAATCACCCAGGGAAATTCGTGGCGCCTACCGGACGAGGGGCGGTGCCGCGCACCATAAAACAAGGGAATAACCGATGACTGTCCGTTCGATCCTCCTTGCCGGCGCCGCCGGAGCCGCCGTTTTCGCGGTCCCCGCATTCGCGACAGAGGCCGCCGTCGACACCGCCGCTGCCGCTTCCGCCACGACGTCCGCCACCGCCACGTCCGCCACCGCCACGGCCGATGCAGCCGCGAGCGAAACCACCGCGGCCGAGGACGAGATCAGCCGGGGCGACGTTATCATCGTCACCGCGCGCCGCCGCCAGGAAACCGCGCAGGAAGTGCCGCTGGCGATCTCGGTGATCCGGGGTGACAGCATCGAATCGACGGGCAACTTCAACATCGTCAAGCTGCAGCAGCTCGCTCCGACGCTGCAGGTCTACACCTCCAACCCGCGCAACACCTCGGTCAACATCCGTGGCCTGGGCGTGCCGTTCGGCCTGACCAGCGACGGCTTCGAGCAGGGGGTCGGCATCTATGTCGACGACGTGTACAATTCGCGCGTCGCCGCCGCGACTTTCGACTTCCTCGACGTCGAGCAGGTCGAAGTGCTGCGCGGCCCGCAAGGCACGCTCTATGGCAAGAACACCACCGCCGGCGCGATCAACATCACCACCAACCAGCCGACCTTCGACTTCGAGGGCCGGGCCGAGCTGACCGTGGGGAACCTCAACTACAAGCAGGCCAAGGCCGCGATCTCGGGTCCGCTGTCGGACACCGTCGCCGCGCGCGTCGCCATCGCCTCGACCAGCCGCCGGGGCACGCTCTACAACGTCACCAGCCAGCGCTGGATCAACGAGCAGGACAACCTCGGCCTGCGCGGCCAGCTCTTGTTCAAGCCGAACGACGATCTCAGCATCACGCTTGCCGGCGACTACAGCCGGCAGGATCCCGAGTGCTGCGGCACCGTGTTCGTGCGCGTCGGCAAGACCCAGCGCGCGCTCAACCGCCAGTACGATGCGCTCGCCGCCGCGCAGGGCTATGTCGTCCCCAGCCGCAATCCTTATGATCGCCTGACCGACATCGATGCCAGCCTCAATGCCGGCAACAAGATCGGCGGCGCCTCGGCGCGCGTGAAGTGGGACGTGGGTCCCGGCACGTTCACCTCCATCACCGCATGGCGTTTTTGGGACTGGAAGCCTGAGAACGACCGTGACTTCACCGGCCTGCCGGTCGTGTCCCGGTCGCAGAACCCCTCGCAGCAGGATCAGTACAGCCAGGAATTCCGCTACAACTATACCGGCGACCGGTTCGACTTCGTGGTCGGCGCCTTCGGGTTCAAGCAGCGCATCGACACGCAGGGCACCGAGCAGCAGGGTCTGGCTGCCAGCAAGTGGGTCTTGGCGCCATCGACGGACCCGAACAATGTGGCGAACAATCCCGCCACACTCGCCGGTCTTACGGCCACCAACACGCAGTACCTCAAGAGCACCAGCGCCGCGCTGTTCGGCCAGGTTAGCTGGAAGGTGACCCCCGAACTGACGATCCAGCCGGGCCTGCGTCTGAACTACGACAAGAAGTCGGGATTCTACCAGCGCGTGGTGACCGATGGCGCGGGGACGGTGATCAACTGCACCCCGCCGCTGTCCTCGGTGCTTTCGGCGCAATGCGGCGTCTACCAGCCGCAGCTCACCACGCCGTCGGTCAGCGACTGGAACTTCAGCTACGACCTGAACGTGAACTACAAGCTCACGCCCGACATCCTTGCCTATGCGACTTATGCGAAGAGCTTCAAGACGGTCGGTATCAACCAGAACGGCTTGCCGCTCGACACCAACAATCAGCCCGTGCTCAGTGCCAGCACGGTGAAGCCGGAGTCGGTCAATCACTTCGAGATCGGCCTGAAGAGCCAGTTCTTCGATCGCCGGGCCACCTTCAACCTCACGGCCTTCCGTACCGAGATCAAGAACTTCCAGGCGACCGTCAACGGCGGTCAGTTCGGTACGGTGCGCGGCTATCTCGCCAATGCCGAGAAGGTTCGCTCGCAGGGGGTCGAGGCGGACTTCAAGATCCGTGCCAGCGATCGCTTCACCGCTTATGCCAACGCGGCCTACACCGACGCCAAGTACAAGAAGTTCACCAGCGCGCCGTGCCCGCCCGAGCTTTCCGGCGGCACCTTCGTCGCCGTGGGCGGGACGCCCGGCGCACCGGGCGTTCCCGGCGCGCTCAGCCCGCGGCAGTGCGACATCTCGGGCCAGGGCCTGCCCGGCGTTTCGAAGTGGGCGTTCTCCTTCGGCGCCGAAATCAACCAGCCGGTCTCGCTGTTGGCCAAGGAAGGGCAGGTCTACCTGGGCGTGGACGGCAACTACCGGTCGGACTTCCAGTCCAACGCTTCGCCTTCGATCTACACCAAGATCGACGGTTATGTGCTCGCCAACTTCCGCGCCGGCTTCCGGGGCGATGGCTTCGACGTCTTCGGCTGGGTGCGCAACGCCTTCGACAAGAAGTACATCGAACTGCTGCAGGTCGCTCCCGGCAACACCGGCCTGATCGCCGGCACCCCCGGCGATCCGCGGACCTGGGGCGGAACCATCAAGTTCTCGTTCTGATCGACCCAGGCCGGCCCGGAGCGCGCTCCGGGCCGGCAACGCGTTTTCATTGCGAGACCGCAGCTTCGGGGGCGGACGGCGCGCGGGCCGCGCTCAAACGAGAGCCGCCGGTGTTGGGGTTCCGACGGCTCAGGCCCGCCTCGCTGTCGTGACGGAAATGCCATCCTACGCATCGCATCCCGGATGGCAATCCGCGATTATGGGCCGTGCCGAAGCAGGACGGCTGCGACCGCGATCATGACCGGGACTTGAGCAGGCCGAGCAGCGTCAGGGACGCCGGCTTTCCGGGATCGACACGACGCCCTGGAACCGTGCGGGGCGGCTCTGCGTTCCTGATGCGACCGTCATGCTGTCGAGGTGGCCGCTGGAATTCGTCAGTTGCACCCGTAATGTGCCGTCAGCATGGCGGTTTCGTTCCCCCCATCGCTCCCCTGCGGGCACCCGGTCTCCTCCCCATGACGTCCCCGCTGCGTACCGCCGGTTCGGCGGCGAACGTCGGGGAACGGAATAGGGATCGGGCGAGTTAGTATCATATGTGCAGAGTTGCTCATTAGGCCAGGCGCGAGGCGGGAAATGGAAGATCGGCCAAGCGTCGGGGAGGACAAGATCGTGGCGATCAGCCTGCTTAACGCACAGGAATTGAACGAAGTGGGTGCGCGGCTCAAGCACCTCTTTCCCGTGACGAACGACGGGATGTTCGATGACTTGCTCAAGCGCCTCGACAAAGCTTCCACGGCGGGCCGCTGGCGCTGCCGCTAGTCCGCGGGCGCAACGCGTTTTCGAACAATTGATTGGCGAATCGTGGCCGACGGGTATACACTACCTCATCGCCGACCCCTTTCTTGGCCTGTCGGTGACCGAGAGACAGCGACCGTTACGTGCTCCCGCCCAGACTGGAGCAAGGCGATGCCACGCTTCAAAATTCTTTCATCCGACGACTCGTATTCGTCCGCCGAGGTGATCGCGCTGAACGCCAGTGCATCGCTCAACATCGTCCGCGAGCTCGGATGCGCGGAAGCGGACGTGCTCCAGGACGATCGCTACTGCTTCTCGATCCGCCTTAGCGAAGAGGGCCTGTGGACGATCTTCCAGCGCGACGGCGTGGGATACGCGAACGAAGTCCACTCGTACGGCTAGCTACCGCTTGGCCGGATCGATGAAAGTCAGCCAGTTCCGTCGCGGACCATGGTCGTGAAGCGTTCCCGGCTCGTTTGCGCTTCAGCCTTGAGCCACTCGACCAACGACCTCGCCTGCGTGTCGCGCCGGGCGGACTGGCTGGCGTGATGGATCCAGTAGCCCATCCCCGTGGGAATCGGCGGCACGGCGCAGGGCCGCAGGCGGCCGTCCTCAAGATAGAGGTTGGCCAGCAACGGCACCGCCAGCACTATGCCCAGACCCGCGCTTGCCGCTCCCAGCGAGAGCTGGTTCGTCCCATAGATCGCATCGGGTTCGGGCGCGGCCCCGCGATGGCCGACCGCTGAAAACCACTGTCGCCAGAAATCGGGAGGCGTGCGGACTTCAAGGAGGGGGTAGGTCGCCAGTTCCGCGACGGTTTGCGGCGGCCTTCGCCCGTCCGCCAGCACGGGCGCCGATGCGGGCACCGCGTCCAGCGTCACCAGCAGTTCCCCTTCGCCATGATCCGGCGTTAGCGCGCCCCAGATCGCCAGGTCGACTTCCTGGTCGCGCAACGCCTGCCGATCGCGGGTGACCACGATGTCGACCCCGATCCCCAGTTCCCGCTGCACATAGCCCAGCCGGGGCAGCAGCCATTCCACCGCCAGACTGTGCGACATGGCGATCCGGATGCTGTCGCGCCGGGGCTTGCGGATGTCGGCGGAGGCCCGGCGGATCGTCTCGACCGCCGGTTGGATCGCCTCGAGATAGCGGCGGCCGGTATCGGTCAACACCGCGCGCGGTCCGCTCCTGTCGAACAGGGGGGCGTCGAGGAAGCTTTCGAGCAGCTGGATCCGGCGGGAAAGTGCCGACGGGCTAAGCGCCATCGCGGCGGCAGCGGCCCGAAAGCTGGACGAACGCGCGGCGACGAGAAAGGCTTCGGCGGCCTCGAGAGGTGGGGTCTGGCGAAGCATCTGGTCCTTGCCTGCTGCGTATCGCGGCACGGGTAGCACCGATTTGTCACATTTCCGCGACAGCCGGCCAAGACCCATTGGCGGATTTCCGGGACATATCGCCCGAAGAAGCGGCGCAGGCGTTGCTGCATAAGCAACATGCGTCGCGACCTGCGCGCTGGCCGATCTCCTGCGCCGCTTTTATCTGACCGCCATGAAACAGGGGGTCGAAATGAAGCGTGGTATTCTGGGTGGCTTGATGACGGGCGCGGCGATCTGCTGGGGCGGCGTTGCCACGGCGCAAGATACGGGCGATGCGCCGTCTTCCGATATCGTCGTGCTGGGCACGCGCACCGAAGGCGCAACGGCGGCGAATTCGCCTGCCCCGGTGGACGTGTTCTCCGGCGAGCAGCTCGAGGCGCGAGGCCTCAACGACATCAGCCGCATCCTGCAGTTCCTTGCTCCGTCGTTCAACTATGCGCGGTCCGCCACCGCCCCCTCCGCCGCCAACACCCGCGCCGCATCGCTGCGCGGCCTCGCTCCCGACCAGGTCCTCGTTCTCGTCAACGGCAAACGCTGGCACGGCTCGTCGGTCATCAATTTCAACAATGTGATCGGCCGCGGGTCGGTGCCGGTGGATCTCAACGCCATTCCCGTGGCCGCGATCGCGCGAGTGGAAATCCTGCGCGACGGCGCGGCCGCCCAGTATGGCTCAGACGCGATCGCCGGCGTCATCAATATCACTCTGCGGTCTGGCGCGGACGCGGGGTTCGTCTCGGTCCAGAGCGGGGTGACCGAGGAAGGAGACGGCGCCGCGCGAACCGCGACCATCACTCACGGCTTCGCGCTGGGGGAGGGAGGAAGCCTCAACCTGACGGCGGAGATTCGCGACCGCAAGGCCACCAACCGCGCCGGTATCGACAGCCGGTTCGGCCGCGTCACCAGCGAACAGGGCGATCCGCGTTCGACGGACATCAGCCTCGCCGCCAGCCTGCGGTACCCGATCGGCGCCACCGAACTGTACGTCGACGGGGTCTACAATCATCGCAAGTCCACCAGTCCGGCGCAATATCGCGCGCCGACGATATCGCCGGGCTTCTATCCGCAGGGTTTCGTTCCCCATATCCGGCTGAGGCTCGACGACATCGGCGGCACCGCCGGACTCAAGGGCGAGACAGCCGGCTGGGCCTGGGACGTCAGCGATACCATCGGCCTTTCCAAGTCGGACTTTTCCGTCTTCGACACCGTCAACACCAGCCTGGGTGCGACCAGCCCCTCGCGGTTCGAGGCGGGCGGGGCGCGCTACTTTCAGAATGTCGCCGCGCTTTCGGCAAGCCGCGCGATACCGCTGCTGGCAGGAGCGAACGTCGCGTTCGGCGCGGAGCGGCGGGACGAAACCTACCGCATCCGCTCGGGCGACCCGCTGTCCTTCCAGGGCGCGGGCGCACAGGGCTTTCCAGGCTTCAACCCGCCCATTCCGGTCGACGAGAAGCGCCATGCCTGGAGCTTCTATCTCGACGGCGAAATCAGTCCGGTCGAAGCGCTGAAACTGGGCGCGGCCGTCCGGCACGAGCGCTATTCGGACTTCGGCAACGCGACCACCGGCAAGCTCAGCCTGTTCTTCAGGCCGGCAAGCGTCATTGCCCTGCGCGCGACGGGTTCGACCGGCTTTCGCGCGCCGTCGCTTCAGCAACAGTTCTTCAGCACCGTCACCGGCCAGTCGGTCGCCGGCCAGTTGGTCAATGTCGGCACTTTCGCCGTGTCCGATCCGGTCGCGCAGGCGCTAGGGGCCGAGCCGCTGCGCCGGGAGCGGTCGCGCAACCTCAGCGGCGGCATCGTCCTCACTCCGGGCGGCGGCTTCCGCCTCACCGCCGATGCCTTCCTCATCAAGATCAAGGATCGCATCGCGCTGAGCGAGACGCTGAGCGGCGCGGCGGTGACCGCGGTCCTGAACGCGGCGGGTATAACCAACGCCTCGCAAGTGCGGTTCTTCACCAACGCCCTCGACACGACCACCAAGGGCTTCGAACTGACCGCCAACTGGCGGGGGCGCGTGACGAACGGCGTGACCCTCGACCTCGCGGCCAGCTATGCGCGCGCCGACCATGATGTGGATCGATTGGCGAGCAACGCCAAGGTGCCCAATCTTTCCTTGCTCGGCCCGGTCTCGCTCGCCTTGTTGAACACCGCTCAGCCGAAGGATAAGCTGACCGTGTCGGGTCATCTGGAGGCTGGTCGCGTGACGTTCGACGCCAATATCGTGCGCTTCGGCGAGTTCACGGCGATCTCGGTCCTCAACCCCCAGACTTATGGCGCTGTCACCATGATCGACCTGACCACCGACGTGCGTGTGAACGGCCGGTTTTCGCTGGGGCTGGGTGTCCTCAACCTCACCGATGCATACCCGGACAAGACCGCCGAGCGCGCGCTGACGCAGGGTGGTGGATTGCTCTATCCGGAAGTCGGTGCGGTCGGGACCAACGGCCGGGAATTCTATGTCCGTGCGACATTGCGCTTTTGACCGGGGAGCCGCGGCGTGAACCGTAGGGATGTGATCAAGGGCGCGGCCGCGCTGTCGGGCATCGGCCTGTTCGGCGGACCGGCGCCGGCCTTGATAGCTGCCGATCGCAGCCGTCCGGTCCTGCCTTACGGCGTCATGAGCGGCGACCTGCTGTCTGACCGCGCCATGATTTGGGCGGGGGCCGATCGTCCCGCGCAAATGATCGTCGAGTGGTCCCGCGATCCCGATTTCCATGGCGCGCGGCGGCGCTCAGGACCGATGGCCTCCGCGCGCACCGGGCTTACCGCCAAGCTCGATCTGGACGGGCTGCCCGAAGGCGAAACCATCCATTACCGCGTCGCTTTCCGGTCCGCCGACGATCCGCGCGCGGTCAGCGACTGGCAGGGCGGCCGGCTGCGCCTGCCGGGACGCGCGGCGCGGACACTGCGTTTCACGTTCGCGGGCGACGAGGCAGGGCAGGGTTTCGGCATCGATCGGGATCGCGGCGGCTATCGCTTGTACGAGGCGATGCGCCGGATGCAGCCTGACGTGTTCGTCCATCAGGGTGACCAGATCTACGCGGATGCCCCCCTGAAGGAGAGCGTGGCTCTGCCAGGCGGCGGCGTCTGGCACAACATCGTCACTCCGGCGAAGCGCCGGGTGGCCGCATCGCTCGACGATTTCCGCGGCGCATTCGCCTACAATCTGCTGGACGAGAACAAGCGGCGCTTCCTCGCCGAGGTTCCTATGCTCGTGCAGTGGGACGACCACGAGGTCCGGAACAACTGGTATCCCGGCAAGCCGCTCACTTCCGGACCGCCGATGGCCGATCTCGCCCGCTGGTCACGCCAGGCGCTGGCCGATTACAATCCAGTGCGAATCGCGGCTACCGCGCCTGGGATCGAGCGCGCGTTCTCCATGGGGCCGCTGCTCGACATCTTCGTGCTCGATGGGCGCAGCCGCAAGGGTCCGAACGGTCCTGCCGCCAGCCGCGACAGAGGGCGCGGGTTGCTGGGCGACGTGCAACTGCGATGGCTGAAGGCAGCGCTGCTCCGTTCCAGGGCGACGTGGAAACTGATCGCGTCGGACCTGCCGATTTCGCTCACCGTGCCCGACCTCAACAAGGATGTCGCGCCGGGCGGGATGGAGGGCATTGCCAACGGGTCCGCCGGTCAGCCGGGCGGACGCGAAGCGGAGATTGCCGATCTCCTGTCGTTCATCAAGCACAAGCGCATCGACAACGTTGTCTGGATCAGTGCCGACGTGCACTACGCCTCGGCCATCCATTATCATCCCGAACGCGCCGCCTTCCGGGATTTCCAGCCATTCTGGGAAATCGTCGCCGGGCCGATCAATGCGGGCACCGGCAATCTGTCGATGAATGCCCTCGACGCGACCTTCGGGCCCGACATCGTTCACACCACCGTCCCCGGCCCGATCGCGGACAACAGCCCTGCGGCGGGCCTGCAGTTCTTCGGCATGGGCGAGATCGATCCGGAAGATCTCTCGCTGACCTTGTCCATTCACGACATGGAGGGGAAATCGCTCTGGACCCGGACGATCCAGGCTTCCTGACGTCCGGGCTATCGAGTTGGATTTGGTGCCCTCCGGTTCGTCTCGGCGACCCATGACACTCGTCGAGACTGTTCATCGCACCGCAATCGCGGACCAGATAGAGGTCTAACCCACGGAAGAGGTTAGATTATGTCTGATAGTGCTCACAACGCGGCACCCATCCGGATCAATGCCGGTCTTGGCTATAGCCCGGAATATCTGGCGCGACGGTTTCGGATTTCCAGACCACAGGCTCGTGAGTTGATCCGCAAGGTGGGGCATGATCGCGAGAAGCTTTGCGAAGCTGCCGAACGGCTCAAGGGTAGCTGAAGACGCCACCGCCCCGTTATCGGCCCTTGGAGCGGGGCATGGGGCGGCAGCTATCGTCGAACGCTCGAAATCGGGATGGGTTCCGCTTCGCGCCGTACCGACCGCAAAATAAGGCGCGGCGGAGCGGGAGCAAGGCAAACTCCCGTGCCATACGCGCGCCCGCGCGGGCCTCAATCACAAGCGAGTATTCTGACTTCGATGCGGGCTCTTGGGGCCGATTGCCAACGGTCCACTGAATTTCCGCGATACCTGATCGGCATGGATCATCCTCAATGGAAGTCACGCGATGGTGGCACCATGCGGACATTGCGCGGATGGCCTGCAAGCGACACCGCAGGCTTGCCCTGGCTATCGGGCGTCAGTTCTGTCATTTCCGCCCCTTGCATTAGCCGGCTCAGTTCGTCGGTTCGGTCGATGATCCGGCTGGCTATCAGATGCACGACACCTTCCTCGCTGCGTTGCACCTCTCCTTCCACCAGCATCAGGCGCGATGCCATGACCGGCCGGCGATAGCGTTCGAACAGCCGTGCCCAGATAAGGACGTTGGTTATTCCGCCTTCGTCCTCCAATGTGACGAAGATCGCATTGCCTTTGCCCGGACGTTGTCGAACCAGCACCACACCTGCGGCCTTTGCCCGTTTGCCATTGCCCGCCTGCGCGATTTCGGTGCAACTCAGCACCCCTTCGGCCTGAAAGACCGACCGCAGGAACTGCATGGGATGCCCCTTCAGCGATAGACGCGCGGTTTGATAATCGGTCGTGACTTCCTCCCAGGGTTGCAGGGGAGGAAGTTGCGGATCGGCTTCTCTGCCCAGTTCCGATGCGTTGGCGTGTTCGAACAACGGCAGGCTGTTGACAGGCGTCCGCCGCACTTCCCACAAGGCATCCCGGCGTCCTGTTCCCAGGGATTGCAGCGCATCGGCATCGGCGAGCAGACGCAGGGCGCGTGACGGCATCGCGGCGTGGCGCGCAATCTGCTCGATCGAAGCGAAGAATTGGGTGGAACGAGCCTTGTCGATGCTCTCTGCCCAGTCCTCCCGAAATCCATCGATCAGGCGAAACCCCAGACGCAGTGCCAGTGTGCCGTCCTCACGCCGCTCCAGGGTATGATCCCAGGTCGAGTGCGCCACGTCGATCGGCAGAACTTCCACGCCATGTTCCCGCGCATCGCGAACGAGCTGTGCGGGCGCATAGAATCCCATCGGCTGCGAATTGAGGATCGCGCAGGCGAATATCGCCGGGTGATGGCATTTGATCCAACTGGAAACATAGACCAGAATCGCAAATGACTGAGCATGGCTTTCGGGAAAGCCATAACTGCCGAACCCTTCGATCTGCCGATAGCAACGCTCGGCGAAATCGCGCTCATACCCACGGCGCATCATGCCTGCGATCATCTTTTCCTGGAAACGTTCCATCTTGCCGACATTGCGGAACGTCGCCATCGAATGGCGCAGCTTGTTGGCGTCCGCGGGGGAGAATTCGGCGGCGGTAATCGCCAGATTCATCGCCTGTTCCTGGAACAGCGGCACGCCCAATGTCTTGCCCAACACTTCCCTCAATTCGTCAGGATCGTGCGGAGCGCTGGGCGAAGGCCATTCAGGCACTTCCGTGCCTGCCCGTCGGCGCAGATAGGGATGGACCATGTCCCCCTCGATCGGGCCGGGCCGCACGATCGCTACCTGAATGACCAGATCGTAGAGTTCTTTGGGCTTAAGCCGGGGCAGCATGTTGATCTGCGCCCGGCTTTCGACCTGGAACACGCCGATGCTATCGCCTTTCTGCAGCATCTCGTAGGTCGCGAGGTCATCCTGCGGAATGGTGTGAAGCTGATGGTCTCCCAAATCCCATCGCCGCATCAGATCGAATGCCTTGCGGATGCAGGTCAACATGCCCAGAGCCAGAATATCGACTTTCATCAGGCCCAGCGCATCGATGTCGTCCTTGTCCCATTCGATGAAGGTGCGATCGGGCATGGCGGCATTGTGGATCGGCACCAGCTCATCCAGTCGTCCCTGGGTCAGCACATAGCCGCCGACATGCTGGGAGAGATGACGCGGGAAGGTCAGCAATTGGTCGACTAGCGTCTTCAGCCGGACGATCTTCGGGTTTTCGATGTCGATGCCGGCCTGGCGGTAGCGATCCGCCTCCATCGAGCCCGAAAAGCTGCCCCATACCGTGCCGGTCAGCCGCTGAACTATGTCTTCCGAAATGCCCAGCGCCTTGGCGGTTTCGCGTACGGCGCTGCGCGGGCGATAGTGGATGACGGTGGCCGCGATCCCGGCGCGGTGCCTGCCATATCGCTCATACATATACTGCATGACGACCTCGCGCCGTTCATGCTCGAAATCGATATCGATATCGGGTGGCTCGTCGCGTTCTTCCGAAAGGAAGCGGGTGAACAGCAGCTTTTCCTTGATGGGATCGATCGCCGTGACGCCCAGCACATAACAGACGATTGAATTCGCCGCCGATCCGCGCCCCTGACACAAGATTCCTTGATCTCGCGCATAGTGGACCACATCGTGAACCGTCAGGAAGTAATAGGCATAATCTTTGGCGCGGATCAGATCGAATTCGGCTTGAAGCTTCTTGAGACCATCACGCGTCAATCCATCAGGATAACGCTTCGGAAGCTTGGAGCGGACCAGATGCTCCAACCAGTCCTGCGACTGCCACCCTTCGGGCACCGGCTCGTGCGGATATTCATAATGAAGCTGATCCAAGTCGAATTCGATGCGGGACAGCAGTACCAGCGTCTGCGCGACAGCTTCCGGCGTGTCATCGAACAGCCGTGCCATTTCCTGGGGCGCCTTCAAATGGCGTTCGGCATTGGCGAGCAGGCGACGGCCTGCCTGCGCAACCGTCATCCCCTCGCGAATGCAGGTGACGACATCGTGTAGCGGGCGATCGCTGGCTTCTGCATAAAGCGCATCGTTGGTGGCGAGCAGCGGAATGCCGATCCGCTCCGCCAACGCCTTTTGACTGGCCAAGCGACGGCGATCGTCCCCGCGATAGGCCATGGTCGCGCCCAGCCACAGCGATCCGCGCACCCGCCACAGCAGGCGACGCAAGATATCCTCATCCGCTGACCCCGCCATAGCGATCAGCAGCAAATCTCCGCAGAATCGGATCAGATGATCGAATGTCAGCCGGCACTCGCCTTTCGGGGCGGACTTGTTTCCTTCGGTCAGCATGCGGCACAGATTGCCCCAGCCGGCGCGATTTGCGGGATAGGCTACGATATCCGGCGTGCCGTCGCAAAATACCAGCCGCGCACCCACCGCCAGCTTGATATCGACGCCTTGGCCAAACAGATGCCGCGCCTCGGCATTCTTCTCGCGCAGGGCGGCCCAGGCGCGCACCACGCCCGCCACCGTATTGCGGTCGGCGATGCCGATCCCGGCATAGCCCAGCGCGATCGCCTGTCCGACCATATCGGTCGGATGCGATGCCCCGCGCAGGAAGGAATAGTTGGTCGCCGCGACCAGTTCGGCGAAGCCTGTCATGCGAACAGTCCGTGGACATACCAATCGGGATGGCTCGCCTCATCGTAAAGGCCGTGCCGAAAAATCCAGAAGCGCCGGCCACGACGATCCTCGATCCGATAATAGTCACGCGTCGGGGCACCATGCGCGGGATCACCGTCTTTCGCCCGCCACCATTCGGACGCGATCCGTTCCGGCCCTTCGAACTGGCTTACTTCGTGGAATACCCTGCGCCAGCGGAAGCGATAGGGTGGCCCATCCGGCACGGAGGCGAGCACTTCGATACGTTGGGGCGGATCGAACAGGTGCAGGGGGCGCATGGGTGGATTTCCCGATGGTGACATGACCCAGTCACCATCCGCACGATTGGCCTCGATCGCCGGCAATGAGAGCTGCGCCTGCTCCGGGATGTGACTGTCGCGCGGCCGGAAGCGGCGCACGCGATTGCGTCCGAGGCGAGCGCTGAGACGATCGACCAAGTCATCGACCTGCTGCGTGGTGCTGGCTTCGCCACTTCCCAGCCGTAACTGGCTCGCGGCCAGCGGCTCGTGCAACGGTACTTTCAGCCGCACCATATCATAACCGAAGCCGGGATCGAGCGGATCGGCCAGACTGTCTATCCGCTCCCGAAACAGCCGCAGGACCGCCTTCACATCTCGCGTGGCGGCACCGGTTTCGACCGTCAGCCGCTGGGCCAGACCGTCGGTGCGGAAGAATATCGCTTCAAAGCGCCGTCCTCCTCGATCACGCGCTTCGAGCGCGGTTACCGCCTCTGCAATCAGATCGACCAACCGCTTCATCACATAGTCAGTGCGCGCAACGGGTTCGGCAAAGCGCCGGTCGAAATGGAAAGGCGTTTGCTCCATCCGAAAGGCGAGGGGGCTGTCCGCCTCGCCGATCATGCGGCGGATCGCATGAACCGTACCTTCGCCATAACGCGCCGCTATGCCTGCCAAAGGACGCCGTGCCACATCGCCCACCGTCACCAGCCCTGCGCGCATGAGCGACCTTTCGCATTCCGTCCCCAGTCGCAGCGCGGCGATGGGCAGGCGCAGAACGCTCATACGTTCATCTGCCGCGGGAACGCGCTGGAAACGCGCCAGAGCCAAGGCCGCTTCCGGTGCGTAGGCGAAGGCCATGCGGATACGCATGGCCATCCGGGCCATCCGCTTGCCAAGATCGGTGGCCAGCGCATCTTCGCTCCCGAATAGACGCGTGCATCCGGTCAGATCGAGCACCAGCGCATCTGGGCTGTCGAGCGCGACATGGGGGGTATAGCGCATGCAGCCATCGGCCAGCCGTTCGAGCAGCGCCGCATCGGCATGGATGTCTTGATCGAATACCAGCAAATCCGGCGTTACGACACGCGCATCAGCCAGACCCATGCCATGTTGCAACCCCAGCGCCGCCGCCGTGGGATCGACCAGCGCCAGCCGAACCGCACCTTTGACCTTTTCGACCAGGGCTAACGGACAATCAGGCGGATCGGCGTGCGCTTTGCCCGAATGGATCAATCGGTCGATCCCCAGATAAGGCAACCATAGCGCCAGGTAGCGCCGGCTTTCGGAACCCACGCTCGTCACGATTCCACTCCATTTGCCATCTCAGGCCTGACGGGCCTGCACGCCGTCGCAACAATTCGACTTCGATCATGGGGTGTCCCGGCGCATTCGCAGCGAGCGGGATCGATGGAGCACAGGCGATGCTCCAGCGTGTGGTGGCTGCACTGGGCGCCGGGGTCGCGTCGATACGGAGCAGGAACAGCGTCACGCCTGATTTCTCGGCTGCCAGCGCCAGCCGCCGACTGGCGGTGAGGGTCAGCAAGGGCACCTTTCCCCAGCACTCTACCACCAACACTCCCAGTCCCGAGCAGGCAGCGGCATCGGCTGCGGTTCGCAACAACATCCTGTTGTCGGGTAATAGCGCCAAGATAGTCTGATCGGGCTCACCACCCAATTCGGTTAGGCCTGGCATATAGAACTGGCCCATAGCGTGGTCCGCCCTCTCGCTACGCAACCACAATAAGGGGCCGGTCTTCACTCTCAGCGCCAGCATGGCGGCAAACCCGGCGGCGCCGGGAGCGTCATCTACGTTGGCCGCGAACAGTTCGTGCAACCGTCCTTCCGCCAATCCGCCCTGCAAAGCGGCATCCAGATCGGCATGTCCCGTCGCAAAATTTCGCGACGCCGAGCCCTCGAATCTCGCATCGATACGCGCGATTTGGCGCTTGAGAGCCTGAAGGACATGCGAATCGGACATCATATATGTTCTTATTATGTTCTATTTCTTCCGAAGCCAAGGCTCATCGCGCCTGCCGGGCTGAATCCGTTCGTTTCGCCCGCATTGCTCAATCTGTTCAGCCAACCCTCTCGCCGATCGGCGAGAACGCAGACGATGGTCCGGGCATCGGTCGTGTCGATAACTTTGGCGCTACTCATGTGGCGAGTGATCGCGGACGGCGCTACCGGCTGCGTAGACCCGCGAAGTGGCGTCAGTTTTGCCGTCATGGTATGGTACGGGCAAGACTCCTCGAAGGTAGCGCACGGGAGACGTCGCTTGCCAGGCCTGGCAATCACATTGACCCTATTCCTGTCGCCGGCTCCGCTTGCCGAGCCCTTCGCCGTGGCCGCAGCGCTGCCCGAGCTTGCTCCCACGCAAGTCGTACAGGCCCAGCCCGACACCGATGAGCGGCTGACCGTCCCGGTGCACCTTGCGGGCCAAGGTCCCTTCCGCTTCCTGGTGGACACGGGTTCGCAAAGCACCGTGGTTGCCAGCACGCTGGCTGGCCGGCTTGCGCTCGCGGCCGGACCGACCGTCCGGATCGTCGGCATCGCCGGGGTGGAGCATGCCCCCACCGCCCTGATCGATCAGATCGGGATCGGCCCACGTTCTCTGTCCGGGGTAACGGCGCCGCTCCTGGATGGACAGGACATCGGTGCCGACGGCATCCTCGGCATCGATAGCCTGCAGAACAAGCGGGTCCTGTTTGATTTCGCCCGCGATCGTATCGAGATACTGGGACCCGACGAGACAGGCAGCAATCGCGGCTATGAGATCGTGGTCCGGGCGCGGCGCCAAGCCGGGCAACTGGTCATGACCCGCGCCAGGATCGACGGAGTTGCCACATCGGTCATCATCGATACGGGAGCGGCGACGTCGGTGGGCAACCGGGCGCTTCAGCGTGCGCTCCGGCGGCGCGGCGGCACGATGACCAGCGTCACGCTCAGGAGTGTGACTGGACAAGTGCTCAATGCCGAACTGGACGTCGCCCGAAAGCTGGAGCTGGACGCGATCCATGTCGAGAACCTGGTCATCGCCTTCGCCGACAATCCTGCCTTCGATGCCCTCGGACTGTCTGCCCGACCCGCGCTGTTCCTGGGAATGAGGGAGCTTCGGCTGTTCGACCGGATCGCCATCGACTTCGACGCGCGCAAGGTGCTGTTCGATGTGCCCCGGCTTTGAATTTTCGCGTGGGCGGGCAAGACTGCCGCTCCGGCCTATATCGCCGAGCAGGCGAAACGACTGGCGAAGCAGGACGACCTTGCCGGGGTGACGATGTGGCTGCGGGTGGCTGGCCGGTATGATGCGCTGAAAGAGCCGGAGGGCGGCCGAAATCCGTCCTGATGATTACGCTGCGATTACGTGGCCCAATTTACGGGCAACCTGAGTCTTGGAAAATTGGGGACTAAATGGCTGAACCATAAGGTGGTGCCGGCTACAGGATTCGAACCCGTGGCCCCCTGATTACAAATCAGGTGCTCTACCAACTGAGCTAAGCCGGCCCGCGCGACAATCGCTTGCGCTCTTTGGATCAGCTTGCGCCAAAGGTCCAGCCTTCGGTCGCGGCGATGGCGGGGGTCATCGCGGGGGGCGACCATAGCTCCGATCGACCGGCATTGGCGCGTAGCCAGGCCGAAGTGACCAGCGCGTCGGCGGAGTGGTCATCGATCGGGCCGAAGCCGGCGATCGGTGGCGAGCCCAGCACGGCGAGCGCCTCGTTCGCTTGTTCGATGCTGGTCATCTTGGCGCGTCCGGCGCTGCGTCCTCCGGCGATGGCGGCGATGGCGGTGTAGATTTCGACGATCACCGAGCCGGTCGCCGGAAGCGGGTCGAAGGGCCAGATTGCCAGCCGACCTTGCAAACGGTGGAGCGCCCGCATTCCGGTGAGGCTCGACTTGCCGACTTGCGCGGCGCCCACGAGGTTGAAGTTGCTATACGGCTTGCAGCCCATGAGCGCCTGGGCCTGTTCGGTCGCGCGGAAGCGGCCGCGTCGGTGGCGTGCCGCCTCACCGTGGAACAAGTCGCCCTCGCGTCCGCCGTGGCGGCGGAAATAGCGGCTGGCAACGGCGTGGTCGACGAAACTGGTGGCGGACAAGTGCGGATCGTCGGCGCAGATCGCGTCGACCATGGCCCACAGGGCGCGTGCATCGGCCGGACTTTGGGGCCAGCCGGGAAAGAACGCGCCGGCATCGGCGAACGGCAGCGCGGCGCCGAGGTCGAGCCCCACCAGCGTGTCGTCGGGCATATCGTGCAGCAGATAGTCGAGCACTTCGTAGCGAGACCATGGACGCAACGGACCGATCAGCCGGGGCGGGCCGCCCGGTGCATCGCAAATCGCCAGGGCGATGCCCTTGTGCCGCTCTCCGGCGGCGCCGGACCAGTCTATGCCGAGGAAATAACGAAAACGCGCTGAATCGGCGATGCTCATCCCTGGCGAAGCTCGCGCCGCTTCTTGTCCCACCACTCGAGCCGCTCGATCACCTGGCGTTCGAACCCGCGCGGCACGGGCTGATAGAACGACTGCGGCTGCATCTCTTCGGGCCAGTAGTCGGCCCCGGAGAAGCCCTCGTCGGCATCGTGGTCGTATGCGTAGCCCTGCCCATAGCCGATGTCCTTCATCAGTTTGGTCGGCGCGTTGAGGATATGGGTGGGCGGGGCGAGCGAGCCGGTGTCCCTGGCGCTTTTCCACGCGGCCTTCTGCGCGGTGTACGCCGCGTTCGATTTGGGGGCGACGGCGCAATAGAGGCAGGCCTGGACGATCGCCAGTTCCCCTTCGGGCGACCCGAGGAACTGGTACGCGTCCTTGGCGGCGAGGCACTGGGTCAAGGCTTGGGGATCGGCAAGGCCGAT
>DATEEP010000085.1:0-3507 GCA_035281095.1 Novosphingobium sp. | reverse complement strand
AAGCAATCCAGGGCGGTGGAGTTCGGCCCCTGGATTGCTTCGCTTCGCTCGCAATGACGAGGTGCAATTTGGCGAAGTCCGGCGGGATTGTCTTCATTGCCCCATTCGCTGGAACGTGATGACTTCAAGTTCCTTCGTCATTGCGAGGGGCGAAGCCCCGCGGCAATCCAGGGCAGTGAGACACCATCCTGGATTGCTTCCCCCGGACCTGATCCGGAATCCTCGCAATGACGAAGACGTGATCGCCGCGCGGCGCCTACCGCATCAGCCCGCCGATCACGTTGCGCACGAAGCTGCCGAACAGCCCGCCGCCAAGCTGCGTGGCGAGCGTGCCGGCCGCCGCGGTCGCCGCGTTGCGCGCGGGGTTGGAGCTGGACTTGCGGCCCGTCACTTTCGCCGCGATGATCACCGCGGCCGAGCTTGCCGCCGCCTTCGCCGCCGCGCTTCCGGCCTTCTGCCACATCGAGGTGGTCTTGCGCGGCTGGGCGCGCACCGCTTCCTCGCCCTTTTCCTCCACCTCTTTCGCGGTCTCGGCCGCGTCCGCCGCCTTGGCGAGCAGGACTTCCTCGGCGCTCTCGCGGTCGACGCGCTCTTCGTACTTGCCCTCGTGCGGGCTGATCGACCGGATGATCGCGCGCTCCTTCTCCGTCACCGGCCCCAGGCGCGAGCGCGGCGGCGCCACCAGCGTGCGCTGCACCACCGTGGGCGCGCCGTCGTCGTCGAGCGTGGAGACCAGCGCCTCGCCCACTTTCAGTTCGGTGATCGCCTGCTCGACGTTCAGGTCGGGATTGATGCGGAAAGTCTCGGCCGCCGCCCGGATCGCCTTCTGGTCGCGCGGGGTGAAGGCGCGCAGGGCATGCTGCACCCGGTTGCCGAGCTGGCCCGCGATCTCCTCGGGAATGTCGATCGGGTTCTGGGTGACGAAATAGACGCCCACGCCCTTGGAGCGCACCAGCCGCACCACCTGCTCGATCTTCTCCTGCAAGGCGCCCGGCGCATCGTCGAACAGCAAGTGCGCCTCGTCGAAGAAGAACACCAGCTTGGGCTTTTCCGGGTCGCCCACTTCGGGCAGCGTCTCGAACAGTTCGGCCAGGAGCCACAGCAGGAACGTGGCGTAAAGCTTGGGGCTGCGCATCAGCTTGTCGGCGGCGAGCACGTTGACGGTGCCGCGCCCCTGATCGTCCACGCCGATGAAATCGTCGATCTCCAGCGCCGGTTCGCCGAAGAACCGCGCGCCGCCCTGGCTGTCGAGCGTCAGCAGCTGCCGCTGGATCGTGCCGACGCTCTGCCGGGAGACGTTGCCGTACCTGGTCGTCAGTTCCGCCGCGTGCTCGGCGGTATAGGCCAGCATCGCCTGCAGATCCTCCAGGTCGAGCAGCAGCAGGCCCTGTTCGTCGGCGAAGCGGAAGGCGATGTTGAGCACGCCCTCCTGCGTCTCGTTGAGGTCGAGCAGGCGCGCCAGCAGCAGCGGGCCCATTTCCGAGACGGTAGTGCGGATCGGATGACCCTGTTCCCCGAACAAGTCCCAGAACACCACCGGATTGTCGCGATAGGCGTAGTCGGCGATGCCCAGTTCCTTCGCGCGCGCTTCCAGCTTGTCGGCGTTCTTGGCCTGCGGGCTGCCGGCCATCGCAATCCCCGCGAGGTCGCCCTTCACGTCCGCCAGGAATACCGGCACCCCGGCGGCCGAGAACTGCTCGGCAATGGTCTGGAGCGTCACCGTCTTGCCGGTGCCGGTGGCCCCGGCGATCAGGCCATGCCGGTTGGCCCGCCCCAGCCGCAGCACCTGAGGTTCTCCGTTTCCGCCGAGCCCGATCAATATCTCCGACATGCGCTGCCCTTCCGCTGATGTGGCCGGACGATACCGAGGGGTGGCTGCGAGCGCGAGAGGGATTGTTCATTCGTCATTGCGAGGAGCCCGGACTTGATCCGGGCGAGGAAGCAATCCAGAGCCGCGCTGCACCGTCCTGGATTGCTTCGCCGCTCGCAATGACGAAGCAATATAAAGTCATCCCACTCCAATCTCGAAATCGTCATGCTGAACTTGATTCAGCATCCATCGCGCTTTCCGACCGGCGGTGCGGGACGAGGAATGGACCCTGAAACAAGTTCAGGGTGACGGGGAATTAGAGTGTGATGACTCAAGTTACTTCGTCATTGCGAGCGGCGAAGCCGCGCGGCAATCCAGGGCGGTGCAGCGCGGCCCCGGATCGCTTCCCCCG
Source organism: Novosphingobium sp. (assembly GCA_035281095.1). Taxonomy (GTDB): domain Bacteria; phylum Pseudomonadota; class Alphaproteobacteria; order Sphingomonadales; family Sphingomonadaceae; genus Novosphingobium. The sequence goes on along the minus strand of DATEEP010000085.1, from coordinate 1,285 downwards.
GACCTGATCCGGGGTCGCAATGACGAGATGGTTCAATCCATGGGCATCGTACTCTAGAGACCCTTGAATGCCCCAGCCCTTCCTCCTCCTCGACGATGCCCGCCCGGACCATGCGGCGGACGCGCGGCTCTATCGCGAGCCGGCCCATATCGTCGTCGCCCGGCGGATCGAGGAAGTCGCGCCCGCGCTGGAACGGATCGAGGCGCTGCGCCGGGAAGGCCATGAGATGGCCGGATACCTCGCCTACGAGGCGGGGCTGGCGCTGGAGCCGCGCCTCGCGCCGCTGGCAGGGGCGCACGGCGGCGGCGACCCGCTCGTCTGGTTCGGCGCGTTCGGGAAGTACGAGACGATTCCGTCCGGCGAGGTGCCGCGATGGCTCGCCGCGAATGCCGCCGGCGGTTCGGCCGCCATCGGTCCGCTCGACCCCGCGCTCTCGCCCGGCGACTACGCAGGTTCCTTCGATGCGCTGCGGGCCGCGATCCTGGCGGGCGACATCTATCAGGCGAACCTCACGTTCCCCCTAAAAGGCCCGTGGAGCGGCGATCCCATGATGCTGTACCGCGCGCTGCGCCCGGCGGCGCTTGCGGGCTACGGCGGCGTGGTGTTCGACGGGGCGCGGTGGCTGCTGAGCTTCTCGCCCGAACTGTTCTTCGCGCTGAAGGACCGTTCGGTCACCGTCCGCCCGATGAAGGGCACGCGCCCCCGGGGCCGCGATGCGGCGGAAGACGCGCGGCTTTGCGCCGATCTCGTCCACTCGACCAAGGACCGCGCCGAGAACCTGATGATCGTCGACCTGATGCGCAACGACTTGTCCCGGGTCGCGAGGGCGGGAACCGTGAAAGTGGAGAACGCCTTCACGGTCGAGACTTATCCGACGGTGCACCAGATGGTCTCCACCGTGCGTGCCGAACTGGGCGAAGGCAAAGGCGCGATCGACCTGATCCGGGCGCTGTTCCCCTGCGGATCGATCACCGGCGCGCCGAAGATCCGGGCGATGGAGCTGATCGCGCAAGGGGAGACCGCGCCGCGCGGACCCTACTGCGGCGCCATCGGGCGGATAGATGCCTCTGGAGATGCCGCCTTCAATGTGGCAATCCGCACGCTTGCGCTGTCCTCGACCAAGGGTGGCGCCGAAGGAAAGCTTGAGGGCCATGCGGTGCTGGGCGTGGGATCGGCGATCGTCGCGGATTCGCAAGCGCTTCCCGAATGGCGCGAGTGTCTGGTCAAAGGGGGTTTCGTGCAGGCATCTTCGGTCCAGCTTTCGAGCGATGTCGCGCCCGCCCGG
>DATEEP010000084.1:0-5647 GCA_035281095.1 Novosphingobium sp. | reverse complement strand
CTCCGAAGCGGAGGGGTTTGCTCTTTCCGGGACACCGCGAAAGCACTATCTTGGCGTCAGAGGTGAAGATGACGAAGCGCAAGCAAACGACCGAATTTGTAATCGGCAGTATCAGCCAGGCGAAGCCGAAGAAGGTGACATATCGCCGCACGACAAAGGATGGTCGGGTGGTCCAGATGCGGGTTCTGGACACCGATAGCCCGGATTTCACCGCGCAACTCACGGATGCCTTTCGCAGCAACGTGCGTCGGGCTCGCGCCGAGAATCGGCAACTTCAGGACAATTGACCGCCCCGCTCCTTTATCGCCCGAAGTTGTGGATCGTCGCAGGCCCGAATGGCTGCGGCAAGAGCACATTCTATACACTCAGCGACTTCGCGGAGTTTGAAGGTTCCGTCTGGATAATCAATCCGGATGTCCTCACCGCAACCCTCCGCGAACGCGAAAACCTCGCCCCGGACGTAGCCAACTTGCAGGCCGTGAGGCGTATCGAACGCTGGCTCAAACAGTCTATCGGCGTGTATCAGACCATCGGGGTAGAAACGGTGCTTTCCACTGATAAGTACCGCAAACTGGTCGGAATGGCGAAGCGTCGCGGATTCGAAATTCAACTGGCCTATATGATCGTCGATACGGTGGAAACGCAGTTGCAGCGCATCCGTTACCGCGTTGCCAAAGGCGGTCATGATGTGCCGCCAGACAAAGTCGCCCAGAGGCGGGGACGGTCGATCGACCAACTGGCATGGTTCTTCGGCCAGGCGGACGAGGCATGGGTTTATGACAACTCGGGCGCCGAGCCGGTGCTCATCGCACATAAGCGCGCGGGTATTGCGCGGATCGATCCGAAAGCCATTCCGGAGATCGGAGCCGCGCTTCTTCCCGCGCGAACCTTGGCTGGTCGTTAGACGACCTATCGCTTCATCGCCGCCACCGGTCGTTCCATCGCTTTGATGACGGAATCGGGTCGGCATTCACTTCACCGCAAGCCGCATTTCCGCATAGGGGCCGCCAGCATTTTCAATCGGGCTTACAGCGGATATCGTCATGGGACTTTTCGGCAAGGACTTCTATCGCTTCTTCGTCGCCGGCTTTGCCCTGGGCGCGGCGCTGGTGGTGGCGACGACCGATGGCGTCTCTCCGACCCGGCTGGTCCCGGTGGCCGAGGCTGCTTCGAGCCCTGCCGGCGCGAATTGAACGCGCGCGCTCTTCTTCTCTCCCTGATCGCGCTGGCGGCTGCGTGCCAGTACCCCGCCCTCGCCGCCGAGCGCATCGTTCGCGCGCCTGCCGCCGTCGTCGAGGCTGACGAGGGCGCGGGCGGGGCGAAAGGTCTCAAGACCGCGATCTTCGCGGGCGGCTGCTTCTGGGGCGTGGAGGGCGTGTTCAGCCACATGGCCGGCGTGAAGAGCGCCGTGTCCGGCTATCACGGCGGCAGCGGCGCCGACGCCGCTTACGAGCGCGTCGGTTCCGGCAGGACAGGTCATGCCGAGGCGGTGAGAGTCACCTACGATCCCGCAGTGATCCGCTATGACGAGTTGCTGCGCGTGTTCTTCTCGGTCGTGACCGATCCGACCCAGCTCGATCGTCAGGGCCCCGATGTCGGCAGCCAGTACCGCTCAGCCCTCGTTCCGACGAGCCTCGAGCAGAAGCGGGTCGCCGCCGGCTATCTTGCCCAGCTCGGCAAGTCCGGCCTGTGGGATGAGCCGATCGTCACCCGCATCGAACCCTTGCGCAAGTTCTATCCGGCCGAGAGCCATCACCAGGATTTCATGGCCCGCAACCCGCGCCATCCCTACATCAAGGCCTGGGATGCGCCCAAGGTCGCGGCCTTCGCGAAACTCTATCCCGCGCTTTACAGGGACGCCTTCACGAAGGGCTGATTTGCCACCCTCGCGCGGGGCCCTATATTGAGCGCATGAGCGGGCACACCCACATCGAACATGCGCACACCGAACATTCAGGCCACGATCTCGTGTCCGCCGCGCGTGCGGCGCTGACCGCCGAGGGCGAGCAGTGGACCGAGATGCGCGCCGATGTCTTCGCCGCGCTGGCCGAGCGGGATCGCCCCGCGTCCGCATACGACCTGGCGGAGACCGTCTCCGCCTTGCGCGGCAAGCGGGTCGCGCCCAACAGCGTCTATCGCATCCTCGACCTGTTCGTGCGCACCAACCTTGCCCGCCGGGTAGAAAGCGCCAACGCCTACCTCGCCAACAGCCATCCCGGTTGCCGGCACGACTGCATTTTCCTGATCTGCGATTCGTGCGGCAAGACCGAACACATCGACGACGACACGCTGACAGGCTCGCTGATCATGGCCGCGCGCAAGGCCGGGTTCGCCGATGTCCGCCCGGTGGTGGAACTGCGCGGCACATGCGCCGCCTGCGCTTGATCCGGCGCAAGCACCGGCCCACGGCACCCGAATTTTCGCTATCTATTGCCGCGCAACCGTCATATTGCCTGCGCCGGATCGGCTTGGATAGTGTCGCGGACCCGCGACGACAGGATGAGTGGCGTACGAATGACTGGCCTGGAATGCCCGGTGTCCGATGACTGAGGGTCCAACGACCGGCGGTCTCGCCTCGGACGGGACAGCCACTCCCCTGCTCGATACCGTCGACACGCCGCATGATTTGCGCAAGCTCGAACGCGGGCAGCTGACGCAGCTGGCGCGGGAACTGCGGACCGAGACGATCGCCGCCGTCGGGCAGACCGGCGGGCATCTCGGCTCGGGGCTCGGCGTGGTCGAACTGACCGTCGCGATCCACTATGTATTCGATACGCCCGTCGACAAGCTGATCTGGGATGTTGGGCACCAGGCCTATCCCCACAAGATCCTGACCGGCCGCCGCGACCGCATCCGCACGCTGCGACAGGGCGGCGGGCTATCCGGCTTCACCAAGCGCAGCGAGAGCGAATACGATCCGTTCGGCGCGGCGCACAGCTCCACCTCGATCTCCGCCGCGCTGGGCTTCGCGGTCGCCAACAGGCTGACGGGCAAGCCGGGGCGCGGGATCGCCGTGATCGGCGACGGCGCGATGAGCGCGGGCATGGCCTACGAGGCGATGAACAACGCCAAGCAGGCCGGCAACCGCCTGATCGTGATCCTCAACGACAACGACATGTCGATCGCGCCGCCGGTGGGCGGGCTGTCGGCCTACCTGGCGCGGCTGGTCTCCTCGCAGCCGTTCCTTTCGGTGCGGCAGCTGGCGCGGCGCATCTCGCGCAAGCTGCCCGAGCCGCTGCACCGCGCCGCCAAGAAGACCGACGAATTCGCGCGCGGCATGGCGATGGGCGGCACCTTGTTCGAGGAGCTGGGCTTCTATTACGTCGGCCCGCTTGACGGCCACAACCTCGACCAGCTGGTCCCGGTGCTGGAGAACGTGCGCGACGCCGCCGAGGGGCCCTGCCTGATCCATGTCGTGACGCAAAAGGGCAAGGGCTATGCCCCGGCCGAGGAAAGCGCCGACAAGTACCACGGCGTGCAAAAGTTCGATGTCGTCACCGGCGAACAGGTCAAGAGCGCGGGTGGACCGCCAAGCTATACCGGCGTCTTCGCCCAGGCGCTGATCGCGGAAGCCGCGCGGGACAGGACCATCTGCGCCATCACCGCCGCGATGCCTTCGGGCACTGGGCTCGACAAGTTCGCTGACGAATTCCCCGACCGGGCGTTCGACGTCGGCATCGCCGAACAGCACGCGGTGACGTTCGCCGCCGGACTGGCGGCGGAGGGTATGCGGCCGTTCTGCGCGATCTATTCCACGTTCCTGCAGCGCGCCTTCGACCAGGTGGTGCATGACGTCGCCATCCAGAACCTGCCGGTGCGCTTCGCCATCGACCGCGCCGGGCTGGTCGGCGCGGACGGCGCGACCCATGCCGGCAGCTTCGACGTGACTTATCTGGCGACGCTGCCCAATATGGTGGTCATGGCCGCCGCCGACGAGGCGGAGCTGGTCCATATGGTCCACACCGCCGCTAATTATGACTTCGGCCCGATCGCACTGCGCTATCCGCGCGGCAACGGCGTCGGCGTGCCCCTGCCCGAGACGCCCGAACGGCTGGAGATCGGCAAGGGCCGCGTGGTCCGGGCCAAGGATGGAAAAGGAGGCGCGAAAGTCGCGCTGCTGTCGCTGGGCACGCGGCTGGCCGAAGCGCTCAAGGCGGCCGACCAGCTCGAAGCCAGGGGCCTGTCCACCACCGTGGCGGACTTGCGCTTCGCCAAGCCGCTCGACACCGCGCTGATCCGGCGGCTGATGCTGGAGCACGAAGTCGTCGTCACCATCGAGGAAGGATCGATCGGCGGCTTCGGCGCGCATGTGCTGACCATGGCGAGCGACGAGGGCTTGACCGACGGCGGCCTGAAAATCCGCACCATGCGACTGCCGGACACGTTCCAGGACCACGCTTCACCCGACCGCCAGTACGACGAAGCCGGCCTCAACGCCCCGCAGATCGTCGACACCGTGCTGAAAGCGCTCGGGCAGAGCAATCTCGGCCACAACAGCGCGGGAGTGAGCGAGGCGCGGGCTTGAGTGATTTCGAGGCAGGTGGAATAACCCACCGGCTCGGAAATCACGGCAAACCAAGGATATCCAGACTCGTTCCGGTTCAATCTGAACCGAAACGAGTCTAACGATAGACTTCGCGGCGATGGCCGATTGCGAGGACATAGATCGTCAGGCTGCCGTCCTCCAGCTTGCATATCACCCGATAGTCGCCCACGCGAAACCGCCAATATCCCGAATATCGGCCAGTCATCGCAATCCCCCGCGAGCGAGGATCTTCCAGTTCCGCGATCGCGATCATGACGCCCGTGATACGATCGGCCTGCTTTCGGTCGAGCTTGTGGAGTTGCCTGCGTGCGCCGTCGGATACCTCAAGGGTCCAGGCCAAGTTCGCGCCTCATCTGCTCCATGGAGATGTTCTTGGCCGGATCGTAGGTCTTGAGCGTTTCCTCCAGCAAGGCGATGTCCTCAAGCTCTTCGACCATCCGCTCGATGGCTTCCCGCACGAAACCATCGAGCGACAGACCGTTGCGCTCCGCCAGCACGGAGACCTGTTTTTCGAGATCGGGTTCAAGATTGATGGCAAGCATGTCCGCATCCTTTGCGGGCGATTATGCGGCAATTCGGCTCTCGAGCCAAGCCACGGCGTCGGGGAAGCCTCCATTGCGGACCGATCGCCTCCACCCTGTCCGAGCGCGCCGCAAGTTCGAATCACTTCCAGGGCGATGCCCGGAAGCGATACTCCCTGACGATCATGGCGTCGGCATAGCTTTCGGGTTTGCCGAGATCTTCGAGCTTGTCGGCCCAGGCCATGCGGAACACGGCGACGTCCGAGGGCACCGCGCGCCAGACCGGCTTGTCCTCGGTGCTCAGGGTATTGTCGAGCTTGCGGGTGACGCGGTTGTCGACCACGCGCGTCGCGCCTGAGGGCACCGGCGGCAGCTTCGCGGCGTCGGAATAGGACCAGATCACCTTCACCCCCGGCGTCTGCTGGAACAGCGGGGTCGATTGTGGCGCACCTTTCAGGACGGTCTCCTGCACGACGTAATACCCGGTCTTGCCGTCGCTGATCCGATCGGCGGCGACATGCGCGAAGTCCTCGGGCGAGGCGTAGGAATTCTTCGCATCGAGCATGTCCATCGCCGTGGG
>DATEEP010000083.1:0-33858 GCA_035281095.1 Novosphingobium sp. | reverse complement strand
TCGGTGACGAAGCGCTTCAAGTCGCGGTTGTTGACGCCGATCAGTCGGGACTGGAGGCGGGCCGCCCGTTCCATCTCCGCTTCGTCATGGACCTCGACCAGCACGTCCATCCCCCGTTCGAGAGCAGCGGTTTCGATTTCGGCCATGACGCCGTCTTCCAGGGCCGCGACGATGATCAGGATCGCATCGGCGCCGATAGCGCGCGCCTCGGCCACCTGCCAGGGATCAACCATGAAGTCCTTGCGCAGCACGGGAAGCGCGCAGGCTGCCCGCGCCGCCGCCAGATAGTCTTCATGCCCCTGGAAGTACGGCGCGTCGGTCAAAACCGAAAGGCACGCCGCGCCGCCAGCCTCGTAGGCGCGGGCGTGACTGGCCGGGTGGAAGTCCGGTCGTATCAGGCCCTTGGAAGGCGACGCTTTCTTGATCTCGGCGATGAGGGCGAAGCCTTGGGCGGCCATTCGCGCCAATGCCGCGCGGAACCCGCGAGGAGCGGATTGCGCGGCGGCATCGCGGTCCAGCACGTCGAGCCCGCGGGCGGCCCGGCGCCGTGCGACTTCGTCGCGCTTGGTCGCGCAGATCTCGGCCAGCTTGTCGGTTGTCGCTCCCCCGGTCACCGGCACGCCTCTATCCATTTGTCGAGCAGTTTCACGGCCTGTCCCCGATCGATGACGTCCGCTGCCGCCTCTACCCCGTCACGCCAGTCGCTCGCCTCGCCGGCGACGATGAGCGCGCCGGCGGCGTTGAACAGCACCGCGTTGCGATAGGCCCCGGTCTCCCCCTGAAGCAGCCGGCGCAAGGTCTTGGCGTTGTATGCCGGGTCGCCACCCCGCAGTTCGTCCACGGGCGCATCGGGCAAGTCGGCGTCCGCCGCCGAGACCCGCTGCATCGTGAAGCCTTCGGGGCCGACCAGCGCCAGTTCGTTGCCGCCCGCAAGGCTCAGTTCGTCGAGCCCCTCGTCCCCGGAGACGACGAATGAGCGTTCGGTGCCCAGGCGGGCCAACGCATCGGCGTAGATCGGCACATAGCCCGGTCGCGCGATGCCAACGAGCTGGCGGCTGACGTTGGCGGGATTGGCAAGCGGCCCCATCAGGTTGAAGATCGTCCGGCGGCCGATCGCCTTGCGGACCGGCATCAGGCGGCCCATCGTTGGATGATGCTTGCTGGCGAACAGGAAGCAGATGCCCAGTTCGGCAAGGGTCGCCTCGGCGGTTTCCATCGCCCGGTCGAGATCGAGCCCCAATGCTTCCAGCGTGTCCGCCGCGCCGGCCTTTGACGAGGCCGCGCGATTGCCGTGCTTGGCGACGGGCACTCCGGCGGCTGCCACGACGATCGACACCGCGGTCGAGACGTTGAGCGTATGGTGCCCGTCGCCACCCGTGCCGCAGACGTCGATGGCGTTCGCCGGAGCCTTCACGGGAATGACCCGCGCCCGCATCGCCCGCGCCGCGCCGGCGATTTCGGATGCAGTCTCGCCCCGATCGGACAATTCGATGAGGAAGCGCGCGATCTCGTCATCGGCGACCTTGCCGTCGAGCATCGCCGCGAACGTGGCCTCCGCCTCGTCCTCGCCGAGCGGAGTCGCGACCTCCGGAAGCATGGTCATGCCGGCAGCTTCGCTTCCGCGCCGCAGATCGCCAGGAAGTTCGCCAGAAGCTGGTGGCCATGCTCGGTGGCGATGCTTTCCGGATGGAACTGCACGCCGTGGATCGGCAGGCTTTCGTGCCGGAAGCCCATGACGTGCCCATCGTCGGAAGTGGCGTTGACTTGAAGCGTCGAAGGGATGTCGCCTACGATCAGCGAGTGATAGCGCGTCGCCAGGAACGGCGAGGGGATAGCGGCAAATACGCCGCTGCCGTCATGACTTACAGGTGAGGTCTTGCCGTGCATCAGCCCGCCGCGCCGCACGGTGCCGCCAAAATGCTGCCCGATTGCCTGGTGGCCGAGACAGACACCGAGCAGCGGCACTTGCGCGTCGGCGGCGGCGGCCACCAGGTCCAGGCTGATCCCGGCCTCGTTGGGCGTACAGGGGCCGGGCGAGATCAGGAATCCCCGCGCGCCGGTCGACACCGCCTGCGCGGCGGACAGCGCATCGTTGCGCACGACATCGACCTTCGCGCCCAGTTCCATCAGGTAATGGACGAGGTTGAAAGTGAAGCTGTCGTAGTTGTCGATGACGAGGATCATTGGCGTCTATTGCCCGAAACCCGGCTCGCTTGCCACCCTTACCGCCTCGCGCGCCGCGTCGAAGAGAGCGCCTGCCTTGGCCTCGCATTCGCGCAGCTCGTATTCCGGATCGGAATCGGCCACGATCCCGGCGCCGGCCTGCACGTGCATCATCCCGTCCTTGACCACGGCTGTACGCAAGACGATGCAGCTGTCGACCGAGCCGTCGGGCGCGAAATAGCCGACGCCGCCAGCATATGCGCCACGCGTTTCGGGCTCCAACTCGGCGATGATCTCGCAAGCCCGGACCTTGGGCGCGCCGCTGACGGTGCCAGCCGGAAAGCCCGCGAACACCGCGTCGATAGCGTCGTGATTTTCAGTATCGAGCCGTCCCTCGACGTGGGAAACGATGTGCATGACGCGACTGTAGCGTTCGATCGTGTAGCTCTCTTTCACGCGCACCGAATTCGCGCTCGCCACCCGGCCGACATCGTTGCGCCCCAGATCAAGCAGCATCAGATGCTCGGCGCGCTCCTTGGGATCGGCGAGCAGGCTTATCTCGTTCGCCCGGTCTTCCTCGGGCGTTAGCCCCCGAGGACGGGTGCCGGCGAGTGGGCGGATGGTCACGTCGCCATCGCGCACCCGGACCAAGATCTCCGGGCTCGATCCGATCAGCGCGAAGCCCGGCAGATCGAGGAAATAGAGGAAAGGCGAGGGATTGATCCGACGCAACGCGCGATAGAGCGAAAGCGGCGGCAACGTGAACGGGCAGGTGAAGCGCTGGGCCAGCACCACCTGAAACACGTCGCCCGCCTCGATGTAGTCCTTCGCGCGCAGGACCATCGCCTTGTAGTCTTCGGGGTCCATCGTGCGGCTTAGCGCGGGCTCGTCCAATGCCGCGCCGGTCACCGGCACGGGTACGGGACCCCGCAACCGCCGCAGCGCCTCGTCGATCCTATCGGCGGCCTGTTCCAGCACCACGGCATGGTCCGCCTGCGAAGGCCAGACCGGAGCCACGCAGAACAGCTCATCTCCCAACCGATCGAACACGAGAATGACGGTGGGCCGCACGAACAGCATGTCCGGCAAGCCCAGCGGGCTGGCCGGCGCGCGCGGCAGCTTCTCGACCAGGCCGACGGTCTCGTATCCGAAATAGCCGACCAGGCAGGCCAGCGCGCGCGGCAGGGACGGCGGCACGTCGATCCGGCAGTTCTCGACCAGCTCGCGCAGGACGACAAGGCTGTCCCTGGCGATCGGCTCGAACGCCTCGCGGTCGCTGCGCCACGTACGGTTGATCTCGCACGACGTCTCCGTGGCGCGGAACACCAGATCGGGATCGAGGCCGATCAGGCTGTAGCGCCCGCGCACTTCGCCGCCTTCGACCGATTCGAGCACGAAATCGCCGCGTCCCGGCTCGAACAGCTTGATCGCGGCGCCGACCGGTGTTTCGGTATCGGCGATCAGCCGCCGCCAGACGAGCGCCGGCTTGCCGGTCTCCAGCGCCTGCCTTGCTTCGTCCAAGTTTTCCGCGCGCGAAGCCGCCATGCCCCGGTGCTCAGTTCCCGCCGGCCAGCTGCTGGCGCACGGCGCGGATGCCGGCCTCGTTGCGCTTGACCCCGACCTCGCCCTTGATCGCGCGGCCGAGCGCGTCGGAATACTCGCGGCCGGCGATCTGGCCGAGTTCGCCCCGCGCGACATCGACGATGCGGTCGCCCGCGGCGATCTTGCCGGGCTCGATCTTGGTCAGCGAGACGATGAACCAGCCAAGACCCCGCTCGGCCTGGCGAACCTTGACCGTGCCCTGGGCCATGTTGAACATCATCGCCAGCGGCCGGGGCACCTGGCCTTGGCTGCGCTGCTGGAGTTCGGAGAGCTGCGGCCGCGTCATCGCCACGCTTTGCACTTGGGCGCCCTGCTTGCCGAGCGCCGCCACGGCATCGCGCAGGCTCTTGCCCTTGCGCACCTCGGACCGAACCTTGTCGGCAGCCTGCTTGGCCGCGCGGGAGCCCTGGTCGGTGAGATAGGCGAGCTGGACGTCGTTGCGGATGTCCTTGAGCGGCGCGGGCGCGGATTCGGCGATGTCCGACACGTCATATAGCATGAACGTCTTGCCCCGCTCGACTTCGGCGAGCTGCGGCTTTTCCTGCTCCATCATGAACGCGGTGGACAGGACCGGAGAGAGCAGGGCCGGCGCCCGCTCGTCGCGCGCGAGATAGACGCGGCCATCGGCGGTGACGGGCTTCGTCGTCTCGAGCTTGAGGCCGAGGCTCTGCGCCGTTTCGGCAAGATTGGCCCCCGAATCGAACCCTTCCTCCAGCTTCTCCAGCATCGCGTTGAGCGCCGCCCGCCGCTTGTCGATCGCGAGCTGTGCGATCAACTCGTCACGCACCTGGTCGAGAGTGCGGGCGGGGCGGGCCTCGATGTCCTCTACCCGGATGACGTGCCAGCCGAGCCCGCTGCGGGCCGGAGTGGCGATGGCGCCCTTCGCGGCGGCAAACACCGCATCGGCGACCGCGGGAGAGAACTGGCGGCCAAGGTCGGCCTTCGACAGCGGATCGAGATTGGCGGCGGCAAGGCCCTTTTCCCTCGCCGCGGTCTCCAGCGAAGTGCCCTTGGCCACTTCGGCCGCAACGGCCCTGGCGGCGGCATCGGTCGGCACGATCACCTGGACCAGTCTGCGCCGCTCGCTGGCCTGGAACTCCGCCTTGCGCGCATTGTAGCGCGCGGCGATCTCGGCGTCGGTCGGGGCCGGCACGCCCTTCAGCACGTCCTCGCCGAACATCGCATAACGGATCACCCGCCGCTCGGGCCGGATGAACTTGTCGCGATTGGCGTTGTAATACGCCGCCAGTTCCGCGTCGGTGGGCTTCTTTCCGGAAATGAACATCAGCGAGGGGAGCACCGCGATCTCGGCCTTGCGGCTCTCTCCCAGCAGCGCGGCGTAACGGCGCGCCAGCTCCTCCGGCACGGTGGTGCCGAAGCTCGCCGGGATCATCACCTGCCGCGCGATCAGCCCTTGCGCGATGTCGTCGCGGATCAGCGTCTCGCTGATGCCGCGCTGGGTGATCGCCTGGCGAAAGACCTCCTCGCTGAACTGGCCGTCAACGCCCTTGAAGGCCGGCATCTTGGCGATCTCGCTGTCCACCAGCCGGTCGCCCGCGACGATTCCGTGCTCCTTGCCGAAGGCCGCCACGGCGAGCCGGTCGATCAGGTCGTCGAGCACCTCTTCCAGGCCGCCGCTGGCGACGAAGGCGCTCATCGAGAGGGTGGGGTTCTGCTGCTTCATCCGCTCCAGCGTGGTCGTCGCGGCCTGGGTGAGGGTCGAGGTGTCGACCCGCTCGTCCCCGACGGTGGCCACCCGGTCGCCGCCGGCGACACCGCCGAAGCCGCCGGTGTTGGCGACGTCGCCGCTGGCGAAAGCGAAGGCGATCAGTCCAAGAATGACGAGGATCACGCCTGCGCCGATCTTGGATTTGGTGAGGTTGCGGAAGAACTGGAGCATGACGGAGCCGATAAATGCTTGCGAACGGGGCGAGGCTTTAGGAGGGTGGGGCCGTTCCCGCAATGTTTGATCCATGTTTTTGACAAAGCGCCGCCCGCTGGCCTAGCAGCGCGCCAATAACAGGATGCCGGAGAGGATTCGGTCCGGTTCGAGGTTCAGGAATGTCAAATCTACCCTACATTGTCGGTAATTGGAAAATGCACGGGAACCGCGCCCTGCTGACCGAAGCGCGGTCGATCGACCGCGCGGCGGCGCGCTATCCCAAGGTGCAGGTCGCGCTCGCGCCTCCTTCGACGCTGATCTTTCGCTTGCGCGAAGCGGTGGAGAACATCGGCGTCGGCGGGCAGGACTGCCACGCGAAGGAATCGGGCGCGTTCACGGGCGACGTGTCGGCGTCGATGATCAAGGATGCCGGAGCGGATTTCGTCATCGTGGGCCACAGCGAGCGACGCACGATCCACGGCGAGACCGATGCCGACGTCAAGGCAAAGGCCGAGGCCGCTCTCGAAGCGGGCCTGAGCGTGATCGTCTGCGTCGGTGAGACCGAGCGCGAACGCGACGCAGGCCGCGCGGAAACGGTTGTCGACCGTCAGGTCGAGACGTCGGTGCCGCGCAACGACGGCGCAGCGGAGAAGCTGTCGGTCGCCTACGAGCCGGTCTGGGCCATCGGCACCGGCCGGACCCCGACGGTGGAGGACGTGGCGGCGATGCATCTTGCGATTCGCAAGCGGCTGACATCGATCTTCGGCGAAGCCGGCTCGGCCGTGCGCATCCTCTATGGCGGGTCGGTCAAGGCGGAGAACGCCGCGGAGCTGCTCGCCGTGCCCGAAGTCGGCGGTGCCCTGGTCGGGGGCGCCAGTCTGACCGCCGACAGCTTCACCGCGATCGTCGGCGCGGCATCGCCCAATCGCGAGGAATAGTCCGAAGCTTGCGGGCGGCGATGGGAAAGCCTATCTGCCCGCCCAAGCCGCAGGCGATAGCCCGCGGACGGTTTCGCATTTGCGGGAAATGGCCTGAGACATGTCGCTTTTCTTCTTCCTGACCATCGTCCAGGCGCTCGTGGCCGCCGCGCTCGTCGGCGTCATCCTGATGCAGCGGTCGGAAGGTGGCGGCCTTGGCGTGGGCGGCAATCCGTCAGGCCTGATGTCGGCACGCGGCGCGGCGGATTTCCTCACGCGGGCGACGGCGATCCTGGCGACGATCTTCGTCGTGCTGTCGATCGTGCTGGCGGCTCTCGCGGTGGACGTCACCTCGGGCCGCGAGATCGACACCTCGCTCGATCGCGCCGCGCCGACCGCGCCGGTGCAGCCCGCTGATCCCTTGGCGGGTGCCGCTGGGACGCCCGCCGCAGGCTCCCAGGCAGTTCCCGCCGCCGCGGCCAGCGGCGCGGCGGACCCCCTCGCGGGCGCTGCGGAGCAATAACCCCGCGCGGTTTGCCGTCGGCAACGAAAACTTCAAAATTGCGGCGATCTAGCTGTGGATTCGACAAGGTAGCGCTTGCCTTCGGGGCTGGGTTCGAACTAAGCCGCTAGTCCCATGGCGCGGTACATTTTCATAACCGGCGGCGTGGTTTCCTCGCTTGGCAAAGGGCTGATGGCGGCAAGTCTTGCCGCCCTCCTGCAGGCGCGCGGATACCATGTGCGCATCCGGAAGTTCGATCCCTATCTCAACGTCGACCCCGGGACGATGAGCCCCTATCAGCACGGCGAGGTCTACGTGACCGACGACGGCGCGGAAACCGACCTCGATCTTGGCCACTACGAGCGCTTTACCGGCGTCTCGGCCCGGCAGGCGGACAACATCACCTCGGGCCGCGTCTATCGCGACATCATCATGCGTGAGCGGCGGGGCGACTACCTCGGCGCCACCGTCCAGGTGATTCCGCACGTGACCGACGCGATCAAGCAGTTCGCGCTTGCCGAGGCGGACGATCTCGACTTCGTGCTGTGCGAGATCGGCGGCACCGTCGGCGATATCGAGAGCCTGCCTTTCGTCGAGGCGATCCGGCAGTTGCGCAACGAACTGGGCCGCGACCAGACGTGTTCGGTCCACGTCACGCTCGTCCCCTACATCGCCGCCGCCGGCGAGCTGAAGACCAAGCCCACCCAGCACTCGGTCCGCGAACTGACCGGGCTGGGCGTCCAGCCGGACATCCTGCTGTGCCGCTGCGAGCAGCCCCTGCCCGAAAGCGACCGTGCCAAGATCGCCTTGTTCTGCAATGTCCGCCAGCAGGCCGTAATCCCGGCGCAAGATGCTTCCAGTATCTATGCAGTGCCGTTGCAATACCACGCAGAGGGTCTCGATGCGGAGGTCCTGCGTCACTTCGGGATGGCGACGCCGATGCCCGAGCTATCGCGCTGGACCGACATCGTCGACCGCTTTCACAATCCCGAGGGCGAAGTGACGATCGCCGTGGTCGGCAAGTATGTCGGCCTCCCGGACGCGTACAAATCACTGAACGAGGCGTTGATCCACGGCGGCATGGCCAACCGGGTCAAGGTCAACATCAACTGGATCGATGCCGAAGTCTTCGAGCAGGATGACGCAGAAATCGCCGCCCTGCTCGAGCCGATGCACGGCATCCTCGTGCCCGGTGGCTTCGGCGAGCGCGGCACGCAAGGGAAGATCGAGTCGGTGCGCTTTGCCCGCGAACGGGGGATTCCCTTCCTCGGGATCTGCCTCGGCATGCAGATCGCCTGCATCGAGGGCGCGCGCAACGCAGCCTGCATCGCCGAAGCATCGTCGACCGAGTTCGGCCCGACGAGCGAGCCGGTGGTCGGCATCATCTCAGAATGGATGAGCGCTGACGGGTTGCAGACGCGCGCGGCCGGCGGAGACCTTGGCGGCACGATGCGGCTGGGCGCTTACGACGCAATACTTACACCCGGAAGCCGGGTCGCCTCAATCTACGGGACGACCGAAATTTCCGAGCGCCACCGCCATCGGTACGAGGTCAATTCGACCTATCGCCCGGCGCTCGAAGGAACCGGCCTCTCGTTCTCGGGAATGTCGCCCGACGGCCTGCTGCCGGAAATCGTGGAACGGCCCGACCATCCGTGGTTCATCGGAGTGCAGTTCCATCCCGAGCTCAAAAGCAAGCCCTTCGATCCGCATCCGCTTTTCGCCGGATTTATCGGCGCCGCTTTGACGCAATCGCGGCTTGTGTAGAACCCGTCTTTTGTGAGACATAATGGCTCGAATGAATCGAGCCGCTCGCAAGTCGCGATTTCGCGCATGGGTCGCGCGCTTTCCGGGTGAAGCTCCCAGATCATTCGAACGGGAGAGGGCCTCGCTCGGTCTGGCCCTGAGCGGTCGTCAATCGCGACCCGATGATCGCCTTGGGGACGGGCGGCGCTCTCCGCGTCGCGGGGGTGGACTTGATAGCCCACCCCCACATTCTCCCGATACGACCGATCAGGCGGCAGCGCTCGCGTCGTCGTTTTCGCTAGAGACGATCGAAAGCGGAGCCTGGCCGCCGATCGCGATTTTCTTGGGCTTCATCGCCTCGGGGACCTCCCGCACGAGGTCGATGACCAGCAGACCGTTCTCAAGATCGGCGCTCTCGACGCGGACGTGGTCGGCCAGTTCGAACCGGCGCTCGAACCCGCGTTGGGCGATGCCTACATGAAGGAACTCTCCCTCGGTCGCTTCATCGGCCTTGCGGCCCTGCACGACCAGCAGGTTCTGATGCGCGGTGATGTCGAGATCGGCCGGCTTGAAACCCGCGACCGCGAGCGTGATGCGATAGGCGTCCTCGCCGCGGCGTTCGATGTTGAACGGGGGGTATTTGTCGCCGGAATTGGTCCGCGCCTGGTTTTCGAGCATATCGAAAACGCGGTCGAACCCGACCATGGAACGACGATAAGGAGAAAGGTCGAAATGGTTCATGATAAATCCTCCATCGAGCAATTTTCACAGATAAAGCCCGGATTTCCGGCGCTCTCCAATGCATGCCAAGCCCGAACGGCGCATGGCACAAGCAGTCAGATATGAAGGCGCGGCGTGCTTTCAAGAGTTTTTGCACCGGCAAAGGCGGGGTCTTGGCAAAGCCTGGCGCACACGCCATCTCACCGCGACCAAGGCAAAGGAACCAGACCGATGGCAGCGCCCAGAATCGAGATGTATACGAAATGGGGCTGTCCTTACTGCGTTGCCGCCAAGGCGCTTCTCGATGGCAAGGGCGTGACTTACGAGGAGTACGACATCACCATGGGCGGGCCCAAGCGCGCCGAGATGGTCCAGCGAGTGCCTGGCGCCTACACGGTGCCGCAGGTCCTGGTGGACGGCAGGGCGCTGGGTGGCTTCGACGATATCAGCGCGCTTGACCGGGCCGGGAAGCTCGATCCTCTGATCGGAGGATAGCACCCGATGCGCCGCGCCGCGCTGCTGCAGATGACATCGGGGGTAAACCCCGACACGAACGCCCGCGTGATCGTGGATGCCGTGGACAGGGCTGCCGGCGAAAGCGCGGCCATGCTCTTCACGCCCGAGATGTCCGGCTTGCTCGACCGCAACCGCAAGCGGGCCGCCGAAAGAATCACGACCGAGCACGAAGACCGCACGCTTGTCGCCGTCCGCGAAGCTGCGGCTCGGACGGGGCTTTGGGTAGCGCTGGGCTCGCTGGCGATCCGCCGCGAGGACGGCGCCTGGGTCAACCGGGCATTCGTGATCGACGCGGCGGGCGAGATCGCCGCCCGCTATGACAAGATCCACATGTTCGATGTCGATCTTCCCGGAGGCGAGTCCTGGAAGGAGTCCAGCGTCTATGCCGCGGGCGCGGCGGCTGTCCATCTCGAAACGCCGCTCGGTCGGCTGGGCCTGACGATCTGCTACGATATCCGTTTTCCCGCGCTGTTCGAAGCGCTGGGACGAGCACGGTGCGACCTGATCGCCATTCCCGCCGCGTTTACGGTCCAGACGGGACAGGCACACTGGCACGTGCTCCAGCGCGCGCGTGCCATCGAGGCAAGCGCCTATGTCGTCTCTGCCGCGCAAGTGGGCATCCACGACGATGGCCGCAGCACCTATGGCCACAGCCTGGTTGTGGATCCCTGGGGCGAGGTCCTGCTCGACATGGGAGGCGAGGGCGCCGGACTCGCGTTCGCACAAGTCGATGCCGCCCGCATCGCCAAAGTGCGCGAGGACCTTCCCAGTCTTGCCAACCGGCGCGAAATCGCCATTTAGACGCTGATGATTGTGTTCGATCTTGAATGTCTTGCCGCCCGACACCGGTTCGAGGGGTGGTTCGGGTCCTCCGGCGATTTCGAGGATCAGCGCGAACGCGGCTTGTTGACCTGCCCGGCGTGCGGATCGGGCGATGTCGCCAAGGCGTTGATGGCGCCGGCTGTCGGCCGGAAAGGCAATCAGCTGGGCCAAACCGCAAAAGCACCGGTCGAACAGCTTTCCAATCAGCCGATGCCGCCCGAGGCGGCGGAGATGATGCGGCAGCTTGCCAAGATCCAGGCCGAAGCGCTCAGGAATTCGCGCTGGGTGGGCCAGAGCTTCGCCGAAGACGCGCGGGCGATGCATTACGGCGAACGCGAGGTCGAGACGATTCACGGCCAGGCGACCATCGCGGAAGCCAAGGAATTGTTCGAGGAAGGGATCGGCGTCGCGCCCCTGCCTTTCCCCGTCGTGTCCCCCGACGAGGCGAATTGAGGGCTTTTCATCGTCGACCAAGCCGATTGTCAATCGTTGTGCTGCCGCTTAAGACGCACATCGAGTGCGCCCGTAGCTCAGCAGGATAGAGCACCAGATTCCTAATCTGGGGGCCACAGGTTCGAATCCTGTCGGGCGCACCATTCCAGTGCCAGGGATCGAGTGCCGTGAAGGCGCCGGAAGGCGGTAGCGCAGCTTATTTCAACAACCCGGTCCATGGCGCTTGCCAAACCGATCCGGCCTTTCTATGTGCGCCTCTCCCACGCGCCCGTAGCTCAGCTGGATAGAGCATCAGACTACGAATCTGAGGGTCGGACGTTCGAATCGTTCCGGGCGCGCCAAATACCGCCGTTCACCGTCGTTTTCTATCCTAGCGCCGCCCCAACTGCGCGGGCATAGTAGGCCGGGCGCCCAACGGCGGAATGCCTGTTCGCATCACGAAGCGGCCGCTTCGTGCCCAAAGGAGTGGCTCTTGAGCCCAGCCCCCAACAACCCTTTAGAAGGCTCGAACAATACCCATTTCAACTCTGAGCCGGCGATAATCGAAGAGTGCTACGGTGCTGTGGTTGCGTTCAGCGATCACGCGTATCAGAGGCGCGAACTCGCCGATTGTGAGCTGCCTGAAGGTCGCACCGGCGCTAACGCGGTAGAGACTGTCCGCTCGTCGGCGCAGAAAGAGGAATTGTCGCGCATCGGCTTCCAGGCGGCCGTAGCTAGCTGTGCCGATCAGCGTGGCCGCGCCGATCTCACGGTAGCCGAACACTGTGATTTGCCCGCCGCTGGTCGAATAACCGGGATCGCGCAAATTCTGGCGATCGGCTGCTATTGAAAAGGCAAGCCCTGCCCGATTCGATAAGGCGCGTTCATAGGTCAGTGAAGCCGTGTAGCCTTGTCCGTCCTGCAGCCGGATGCGCGCATTGTCGATTGCGCTGGCTGAAGCCGTCAATCGAAGCTGCGCCTGGCGATTGAGCGGATGGAAGAAATTGAGGCCGGCGGTCCGCGTCGTCGAATAGCGATCGCCGCCGAACCAGCGCCAACTCATGCCGATTTCCGTCGCTAGACGGTCGCTGCCCATGCGAACCTCTGGGCCGACCGCAATACTTAGGCGGACATCGTTGAAGGCGCGGTGACGATAGAGGTCTGCGGCCGTCCCCACTTGCCCCAGCAAGCTCCAGCGATGCCCGATGTCATGGCGGGCATAAGCTTGACCTCTCGCGGATAACCCGATCCCGGAGGTTCGTCGTGCATTCTCGTCAAGCGTAAATTCGCCAATCACCGTGCCCAGCGTCGTGGAGCGAGTCGACCGGTTGATGTTGCTGTCCGGTGCGATCGCCAGTTCCAGCGAAGCGCCGAGCGGCTTTCGCGACCGCAGCGCCGCCGAATAGCGATCGACGAGACGCGCGACGTCTGGCGGCAATCCACCCGCCTGCGCTTCGCGCAGCGCGCGCCTGGCACCGGCTTCATCGCCGAGCGCCTCGAGCACGCGCGCGAATTCGAGGCGAACGCGCTGTGCGCCGGGCTGCTCATCAAGGATCCCGCGAAAGAGCATGGCCGCATCGGCATCGCGGCCCAGCGATTCATACATCATTCCGAGACGAAACCGGGCTTCGGCGCGGATGTGGATATCGGGATCGCCGGCGAGCGCACGATAGGCCGCTTCAGCCACGGTGACGTTTCCTCGGTCGCGCGCGTCATCGGCCAGCGCGAACACCTGCTCAGCGGACAATTGCGCACGCTGCGGCGTGTCCAGGCCGCCAGCGCCGGCAATGGCCGGGCGAGCGAGCGAAACCGAGACTATCGCGCCCAGGAGCGCGAGCCTTTGTGCGGTTTGCGAATCACGCGCCGCCATGCAGCGTCAGTCGCGCTTTCCGACGGCGACGCCGATCGCCGTCTGGTTGGTGCCGCCGCTCAGGCTGAATCCCAACCCATATTCCTCCGCACCTGGGCCGTAGAAATGACCGGAGAAGGGGCCGGAGTAGCCGTTGCTCGCGTCATAGCTACCGGCGAAACCGCCGGCGCTGATCGTGGCGGTTCCCGTGAATGTACCAAGGGACGTCGTCGGAGCGGATTGAAAATCACCGAAGGGATTGTCGCGCCCCGCCAGCGCGAGGATGGACGTCACGCGTCCGGCGACGAAGTCGGCTGTCAGCGTGGCGGTGCTGCCGTAGAGTCGCCGGCTTGTCGCGCCGTCGCCCCATAGCCCGTCGACGATGCCGGAGAAGCGGGCGGTGCCCGTGGTCGGCATCTGCGACGCCGGCGTGCGGCTGCCTATCGCGAGGAACGACAGGGTAAGTTCGCTGTTCGCGCCGCTGGTGGTCAGGAAGCCATAGCTGCCGAAGCTCATGTAGGTGAGGGTGATCCCGGTGCCCTTCTTGGCAACCTGCAGGATATCGACATAGCCGCCCTTGTCCTTCGACCGATAAGTATCGAACAGGGGCGAGCTGTCTTCCCGCTCGACAGGCAGGAAGCCCGATCCGCCGAACCCGTTGGTCTCGACGTAGTAGCTGTCGGGACCGAGATACCCGACAGAGATGTGGCTCCGGTTCGGCGTCAGGACATTGGTCAGGCGCTCGACACCCGTGACGCGCGCTGTCCCGTTCGAGCGGTCGATCTGCACCGCTGCGGCGGCCGTGACTTCGTCCGTCAGGAAGTAAGTCGATGGCGACGACCCGGGAAAGGGCGATACCGAAGCCGGCGGGGCCGAGGGCGGCGTGGGCGTCCCGACGATCGGGGGCGGCGCCGAATTGATGCCGCCGCTACCGCAGCCGGCGGTAAGCATGGACAGCACAAGCCAGCGCCACCGCGAACACGAATGTCGCTGCGCACGCCAGCTCGGTCCGGAATGCCTTGCTGGGTCCGTGTCGTATTGAGTCCGGGCCATTTGCCACCCCTTTCACAGGAATTCCGCCCGAGCGTGCTGTAAGTGGCGCCGCATGACCATGATGGGAAGCCGATGCCGGTCTGATCTTTCGTCGAGGAGGGCGGCTCGGCAAAGCATCCAGTTCCGATCGGCTCCTCATCATGGACGATCCAATCGGTGCGGCCATGCTCACACCCCATCAGCGAGAACGATGGAGGATCATCTATGCGTATTCGATTGAGCGGCGCCGCAGCGCTCACCTCTTGCCTTGCCCTGGCCGCTGCGCCGGCATGGGCGGACCCGACACCTGAATGCAATGCTGGCTCCGCGCCGGCCAGCACAGAATGCGGAGCCAATTCAAGTGCCTCCGGCGAGGGCGCGACCGCCATCGGCGATTCGGCCAGCGCGACCGGGGCCACTCCGACCACCGTGGGTTCGACTGCCGTGGGTACGCAGGCCCAGGCAACGGGGGCCGGCGCTCAAGCCTTCGGATGGCAATCGCGTGCTACCGGCCTCCGCTCGCTGGCTGCAGGCTATCAGGCGCAAGCGACAGACAATTTCGCCGTCGCCGCTGGCCCAGGAACGGTGGCATCGGGACTGAACTCGGGCGCCATCGGTCCCTTCGCCAATGCGACCGGGATGGGGGCCACGGCGATCGGTAATGGATCCAAGGCAACCGCGATCGGAACCTTTGCCGGCGGTGTGCTGTCAACGGCCAGCGGATCGAATTCGACGGCGCTCGGCCGTCAGACGCAAGCGACGGGAATCGCTGCTACGGCACTGGGCAACCTCGCGATCGCCGGCGGCGACAATGCCACTGCGCTCGGCACGGGCGCGTCAGCCGCCTTCGCGAACACGACCGCGCTTGGCGCTAATTCGACCGCGACGGCTGCCGGCCAGGTCGCCCTAGGCGGCTCCGGCACGCATGTGCGCATCGGTGACATAAATGCATCGACGGCCGCCCAGGATATCGCCAGCGTCGGCCTTGCGATCGTGGATGCTGCCGGCGTACTCGGCCGCGACACGACGCTATTGCCCGCGATCGGCGCGCTGGGGACCGCCCAGGTCAGGATGAGCGGCCAAATTCACGAGTTGTTCGATCTGCGCCGCCTCGACCGCCGAGACATGCGGCAGGGCATCGCTGCGGCTGTCGCGATGGGTCAGGCACCGATGCCGTCGGCACCGGGGCGGACCGCCTATGTCGTGAATGGCGCGACCTTTCGCGGGGAATTCGCGGTCGGCGGCTCGCTCCTCTACCGCCTCGATACCGAAGTGCCATTGGCCCTAGGTGCCGGCTTCTCCTTCGCCGGCAACAAAAACAACACTTTCAAGGCCGGCGTGGCGGGTGAGTTCTGATACTTGGGACCTTGGTGAATATACAATGACGCGCGCTGGTCGCAAAGCTATGTTCCGTCCCATGTTGATTTCCTCTCGCGCTGAGTCATCGGTGTGGCGATCAGGATCGAAGCATGGGGTAGACGGACGGTTGTCAGGGGAAATATCGCTTGGGCGTTCGGGCCCGGATGATACGGGTGAGCGGCGTCCAACTCCGTCCCTCGCGCTCGCGCGGCGTGCCGATTTTCCGCTCGGCGCCGCGACGGTAAGACCCTCTATCCGGTCGATCGAAGGCGCCGGCGGCACCGTCGTTCTCGAGCCGCTGGTGATGCAGGTGCTGCTGGCATTCGTCGATGCGGAAGGCGCGGTCCTCACGCGCGAGGAGTTGATGTCGACCTGTTGGCCCGGCGCGGCCGTCGTCGGTGACGATTCGGTTAATCGCACGATCGCCGAAGTGCGCCGAGCAGCACGTAACGCCGAGGCGGGCTTTGGGATCGAAACCATTGCGCGCGTTGGATACCGCCTGACCGTCGAGGGGGGCGGGGAGGCGATCCCCGCACTAAACGGCGCTTCGGTCGATATCCGCGAGGAGACTCCGACCGGCACGACTCGCCGTATGCTGCTTGCCGGTGGCACCGCCGCACTGTCGCTGGGCGGAATCACCTTCTGGGCTACTCGCCCGCAGCCGCCCGATCCCAGGACGGCGAGCTTGATCGAGGAAAGCCGGGTGGCCATCCGGGCGGGAACGTCAACGGCGGATCGGCAGGCGATTGCTTTGCTTGAGCGGGCGATCGCGATCTCACCGGATAGTGCCGCTGCATGGGGCCTGCTTTCTCTCACCAAGGCGCGGATCGACGAACATGCTGCGCCCGACAGCAAGGTGTCGCCGGCGGTAGAGGTCGACAAGGCGGCGCACCGTGCGTTGGCACTCGACGGGGGCAATGCGGATGCAAAGGCAGCGCTTGCCATCGCCATCCCCTACTATGGTGACTGGCTTAGTGCAGAGCGGCGGTTCGAAGCCGTGCTTAGGGAACATCCCGGCCATCTTGTCACGCGGGACTCGCGTGCTTTTCTCCTCGCCGCTGTCGGACGGGTTCGCGAAGGCGCACAGGCGCGACTAGCCCCCACGGGCGAGGCGGACTTCGACGCTAACCATCAATATGGGCTCATTTACGCTTACTGGTTCCTCGACCGGATTGAGGAAGCTGATCGGGTAGCCAGTCGGGCAATGCAGATGTGGCCGCAACATTCGGCGATTTGGCTTGGCCGGCTGTGGGTCCTAGCCGATACCGGACGCTGCGACCGGGCCCTGGCCCAGATCGACGACGTGGCCGCGCGCCCGCCGCTGCCCCCGCCGATGTTCGGAACACTTCGAGCGGGGATCTCCGCTGCCCATAGCCGGCGGCGCAGCGAGATTGATCAGGCGGTCGCGCGCGTGATGGCGAGCGCCAGGCGCAGCGTCGCCGCCGTCGTCAATGGGATGATGCTGCTCAACCTCATGGGTGCGACCGACCGGGCTTTCGATCTGGCCCGTGCCTACTATCTCGAACAAGGTTCGCTGATCGTCGCTACGCAAGCGCGGCCGGGCCAGCCGATCGTGCCGGATCAGCGCCGTCGCAAGACCAACATGCTGTTCACCCCTACGGCGGCGGCGATGCAGCGCGATCCGCGTTTTCCCACGCTCATGGAGGCGATGGGCCTCGCCGACTATTGGCGCAGGCGCGGTATCGTGCCGGATTATCGACAGGGCACCGCCTGACCGATGATGATCCAAGGTGATCGACGGAATTGCCGCTCACTAATCCCGGCGGCAGGCCTCGCCGTGGTATCTTTCGCGTTTCCGTCAGAACTGGCCGCACAATCGCAGGATTCTGTGCAACCGCTCGAGATCATCGTCACGGGCGAGCGCCAGCGTCGCAGCTTGTTCGACACTCCTTCGAGCGTCGCAGTGCTGACCGCGGACACGATCGAGGCCCAGGCTGCAACGGATCGAGCGGACCAGCTTCTGGCGTTCGTTCCCAATATCCAGCTCGGCTCCGGCGGCGACGGACCCACAATCCGCGGTCAGGATTCAACTGGAGTGCTGCGCGACATATCCGCATTCCTCGGCGGCACGCGCCCCCGTGCGACCCTGCAAGCCGATGGTCGTGCGCTGAGTTATTATGAATATGTGTTCGGCACGACTTCCACATGGGACGTGGCGCAAGTTGAAGTTTTCCGTAGCCCGCAGACCACCACCCAAGGGCGCAATTCGATTGCCGGCGCGATTTTCCTGCGTACCGCTGACCCGACTGAAGCGTGGGAAGCGCGTGGGCGGGTGGTGGCGGGCAATTTCGGTACGCGGCAGGCGTCAGCGACACTTTCTGCCCCGCTCATCAATGGCCAGCTCGCGATGCGCGTCTCGGGCGATGTCCGTCGGATGCGTAACAGCAGCGATATGGCTGACGGCATTGTCGGTGCCCGCCTTGATCATGACGATTTCGGCGTGGGACGGATCAAGCTGCGCGCGAAGCCGGAAGCCCTGCCCGGCCTGAAAGTGGACCTCATCTACGTCCACGGCCGCAACCAGGCTCCGCAATTCGAAGCCGTTTTCGCCCCGTTCGAAGCGCGGCGTGCTCCGACGCCTGAGCGCACTAACGGCGTCTATCGGATCAACTCGGATTCCCTGACGCTAACTTCGGACTACGAAGTAGCTCGGAGGCTTGGCTGGCGGACAACCCTGTCGTGGGGTGACGTGCAGGTCCAACGCTTCGGTCTCCCCGGTCTTGGCCGTACACGGATTGGGTCACGCGATTTCGCGGTCGAATCGATCCTGAGCTGGCAGCGCGGTGTGGCGCTCGAAGCGCTCGGGGGTGTTCATTGGCTGACGCAGCGCCAGCGCCAGACAATCGACGTGACCGGGTTGGGGCTCGGCACAGGCGATTTCGCGGACCGGCAAACGAGCCATAGCTTTTTCGGGCAAGCGACGTGGCGCCCGCTACCGCGGTTCGCCGTCACCGGGGGGGTGCGCTACCAGCACGACCTTCAGGACCGCGACGGCGTGTTGCGCCGGCCGACTACGCCGGTACAGCTCGATTATCGCGGGAGCTTCGACGCCTGGCTTCCCAAACTGTCGGTCGCGCTCGACTTCGACGACGACTTGACCGCCGGCCTGGTCATCCAGCGGGCGTTCAATCCCGGGGGCGTCACCCTCACGCCGTTTTCCGGTGCGCCCGACGAGTTTGGGGCCGAGACGCTCTGGAGTTACGAGGCATTCGCCCGGGCCCGCTTCTCTGGCGGGCGCGCCACGCTGCGCGCGAACCTATTTTACAACGATATGGCCGATGCGCAGCGCCCCCGTCAGTTTCTGTTCAGACCCCCCGTCGGCGCGCCGCTGGTCACTACCGATATCATCAACGCTTCGGCAGCCGAGAGTTATGGCGGCGAGCTGGAGCTGGGCTGGCGGCCGCATCGGCACCTATCGCTCAATCTCGGCGCGGCGCTGCTTCGCACGCGGATAAAGCGGATGCCGACGCCAAGTGATCCCCTGCTCGGAACGAATTTTCAGCGCGCGCCGCATTTCTCGGCGAGCGCCGGCGTGGATTGGAGCCCCAACGACGAACTGAGGCTGTCGGCGCAGTTCCGCGCCAATAGCGGCTATTTCAGCGACGATGCCAATACGCCTACGCTGCGCATCGGCGGATCGACTGTCGTCAATGCCCGCGCCGCATATACACGGGGCGGGCTCACTGTGTTCGGTTACGCGCGCAATCTCTTCAATTCCTTCCATGTCACCTACCTCTTCACGCCGACTTTGGGGGCCGCGGCCGATCCCCGCGAGGTCGGCGTCGGCGTCGAGTTGCGCTTCTAGATAGGACATCGTGTGGAACGGGCGAACCGTAAGCTGATCTCAGCGGACTGGTTGCCTTTTTGCCATTCACGGTTAGCGGCGCCGAGGTACGGCACAGGTCGAGAGTCGGGGGGGAGATGGCGGTTCAGTAGTAGTAGTAGTAGTAGTAGTACAAACGACGACACATATTCGTTATGTTCATCCTGCGTGGCGCGCAAATTTTTCAAATACTTAGCGGGTCACCCCGCCTTAAACGGATTTTTAGAGTGGAGTTTCACCCTTGCACGTATGCGTTTCCCAACACGAACTGTACAGAACGGTGACCATGCCGAACGCCGGTGGGCAGATCGGGCTCACGACGACGCGCGAACCGCGTGGCACTCATCATCCCGATTTACCGCATTCGTTGGTTTCTCGCCAACAGTATAGGCTAGAAGCGCGTCCACTCATACACGACGCGGCGGCCGTATTTGGTGAAGGGTGGCCCAATGCCCAAGCGGCGCTGTCGCTTCAGTGTGCGCGGCGAAAGGCGCAAGAATGCTGCGACCTCGCGCGGCAACAGGAATGGCGATCGATAGATTGGCGGTCGTTCATGGGGCTTCGTTCACATCGCGCCCACCTTTCGATATGGGCCGCCTCCAGCGCCGAGCGGTTTCGTTCCAACAAGTGCAAATATGAACGATGATTCTGTCGCTAGTGGCGCGTAATGGGTAAGGTTCTAGTAGCACCTTTCGAGGCACTGTAGCTTCCGGAGCAGGCGCGGTGCGCCGGAGCGTTCGGGGGGCACAGTCAGATTGAGACCGTCTTTTTCCGCGCTTAGGAATACGCCGGCGATCCGCTCGCGCAGGCCGGGCACAGGTCTCTCTAAAGCGCGTTGAGTAAGATCTTACGCAGCGTACCTGCGTCACTCATGCCGGGAGCCGGCGGTGCAGTGATCGCCAGGCAAGTTGAATTCGAGGTGCACGGCGCCGGTCCGTTCCGGCTCAAGCGCCGCTTCGTCAAGACGAGGCACTGCTGCCACATCGAAAACGTCCCGGCCGCTCAATGCGGTTTTTAGAACCCTGGTCGTCGGCAGATCGGCGATATTGCAGGTCATGGGGTTTCGGTCGACCACCACGAAATCGGCTTCCGCGCCTGGTATAAGGGCACCTATGCCCTCCCAGTGCATCAGCCTGGCGTTATTCACCGTCCAACCATCCATTGCCTGCTGTCGCGTCAGGACATTTTCGGCCTGGTCGATACACCGTCCGGACCGCCCCATTTCCCGCGTTTCCGTGAGCGCCATGCTCTCGAACGGGCTGACCGGACCCCAGTCGCTGCCCAGTCCTACATTGAGTCCGGCGGCGAACATCCTGCCCATCGGAGTCATGTCCCTGAGGACGTCCTCGCCGATGCGTTCGGCATACATGTCGCCCTTGCCCCAACAGAAGCTGGGAGTCGTCGTCAGATGAAACTCCAGTTCAGCATAACGGCGGATGGCCTCGTCATCGATGAAGATATTGTGCTGGATGACCCATTCGCGCCCTCGAACATCCAGTGCGGCTGCATCGATCTGATCGAAAAACTCCCGATGATCCTGAAAGCCGCAGTGAAGAATGTTGAGCCGGATCGCATGGGCCAGGCTGTAATTGTAGATTTCGTGCTGAAGAGCGTGCGAAACGGTCAACACTCCCCGCGTCGGTTTGCCGAACGGCCCCTTATATTCGCGATCCAGCCTGAGATTGCCGGTATAGGCAGGCCCGCCAAGCGCCATGGTCATCCCCCCGATCCGAAACAGGGGATCGTTGACCGACAGCAGTTCCTTTGCGAGCGCCAGATTGGCGCGCACGCTGTCCCGATTGATGCCCAGGC
This sequence comes from Novosphingobium sp., assembly GCA_035281095.1. Taxonomy (GTDB): domain Bacteria; phylum Pseudomonadota; class Alphaproteobacteria; order Sphingomonadales; family Sphingomonadaceae; genus Novosphingobium. The sequence goes on along the minus strand of DATEEP010000083.1, from coordinate 12,660 downwards.
CCGCGTCAAAGGCACATGGCGACAGTTCAAGCGCGCCCATGACGCGCATGGTGAGCGCGCCATCGTCGCGCAACTGCTGATAGGCGGCGAGGTGGTTGGCATCCATGGCATGGGCTTCATAGGCGCTGGTCACGCCGCGGCTTGCCGCCCGATGTTGTCCCAACAGTCCGCCGCAATACCAGACGTTGTCGTCGGGCATCGGCGTCATTCCCATGACGCGGGTCAGCCAGAACATGCTGCTGTTATAATAAGACGAAACCCGCCCTCTGAAGATGCCGGTGAGCTGCCCATCGGCGTCTTTTTCCGGAAGGACGTCTTCGATCTCGTCGGGCAGGCTGCTGTCGAAGCCGAAGATCTTCAACGCCAGAGAGTTCATCGCGCAGATATTGGGCGTAACGGGCGCGAACGCTTGAATTACGACCGGATGGCTGGGCGCAGCCGCGTCCAGTTCCCAGCGGTTGGGCAGCCGCCCTTCGGGCAGATCCTTGTAGGACCGGCGGATGAAATAGTGCGGCTCGCCGATTGGGCTGGTGAAAATCCATCCGCCCTCCGGAGTGACGGCGGCCCGCTCGCGAATGCGGGCGAGGATATCAGAATGGCCGTGCACGTCGTAGAGAGGCAGGGCGATCGTGTCGAACCCGCCATAGTGCATGAAATGCGGATGATTATCGATGAGGCCGGGAATGACGGCCGCCCCGTCTAGATCCAGCGTCCGCGCTCCTAGCCCCGCCGCCGATCGCATATCCTCCAGGCTGCCAGTAGCGATGATCTTCCCGTTGCCGATGACCATCGCCTCGTGCATTTCGCGGCTCTGGTTCTGGGTCACTATCTGGCCGCCATGGATCAGGGTGATGGGCAAGGCATCAGTCATCGTTCGCTATCTCCGCACAGGATAGAGAAGGGCGGCATGGCGGCATCGATGCCGCCATGCCTGTAGGTTTCAGAACTTTATTCCTAGCGTAACGCCATAGGTACGCGGCGGCTGATAGGACACGGCAGTGGCGTGAACGGCGCCATCCTTGCTCAGAAGCACCGCCTCGTTCGTCAGATTCTTGCCCCAGATGCTGACCGAATAGGCCTCGTCGGGCGCAGCCCAGCCGATGCTGGCATTCACGAGCACATAGCTGCCCTGCCGCCGCTGCTCGTCCACTTCGGTGAAAAAGCCGCTGTTGTAGAGCGCGTTGACGTCAGCCGTCAGTTCGCCGCCCAGCAGCGGCGCGCGATACTGTCCGCCCAGTGTCGCCGTGAACTTGCTCGCAAACGGAATCTGGTTGCCGGTTGCGTCGACCTTGATCTGCGCGTTGCCGCCGACGCCCGTGGGCACGAAAGAATCAGCGTTGGGGAACCTGCCGAAATGCGGATCGAGCCAGGTCAGGCCGCCGGTGATGCGGAACCGCTTGGTGAGCAGCGCCGTGGCGTCCAGTTCGAGGCCGTATATCTTCGCCGACGCTCCGTTCTTCACGCCGATCTGTCCGGTCGGCGGAAAATAACGGACCTGGATGTTGGAGTAGTTATAATAGAAGGCCGCCAGGTTCATCCGAAGCCGCCGGTCGAACAACTCGCTTTTCAGGCCGACCTCGTAAGCGTCGAGCACTTCGGGGTCATATGGCGGATCGGTCAGCAGGGTGGCATTGAAACCGCCGCTCTTGAACCCACGGTTATAGGAGGCGTAAGCCATGATATCGCGCGAGAACTGATGATCCAGTGAAGCGCGCCATGTCAGTTTCCTGAATGTCTTGCGAGCATCGCCTGCCTGGATGACGCCGATCGGAATGCCACCGAGCACAATGGCCGACGTATCGCCCTTCACCGAACGATGGTCGTCCGTGTAGCGAAGCCCCAGGGTCAGGCTGGTTCCCTGGCCGAAATCATAGGTGGCCTGGCCGAAGGCGGCGAACGAACGGGTTTTTTGGGATGAATTGGTGATGACGTTGGTCGTGAAGAAGGGAGGCTGGATGGCCGGACCCGCCTGCACGATCTCGGAAAACCAGCCCGCCTTGTCCCAGAAATAATAGAGACCGGCGACCCAGCGAAGCGGGCTGTCATTGTTCGACAGGAACTGGAATTCCTGGCTGAACGACTTGTCGTTCAGATTGCCCGTAAAATTCAGCGCCGGGGTGGGTGTCAGATCATAATCGAAATTCAAGTCGAACTTGACATTGCGGTAGCCGGTGATGCTGACAAAATCGACATTGCCTAGGTCCTGATTGAGCCGAAGCGTCAGGCCATAGGAATTTTTGAGGTCCACATGGGACCGGAAGCTGTTATTGGTGTCCCAAGGACCTCCAGAGGTCGGCGGCCCGAACAGCGGCAATTCGTCCGAGGAGTGCCGGAATGAGGGCACGTCCCCGCGGCGGTCGGCATAATCGGCGGCGAAGTGGATCGTCGTCCTGTCGCCCGGCTTGAACACGAAGCTGGCGCGAGCGGCTATATCGGAATCGACCTTGTTGACGTCCTGGCGGCCCGGCAGAAGCTTTCCGTAACCATCGCCTTGCGTCGAAGCCCGGACGGCAAGGTCGGCGGCGAACCTGTCGGAGCCACCTGTCACATAGAAGTTGCCCGTCCATGTGTCGTAATTGGCGTAGGACACATCAGCGTTCCCGCTGAAGCCGGCCTTCGGTTCCTTCGAGATGACGTTGATGACGCCGCCGGTCGCGTTGCGACCGAACAGGGTTCCCTGCGGCCCCTTCAATATTTCCACGCGCTCGACACTGTTAAGGGAAAGCAATGTTCCCGGAACGGCCGCGACATAGACGCCGTCGACGAAGGTGGCGACGGCGTTTTCGATCCCGGGCCCGAAGGTCGGATTGCCCACACCGCGCAAGCGCGGCAGGAAATAGCCGGCGTTCGATCCGACATTGAGGCTGGGCGCGACCATGGTCAGGTCGGAGGTGCTGGCCACGCCTGCGGCGCCAAGCTGTGCGGATGTCACCGCCGTGATGGCGATCGGAACATCCTGGACATTTTCCGCACGCTTCTGCGCGGTGACGATGATATCGCCCGACGACTGGTCGGCTTCCGTGTCCGGCGCGGTGCCCACGGCCGCTTGAGCGCTTCCCACATCTTGGGCATCCGCCGGATCGGAAGCTGCGAAGGCCGGGGTCTGGGAGCAGAGCGCGACGATAGAAGACGCGGTCAGCAAAAGTCCCTTACAGTGACAGCTTGGCATTTTTTTCTCCCTTTATTCAACGTTTTGATGGTCCACCATTGGTCCGTGGCTCTCCCCCGGCTCATCGCGTCGGTGCTGGAATCAGGCTTGACGCTAGTGCGGCATTATAATAAACCCGAACGGTCGGTCAATAAATATAATCACGGTCCGTGATTCGATCTGATAGTTTCTCGCAGGAAAGGCGTTCCAATGAACGGCAGTGCAAATGTCATCGGCGCGCTCGATAGCGAATGGGCGGCCATGATCGACGCCCATGACCTGGATGGCGTGGTTGAACTATATGATAAGGAAGGATCATTCCTGATACCCGGCCAGCCTGCGCTGGAGGGACAGGGCGCAATCCGATCAGCTTGGGCACACCTTTTCGGTTTGCCGGAATTCAAACTCCGGTTCGAACCGCTTTCAGTGATTGTCGCTAGCGGCGACGATATCGCCATGGACCGGGGATCTTACGAACTGTCGCATCGCGACGAAAACGGCCTTTCGGTGGATAAAGGCAAATACCTTGTAGTCTGGCGCAAAAGTTGCAATGGAGAATGGAAGATACTTGCCGATATCTTCAATAGTAATGGTTAGAAAAATCCTTTGGAATCGGCAGAATTAATCCCGCCTTCTTGCTACCATTTCAAAGATAATCAGCTATGGCCGCGCTAATTTTTTCCAGAAACTTTCTAATTTCCGGCCGACATGCAACATGACGATTATGCCTCATGCTTTATCCATTTCGGCAAATGATCGGGGCTGACAGGAAGCAGACGATGCGGACCGACAGCGCAATGTCGGGATCAGATCGTGTCGAGCGATCCATTCATTCCGGATTGGTCCCGCCACCGCCGGGCTGGGCGATGGAATATACCCAGTTGACGTCCGCGTTGGGCCAGGGAGAATGCCGGGACCTTTTTCTGCCGGGCCTGTTATTGCGAAGTTGCAGCGCTCAGACGACATTGAGCATGTCGGGTTGCGGTGAGCCTGAAAGGCACATTTTCGTCATTCTGTCGAACATGCGGGGCCAGGGCCGGCTAAATGGCAGGCCGCTTGGCGAAGGGCTTACGGCAGTATGCGGCGCCCAGCCTTTCGAAGCCATTTTGCCGCCGATGGAAATGCTGGGCCTGACGGTCTCGCGCGCTCTCGTGGATGACTATCTGGAAACCATCGAAGGGATGGTCGCCCCGGCCTGGATGCACAATGGCATCCATATGGTCGGAGACATTCAATCGGTTGCCCGCGTGGCCAGGAAGCTCAAGGCGTTGATCGCGCAGCACTATACCGATCCGGCGGCGCCTATGGACGATGAGGGGCGGGGAGGGATGATAGCGTCTGTCCTGGATATACTCCTCCCCCTCATTATCGATACGGATGCGTCCACTGATTATGGCTGGTCCAATCGTTATGAGATCGTTCGCCGGGCTCGCGAATATATTCTCGATCGGATCGAGGAACCGTTGCGGATCAGCGACATCTGCCGGGATCTGGGCGTTTCCCGCCGGAGGCTGCAATATAGTTTTCAGGAGGTGTTGGGTATAAACCCAATCGCATTCCTGCGGATCCTGCGCCTCAATCGGGCGCGCCACGACCTGGTAAGGATCGGCGGCGCCTTGCAGGTGAAGGACGTGATCGATCGCTGGGGCTTCTGGCACCCCAGCCGATTCAGTCGCGAATATAAGCAGATGTTCGAAGAACTGCCCTCTGAAACTCTACGGCGATGCCGGGCCGTCTGAAAGATTTGCCAATATTGGCTACCCTCCGGTCCGGCACAAGGGCTACTTGGGAACCTGCAAAGCTATTGAGCTGGAGAGGATCATGGAGTCGGGTTTCCTGAAAGTCGAAGGTGCGGAACTCTATTATGAGGTGCGGGGAACCGGCCCCACTCTGGTCATGATCGTCGGGGCGGGCGGTGACGCCGGCTTCTACGAGGGCGTGGCAGAGGAACTGGCGGACGCCTTCACGGTGATCACCTATGACCGGCGCGGCAATTCTCGGAGCAGCGGCCGGACCGACAAGCCGATGCGGTTCGAAGAGCAGGCAGACGATGCAGAGGCGATCGTCGATGGCCTCGCTGGGGGCAAGGCGCTGATATATGGGAGTAGTTTGGGCGCCCTAATCGCGCTCGATCTGGCGGCGCGTCATCCCGATGCAGTCGAAGCCCTGATCGCGCATGAGCCCCCGGCGGTTCGGGTGTTGCCCGACAGCGACGATCAACTCGCCTATCTGAAGTCGATCCACGCAACCTATCTCGAGGAGGGTGCTTATGCCGCAGGCGGGAAGTTCGCGTCGTCCTTCCCTGGCGAGGGCACCTATGAATGGCCTGCCTCGCTTGAGGAACGCTTCGGCGGCAATGTCGATTTCCTGTTCGAGACCGAGTGGAACAGCATTGTTGACTATCGCCCAGATCTGGAGGCGCTCAAATCCGCTTCCCTCCCGATCGTCATGGCTGCCGGTTCCGCGAACCGGGGCTATTATTTTGCCCGGCCCGCGGCCGTGATCGCTAAGGAAATCGGCGCGGAATGGGCCGAATTTCCCGGCATCCATCTGGAAGCCGTGGCGCGACCGGCGGTGCTGGCCGGAGCGTTGCGCGTCGTAGCCACCAACCTCCATGTCCGGGTGACGCGGTCGATACCCGGCCAATGGTCAGCCCTGAACGGCTGAGGGACATCTAGCGACCAGCGGGTGAGCCAATGACTTCGTCTGCCATCGATGCCGTGATTGCTCCGTTGTCCGAGCGCTACGGTCGCCTTCGGATCGACGGTGCGTTTCTCTATACAGCCGATCCGGCGCGGCCGGTGATCGCCGACGGGGCGCTGCTGGTGGAGGGAAACCGGATCGTCGCGGCCGGCGACCGTGCAGAGGTGGATGCCTGCGAATCCCGCCTGCCTCCCATGGCGGGCTCGACGCGACGCATCGACGCAAGAAACAGTATGATCCTGCCGGGTCTGGTGAACAATCACTGGCATGAAAGCGGCGCGCTCATGGCGCTGGGGGCGGTCACCGACGATCCCGACGATAGCGACACCACGTCCGGCGGCATGGACGGTGGCGGAGACGTGTCGGCAGCGTCCGGGCATTTTCTCCAGCTGGCGGGTCTTATCGAGAGTCTGCCGCCGGAACTGGCCTATCTTTTTGCGCTTCGGTCTTACGCGGTGCAACTGCGATCAGGCACCACCTGCGTGGCCGATTTCGGATCGGCCAATCGCCCCGGCGAACTGGCGCGGGCCGTGCTTGCCACAGGCATACGTGGCGTCATCACCCATTATGGGGTCGATGGCGAGTGTCCCGCAAATGGCTCTCGCTTCGTCCGGAGGCTGGATACCGACAAGGTTCTGGCTGAGACCGAAGCGATGTTGTCGCGATACGGGCGGCACGAGTCCGGGCGGCTGCGTGCCATGCCGAGCGCGCTCTGGCAAATGACCGCCAGCGACGAACTGCTGACTGGAATGGAAGCGCTCGCCAAGCGGTTCGATACGCCTTGGGGTTCCCATCTCGCAGGATTCGGCAATGAATCGAAGGCGACGCTTCACTATTTCGGCGTCCGTGCCATCGAACGCATGCACCGGTTGGGGGTTCTGTCGGACCGTCTGATTGCGGTTCATACGGCCTATGCCGACCCGGACGAATTCGATTGGCTCGTCCGATCCGGCGCGTACCTGACCTATTCACCGCAGAAATATGGCGCCAGCGGCGAAGCGCCGATCATCTCCACGGGCTTGATCCTCAAGCTCCTGAAGGCAGGGGCGCCCGTGACGTTCAGTTCGGACGGCGATGTCAGGCCGATGGGTCACATGCCGGAGGCCATGCGGATGGGCTGGCTTCAGTGCAATGAATCAGGGGGCGATCGCTCGATCCTCACCCCAATGAAGACACTTTCCATGGCCACCCGCCTGGCTGCCCAGTCGTTGGGCTGGGCTTTGGACATAGGTGTGCTGGCGCCTGGCATGAAGGCGGATTTCTTCACCGTCCGCTTGGATGACTGGCGTTACGATGCCATGCGCCGGCCACTCGACACCTTCCTAATCATGGGAGGCAGCGGCGATGTCGACATGGTCGCGGTCGACGGCCGGATCCTAGTGGAGAACCGTGCGCTCACCTTCGTCGACGAAGCAGCCTTATCGCGCGCATTCGCCGAAGGAGTCAGGGGACTCGCCGCGCGAATGGGAATGTGAGGCTCGGCTTGTTCGTAAAAGGTGAGGGGCGCCACCGCGCCCCTGTCGCTTCAACGGATGATCGTCTTCAGCATCATGTCCGCCAATTCATCGACATCTATGGAACCCTGCGGATCGTACCAGGTATGGGTCCAGTTGAGCATGCCGAAAATTAACATGGTCTGGACGCGCGCCCTTTTGGGATCCGACGCCAGCTCCGGATAAAGCGCCACGACAAGAGTCTGCATAACGTCGATGATCCGACGCTGTTTCGAAACGACAATGGTTCGGCTGGCTTCGGGCAGGTTGGCAAGCTCATTGAGAAGAACCTTCTGCCTTCCGGTAGCGCCGATATAATGATGCAGAAAGGCGTGTATCAGCTTGCTGAAATGCTCTGCGTCGGTTCCCTTCGTTGCGATCACCTCTTCCGTATCCTGGAGGAGTTGATCGATATGGGAGGCCATGACTTCAAAAAGAATGTCTTCCTTGGAAGGGAAATAATGATAAATTAACGACTTGGATGTCTGGCAAGAACTCGCCAGATCAGCGACCGATGCACCGTTGAAGCCGCGGGACGCAAATAATTCAGCAGCCTTGTCGACTATGGCTTCTCGCCGTTGTTCGTAATCTGCTGCCTGCGTTCGCGCCATTTACCATGCCAGTCTATTTCACCAATTAGAAGCCTGGTCCGCAGAGAAATGAGCAGGGTCAGGTCATCATTTCATGGTCGACGATGGGGAAGAGGTCAAGCGTGCCAAGTCAAAAGCGTGACCAGTCAGGCGCTCTCTTTTCCCTGAATGCCGCCATGCCTTCGGCTTTTTCCGGTCCTGCCAACAATCCCAGAAAACGCTCGCGCTCCGCTTCTAGATGATCCCCAAGCCTGCATTCCAGGCTCTTCAATATGCTGGCTTTCGCAGCGCGCAACGCCTCGGGAGCCCGGGTCGCCAGCCGGGTCGCTAGTTCCAGCGCCGATTCCAGCGCCTGACCGTCATCAACCACGCGGGCCACCATTCCAAGCTGGTACGCCCTTTCCCCCGTGATCGGTTCACCGGTCAGGACCATGTCCATGGCTGCCGTCATGCCGATCTTGCGGGGAAGGATGGCCGTGCCGCCGGCGCCGGGAATGATACCCAGATTGGTTTCCGGCTGCCCCAATCTCGCGCTCCGCCCGGCAACCACGATGTCGCAGCGGAGCATAAGTTCGCATCCGGCGCCCAGGCACCATCCTTCTACCGCCGCAACCAGTGGCTTCGAGAAGGCGGCAATGGCGCCCCAGGCAATCCAGCGCGGCCCTTCTACAGGTTCCGAGCCATCGGAGCGTGCAAGTTCGTCGATGTCGGCGCCCGCGGCGAAAACCTTGCTGTTGCCAGTGATGACGACGCTGCGGATGCAGCTATCCCGATCGGCGGTGCAGAGCGCATGGGCGATGGCTTCAAGAAGCGGCGTCGCCAGCGCATTGCGCTGATCGGGACGGTTGAGGGTCAATAGAAGGACGCCATTGTCCTCGCGTTCCTCCAGCAGGAGCACGCCGTCAGTCTTCATAGTCGAGCACCACATCGTGCGAGCTTGGAACCGCCTGGCAGGTCAGAATGTACCCTTCCGCGACTTCTTCCGGGCTGAGGCCGTAATTCTTCGCCATCTCGACGGTGCCGGACACAAGTTTAGCGCGGCAAGTGGCGCACACCCCCGCCTTGCAGGCGTAAGGGGCAGGGAGGCCGGAGGCGCGCGCGCTTTCCAAGATATTCCCCTTTTCCGCGTCGAAGGGAATGACGCGGCGGCGCCCGTCGATCCTGACCTCGAGCTTCAGCCCCTGCGCCTTCTCGCGCAAGAGGCGCGCCCGCTCCCGGTCGGCCTCCGACAATTCTTCAGTGGTGAATCTTTCGACCAAGATCCGGTCCTTCGGCAAACCGGCTCCGAGCATGGCCTTTTCTGCGGTATCCATCATGGGCCCCGGACCACAAATGAAAGCGGTGTCGAGCGATTTGGGGTCTATCAGCGCCGAAAGGATTTCTCTGATCCGCTCTTCGTCAAGGCGCCCGTTGAACAGGTCCACATCGCCGAACTCCGCCGTAAGAAAATGGAAGACCTGGAGGCGGTCGAGATAGCGATCCTTCAGATCGGAGAGTTCTTCGAGGAACATGATCGAACTCGAACTGTGGTTCCCGTAGAGCAGGGTAAAGCGGCTTCGGGGTTCCGTTGCCAGTCCGGTCTTGATCAGGGACAATATTGGCGTGATGCCCGATCCTGCCGCGAAAGCAAGATAGTGCCCGCTTTCTTCGGGTTGGAAATCCCACGTGAAATGGCCGCGCGGCGTCATCGCCTCGATCGTGCCGCCCTTGATGAGCGTGTCTGCCGCCCAATTGGAAAACAGGCCGCCGTGAATCTTCTTAATGGCAACCTTCAAGGTGCCTCCATCGGGCGCGACGCACAGGGAATAGTTCCGTCGGATATCCTCGCCGTCGATGTCGGCGCGAAAGATCAGATGCTGGCCCGGCCTGAAGCTAAACTTGTCGGCGACGCCGGCTTCGGACGTGAGCGTGAGCGCAATGGCGTCATCGGTTTCGCGAGCGACGTCCAAGATCTTCAAGGGATAGAAGGCGGTCGACATCGGTGATCCTAATGGCATTTGAAACGGTCGAAAGGTTCATGGCAGTCAAGGCAACGCCAGAGCGCCTTACACGGCGTTGAACCGAAGCGGCTTACCTCTTGCGTGTGGTGCGATGCGCAGCGGGGGCATTCCACCGGGCCGGTGGCGGGCGGCGCGATACCATAGGCTTGCAGGCGCTCCCGACCGCCGTCTGTAATCCAGTCGGTGGTCCAGGGCGGCGAGAGAACTGTCTCGACAGCCACATTTTCAAATCCGGCTTCGTCCAGCGCGATGCGGATTGAGCTCGAAATCGCAATCGTCGCCGGGCATCCGGTGTAAGTCGGCGTGATGAGGACGGCGGGAGGATTCTGGCGAACCGCGCGTACGATTCCGAGATCGGTGATGGAAACTGCGGGGATTTCCGGATCCGGCACATTGGACAATATCGCCATGATACGATCCGTCGCGGCATCGTCGATCGTCGCGGCCGCCATCATGCTCACCACTTGGTGTCGGGATAGGTGCGCGGCACATATTGCATGACCGCCAGCAGATGGCCGAGATGCTCGGTATGGTGACCGCGCCGGCCGCCCTGCACTGCGCGCGGATATTCGGGCAGCGCTATCCTCGCCTCGCCCAGGACCTCCGCGACGCGGGCATCGAACCGCCCGCGAAGCCGGGTGCGGTCGACTGCGATGCCGCGCTCGACGAGCGACCGTTCGATATGGTCCATCTCGAACATCTCATCGACGAACCGCCAGAACCAGTCGAGACCGTCCACCATGCGCCGATGGCTTTCCTCGGTGCCGTCGCCCAGGCGAATGACCCAGTCGGCGGATATCTCGGCATGATAGCGGACTTCCTTCACGGCCTTGGCCACGATCTCCGCGATGCGCGGCTCGGCGGAGTGCTCGAGCGCCTCGAACAAGCCGAGCTGTGCCGTGGAGAATAGGAATTGCCGGGCGATCGTCTGGGCGAAGTCGCCATTGGGCTGTTCCACCAGCAGGCAATTGCGAAATGCCAGCACGTCGCGATGAAATGCCAGCCGGTCGCCGTCGCGCCCCTCATCTTCGATCCTGCCGGCAAGGTTCAGGAACAGGTCCGCCTGCCCGATAAGGTCAAGGCCGATATTGGCGATGCCCAGGTCGGTTTCCAGGGCGGGCGCGATACCGCACCATTCGGTCAGGCGCTGACCGAGGATCAGGCTGTCATCGCCCAGGCGCAGTAGATAATCGAACAGCGATGGGTGCAGTTCCGCGTCTTCCGATGCCGGGACAGTGGGCAGGGGAGAAACCATCACATATGTCCCACGCTATCGGGAATGTCGTAGAAGGTGGGGTGGCGGTATATTTTCGTTTCCGCCGGCTCGAAAAGCGGGCCGGACTGGGCCGGATCCGAGGCGACGATGTCGTTCGACTTCACGACCCAGAGGCTGACGCCTTCGAGGCGCCGCGTATAGACGTCGCGCGCGTGATGAATCGCAAACTTGCTGTCCGGTGCATGGACCGAACCGGCATGCTTATGGCTGATGCCGCCCTTCGAGCGGATGAAGACTTCCCAGAGGGGCCAATCGTGGCTCATTCTTGATTTCCTGTCACTCTGTCCAATTCAAGCGGCAAGGCGTGCCTTGCGCTTCGCTTCATAAGCGTCGGCTGCCTCGCGGACCCAGGCTCCTTCATTCCAGGCGTCCTGGCGGGCCCTCATCCGCTCCTTGGCGGTAGGGCCTTCGCCGCGCACCACGGCATAAAATTCCTCCCAGTCGATCTCCCCGAAATCATAGCCGCCCTGTTCCTCGTTCCACTTGAGGTCGGCATCGGGAATGGTCAGGCCGAGATATTCGGCCTGCGGCACGGTGGCGTTTACGAACTTCCGACGAAGATCGTCATTACTGTCGCGCTTGATGCGCCAGCGGAAGCTCCGCTCCGAATTGGGGGAGTCGGCATCCGGCGGACCGAACATCATCAGCGACGGCCACCACCAGCGATTGAGCGCGTCTTGCGCCATGGCTTTCTGGTCCGCCGTGCCATTGGCCATGACCATCATGATCTCATAGCCTTGGCGCTGATGGAAACTCTCCTCCTTGCAGATCCGCACCATCGCGCGCGCATAGGGGCCGTAGGAGGTCCGTTGTAGAGGGACTTGGTTCATGATCGCGGCGCCGTCCACCAGCCAGCCGATCGCGCCGATGTCAGCCCAGGTCAGCGTCGGATAATTGAAAATGGTCGAATATTTGGCTTTGCCGCTGTGCAGCGCCTCGATCATCTGTTCGCGGCTGGTGCCGAGAGTCTCGGCCGCGCAATAGAGGTAGAGGCCGTGACCGGCTTCGTCCTGAACCTTGGCGAGCAGGATCGCCTTGCGCCGAAGCGACGGTGCGCGGGTGATCCAGTTGCCCTCGGGAAGCATGCCGACGATCTCGCTGTGCGCGTGCTGGCTGATCTGCCGCACCAAGGTCTTGCGGTAGGCCTCGGGCATCCAATCCCGCGGCTCGATCTTGCGGTCGGCGTCTATCTTGGCGTCGAACTGGGTTTGCAAGGCATTGTCCGCCGCGGCCGGCACGGGTTTGAGCCCCCGGCTGTCGGGGTCGGGCAGGTCCATCGCTTGGGTGTACATGGGCGAAGTATATCAATTCGCCGACCGATCGGTCGGTTAATTGTGCTTACGCCCGCGCCGCGCCGGCCAGTCCACACTGACGGGCATGAGCCTGTTTCGAAAGCGTCTTGCAACCCTGGGTGCAGCGGCACTGTTGGGTTGCAGCAGCCCGGGGCCGG
>DATEEP010000082.1:0-9556 GCA_035281095.1 Novosphingobium sp. | reverse complement strand
TCGAAACCCAGCTTGTCCGCCAACACGATCTGCTCGATGTTGTCCCGATACGCCATCCGTTCCGCCATCCGCTGACCCCACGGATGCTCACCCGCCCAAGGCTGCGGTACGTCAAACTCATACAGTAGACCCAGATCCATCGGGCGATCCTTCCAAAACTTCTCCAGCCGTATCGTATTGACGATGCGGCGCATCCTGCAAGGCCAAATGGAAATGGCGCGCCAATTACGTATTTATGCAAAGCATCGAATACATAACTATAAATATAGTGGCCGCACGGCCGATAGGCTTGCAGTGTCGGTCTTTTCGATCCGATAGGTTTCGAAGAACGCTGCGCGGCTAGAGACCGCGAAAGGCGCAATATGGAGGGTGTTCGATGCATGGTGTGGGACTGATCGGCTCGGCGTGGCTTCGACAGGGACGGTGGGTATGACGCCGGAGATTCAAGCAAGCTTTTCGCTCGATGGCCGGGTCGCGGTCATCACCGGCGCGGCCTCGGGAATCGGGCGCGAGACGGCCCGCACCCTCGCGGAAGCCGGCGCCCGTGTGGTGCTTTGCGACATCAACGAAGCGGGCCTTCGGGAAACGGCGGCGCTGGTCGCGGCGACGGGCCAGGACGCGACCGTCATTCGCACCGACGTCGGCAAAAAGGCCGATATCGACGCGGCGGCCGAGCAGGTGGTCGCGCAGCACGGGGGCATCGACATATGGGTCAACTGCGCCGCCCGGATCGTGTACCGCCGCATTCTCGATGCGCGCGAGGAAGACGTCGACAGCCTTTTGTCCATCAACCTCAAGGGCGTGTACTGGTCGTGCGCGGCTGCGGGGCGGGCGATGAAGGCGACCGGCGGGGGGAGCATCATCAACATCTCCTCGGCGGGGGGCGAGTTGCCCGCGCCCGACATCTCGATCTATTCGATGACCAAGGCCGGGGTGAACATGATCACCCGCACCGCGGCGACCGAGATGGGCTGCTTCGGCATCCGGGTGAACGCGGTCGCTCCAGGGTGGGTGGACACGCCGATGGGGCTCACCCGGTTTACCGACGATAGCGGGAAGGTCTCGGCCGAGCGGCGCGAGGAGGCGCTGCAATCGCGGGCGCAAGGCTCGCCGCTGGGCACAACGGGTACGCCCCGCGACATCGCGCTGGCCGTGCTCTATCTCGTGTCCGACGCGGCACGGTTCGTCACCGGCCAGATCCTGCGTCCCAACGGCGGGATCATGATGCCGTGACGGCGCCGCGACGCCTCGAAGGCAAAGTTGCGCTGCCTACCGTGATTTCCAAGCCGGCAGTCCGTCTCAGGCGTCGGTTCGTTGTCCGATCAAATGGCCGAACTTGTCGTATTCCTCTGGCCAGCCGCTGGGCCGGTTGATGTCGATCGGCACTTCGGTCCAGCGATAATGGAATTCGGCCGGGGTATCCGGGCCCCCGGTCCATACCAGCATATGCAGGTTCACCGTGGTGATGTCGCCTTCGATCCACGGTCCGTTCCAGTGGAAGAGGCCCCGCTTCCCGTCGTCGTCGACGACGAGGACGCGGCCATCGGGCAACTCCTCGAAGGTCTGCTTGAATAAGGGATAGCGGTATTTGCGCCAGGGGCGGCCGTCCTCGCGCGTGGCGGGTCGATCGGCCAGCAACGGGTCCGGGCTTGCGACGACGCTCATTCCGCGGCCTCCGCGATCTTGCCATCCGTATTGTCGAGGCCCATCCACTGATCGTACCTGTCGTGCCAGTGGCGCAGCGGCGCCTCGTGCAAGTCCGAAAGGATGACGTACTCGCGCTGGCAGGACTTGAGACCCTCCTGCACGTGCGGGATGTTAGCGAGGTCCTGAGCGAAGACCCGGGCGAGCTGACCAAGGCTGACCGCCTCAGTGATCGACTGGCCGAAATCGAGGACATGCGGCTTGCAAGCCGGCGGCCGCGGACGGCCTTCGGGCCAGGGCGCGAGCAGCAGGACGTCCATCACCGAGCGGTTCGGATCGCTCTTGTAGGGTCGGAACCGGTACATCAGCCGGCTGAACGCCTGCCAGGGGTGGAAGTTGGGCCACACCATCTGCATTTCGGCGGCGCTCATGAAATAGTCGCTGTGCTGATCGACCTCATCGCCGATGATCGCGCGATGATATTCGCGCACGCGCTTGTGCACGGCCTGGACGCCGGTCTGTCCTTCGTCCAGCACCATCCGCTCCTCGTTCAGGTGATAGTCGAAGAAGGAATTGGGATATTCCTCGTCCGTATCGGCGGGGGAGCCCATGGGGCCCTGGCCGCTCTTCTTGCCGGGCTCAACCGGACCGACCGCCCAGCGCATCCAGTTGCCGAAATCATCCCAGCGCTGCACGAAATCCATCCCGCGATGGCCCGAGGCGGGCACCAGGAGCTGGGGATGGGTCGTGCCGACGTGCCAGGCTTCGAGAAAGGCCTCCTGCACGACCTTCCAGTTGGCTTCGAGGTGCGCGGTGACGTGCACCTGCTTCCAGCGCTTGGCGAGATCGTGACCGGACCCTTCGAACACCATCGGCAGTTCGCCGAGGAACGCCTCGAGGCTCTCGGCGTCGGGATCGGGGTTGATGAAGACATAGCCGCCCCAGGTGCCGACCTTGACTTCGGGGAGCTTGACTTCCTCTGGCCTGGCACCGGGAAAGTCCCAGCCGCAGCTCATCTCCTTGAGCGATCCGTCGAGGTTCCAGGCCCAGCCGTGGAACATGCAGCGCAGTTCCGAAGCCCGCTTGCCGTCGAACGTCACGAGCTTGCGGGCGCGGTGCGGGCAGGAATTCCAGTAGGCCTTGATCTCGTCGGGCGCGGTGCGGATCACGATGAACGAAAGATGGGCGACTTCGTAGATCTGGTAGTCGCCGACGTCGGGGATCTCTTCCTCGCGGCAGGCCCATTGCCACGCCTTCTTCCAGATCCGCTCGACCTCCAGGTCGTGGTATTCCTGCTTGAAGAAGCGGTCGACCGGAACGCGCGCGATGCCGGGCCGGTAGTGCGGTTTCACGATTCCCAGGTGTTCCGGCAAAGGCGGAACAGGACGCGTCGCCTGTTCATGGGCCTGTTCCTCGGCTTGTGCCTCGTCCGTTATCCCGTTGTCTGCGATTTCCATCCCGCGTCCGTTTCTCTATCCACCGGGAACATGCCTCCGGTCAGAGAGAACCCTAACTTTCGAAGCGGGGCCAGTCCAGCCGCTTCGCGGATCGACGCGACGAAATGTCGTAATCTGGCGAGCGATTTTGGCCTGCGGGCACGGCAATGGCCGATCCCGAGACCCTGCACGCCTTCATATTCAGGTCGCGCGGTCGACCGAATTGGCGGTTGATTCCAAATCCTGCCCCACGCCCCTCACCGTGTTGCAGGCGGTGGTTGTGAGCGCAAGGCAGCCAACCACGATCGCCAGGAGCACATTTCTCGCCATCATCAGTTCTCTCCCTTGCGTTCACTCGTGTGGTCACCAGGCGGTCAGACTTCCTTGTCCACCGCGTTGGCGGCCGATTCCACATCCTGGCCGGCGCCGCGAACCGTATTGCAGGCGGAAGCGCCCAGCGCGATAGATCCGGCGACGATCGCAAGTATGATCTTCCTGGTCATGGTCTGTCCTTTCATGACGGAGCTGTGATCTCCGGCACGAAGCGAAACGCCCGATCGGTCCGCTGGTTCCTATTCGAGTTCCTGCGCGGTGCGCGGCGACAAGGATCGCGCGTGTACATGCTCTCGCCAGATGACGATCATGCCGGCCGCGATGACCACGGGGGCCCCGATCCAGGTCGTCGGGAGGGGAAGCTGGTCCCAGAACAGGTAGCCGAACAGCATGGCCCAGATCAGCGCGCTGTAATCCATCACGATCACCGTCGCCACCGCGCCGTACTTGAGGGCAAGTGTGAGGAACAGCTGTCCCATCATTCCGATCGCGCCGATCGCGAGCAGGGTCAGCCACTGGACCGGCGAATGGCTCGTCATCGTGAACGGCAGGGTCAGCGCCATCGCCAGCGAGCCGAACAGGGCGAAGTAGAATACGCAGGCGACGGGATGGTCGGTCCGCGCCAGATCCTTGATCTGGAAACTGACGATCGCGACCAGGAGGCTGCTCAACAGGCCCGCCGCCACGCCCAGCGGGACGACGGCGTGCGAGCCGGGCTGAAAGATGATGAGCACGCCGCCAAAGCCGATCAATACCGCCGACCAGCGCCACGGACCGACCTTCTCCCGCAACACCAGGCCCGCGACGATCGCGGCGAAGACCGGCGTCGTGAAGCCGAGCGTCGTCGCCTCGGCGAGGGGGAGCATGATCGCCGTGACGAATGTCAGCGCCATGCAAGTCATGCCGATCATGGCGCGGACGGCGTGCGAGCTCATCCGCGAAGTACGCAGGAGATGCAGCTTTCCGGTCGACCAAAGCCAGCCGAAGACCACCGGAACCGTCACCAGTTGGCGCCAGAACATCATTTCCGCGGTCGCCATGCCTGTCTCGCTGAGATATTTGACGAGCGCGAACATCGCGGAGATCAGCGCAAAGCCGATCACCCGGAACAGGATCGCAAGAAAGGGACGATGTGCGTGAGCCACAGATGGGCGCTTAGCCGGTGCCACGCGCAAGGCAAGGGCGGGTAGCTTGCCGGCGGCGCATATCCTTGCGATTGCGGGAGCGACGGCGGTATTTCTGACGGTCCTGGCCTGGATCGGAGACGCCCGCAGGATGCGCCGCGCCGATCTCGACCGGGTGGGCGTGATGCCGTGGACGGCGCTGTTCTTCCTGTCGCTGCTGGTCGCCTGTGTGCTGCTGGGCCTTGCTGCACGAGCGGAGTTCGCGGGTTAGAGGCACGCCTCCAGATAAGCTTGGTCGAAGCCGAACTGACGCGCCTTTTCCAGCGTGTAGGGGCGTAGGCCCGAAGAGCGGAATTCGCCGAGGATCTTGCCGTCGTCGGTCTCGTCCAGGTACTCGAACTTGAACAGCTCCTGCGTCACGATGACGCTGCCTTCCATGCCGATCACCTCGGTGACGTTGGTGGTGCGGCGCGAGCCGTCGCGAAGGCGCTTCACCTGCACGATGAGATCGACCGATTCGGCGATCTGGCGGCTGATGGCTTCCTTCGGGATCTTGATGTCGCCCATCATGATCATGTTTTCCATACGGCCCAGGCACTCTCGCGGGCTGTTGGCGTGGAGCGTGCACATCGAGCCGTCGTGGCCGGTGTTCATCGCGGCGAGCAGGTCGAAGCACTCCGCGCCACGGATTTCGCCCAGGATGATGCGGTCGGGACGCATACGCAGCGCGTTCTTGACGAGATCGCCGATGGTGATCGCGCCCTGGCCCTCAAGGTTCGGCGGGCGGGTTTCCAGCGGCAGCCAGTGCGGCTGCTGCAGGCGGAGTTCGGCGGCGTCTTCGATGGTCAGCACGCGCTCGCCCGGATCGATCATCTTCGAGAGGGCGTTGAGCATCGTCGTCTTGCCCGAGCCCGTACCGCCCGAGATGACGACATTCATGCGGCAGGCGCCGGCGATCTTCAGCGCGGTCGCCATCTTGTCGCTCATCGACCCGAAGTCGCGCAGCATGTCGATGGTGATCGGCTTCTCGGAGAACTTGCGGATCGAGATCGCGGTGCCGCGCAGCGACAGCGGCGGCACGATCACGTTGACGCGGCTGCCGTCCTTGAGGCGGGCGTCGGCGAGCGGCGTCGTCTGATCGACGCGGCGGCCGACCTTGTTGACGATGCGCTGGGCGATCTGGAACAGATGCTGCTCGTCGCGGAACTTGATGCCCGAAAGCTGCAGCTTGCCCTTCTTTTCGATGTAGGTCTGGTCCGGGCCATTGACCATGATGTCGGACACGTCGGGGTCACCCAGCAGCTCTTCCAGCGGGCCGAAGCCCAGCAGCTCGTCGATCAGCACCTTTTCCAGCGCGAACTGTTCGCGCCGGTTGAAGGTGATCTTCAGCTCCGCGAGCACTTCCATGATGATCGGGCGGAATTCCTCGGAAAGCTCTTCCTTGGTCAGCGTTGCAGCGGCTTCGGGATCGACACGCTCGAGCAGGCGCGGCAGCACCTGTTCCTTGATCTTGTGGATCGAGGCCTCGAAGCCGCCCTGCTCGCCCAGATCGTGGACGTGATTGGCGCGGTCCGCGAGCCGCGACATGGCGTCGGCGCGAGAATTCTTGGCGTGCCCCTCCTCGACCAGCGGCGGGAACTGGTCTCCACCGGGCAGAGGCGCTTCGGCGGGCAGTTTTCCCTCGCTTGGAACCGCGGGCTTGTCGCTTCCCTTCATCGGGCGCGCGACTCCGAAGGCTGGGCGGGCTCCCTGTCCCATCCCGCCAATTCCGTTGCGTCGCCCGAATGCGCTCATACCCTAGCCAACCTTCTTCTGCTCCGGCCGCTTGGTCGGGCCGGAACCGCGTTTGTGTTGAATCTTGGGCTGACTGATAAGGTTGAAACTTTGATAACTTACTAATGGACAACGAATTGGCGATGGACGGGGAAGGCACCCCAGGAAGCGTGACGTTCCGCCGCGAAGGGCGCGGATGCCTTTCGCGGCAAGAGGGGCGATGACTTACGGATACGTGTAGGGGTACTTCGTCGCCCAATCGGCGGGATAGGGCGATGTCCACGCTTTCGGCCGCACCCAGGCAGTGCCGCGCGGGGCGAAGCCTTGCTCGATCGTTCCGACGCGCTCCATCGCATCCTTCGTCGCGCCTTGCTGGCACGAGGGGATGTTGCCCGGCCCCGGCGCGGTGCTCGATTCGCCAAGCTTGCTGCACAGGAAGCGCGCGGTCAGGCTGACGCGCTGGCGCAGTTCCCTGCGTCCCGCTTCGGTGCCGAGGTCAAGGTCGTAATAGCTGACCGCCTGCGACAGCGTCTGGAGGCTGTCGGGCACCGTGCCGTAGCGCCCCGTGACGGTGATGTCCTCGGATGGCTGCGCCATGAGCGGGGCCGCTCCCGCCACCAGCGCGGCGGTGCATATGCCTTGGGTGAGAGTAGAGAGTTTGAGCATGATCGTTGTCCCTTGTTCTCGTGCTCTCCGCATGGCCCAGGGGCCTGCGCGACAAACGCCTGATGCGAGGATGGGTTCCGGATCGGGACGGGAAGGATCAGGGGGCGAAGGCACACGAAAAAGGGCGCCGCGATGGGCGCCCTCGTGTTTTTTGCGATTGTGTGTTTCGCGATCGTGCCGAGGTTCAGCCCTCGACGTGCTCTGCCAGAACGGTGAGGCCGGTGTCGCCCACTTCGGCGAAGCCGCCCTGGATCTGGATTTCCTCCGGCGCGCCGTTTTCGGTGCGATAGACTTTCAGCGCACCGTCGCGGACCGTCGACATGAACGGCGCATGGCCTTCCAGCACGCCGAATTCGCCCTCGGCGCCGGGAACGACGACCATGTGGACGTCCTCGGAGCGGACGAGCCGGGCGGGGGTTACGAGTTCGAAATGAAGGGGCATGCTGTGGCCTTACAGTTTCAACGCGGCGAGGATGATCGCGCCGATCGTCAGATTGGTGGCGATGAACCAGACCATCATCTGGGACCGCAATTGCTCGATCTTGGTTTCAAGCCTGGACTCGACTTGGGCGATGTCGCCCTTGAGTTGAGTTTCGACCCGGCCAAGCTCTCCCTTGAGCTGGGCCTCGACCCGGCCAAGGTCTCCCTTGAGCTGGGCCTCGACATGACCGAGATCAGTCTTCGTCGCCGCGACATCGAGAATCGAACTGCCGATCGCGGCGGCAATCGCCTCGGCGTGCGGCTGCGGCATTTCCGCCGCGCGCAGGCTGCGGGCGATGGCGAGAGTATCGATGCTCATGAGGTTCATATAGCCGCGATACTCTCAAAAAGCCACTTACGCCGCCTCGGCGAGCTTCTTGGCTTTCGCGACCGCCTCGTCGATGCCGCCGACCATGTAGAAGGCATCCTCGGGCAGATGATCGTATTCGCCGTCGACCACCGCCTTGAACGAACGGACGGTGTCGTCCACTTGCACGAACTTGCCGGGGATGTTGGTGAACACTTCGGCGACATGGAAC
Source organism: Novosphingobium sp. (assembly GCA_035281095.1). Lineage (GTDB taxonomy): Bacteria > Pseudomonadota > Alphaproteobacteria > Sphingomonadales > Sphingomonadaceae > Novosphingobium. The sequence goes on along the minus strand of DATEEP010000082.1, from coordinate 1,561 downwards.
GGCTGGCTGAGGAACTTCTGGATCTTGCGCGCGCGGGCGACGGTCACCTTGTCCTCTTCGGACAGCTCGTCCATGCCCAGGATGGCGATAATGTCCTGCAGCGACTTGTACTTCTGCAGGGTTTCCTGGACGCGGCGGGCGGTCTCGTAGTGCTCGGAACCGACGACGGCGGGAGTAAGCACGCGCGATGTCGAGTCGAGCGGGTCGACCGCCGGGTAGATGCCCAGCTCCGAGATCGCGCGGTTCAGCGTGGTCGTTGCGTCCAAGTGGGCGAACGAAGTGGCGGGGGCCGGGTCGGTCAAGTCGTCGGCGGGCACGTAGATCGCCTGCACCGAGGTGATCGAACCCTTGGTGGTGGAAGTGATGCGCTCCTGCAACTGGCCCATGTCGGTCGACAGCGTCGGCTGGTAGCCCACGGCCGAAGGAATACGGCCCAGAAGCGCGGACACTTCGGCGCCGGCCTGGGTGAAGCGGAAGATGTTGTCCACGAAGAACAGCACGTCCTGGCCTTCCTGGTCGCGGAAGTATTCGGCCATCGTCAGGCCCGAGAGCGCGACGCGGGCACGGGCGCCCGGGGGTTCGTTCATCTGGCCGAACACGAGCGCCACCTTGGAGCCTTCCGACGTGGCGTTGCCTTCGGCGTCCTTGGCGATGACGCCGGCGTCGAGGAATTCGTGGTAGAGGTCGTTGCCCTCGCGGGTACGTTCACCCACGCCCGCGAACACGGACACGCCGCCGTGGCCCTTGGCGATGTTGTTGATGAGTTCCTGGATCAGCACGGTCTTGCCGACGCCGGCGCCGCCGAACAGGCCGATCTTGCCGCCCTTGGCGTAAGGCGCGAGCAAGTCGATCACCTTGATGCCGGTCACGAGAATTGCCGCGTCGGTCGACTGGTCGATGAACGGCGGGGCTTCGGCGTGGATGTTGGCGAACATGTCGGCGCCGACCGGGCCGCGCTCGTCGATCGGCTCGCCGATGACGTTCATGATGCGGCCGAGCGTCTTGGGGCCGACCGGCACCGAGATCTGCGCGCCGGTGTTGGTCACCGGCTGGCCGCGGGTGAGGCCGTCGGTGCCGTCCATGGCGATCGTGCGCACGGTGTTCTCACCCAGGTGCTGCGCGACTTCCAGGACGAGGCGGTTGCCGTTGTTGTCGGTCTCCAGCGCGGTGAGGATCGCCGGCAGCTCGCCTTCGAAGCTGACGTCGACGACGGCGCCGATGACCTGGCTGATGGTGCCGTTGGTGGTCTTGTTGAGCACGGGTGCGGTGGCCATTTTCGTTTCCTTGCGTTCTTTAAAGCGCTTCGGCGCCAGCGATGATTTCGACGAGTTCGGTGGTGATCGCGGCCTGGCGGCTGCGGTTGTACTGGATGGTCAGCTTGTTGATCAGGTCGCCGGCGTTGCGCGTGGCGTTGTCCATCGCGGTCATCGACGCGCCCTGTTCGGAAGCGTTGTTCTCAAGCAGCGCGCCGAACAGCTGCGTGCGCAGATAGCGCGGCAGCAGCGCGGCGAGGATCTCCTCCTCGTCCGGCTCGTATTCCACCACCGAGCCGGTATCGGCG
>DATEEP010000081.1:0-14133 GCA_035281095.1 Novosphingobium sp. | reverse complement strand
GAGAACCGCTCTCGTCTCCACTCTACGAAGTCACACCTGAAATGAAGACCATCCTGTTCTATCCTAGCGCCGGAAAGGTGCCATCCTCAACTCCTGCTGGAGCACGCCACGTCGTCGATTCCTACGTCAGCTACATTCAGGTTGGCAATGCGAAGATTGAACCTGAATTTGCCGTATTTCGCTCTGTCTGGAGTAATAAGCCAATCGACACAAAAGGCATAAAATCATTGCAGGTAAAAGAATATCGCCAGATTTTGCCTCCATCTATGCACTGGTGCTCCAAATAGGCAGAGGATCCAACCAATTGCCACTAGGCCCCTCGAGCGACTACTGCACACTATATTATCCCTATAGGTCTGGCGAGCCTAAGGGAGTACCAGCCAGCCAACGGGCGACTGGGGGCGCTTACGTCAGGCGGTTGCCGCGCACACGAGGTGCCAGCGCCAGTGGCGAAATTCTTGCGTTTGCCTCACCCGCTGCCGACGGATGTCGCCCGCCAACATCGGACCAAACCTGTTCCACCAGTGCCGCACGGTCTCATGACAAATGTCGATGCCGCGCTCTCGAAGAGCAGATCGTCAACGTTGCGCGGCGACAGCGGGAAGCGGATGTACATCATAACCACGAGGCGGATCACCTCAGGCGATGAGTTGAAATACCGGAACGGGCTGGTGCTGGTTTGCGAGGACGGGGTATCACCCCACCCTACCCTTTTCCCGGACCATCTTGCCAATCAGGTGCGCTTGGCCTGACAGCACCTCCGCCAGTCATGCGGTCCGTCGCCAGGCCACCGAATTATCTCTATCAATTTTTGAGGATAGCGTTCCTATGTTCAATAAGCCATTCTCGAAGATTTTTCGGCTTGCGACCGAGAATTTGTTCGAGGCAATCGTTGCGAGCCCAGACCACCTCATTGTCCTGCTCATATTGGAAAACTCCCATAAAACCTCGAGGCGTGGACCGATAGGCGAGTAATGCGAAAAGAAGCTTTCCTTATTTCCGTCATAGTTAATCGGTTCATCCCACACTTCCGACATCAACGTCTCCGAGCTGACCCGTTCGCTCTTGGACTTCGCCAACCTGTCGAAGCGCTGACCAAACTGGCACCAACTTCGTCTCGGGACCCAGTCGTTCAACACCACCACCAGCATGGACGCCTGACGATCAACATGCTGCTCTCGTTCGCCTACATTGCACAATCGCAGGGTTCGCATTCAATTCCGACCAAAATCGCCTTGCGGTTGATCGCTCAGATATTTAATGATCTTCCATTGAATATCTGGCGGGTCGTCAGATAGGCTGTCCGCCGACGTGTGGCGAGGGTCGATGATGTGGCAAGGGTGGCGATGAAACGGAATTTGCACTGGACGATGTCTTGCGCTGTTGTGGCCCTGGCTTGCCTCGTTGCTCCTCTGGCGTCGGCAAACGAAGCTCCGGCCCCCGTGCCTGCCAACCCGTTCCTTGCGCAAAGCGCGACGCCAATCTCGCACCGTAACTCGGCCCAGCAAAACTCCTCGCGGGCTCCCGGCCCCTCCGGGCCTACCGCGACTGTCGCGAAAGATCAGGTGGACTGGCGCTTTCTCGGACCCGGTCACTACGGAGCGGTTCTGTCCAGCGTGCAGCGAGATGGCCGGCGCGTCCTGTGGTCGAATGGCTCGGAGTCGATCGCCAAGCTGGATGCGGAGACGTTCGAGGTCCTGGCCTCCTTTCCGCTAATCGCCGAACCGCGGTTCACCGAAGCGGAGGCCGCCACCGAACTCGACAGAGTCTATGACGCCCCCGATTCCAAGCAGGCGGACCTGGCGTTCAAATTGCGCATGAGGATGCTCAAAACGAACAGCGGCGCGGGCGTGTACGCCATGATCGACAAGGACGGCAATTTCTACGTGAGCAGCCAGACGGGAATCACCGTCTATGGCGATGCGGTTCCGGGAGACTCGCGTTCGCCGATCGTCATTCGTCACCAGTGGACGAGGCCACCCGATGTCGGCGGCGCGCTGATGGGAATGAATCTTACGTACGACGGCCAAGTGATTCTCGTCAGCACGGCCGGCGATGTCATCGCGCTCAACCGTGACCTTACCAGGATGCAGCGCATCAAGATGCGCCATTCGGAAGATGGGCCGGCCTACATGGAACGGGTTCGCGAACGGACGGGCGGCGAAAACGGCATGGGATGGGTCCGCAACTCCTTTGCCGTCGATCCGAACGGCGGCATCTACATCGTGTCTGCGGGGTACATGCACAAAGTCGCATGGACTGGCCAAAAGCTGTCCACCGACGAAGCCGATGGCGCTTGGTCGGAGCCCTATCGCGATAGTCGCGGGCTCGGAAGTGGATCGACCCCGGTGCTCATGGGGTTCGGTCCCAACGATGACCGTCTCGTGGTATTCACCGATGGCGATCACGTAATGAACGTGACCGCGTACTGGCGGGATGCGCTTCCGCAAGGGTGGTCTCCCCCGACCGGCGCGCCGAGCCGGCGCCTCGCGGGTTTCGCCCGCGCGGATATGGGCGATCCCGGAAAGAAGGCCGTGCAGACCGAGCAGGCCACCGTCGTTGGCGACTACGGCGCGATCGTGGTGAACAACGAGCCGGCGGCACTTCCGCCGGGCCTACCCGCAAAAGGTTCGCAAGTCATGTTCAGCCTGTTGGGCAACGACCCCCGCTATGCCCCGCACGGCATGCAAAAGTTCGAGTGGGATCCCGTCAGCAATGAAATGAAGCTGGCGTGGACAAACCGCACGATATCGTCGCCCAATGCCGTGCCGTTCATCAGCCTTGCCTCAAGCCTCGTTTACACCATCGGCGCGAGAGCGGGAAAATGGACGCTTGAAGGAGTCGACTGGAAAACGGGGAAATCGCGGTTTCACTACATCCTTCCCTCCAATAATTTCAACGCCATGGGAGCCGGCATCCAGCAGGACGACAACGGCAACATCGTGTATGGTACGCCGTTTGGAAAGGCCCGCATTCCAGTGAAGCTTTCGCCGGGCCAGGCAGAGCACTGAACGCGAGGCTTGGTGAGAAGGACGGATTTGTCCCGAGCTTAGCCGGCCGCCACCGGCTCCGGTTCCGGCGCCAGCAAGGCCGCGACCACGCTCTGTTTGAGCATGCCCAGCATCGCCGACAGTGAACTGAGCGAGAGCTCGCCGCGTTCGATGTCGGCTTCTATCCTTGCCAGGGAAGAGGTGATCTGAGTGCCGGCGAACCGCAATCTCATGTCGACAGAGTGCGGAAATCGTCCTGCCAGGCATCGACGAAGCGCGGTCAGAGCGAGCAACAAGCCTTCCGTTTCGCGATAGGGACCATGGTACTCAGCTTGCGGCTCGCGCTCCAAACGTTCGAGGAAGCGAAGATAGTGATTTCCCTCCGGCCTGGGCTCTAGTTGTTCGGCCAGAGGTCGAATGATCGCTTCCGCCACCCCGTACAGATCGTCGCGGGAAGCAGCCGCCAGAAGTTGCAAGCGTCGGGGATTGATGGTCGCCATCCGATAGGACCAGACCGACCGGATCAGATCGGCCCGCGAGCCGAAGTGATATTGCAGCGCCGACACGTTCCGGACGCCGGCCTCCGCGTGAAGTAGCTGCGTGGAAAATCCGGAAATACCATGCCGCGCCACCAGGCGTTCGGCCGCGTGCACAAGCGCCAAACGCGTGCGAGCCGGAGATGAACGTTCTGTTGATGCCGTGGCCATGGTCGGACCCTCTATCATCTCAGTAGCGACGAGGGATAGGCCGATGAGTGAGGCAAGACACCGGCGAGTGTCATGGCCGCGCGGAATTCCATTCCACCGACCTACTCCTCTTCGGGCCGATGCGCGGTGAGATAGTCGGCAGGTGTTGTCTTGCGAGGACGGGACATCGAGACGCCCTACCCTTCCCGGCCCGCCATTCCAATCACGTACCTTTGGTCTAACAGCGCCCGCTCCGACCATCCCTTTGACAGCCCCCTTCACCAAGTATGCAGAACGACAACTTGCCTCCAGATTGGGAAGCGCGCACTTGGTGCTGGGAACTTCCCACGCAGGGAGAGGTGAATTGGGATCGAAAAAGGAGTTTGCCAAACGGCTGATGTGCCTCAGGGAAAAGGCCGGACTATCGAGACGCGAACTTGCCCGAAAAGTTCAGGTTACCCATCCGTGCATTTGGCATTGGGAAGAAGGCGGCGCCTTGCCCCGACAAAAAAACTTGCAGGCGCTTGCAACCGTACTGGATGTGACGCCGGACTTCCTTCGATTCGGCGAAGATTATCTCAACGATTTAAATAGGGAGATAATCCAGGCAAAGAGGCGAATAGCCGATCGCGCCGGACTCGAGCCAGCCAGGATCACCATCGTACTGGATCAGTAGAATCTGTCCCATAGGTCCCTCCGCTGCGACGGTGATAAATTTACACCATCACATGCTGGGACCAAGGCCTCAGGCGCATTGCTGAACTATCATTAACTATGCTTTTGCACTCAAGGTTGACTAACCTCGGCCCAGACAGCGGGGATGAGAAAACCTCGACCCGCCACCTGGTTTCCCACCCTTGCAATCGCGAGCCTTGCGTTCGTTCCATCCGGCGCATTCGCGGCTTCGAATTTCATGCTGATACCGCAAGGAGTGGCCAGCGCGGGTAGTCCGGCAACAGACTGCGGATCAATCATCCGGCCGTCAGCGGGGACAGTGCAATCGCTTCTTCCGCCATCGCGCTCGTTTTCGAAGAATTCCGCTATTCTCGGCGGGCATATGAGCCGTCTGGAGGCGATCAGCAACCAGCAGGCCGGAGCGGAAGCTACAGCCCTTGTGGTCACTCCAGCTCCACCAGGACTGGGTGGCAATGCAGCCACGACAGCATCCGGTGCCCAACCGTGCGGCCTGACGATGCCATCGAGCGCGCCCTTCTTGGCTACCGGCCAACTGGACGCGCGCGCCTCAATAGACAGCGATGTCTTGGGATCCCGGCGCCTGCGTATTCGCCAGACCAGCTTCGACAGTGCCTGGAACCGCATTGCCCGTGCAAGCTTGCCTCGTGCCACGGTAACACGGTTTCATGCTTCAGGCGGCGCTGCAAGCATGGCGACCTTGGCCGCGGTCAATGCTTGGGCGAACGCCCGTATCCGCTTTGTCGAGGACAAGGTGCTATACGGAAAGGCGGACTATTGGGCCAACGCCAGCACAACGCTCAAGCGGGGCGCGGGCGACTGCGAGGACATTGCCATTGCCAAGATGCAAGTCCTTGCCGCCCTCGGGCTCGCGCGGGATGACATGTCCCTCATCATCGCGCGCGACTTGGTGCGCAAAGCCGATCACGCTTTGCTCGTCGTCAGAATGGATGGAAAGAACTGGGTGCTCGACAATTCGACCAACCAGCTTCTAGATGCTCGATCAAGCTATGACTACCGCCCGATCATGTCCTTCAGTTCGTCTGGGAAATGGCTGCACGGCTATTCTTCCCACTGATCACCGCTCCGTCAGGGCTTCGTCAAATGCCCGCAGGACCGGCTTCAGCAGATAGGCAAGAACACTCTTTCGGCCGGTCAGGATTTCTACATCGCAGATCATTCCCGGCATGATCGGCAGTCTCCGGCCGTTCTTCATCAGGAACGACTGGTCGGTTTCGATCATGACGCTGTAATAGGCCTGCCGCTCCACCTCGTCGAAAATGCTGTCGGCGCTGATGTTGCGCACATGCCCCTTCAACCCGCCATAGATGGAAAAATCATAGGCGGTGATTTTCACCACGGCAGGATCGCCCTCCTTGATGAAGGCGATGTCCTTCGGTGCCACCCGCGCCTCGATCAGCAGCTTCTCTCCTGTCGGCACGATCTGCATGATCTTTTCGCCAGCATTCACGAAGCCGCCCACGGTAGTAACCTGCACGTCGTTCACCAGTCCGGTCACGGGCGCTCTCAGTTCGCTCCTTTCGACCGTTGCAGACGCTCCCTTGATCGTTTCGTTGTTCACCGCGATCTTTGTCGCGATCTCGCTTCTCTCGCTCAGTGCCTGTTGGCGAAAGTCGAAATGGGCCTCGCGCAGTTGAGCCCCAGCCTCGCTGATTGCCGCCTGCGAGCGCCCCACTCCTTGCCGTGCGGCCGACAGCCTGCCCTGAATGTCGACCAGTTCCCGCTGCGCGGAGAGTAGTTCTGTTTTGGGCACAATACCTTTTTCTGCAAGCGGGGCCAGCATGTTCACTTGATCCTGCGCCAGCCGTCGGCTGTTTTCCAACGACGAAACCGTCGAAAGGCCTTCCTGGTAGTCCCTTCGGCGCTGCTCTACGGCCGCAGACAACGCCCGTTCACGGCTGCGTGCTGTTTCTCTCCTGACCGCAGAGAGTCGAGCCTCTTCTTCGCAGGCGGATCCGCGCTCGCAGCCCCCTCCTGCACCGGTGCCCTCCCCTTCAAGCCGGGCGGCGCGCGCAGTCAATCGTTCGGTCTCCGCCCTTAACTGTCCCAGCGCCGACGACGACTGGGGATCGTCGAGCCTGACGAGCAATTGCCCCCGCTTCACGAGCTGACCCGGACGGACGAGAATAGTCTTGATCGTGGCCGGAGTCGCTGCCTGAATCAGTTGGACCTTGCTGGATGGAATGACTTTGCCAAGACCACGCGTAACCTCATCCACGGGCGCGAATGCGCCCCATGTGAGGAGAACAAACATCGCCACCGCGCACAGCGCGATCAGCCGGCGGCTGGAATCCCAGTCATCGATGCCGATCCGGCGGCGCCAGTCACGGTAGATCTTCTTCATTGCACAACCTCGGCAGTCGACGTCTCCGCCATTGCAACTTTGGCTTGGGGTGTGACCTGAGCGCCGGAAGTTTCCTCAACGGTCTGGCGATAGCGTGCGCTCGACTGAGCGGGCTCGGGAATGGCAAGACGCCAGGTCTTCGTCACATCCAGCCGTCCGCCCACGTCGGTTTCGCTGTGTCGATCGGTGACGTGCGGCTGGACGGTCAGACCTGACGAGAACGCTTCGGGAAGGGTTTGCCCATCGGCGGCCAACCGTTCGCTCAACGCCGCGAAATTGATGGCGGGAATCCGTTCGATGCCGCTATACGAGCCCGAAAATGCACTGGCGCGTCCCCAGCCGCCGTTGAAGCGATAGAAGATATGTCGTCCCAACTGGGTGATCTTGCCCAAGTGAAACGCCCACTTGGGCAGGACATAGTCCGCATGATAGTGCGTCGCCGTTCCGACATCGGCCGCGACGTAGCCCGTCAGTGCTGCGCGAGCGACTTCCTCTGCCTCACGCCAGGGCCGGGCCATTGGCCGGCGCAGCAGCGACCCGTCGCAGGTGAAGCTGAACTGGCAGCCGGTCCTGCGCTCCGATCCCTGATAAACCACCCCGCACACGCTTTTCGGGTAGGCCGGATGCCGCATCCGGTTGAGGATCACTTGGGCAACAGCGCGCCGGCCTTCCAGCGGCTCTACCGCAGCCTCGTAATAAACCGCCTGCGTTAGGCATTTCAGCGCAGTTGTACTCGTGCCGAGCTCGCTGACAGGCATCAGAAAGCGACGCAAGTGCTCCAGCGGATCGGCGGATAACGGCAGACCCGCATTACGTCGCGCGGCGTCGGGACCTTGGACAACGATCTGTGCCTTGTCGTCGACCGTCATCTCCTCGAGTTCGCGGGGCTGAGGAAGGGTGATCTTTACGATCGGCCGCCCAGGTGCGCTCAGGCCCATCGCATGAAGTGCGGATGGCACATCCACCAGGACCGACGCCGCCAGCGCTGCCGCGAGGACAAACAATATGGCCTTTCGGATAATACCGGAAGAGGAACGAATCGCAGTTCTTCCAGCATATTGGGGAAGCAGTCCAAGGTCGAGGATGGAGCCATCGTGCATGATCAGGATTTCTGGATGAGCCCGGCCGCAGCGATCACCTGATCGCGAGGGCCATCGGCGACCACCCTGCCCTGGTCGAGCACGATCAGGCGATCGCATACGCTGAATAGGGCGGGCCGGTGGGTTGATATGATAAGGGTTTGTCCACTGGTCAGGGACTGCGCGAGACGTTCGACGAAGAGCGCCTCCGTCTGGCTGTCCATCGCGCCGGTGGGTTCGTCGAGGAACAGAAGCTTCGCGGGACTTACGAATGCCCGTGCAAGCGCAAGAAACGCCCGTTGGCCACCCGAAAGACGGACCCCGGCCTCCCCGACCGTGCGGTCGAAACCGCCGGCATCGCGCGACAGGAACATGTCGGCGCCAACTTGTCTCAGAGAGGCAATTAACTTTTCGTCGCTGATGTCGTCCCCGCCGAGAGTGAGGTTGTCCTTGATCGTGCCACTGAAAAGGCCAGCATCCTGCCCTACGAACCGGCAGGCTGCACGGATATCGTGCGGCCGGTATTGACGACTGTCGATGCCGTCGATCAGCATGGCCCCTCCGGTGGGTTCGTAGAGGCCGCAGATCACCCGGCCCAAGGTGGATTTTCCGGAGGCGACCCGGCCGATAATCGCAATCCGTTCTCCCCGTTCGATCCGCAGATTGACGCCGGACAGCGCCGGGATAGCCGCCTCGGGATAGGTAAACTCCAGGTTCTCCAGAGCAATCCGGGCAGCCTGAACGTTGGGCCTTACGGAACTGCTCCCCATGCGACGCTCGTCTGGCTCGTCCCAAAGCGACTGGATGGTGTCGAGCGCCTGTTCGGCCTGCTTTCCCCGAGTGAGGAGGAAGGCGAGTTGGGCAGCGGGAGTCAGGGACCGAGAAGAAAGCATGACGATGGCGATGATCGCGCCCATCGTGATCTTGCCGCTGTCAAAAAGGTAATAGCCGCCGATAATAAGGGCGATGCTGGCGAACTGCTGGAAGGTCGACGCAAGCCCGATCGCGGAAGAGCTGATGTCCCGCAGCCGCGTCTGCGACTGGGTGCCCAACTCGCACAACCGTCTCCAACGCCCGAGCATGACTCCCTCACCGGCGACGCTCTTGAGCGTTTCAATCCCGGAGATCGATTCCACGAGCAGGGTCTGCTGGAGCCCGCGGTCCGCCTGCGCCTCCAGCGCCGCTTGCGTCACCTTGCGCTGAAGCCGCAAGCCAAGGGCGAACATCACTCCGATCGCAACCACCGGAACCATCGCCAGCCAGCCGGCGATATAGGCGATGAGCGCCACGAACAGCACCAGGAATGCAAGATCGACGATGAGGACGATGGTCGTCGATGCGAAGAAGTCCCGCACAAGGGAGAAGTCCGATACTTTCGATACGATCGTGCCGGTGTGCCCCTTACGCGCGGCGAGCGGCGCAGCCAGAACTTTTGAATAGACCTTCTCGGAGAGCTTGAGGTCCAGATCCCTGCCGATCTGATCGAGCACGTTGGTCCGGGCCCGGCGCAGCGAGAAGTCCAGCACGAACGCGATCAAAACCCCCAAGCCCAGAACCCAAAGCGTTGACTCGGCGCGATTGGGAATGACCCGATCGTAGACGTTCATGCTAAAAAGCGGCAGCGACAGGGCCAGCAGGTTGATGAGCAGCGATGCCAACAGAACAGGCGCGAAGTCGCGCCGCAGCTTGTAGACTTCACTCCAGAACCAGTGTCCGCGTGCACGGGTAGGCCATGGCTGCCCGGCGTCCCTGAGCACGGATGGATCGCCGAACACAGTGGCCATCCATCCCGCCTGGGTCCGCTGCAGGTTAGCGAAAGGCTCCCAGCGTGCTTCGCCGGTCTGCGGACGCCAGACCAGCAGGTCTCCATCCCGCAGATCGTGGACCACGACAGGCCCATCTTCATGGGTCGACACGATGGCGGGGTAGCTGTCGGCCCGCCGCGGGAGCTTCTCCATCCGCCGGCCGTCACAATTCAGACCCAGGATTTCACATGCCGGCTCGGCCTGATGCAGAGGTAGGCCGCCATCCCGATCGCGTGCCAGGCCCGAGAACATCGCGCTTGAGAAGGCGACGCCGAACCGCTCGGCCATCTGGCCAATGCAGGCAAGCAACGGATCCGTCGCGTGCACATCTGTGATCGGCCCTTCGGCCATAGGATTGGTACTCTCGATGCAGCCCGACTTCAGGGCTATTTCGGTTCGGTGCGACGCTGCAGTTCGGCAGGCGGCGGTGGACCGTATTCAAAGCGATCCCGTTCGGTCTCGCCTGCACCCGCGCCGGGTGCGACGTTCATTCCCTTGAGGAACCGGTTGGTGGCAGCAAGCGTCTGATATCGCGCGAACACGCGGGAAAACCGCGCGGTTTCAAGCCGCACCTGGACGCTGTAGCGTGAGTTCTGCGCATCGAGCACATCCAGTAGCGAACGACGCCCCACGTTGAACTGACTGCGGTACGACAGGAGCAGATCGTCGCTGACGCGACTTTGGGTTTCAAGCTGTTCACTTACCAGTTTCTGAGTGTTCAGCCGCGTCCAGGCGTTGCGAACGTCCTCTTCAGCCTCCCGCTCGACGTCGTACAGGCGATAGCGCGCCTCGCTGGCCCTACGGACCATCTCCTGATATTTCGCGCGATTGATACCGCCATCGAAGATGTTCCAGCGCATGAACACCCGGCCCTGGACATCACGGGTCGAACCGCGAAAGCCGTCGATATCTTCCCCGACCCGCCCGGTCACATCGACGCCCAGCTCGGGATAGAAGTCGCCCTTGGCACTCATCGCAAGCCCATGCGCGGCGTCCACGTCGGCTCTCGCTTCCTGGACGCGCGGGTTGGCGGTGCGCGCCAGCCCGACGGCCTCATCGATTGACGCGGGCAATTGCTCAGACAGTTCCGGCGGCATCTGCACCTCGGAGATGTCGAGGCCAGTCAGACGCTGGAGTGCAATTTGTGCCTCTTTCAGACTTTGTTCTGCCTCCGTCTGACGCACCAGCGCGGCTTGCAGCCGCTCCTGGGCCTGTTGCTGGTCGGCAGTGGAGATCGATCCCTGCTGTACGCCCGTCGTGAGGTCATTGACCAACACTTGATGAAAGCCGGTGTTGTCTTGGCTGGCGGCAACGACCCGCTGCTGCAACAGCACGTCCAGATATTGGCGCGCGACCTGCAAGGCGATGAACTCCGACCTTTCCAGCGTGCGCAAAGACGCGCCGTCGACGCGGGCGGCCTGGCGAAGCAGTTCACCACGTCGACGGCCGAAATCGAACAGGACCCATTCCGCCCGACCTTGGGCTTCAAGCGGATAGAGCTCCTGGTCGTCAAGGTTCAGGGAGCGACGCGTGCGGTTATCGAGATAGCGCACTCCAGCCGATGCCTCGAGATCGACCCGCGGAGCAAACTGGCCTTGCGCCTGCTTACGCTCAAACTGGATCGCCTCCTTGTTGTACTGCGCCTGCGCAATTTCCGGATTTGAATTGACCGCCACAGCTATCGCGTCCTGAAGGCTGATGGTCCCGCCTTGGGCGAGAGAACCTGAAGCCTGAAAGGCCAGTACGGTGGCAAGACCGGTCGCGAGGATTTTCTTATTCAACATGGCTTTCCCCCTTGTTCCCGTTACCTGACCGTGATTTCGACGCGACGGTTTGTCGGATTGCGCTCACCATCGATTGTCGGAACCTTCGGTTCGCTCTCGCCCCGACCGGAGACATCCAGTTGGCTTGGGCTGAGTCCCCGGTTTTGCAGCAAGCTGGCAATCGCCTGGGCGCGCCGCACCGAGAGGGCTCCATTGTAGGCGTCACTTCCGGAACGGTCGGTATGGCCGATGACGGTCAAACCGGACCAACCACAACTGGTCATGCTGTTCACGACCGAATCGACTGTTTGCATCCCGCTGTCTGGCGGAATGGCGCTATCCCAATCGAAGAAGACGATGCCCGCGAGTGCCTGGCTGCAATCCCCCGACTGCGCCGGCATTTGCGGCGGCGGCTGGGCTGCGGCGAAGCCCTGCATCCGCAGCGCTGCATCCGCGCACTTGCCCACGCTGACCGGATCCTTGGTCCCGCTCTTGAGAAAGCCCAGAGCGATGCCGCACTGGGCTTTGGCTTGGGACGCCCACATGTATACGTTGGAGTCTGCGGACATGACGCCTGCATCCTGCGAACGAGCGAGGGCTGCATCGTATCGCTGGCCGATCTCATCGCGCAGCGAAGCGGTGCTCAGTTGCATCAGGTCATTGGAAGGCGCATCCTGCGCCGCGACCGCAGCCGGAAAGGCCAAAGCCGTCAGCACAGCACCGATTGCGACACTGGCGCTATCTCTCAACATGTCTCGTCCCCCTTTTTGGCTGTCAGGCATATTTCTCAGGCAGCGGCCAGCGCCTGCATTTCCTCCACCGTAGGGCCGGGATCGAAAGCGCCCCCGGCCAAAGTGGGGTCAATGCCGACATTGGCAGCGAGAAGAGCAGCGAGGTCGACATGCGGCACCTCGGCATTCGCCCCGGCATGATCATCGCCTAGTTGGCTGACCAGACTGTCGATGAAGCCTTCCGCCCTCGCCTCCGCCAACGCTTCGTGAACCGCACCCAGCTGTGCGGGATTCGAATTCTCAGACGGATGCGAGCCGGATGTGCCGCCCGCGTCGGCCAACAGAAGTAGCCCTTGCATGAGTTCGGAGCCGGAAAGTACGGCACTGATCGGCGAGAAAACCGTCGGGCCGGCATCATCGTCTGCCGGTCCCGAAGGCGACGGAATGCTACTGTCGTGGTCAACCAGTTGACCTAGGTCCGCAACCGGTCCGCTGTCGTCAGTTCCACGCGTCGTGCCGTCGTCGCGTGTATCTGCCTTCGCGTCCGCGTCCCACGAATGAAGCTCCGACCCCACGTCGTTCGAAGGTTCTATGGCCGGCACGAAAAGGCCCGAAGCAACCGGACTCTGCGAATCCGCGGACGCTGTTCCGGTCGCGACCGGAACAGCGCTGAATGCGCTTGCTGCACTCTCCGCTGCAAGCGCGCTCGCGATTACCCCTGCGGCGACGGCAGTAACGGCAATCTCCTGTGCCCGCGTCGCGATGCGATCTGAACCGGACGCGAAACTCGCGTCCACCGCAACGCCGACCGTCCCGTCCGCGCGGGTAAACTCGGCCTGGCCATGCACGATGACGTCGCCATCCGCGGCCGAATAGCTCTGACCATCCGATTTCAATCCGATGCTGACGATACCCAGCTCGCCGAGACTCTTGAACTCGCCGGTTTGGAACACGCCATCGCCGTTGGCATCTTGCCACACGCCGAACTTGGCAAAATCGGCATCGGCTGCATCGAGCACATCGCCGTAACGGGCCGCGAGCGCTTCCATGTCAGTCAGCGATACGTTGCCGAAAACGAACTCGGACGCGTGATTTACAGTGCCGCTGCCATCGGCATCGCGAACCAGCAAGCCATCATCGGCACCCACCCAAGCCGTGGCCTCAGCCACCCCGTTGCCGCTATAGTCGTAGGCGACGCCGGCAGCGGCGGAAACGAACTCCGCACCATCGCCGTCGAGATCGAGAACGATAGGGGCCTGCGCATCGACATCGATGGTCAAAGTCTGCAGAGTAGTCGTATCGCCGTCGCCGTCCGTCGCGAGGATGTTGAAGTTGAGCGTGATATCCTGGGGAAGGATGACCTTTGTAGCGGTGAGCGTGTCGAAACGAGCACCTTGGCCCGACGAAGCGTCGCCGCCTACGGCCCGAACTTCGATCCGGTTGAATTCGGTCAAAACCGCGGGATCGATGAGTATCGTTGCAGGAGCGCCTTTGTCCGGGAGCAGGTAGTTGTCCTGAACGAGTTCCGACGTTCCCAAGGCATCGTTGTAGACAGTTATGTCGAGCAAAACCGACTTGTTGACGTCGTTCACGGAAATCGTGGCAAGGTTGTAGTATTCCGCGTTCGTAGTGGCAGGCTGGTCTCCCGCCTGACCAGGATTGTGAAATTCCACCTGGAAGTATTCGCCGTTCCGGACGTACTGGTTGCTCACACCGAATCCGGGCGACGAGGAATTGATGCCATCAGGGCTGAAGAATTCAACCCGCTGATCGGTCGTTTCCGCGAACGTAGGATCGTTGCCCGGCGGAATGCTGTTGAGCGGAATGGTCGTCGTCGACCCCGCGTCCGGCGTCACCAGAGTGAACGTGTAAGTTCCGTTGGTATTGACCTGCAGGGTAAAGACCGTGTCGTTTGCGCTGGTTTTTGCGGTTAGCAGCGCACCGTTGGCGTTCTGCACGGTGGTGTAGCTGATGCCCGTTAGGGTCGGCCCGGTAATCGTGAACGAAGTGTGGCCGTCGAC
>DATEEP010000080.1:0-98436 GCA_035281095.1 Novosphingobium sp. | reverse complement strand
GACGGATCGCGGCGCACCACGCGCTACGACATCGACATGACCAAGTGCATCTTCTGCGGCTTCTGCCAGGAAGCCTGCCCGGTCGATGCGATCGTCGAGGGGCCGAACTTCGAATACGCGACCGAAACGCGCGAGGAACTGCTGTACGACAAGGCCAAGCTGCTGGCGAACGGGGACAAGTGGGAGCGGGCACTCGCCGCGAACCTTGAAGCCGACGCGCCCTATCGCTAGGGCGCTCGATGAATCGGGGCACCTCCATTCCGTTCGTGTCGAGCGCAGTCGAGACACGCTGGC
This sequence comes from Novosphingobium sp., assembly GCA_035281095.1. Lineage (GTDB taxonomy): Bacteria > Pseudomonadota > Alphaproteobacteria > Sphingomonadales > Sphingomonadaceae > Novosphingobium. The sequence goes on along the minus strand of DATEEP010000080.1, from coordinate 98,142 downwards.
GCACCGTTCGATCTCTCGACTTCGCTCGAGATGAACGGGGATAGGTTCAGGGACGTGATACACATACTCGCCTTCTACCTCTTCGCGGGGCTGACCATCGCTTCGGGCGCGGTGACGATCCTTGCCCGCAACCCGGTGCATTCGGTGCTGTGGCTGATCCTGTCGTTCTTCAACGCGGCGGGCCTCATGGTCCTGCTCGGCGCGGAATTCATCGCGATGCTGCTGGTGATCGTCTACGTCGGCGCGGTCGCGGTGCTGTTCCTGTTCGTCGTCATGATGCTCGACATCGATTTCGCCGAACTGCGTGCGGGTTTCATCAAGAACTTCCCGCTGGGTGTCGCGGTCGCGCTAGTCCTGCTGGCCGAGATGGTGCTGGGCATCGGCGCCTATCGCGCCGGGTCGCTGCGACTGGGCACGCCGGACGGAACCGGCGCGGCACCGCAGGGCGCGAGCAACATCGAAGCCATCGGCGCACTGCTTTACAGCAAGTACCTGTTCCTGTTCGAGGCGGCGGGGATCATCCTGCTGGTCGCCATGGTCGGCGCGATCGTGCTGACGCTGCGCCAGCGCAAGGACGTGCGCGGCCAGAACGTCTCGCGGCAGATCGCGCGCCGGCCCGAGGACGCAACCGTCAATACGCGGCCCGAGGTTGGGCAGGGAGTCTCGCTGTGATCGGCATCGAACACTATGTCGTCGTCAGCTCGATCCTGTTCGTGCTCGGCGTGCTGGGCATCTTCCTCAATCGCAAGAACGTCATCATCATCCTGATGGCGATCGAGTTGATCCTGCTGGCGGTGAACATCAACCTCGTCGCCTTCAGCGCCTTCCTCGGCGACCTGACCGGGCAGATATTCGCCATGTTCGTGCTGACCGTGGCGGCGGGCGAAGCGGCGATCGGGCTTGCCATCCTCGTCATCTATTTCCGTGGACGCGGCACGATCGCGGTCGACGACGTCAACCGGATGAAGGGGTGATCCCTTGAACTCGATCCTCTTCATCGTTTTCCTGCCGCTGCTCGCGGCGATCGTCGGCGGTCTCGGCAACCGCATGCTCGGCAACGTCGTAGTCAAGTCGCTGACGACCGGTGCACTGTTCATCTCCTGCGCGCTGTCCTGGCCGATCTTCCTGAGCTTCGTCGGCGGCAGCGCCGAAGCAAGCGTCGTGCCGGTGCTCAAATGGGTGCAGTCCGGCACCATGACGTTCGACTGGGCGCTGCGGGTAGACACGCTGACGGCGGTCATGCTGGTGGTCATCACCACCGTCTCGGCGCTCGTCCATCTCTACTCGTGGGGCTACATGGAGGAGGATCCGGACCAGCCGCGCTTCTTCTCGTACTTGAGCCTCTTCACTTTCGCCATGCTGATGCTGGTGACCGCCGATAACCTCGTCCAGATGTTCTTCGGCTGGGAAGGGGTGGGCCTTGCGTCCTACCTGCTGATCGGGTTCTGGTTCAAGAAGCCCAGCGCCAACGCCGCCGCGATCAAGGCCTTCGTGGTCAACCGCGTCGGCGACCTCGGGTTCATGCTCGGCATCTTCGGCACCTTCCTGGTGTTCGGCACCGTTTCGATCCCGGAGATTCTCGCCGCCGCGCCTTCGATGGCCGGTTCGACCATCGGCTTCCTCGGCCACCGCGTCGATACCATGACGGTTTTGTGCATCCTGCTGTTCATCGGCGCGATGGGCAAGTCAGCGCAGTTGGGCCTGCACACCTGGCTGCCGGACGCGATGGAGGGCCCGACCCCGGTTTCCGCGCTGATTCACGCAGCGACGATGGTGACGGCGGGCGTGTTCATGGTCTGCCGCCTCTCGCCGATGTTCGAAACCGCGCCGATCGCGCTGGGCTTCGTGACTTTCATCGGCGCGGCGACGTGCTTCTTCGCCGCCACCGTCGGCACCACGCAGTGGGACATAAAACGAGTCATCGCCTATTCGACATGTTCGCAGCTTGGCTACATGTTCTTCGCGGCGGGTGTCGGAGCTTACGGCGCGGCGATGTTCCACTTGTTCACGCATGCGTTTTTCAAGGCGCTGCTGTTCCTGGGCGCGGGCTCGGTGATCCATGCGATGCACCATGAGCAGGACATGCGCTACTACGGCGGCCTGCGTAAGAAGATCCCGATCACGTTCTGGGCGATGACGATGGGCACGCTGGCTATCACCGGCGTCGGGATCGTCGGGGCGTTCGGTTTCGCCGGGTTCTATTCCAAGGACGCGATCCTGGAAGCCGCCTTCGCCAGCGGCAAGGAACTGGGCATGTTCGCCTTCTGGGCGGGCATCGTCGCGGCGCTTCTGACCAGCTTCTATTCGTGGCGGCTCGTCTTCCTGACGTTCTTCGGCCCGCCGCGCTGGGCGGGCTCGGAGCACATCCAGCACGCGGTTCACGGCGATCATCACGATCACCCGGATGAGGAACACTCAGCCGAGGAAACGGACCATCACCACCGCCACGCCGTGGAAGGCACCGCAGGCTATCACCCGCATGAAAGCCCGCTTTCCATGCTGATCCCGCTGGTCATGCTGAGCATAGGCGCGGTCATGGCCGGGTTCGTGTTCCACCACGAATTCGTCAGCGAAGGCACGGGGCATTTCTGGCTGGGCAGCCTCGCGTTCGACGAGCACCTGATCCACGCCATGCACGAAGTGCCGACCTGGGTGAAATGGGCGCCGTTCGCGGTGATGGCGACCGGCCTGCTGATCGCCTGGTACGGCTATATCCGCAATACGCGGTTCCCGGCTAAGTTCGTGTCCGAGTTCCGTGTCCTCCACCGCTTCTTCTACAACAAGTGGTACTTCGACGAGCTGTACGACTTCCTGTTCGTGCGGCCCGCTTTCTGGATCGGCCGGGTGCTGTGGCGGGTCGGCGATATCGGCTTGATCGACCGTTTCGGACCCAACGGCGCCGCCTGGGTCGTGGGCCGTGGGTCGATCTACGCGCAGAAGATCCAGTCGGGCTATCTCTATTCCTATGCGCTCGTCATGCTGCTCGGTCTTGTCGGCGCGGTGAGCTGGGTGATCGCGGGCTAAGATGATGAACGGTTTTCCCATCCTCAGCCTGATGTTGCTGGTGCCGCTGGTAGGTGCGATCGCCTGCCTGTTCGTCGAGGCACGAGCGGCGCGCATGATAGCGCTCGCCGCGACCCTGATCGATCTCGTGCTCGGCATTGTCCTGTGGGCCAACTACGACATCGGCGGCGCCCAGTGGCAGTTCACCGAGCGGGTCGAGCTGTTTGCCGGCTTTTCCTATGCGCTCGGCATAGACGGCATCGCGTTGATGCTGATCGTGCTTTCCGTGTTCCTGATGCCGATCTGCATCGGCGCAAGCTGGGACGGGATCACCAAGCGCGTCGGCGAATACATGGCGGCCTTCCTGCTGATGGAAGTGCTGATGATCGGCGTCTTCGCGGCGCAGGACTTGTTCCTGTTCTACATCTTCTTCGAAGCCGGCCTGATCCCGATGTACCTGATCATCGGCATCTGGGGCGGGGACAACCGGATATACGCCAGCTACAAGTTCTTCCTCTACACGCTGCTCGGCTCCGTGCTGATGCTGATCGCGATGCTGTGGATGGCCAACGAGGCGGGCTCTACCGACATCCCGACGCTGATGGCCTACGATTTCCCGGTGCAGGCGCAGACCTGGCTGTGGCTGGCTTTCTTGGCCAGCTTCGCGGTCAAGATGCCGATGTGGCCGGTGCACACCTGGCTGCCCGACGCGCACGTCCAGGCGCCGACGGCGGGCTCGGTGATCCTGGCGGGCGTGCTGCTGAAGATGGGCGGATACGGCTTCATCCGCTTCTCGCTGCCGATGTTCCCGGAAGCCTCCGCGCAGTTCGCGTGGCTGATCTTCGCGCTATCGGCAGTGGCGGTGGTCTACACCAGCCTCGTCGCGCTGGTGCAGCACGACATGAAGAAGCTGATCGCCTATTCGTCGGTGGCGCACATGGGCATCGTCACCGTCGGCGCCTTCGCTTTCAACGTGCAGGGCATCGAGGGCTCGATGATCATGATGCTGAGCCACGGGCTGGTATCCGGCGCGCTGTTCCTTTCGGTCGGCGTGATCTATGATCGGCTGCACACGCGCGAGATCGACCGTTACGGCGGACTTTCGATCAACATGCCGAAGTATTCGCTGTTCTTCATGCTGTTCACCATGGCCTCGATCGGCCTGCCGGGGACGAGCGGTTTCGTCGCCGAATTCCTCAGCCTTGCCGGTATTTATCAGGTATCGACGTGGATCACGCTTGTCTGCACGACCGGCATCATCCTCGGCGCGGCATATATGCTCTACCTCTACCGCCGCGTCGCGTTCGGCGAGCAGAAGAATGCCGATGCCGCCGCCATGCCCGACCTTTCGGCGCGGGAGTGGGCGATGATGGTACCGCTGGCACTGGCGGTGCTGTGGATGGGTGTCTACCCCGAAAGCTTCCTGGCGCCGATGCGCAAGGATATCGCCGCGCTCGACGCCAGGATCGCCCGCGCGAAGCCGGAGGGCGATTCCAGGCTGGCGTTGGGCAAGCCGAAGGCTCCGACTCACGGCGAGACTCATAAAACCGAAGCGGCCGGCGGGGAGGCGCACTGATGGACTTTCAGGCTTCCCTCGCACTCGTCGTTCCCGAGACAGTGCTGTCGGTCTCCGGCTTGCTGCTGCTGCTTGCGGCCGCGTGGGCGGGGGACAAGGCCGCGCGCGCGATCAGCGTCGTCGCCGTTGCCGTGCTCGTCGCCGCCGCGTTCCTGGCCGCGCCCGCGCTGTGCCGCGAGGCGATGGGCCCGGACACGGTCGCCTTTGCAGGCCAGTTCCGCGCCGATGCCTTCGCCGCTTTCGCCAAGCTGCTGATCTTCGGCGCGGCGGCCGCCTCGCTCATGATCGCGCCGGCGTTCTTCGAGCGCTATCGCGCCATGCGCGCCGAGTACCCGGTACTGGTGATCTTCGCCGCGCTGGGCATGAGCATGATGGCCTCCGCAACCGACTTGATCACGCTTTACATCGGGCTCGAAATGAACTCGCTCGCGGCATACGTGCTGGCGGCGTTCCTGCGGCCGGACGAGCGGTCGAGCGAAGCGGGCCTCAAGTACTTCGTGCTGGGAGCGCTCGCCAGCGGCATCCTGCTGTTCGGAGCGAGCCTGGTCTACGGGTTTGCCGGGACGACCAACTTTGCCGGAATCGCGACGGCGCTCGATGGCGATCTTGCCACCGGCGCGTTGTTCGGCATCGTCTTCGTCCTCTCCGGCCTTGCCTTCAAGATCAGCGCGGTGCCGTTCCACATGTGGACGCCGGATGTCTACGAAGGCGCGCCGACGCCGGTGACGACCTTCTTCGCCACCGCCCCCAAGGTCGCGGCACTGGCGCTGACCATGCGCGTCGCGCTGGAACCGTTCGGCCCGCAGGCCGACGCCTGGCGGCAAATCGTGATCTTCGTGGCGTTGGCCTCGATCGTCGTCGGTGCGCTGGGGGCGATCGGGCAAGGCAACATCAAGCGTCTGATGGCCTATTCGTCGATCAACAACGTCGGCTTCATCCTGATCGGCCTGGCTTGCACCACGCCGGAGGGCGCCTCGGCGATGCTGGTCTACCTGGCGATCTACGTGGCCATGTCGCTTGGCGGTTTCGTCGCGATCCTGATGCTCCGCGATGCGCAGGGCGAGCCGGTCGAGGCCATTGCCGACATCGCCGGCCTGTCGCGTACCCGGCCCGCGCTGGCGGCGGCGCTGGCGGTGATCATGTTCAGCCTTGCCGGCATCCCTCCGCTGTTCGGGTTCTGGGGCAAGTTCGTGGTGTTCCAGGCCGCGGTCGAGGCGGACCTGCTGGCGCTCGCCGCGATCGGCATCGCCGCCTCGGTGATCGGAGCGTTCTACTATATCAAGATCGTCAAGATCATGTACTTCGACGAGCCGGCCGACGTGGTGAAGGGGGAAAGCGACTGGGCGCACCACGCGCTGCTGTGGGCGACGGTCATATTCCTTTCGCCGCTGGGATACCTGCTGACGAAGTGGCTCGGCAGCCTTGCCGACGCGGCCGCGAAATCGTTGTTCCTTGCAGCTTAGTCCCGGAACGATCCGGTTCATCGCCGAAACCGGATCGACCAGCACCGATCTTGCGGAGCTGCTCGCGGGCGGGGCACTGATCCCCGAAGGCGAGTGGCTCGTCGCCGACCGACAGACCGCCGGGCGAGGCAGGCTGGGCCGCGACTGGCTCGACGGGCAGGGCAACTTCATGGGTTCGACCGTCGTGCATCGCGGTGTCGGCGATCCGCCCGGCCCGAGCCTTGCGCTGGTCAGCGCCCTCGCGGTTCACGCGGGGGTGGCGCGGTACTTGCCCGATCATGCCGGAGCCATGCTCAAATGGCCGAACGATCTGCTCGTCAAAGGCGCGAAGCTTGCGGGAATCCTGCTTGAAGCGTCGCATAACGCCGTGATCGTCGGCGTCGGCGTCAATCTGGTGAGCGCGCCCGAAGTCACGGGCCGCCGCACGGCCGCGCTGTCCGATTTCGGCTCCGCCCCGGACCGCGACACGTTCGCGCAGGAACTTGCGCACCTGTTCGCCGCGGAGCTGGCGCGCTGGCGTCACTCCGGCCTCGCGCCGATCGTCCATCGCTGGCAAGGCCTGGCGCATGCCGTCGGCACCCGGCTCGGCATTGCGGAATCGGACGGCACGGTGACACAAGGCTGTTTCGCGGGCCTCGCCGATGACGGGGGCCTGCGACTGCGCTTGGATCGGGGGGATATGCGTGTCATTCACGCGGGCGAAGTCATGCTCGTCGACAACGAAGCACAATAGAGGGAAGGTCGGCCATGCTGCTGGCGATTGACGCGGGAAACACGAACGTCGTGTTCGCGCTGTTCGAAGGTTTCAGGATCAAGGCGCGCTGGCGCATCGCCACCGATCCGCGCCGTACCGGCGATGAGTACGCCGTGTGGCTGATGCAGCTGCTGGCGATCGAGGGCGTGTCCAGCAAAGATGTCGACGCGATCATCATCTGCACCGTCGTGCCGCGCGCGCTGCACAACCTCCACGTGCTGGCCCGCAACTACTTCAACGTTGAGCCCATGATCGCGGGCACGGCGTCCGCCGAGTACGGCATCGCGATCGACGTGGACGAACCGCGCTCGCTCGGCGCCGACCGGGCGGTGAATGCGGTCGCCGCGCATGCCAGATATGAAGGGGAACTCATCATCGTCGACTTCGGTACCGCGACCACGTTCGATGCCGTCAGCACGGATGGCGCATACAAGGGCGGGATCATCGCGCCGGGCATCAACCTGTCGCTCGATGCGCTGGTGGGGAACACGGCGATGCTGCCCCGCATCGCCATCGAAGTGCCGGCATCGACCCAGGTGATCGGCAAGAACACCGCCGACCAGATGTTGATCGGCGTGTTCTGGGGCTATGTGGCGATGATGGAGGGCCTGATCGCACGGATGCGCAAGGAAATCGGTGGTCCGGCAAAAGTCGTCGCGACCGGCGGCCTTGCCGTGCTGTTCAATAAGGCGACCGATATCTTCGACGCGGTCGATGCGGATTTGACTCTCCACGGCCTTGCGATCATCGCGGGAAGGAGCACCGCCCAGTGACGCCAGGCCAGGTGCCCTCGGGCAAGACGAGACCCGGAAAGGAACTTCTGTTCTGCGCGCTCGGCGGATCGGGCGAGATCGGCATGAACGTCAATCTCTATGGCTGCGACGGCAAGTGGCTGATGGTCGATCTGGGCATGACCTTCAGCGGCAACGAGTATCCCGGCGTGGATCTGGTCTTCGCCGATCTGGAGTTCATCGAGAATCGCCGCGCCGACCTGGTCGGCGTCGTCCTCACCCACGCGCATGAGGACCACATCGGCGCGGTGCCCTATTTCGCCTTGGAGCTGGGCGTGCCGCTCTATGCCACGCCGTTTACCGCCCGGCTGGTGATGAACAAGCTGGAAGAGGCAGGGATCGAGGACCAGGTGGAACTGCGCGTCGTCCATGATCTGGAGCGCTTCGATCTCGGTCCGTTCGGCATCAGCTATCTCCCGCTGGCGCATTCGATCGCCGAGGGCAACGCGCTGCTGATCGAGACCCCGTACGGCCGCGTGTTCCATACCGGCGACTGGAAGCTGGACGAGGAGCCGTTGATCGGCACGCCGACCACCGAGGAGGAACTGACGGCGATCGGTGACGAAGGCGTGCTCGCGCTGGTGTGCGATTCGACCAACGTGTTCAATCCGGAGGCCTCGGGCTCGGAAGGCGACGTCTATCGCGGCCTGCTCGACGAAGTGAAGCGGCATCGGGGCAAGCGCGTGCTGGTAACGACTTTCGCCTCCAACGTCGCGCGGCTCCAGACGCTGGGCGAAGTCGCCAAGGCGACCGGGCGCAAGCTGTGCGTCGCGGGGCGCTCGCTCGACCGCATCATCGAGGCGGGGAAGGCCAGCGGCTACCTCAAGGGCCTGCCCAAGCTGGTCGATTTCGACACCGCGATGACCTTGCCGCGCGGGCAGGTGCTGATCGTGGGCACCGGGGGGCAGGGCGAGCCGCGCGCCGCGCTGGCGCGTATCGCCGAGGGCAATCACCCGGTCAAGCTGGAGACAGGCGACGTCGTGCTGTTCTCCAGCCGCCAGATCCCCGGCAACGAGATCGCCATCGGCCGCATCCAGAACCAGCTGGCGGCGCGCGGCATAGCCATCGTGACCGACCGGCAGAGCATGATCCACGTTTCCGGCCATCCCGGACGGCCCGATCTCCAGGCGCTCTATGGCTGGATCAGGCCGGAGGTGCTGGTGCCGGTGCATGGCGAGATGCGGCACATGGCCGAACAGGCGCGGTTCGGTATCGAGCGCGGCATCCCGCGCGCCATCGTGCAGAAGAACGGCGATCTGGTGCGGCTCGCGCCCGGAAAGGCGGGCAAGTTCGGCGAAGTGCGCGCCGGGCGGCTGGTGCTGGACGGCGATATCATCGCGCCCGCCGACGGTCAGGCCATCATCATGCGACGGCGGCTGGCCAATGCCGGCGTCGTCATGGTCGCCGTGGACGCGGGCGGCAAGGTCGAGGTGGCGGCGTTGGGCCTTCCGCTCGACGAGGACTACGACGCGTTCGTGCGCGAGGCACAGGGCGACGTGACCGATGCGCTCAAGCGCCTGGGCGCGGCGGGAACGGAAGTCCGCAAGGAGGCGGTGCGGCTTGCCGCGCGGCGCGCGGCGGCCCGCTGGTCCGGCAAGAAGCCGCAAGTCCAGGTTATGTTGATGGGTAAGTAGGAGGCCGAACCGTGGTGTGGACCTCCATCGTCGCGATCTACGCGCTGATCTGGGTGCTGAGTGCGTTCCTCGTGATGCCCTTCGGCATCCGCACCCATGACGAGACCGGCGCGGAGAAGATCGCGGGGCAGGCCGACAGCGCGCCGGCCAACTTCCGGCCCGGCCGGATCGCATTGCGGGCGACCGTGCTCTCGGCCGTGCTGTTCGGCCTGTTCTACGCGAACTACGTCAACAACTGGATCACCCCGGACGATCTCAATTTGTTCGGCAAGCCGCCGGGTTACGACGAGGCGGAGTAGATATGCAGAGCGGGTGCCGTGCCCACCCCGCTGCGGCCAGCCTCGGCTCCGGCTCACCCAATCTCGCTCCCCTCCCGCGGCGGGAGGGGCTGGGGTGGGCAATACCGTAAGGAACGTCCTCAGTTCCGCAGCCGCTCGATCGCCTGCGCCAGGCTGACGTAGAGCTTGCCCATATCGGACGAGAGAAGCGTCACGCCCAGCACATTCCCGTCGCGGGTGGAAAGGACCTGCCGCAGGATCGCTTCGAAATCGTGGATATAGCGGCTGACGTGCTCGCGGAACGCATCGTCGCGTTCGAAAACCTGCTGGATCGCCTTGACCTCGCTCATGTCCAGCAGGCTGACGGCGCGGCGGGTGAAGATGCCGCGGTCGCCGCGCAAGTATGCCGCCCACGCGGTGTCCGAGACGTCGGTCGAAAGCGCCTTGGCGATGTCGATGGCGTTGGAATTGAGCGATTCGGTGATGAGCGCCACGCGGCGAGAGAAGTCGTTGTCGACCTGGTCCTCGGCGCGCTCGCGCGCCTGGATCACCCGCTGTTCGAGATTGGCGACCAGATCGTTGACCATGGCCAACTGGTCGCGCAGTTGCAGCGCCGCCTCGCGGCTGACGCCTGCCGCATGGGCGGCCGCCAGTTCGAGCTGCCCGGCGGCTTCGGCGGCGCGCGTGCGCATCGCCTTGTCGATGGCGGCGGCGCTTTCCTCGCCAAGCTTGCGGGCGATCTCGGACACGTTGGCCGCTCCGCGCTCGCTGATCGTGGCTACGGCGCCTTCCGACGCGGCACGCAGCTGGTCTATGGCATCGACCAGCTCGGTGCGCGCCTTTTCCGAGACGCGCGCGTTCTGCTGCTCGATCAGGTGGAGCGCGTCGTGCACCCCGTCCAGGGTTTCGGCATGGCTGGCGCCGCGATCGGCGATCAGCGTCTGCAACTGCTCGATGTCGGTCAGGATGGCGCGCAGCCCTCCGGCGGTGTCTTCCACCCGCCGCCCGAGATTGTCTCCGGCGCTGCCCGCCTCACCCAGCGTGGCATGCATCTGGCGGAGCCGCGCATCGACTTCGCCAAGCCGGCGTTCGGTCTGCTCGACGGCCAGCGGCAGTCCGGCGCGCGCTTCGTCGCTGCTCGCATGGATCAGTTCGAGCAGGCGCACGCTGCCATCGGTCAGCTGGGAGAGGTCGGCTTCGGCGTGGCCGAGCGTCTGGCGCGCATCGGCCAGCCGTGTCGAAAGCACGGCCAGGCTTTCGGATATCCGCGTCTCCGCCTCGCCGGCATCGGCGGCGATTGCGCCCAGCTTCGCGTCGTAATGCGCCAGCTCGGTGGTGATGGCGCCCGCTTTTTGTTGCAGGGACTGCGCGTGCCGGTTGTGCGCGGCGAGCCGTGCCTCGATGTCGGCGTCGACTTGCGCGATGACGAGGGACAGCCGATCCATCGCCTCGCTCTCCCGCTGTTCGATCTCGCGGCGGCGGGTTTCGGTGTCCAGGCTCAGCCTTTCCGAGTGCTCGGCGACTTCGGCCTCCAGCCGCGCCGCCTCGATCGCGACGAGTTCAAGCCGTGACTTCGCCGCGTCCACCGCCTTGTCGCTGGCTTGCGCGATACCCTCGAACAAACCGTTCTGTTTCCGGGCGATCAGATCGAGGCCGGCATTCCAGCGCTCCTGCGCGCGCTCCTCGGCATCGCGGAGAGCCCGCGCGACGGTTCCGCCTTCGTCGCGCACGGACGAGAGCCGGGCGCGCAGCGAGATCAGCACTTGCTCTTCTTCGTGCACGAGCGCACCGCGGGTGCGCTCGATCTCTTCGGCGAGCACCGCGGCGCGGCCATGCATCGCCGCCAGCGCTTCGGCCTCGCGTTGTTCGAGGCCGCTCCGCAGTTCCGCGCTGCGGGTGTCGAGCTGTGCGAAACGGCGATCGGCGCTCTCGCCGATGCGCTCCGACTGTTCCGCCAGCCCGGCCAGCGATTCGTCGATGCGGCGGCGCAAGTCCTTGACCTGATGGTCGCAAGCCTGTCCGAACTCGTTGATGCGCCTGAAGCCGTTGACCATGTCCTCAAGCTGCGCGTGCGCGGCGCGGCCGGCGTTGGCGATGTTGTTGGCGACGTCCTTGGCCGAGCTGGCCAGCACCGGCAGCTGGCCGCGCAGCTTCTCCATATTGTCGAGCGCGACGGCGCTGACTGAACTGATGGTTTCGATACGGGTATCGTTGCTGCGGATCAGGTCCTGCAGGCGCTCGGCGTTTTCGGAGAGGCGCTCGCCGGCGAGCCGCCCGAGGGTTTCGAGGTCGCGCGATTGCGCCGCCAGGAATTCACGCGCCAGGCTGAGCTCGCGGTTGACCGTCACCAGCCGGGTTTCGAGCAATGCCGATTCGTCCGCCAGCGCTCGTGCCGCGCGGCCGAAGCGGTTCGCCTCCCGGCTGCTGTTGCGCATGACCAGGAGCCAGCCGATCGCTACCAGCAGGACCGGCCCCGCCCAGCCGGTGACGAGATCGGCGATCCGCGCCGGCGAGGGCCGCGTCCCCACTTCGGGTAGTCGTGCCCATGCAAAGAACCCGGTCCAGGCCAAGGCGCAGAGCACGGCGGCGATCGCGATCAGGCGCGCGGGCCAGGGCGAGGGCGCGCCGGCCGCGTCCACCTCGGCTTCCACCCATGGAACATGTTCCGCCGCCTGTTCGCCTTCGGCGAACGCGTCGGGTTCCCGCGCGGCAAGGGGATTTTCCCTTTCCGCGGCCTGTGTTTCCTGCTCGGCAGCCCCGAACGCAATGATGCGTGTTTCCCCGGCCATAAAGTGCAGGATACCATGTCCGGGCGTGCAATAAACCCTGCTTTAACCTTCGGCCGCCTAGAAACCTGTGCATGGCTTATGAAGCGGGTGCCCTTGATGCCACTCTGGCCGCGGCCGCGGGCGATGACGCGATGCTCTATGCGGAGCTCCGCGAGGCTTTTCGCGACAGCGTGGCGCGGCAGGTTGATCTGCTCGGCCGGGCGCGATGCGACGGCAACTGGCATGTCGCGGCGATGCGCCTGAAGGGCCTTGCCGCGAGCTTTCACGCCGACGGACTGATCGAACTGGCCGAGGAAGCGCTGGAAGCCGCGCCGGGCGAGCCGGCGATCGTCCGCCGCCTCAAGACCTTCGTGGAAGACTTTTCCGCCGATTGATCGGCCGGTCGGGGCCGGGCCTTATTGGCACGCGCGCATGCCGCGCCTAAGACGGTGCGCCCCCGACAGGCGGCCGCTGCCCGGAGAGTTTCGCTGCGTATCGCATTGCTGGCAATGGTCGAACCGGCCGGGACGGGTTCCAAGGCAACTTGGGACCTGCCGCGCGCGTTTTTGCGCGTCGGCGGAAAATCGCTCGCCCTGCATCAGCTCAAGATCGCCGTCGATCTCGGTTGCGAGCGGATCATCTGCCTGACACGCGGCATCGAGCCGGACCTCATCGCCCTGCAACGGCAGACCGAGGACGCCGGACTGCGTTTCCATGCGATCCGGGCCCCGCGAGAGATGGCGGCGCTGGTATCCGCCCAGGATGAGCTGCTGGTCCTGAGCGAGGGCCTGCTCGCCGATCCGGATTCCGCGCGCGAGGCGCTGTCGGCGGGAAGCGGCGTGCTGGTGCAGCCGGTCGAAGGCAGCATCGACGCCGGCTTTGAGCGCATCGATCTCAACCACGCGGCCGCCGGCCTGATCCGCATTCCCGGACGGCTGGTCGAACGGCTGCATGACCTGCCGGCGGACTGTGACGTGCCGTCGTCGCTCACCCGCGCCGCGCTGCAGGCGGGGGTGCCGATGCGCGAGTTGCCGGCATCCGCGAGGATCGGCTTGCGATGGCGGATGGTGCGCAGCGAGGCGGACGCGCACGCTCTGGAGGACGAGTGGCTGCGCCAGCGCCTCGGCGACGGGCGCGGCGCCTCGCCGGGCAGGGCGATCGCGCGGCTCGGCGTGATCGTGTTCGGCACCTCGCTGCTGCATTCGGGCAGCGGGGCGAAAGTCATGATGCTTGCCGCGCTGGCCACGCTCGCGGTGGGGCTGGGAGCGGGCTGGCTGGGACCGGTCACGCTGGGCTTCCTGTTGTGCGGCTTCGCCTGGATCCAGCAGCGCGCCGCCCGGTTGCTGAACAAGGTGGAGGCGACTTCCGACATTTCCGATCGGGGGGGGTATTGGCGCATGCAGGCGCTGCGGGTGCTGATCGATCTGGAACTGGTGCTGCTGGCGATATGGGGCGGCGAAAGGCTTCCCGGCGAGTCGGTCTTCGTCCAGGCCTTCGCCCCCGTGATGCTGTTGCTGATGGTCAGGTTGGCGCCGCGGGGGGACGGCGGATTATGGGGCGGATGGATCGGGGACCGGGCGATGCTTGCCCTGATCCTCGCTTTCGCGACCGCGTTCGGCTTTGTCGACGACATGGTGCGCGTGCTCGCGCTTGGGTTGGCGTTGGCCGGAATTGTGTTGTCGAGCCGGCCAGTTGCGCCCAAGCATCGCGGATAACGCGGGTTTAACCATGCTGGGTTATGACGAGGTGATGACCGACCCTACCGCCTGCCCGTCCGACGCACCATCGGCCGAGGACGAACTGCGCGCTCAGCTCGAGCGGGGGGACGCCGTGGCCCGGTCGATCGTGCCGATCCTGCGCCATCTCCTAGCCGCCGAGGACAGCGGGCTGTTCTCGGACGAGATCGTCGCGCGGGTACGGGGAATGGTGTCGGACATCGCCGGCCAGCTGATCGGCGAGCCGGACGACGAGAAGAGCCCCGACGAGAGCCTTTCGGTGCTGACCGACATGCTGGCCGACAATGCCGCGCTGCTCACCCATTTGCACGCGCTGGCTCTGGAGTGGCAATTGACCGAGCGGCTCCACGCACGGCTTTCGCTGGATGCGGTGCTCTCGCCGCTCATGCAGGCGCTGGTCGCGTCGGCCGAGCCTGCCACCTCGGCCCTGGCGATGCAGGTCCTCGCCGCGCAGGCGCGCTTTTGCCAGACCCAGCGGCGAATGCAGCTGCAGCTGGCCGAGCTGCCGGGGGATCTGCTGCACGCGGTGCTGGTGTCGGCACGCACGTTCGCGGGCATCGAGCCCGAGGCGGACGCGCGGGCCGCGGAGCGCGAGGCTTCGATCCGGCAGGGCTACGACGAAGGCTCCACCCGGCTGGCGATGCTGTCGCGGCTGGTCGCGGACCTCGGCACGGGCGCGACCGCCGCGCTTTCGATCGAGCATGCGGGGGCTGGGCTGTTCCTGTCGGCGCTGGCGGCGGGGTCGGGCCTCGATCGCGATGCCGCCGTGCTGGCCACGCACGAGACGCAGCGTGCCCGGCTGGCGCTGGCGCTTCGCCGCGCCGGCCTCAAGGCTCCGGGTGTGAACGAGCAGTTGCTGGCGTTTCACTCCGACCTGGGCGTTCCGGAGAGCGTCATGCGGATCGGAGCCGAGGATGCCGCCGTCCTGCTCGGTGAGAGCGGGTCCGGATGGCGCACATGACCGCGACCCCGACCGATCTGGAAAAGGATGCCGCACCGGCCGCTCCGGGCCGCGGAGCGCTTGCCCATGCCGTGAGCGATGCGGCCGACCGGCTAGTCATGGCGGATGAACCGCTGGCGACGCTCCAATTGCGATGCGGCGGGGAAATACCCGGACCGATCGCGATCCCGGCACTGCTCGAAGTGATCCGCAAGGCGCGGCGCTACGCGCTCAAGCTGGCCCGGCCGATCGAGGCCTGCGACGGGACGGACACGATCAGCGCGTGGGTCGAGGCGCAACCGCGAAGCGACGGCGAGCCTGGCTGCGATATCATCGTCCGGGGCTGGCGTACCGCGCCATTGCCCGTCGCCGATACGCGACACGCGGCGGAAACCCGCGCCGCGATAGAGCGGCAGGTGGCGGAGCTCGCCGCCAGGCTCGACGGCGAGCAGCGCCTGCTTTCGGTCGAAAGCGAAGCGCCGGACCTTGCCGCGCTGATCCTGGCGATGCGCGCCGGATTGGGCCTGCCCTGGACCGATTTCGTCGAAATCGCGGACAGTTCCCATCGCCAGCCGCTACACTGGCGCCTGCTCGATGGGGCGCACGTCCTGGTGCCGGGCTCGGACCGCCACTGGCGCGCGCATTTGCTCGCGAGCCAGGCATATGGAGCGAGTCCGACCGGGTTCGAACTGCTGCTCTGCGCCGACGAGCCGCTCGTGGCGAAGGCGGCTTTCCCGCCGGATCGGTCCCCGCCAGAGAGTGACCGGACCATGATCGGCCAGGAAATCGCTCCGGTGCTCAAACAGCCGATCGCCCGGATCATCGCCAATGCCGAGACCATCAGGACGCGGCTGGCCGGGCCTTTGGCCGACGAATACGCGACATATGCCTCGGAGATCGCCAGCGCCGGCAAACATCTTCTGCACTTGCTGGAAGATCTGGCCGATCTGGAAGTGGTGGAATCGGATAGCTTCTCGACCGCGCCCGACCGCATCGATCTGGCCGACGTGGCGCGGCAGGCATCAGGCATTCTCGGCGTGCGGGCGCGTGAGCGCCAGATTTCGATCGACGCGCCCAAGCTGGGCGAGAGCCTGGGCGCGGTGGCCGAATTCCGGCGGGTGCTGCAGATACTGCTCAACCTGATCGGTAACGCGATCCGTTATTCGCCCGAGGGCTCGGGCGTGTGGGTGAGGCTGGAACGAGCCGCGGAGCGCGCGCGCGTCATCGTCGCGGACCAGGGACCGGGGCTGACGGAGGAGCAGGCGGCGATCGTCTTCGAGAAATTCGAGCGGCTCGGCCGCGGCGGCGACGGGGGCTCGGGCCTGGGCCTGTACATTTCCCGCAGGCTGGCCCGCGCCATGGGCGGCGAACTGTCCGTGGAAAGTGCGCCCGGACAAGGCGCGCGCTTCATCCTGGAGCTGCCGGCCGCGGAGCTGGAATAGAGTGATTTCGAGGCAGGTGAATCACCTGCCGGCTCGAAAAATCACGGCAGACAAACGATATGCGGGCTCGTTTCGGTTCTTTCTGAAACGGAACGAGCGCTAGTCAGCGCAGGCGTCCCGCCAGCCACAGCAGGCAGATGCCCACCAGCGCCAGCGCGGCGCCGTTTACGGCCCACTCGCGGTCTTCGAGCATGAAGCTCGTGGAAGGCCAGTTCACCGCGCCGAGGCCCTGCCCGACCCACAGCAGGCCCATGACCAGCGCCAGGATGCCGAGGAACTGGAGGAGCCACCTCATGCGTCGATCAGGTCCGGATCGAGCTCGGCGGCGCGGTTCTGGATGAACATGAAGCGGTGCTCCGGATTGCGGCCCATCAGTCGGTCGACGAGATCCTTCACCATGGCGCGCTGTTCGAACTCGGGCGGCAGGGTGATGCGGATCAGCGAGCGGCTTTGCGGGCTCATCGTGGTCTCGCGCAGCTGCTGCGGGTTCATTTCGCCAAGGCCCTTGAAGCGGCCGACCTCGACCTTCTTTCCCTTGAACACGGTCTTCTCCAGCTCCGCGCGGTGTGCGTCGTCGCGGGCGTATGCGGACTGAGAACCCGCTGTGAGCCGGTAGAGCGGGGGCTGGGCGAGGTAGAGATGGCCGCGCCGGACCACCTCGGGCATCTCCTGGAAGAAGAACGTCATCAACAGCGTGGCGATATGCGCGCCGTCGACGTCGGCGTCGGTCATGATGACGATGCGATCGTATCGCAGGTTCTGCGGGTCGCAGTCCTTGCGCGTGCCGCAACCCATCGCGAGGACGAGGTCGGCGATCTCCTGGTTGGCGCGGATCTTGTCGGCGGTGGCCGACGCGACGTTGAGGATCTTGCCCCGGATCGGCAGAATCGCCTGGGTCTTGCGGTCGCGCGCCTGCTTGGCGCTGCCGCCGGCCGAATCGCCCTCGACGATGAACAGCTCGGTCTCGCCCGATCCCTCGCCGGAGCAGTCGGTCAGCTTGCCGGGCAGGCGCAGCTTGCGGGCGTTGGTCGCGGTCTTGCGCTTGACCTCGCGCTCCGCCTTGCGCCGTAGCCGCTCCTCCATCCGCTCCATCACATGGCCGAGCAAGGCCTTGCCGCGATCCATGTTGTCCGTGAGAAAATGGTCGAAGTGGTCGCGTACCGCGTTCTCGACCAGCCGCGCCGCCTCGGGCGAGGTCAGCCGGTCCTTGGTCTGCGACTGGAACTGCGGATCGCGCATGAACAGCGACAGCATGATCTCGCTGCCGGTCAGCATGTCGTCGGCGGTGATGTCCTTGGCCTTCTTCTGGCCGATCAGGTCGGCGAAGGCGCGGATGCCCCTGGTCAGCGCGGATCGCAGGCCCTGCTCATGGGTGCCGCCGTCGTGGGTCGGGATGGTGTTGCAGTACCAGGAATAGGCGCCGTCGGAGTAGAGCGGCCAGGCAATGGCCCATTCGGCGCGGCCTTGCTCGGACCCGTCCTCGCCTTTGGGAAAATCCTGCGATCCCGCGAAGAACTGCGTCGTCACGCACTCGCGAGAGCCGACCTGTTCGGCAAGGTGATCGGCGAGGCCGCCGGGAAACTGGAACACGGCTTCGGCCGGAACGTCCTCGCTCGCCAGCGAAGCCGCGCACTTCCAGCGGATCTCGACGCCCGCGTAGAGATAGGCCTTCGACCGGGCAAGGCGGAACAGCCGCGCGGGCTTGAACGCCTGGTCGCCGAAAATCTCCGTATCGGGCGTGAAGGTCACCGAGGTGCCGCGCCGGTTGGGCGCCGCGCCCACTTTCCGCAGCGGCCCCTGCGCCTCGCCGCGCGCGAACTCCTGGGCGTAGAGTTCCTTGTTGCGCGCCACCTCGATCCGGGTCCGGCTCGACAGCGCGTTGACCACGCTGACGCCGACGCCGTGGAGCCCGCCCGAGGTGGCGTAGGCCTTGCCCGAGAACTTGCCGCCCGAATGGAGCGTCGTCAGGATCACTTCCAGCGCCGACTTGCCGGGAAACTTGGGATGCTCGTCCACCGGAATGCCGCGCCCGTTGTCGATCACGGAGAGGGTGTTGCCTTCGTCGAGCACGACCTCGATCCGGGTGGCGTGGCCCGCGACCGCTTCGTCCATCGCATTGTCGAGCACTTCGGCGGCCAGGTGATGGAGCGCGCGCTCGTCGGTGCCGCCGATGTACATGCCGGGGCGCCGACGGACCGGCTCCAGCCCTTCCAGCACCTCGATCGCCGAACCGTCATAGGATTCGCCGCTGGCGGCGGGGAGCTTGTCGAAGAGGTCGTCGGCCATGGCCGGGACTATACGGGAACCGCTGAATCCCGCGCAAGCGCCTGGCCTGAGATTTCCGGCGTTTTTCCTCTAGTCCCCGAAAGTCGTCGGCGCCGGGCTGACCGTCGTCAAGCCGCCCGCGCGCACCTCGCGCACTTCGAGCGCGCGCTCGATCACGCCGTCGCGGCCGAAGCGGAACGCGCCGTCGAGGCCGAGGAAGCCGCTTTTGTCGACAAGCCGCGCCAGCGGGAAGGCCGTGCCCGGCTTCCAGCCTTGCGCGATGCGCAAGGTCAGCAGGACCGCGTCATAGCCCAGCGTGGCGATGCGATAGGGTGTCGCCCCGAAGCGCTTGCGGTAGCTTTGCGAGAACTGGTTGAAGCGATTGTCCGAAACGGCGGCGAACCAAGCGCCTTCCAGCGCCTTGCTCGCCGTCACATCGCGCTCGCCGCTCCACAATTCGGTGCCGATCAGGCGTGGTTGGTCCGCGCCGGCCTTGAGCAGCGGCGCGGCGCGCGCCGCCATCCGGCCGCCATCGGCGATAAGGATCGCGCCGCTGCCGCCCTTTTCCTGAATCCGCCGCGCGGCGCTGGCGATCGAGCTGTTGGAGCGGTCGTAGGCTTCCATGGAGACGACGCCGCCGCCGCCGCGCTGCGCGGCCTGCATCAGCGCGTCGGATGCCTGCTGGCCATATTCGCCGCGCGGGACCAGCGCCGAGAAAGTGCGCACGCCGCGCGTCCTGGCGAAAGCGACCGTGCGGGCGACCGACTGGCCCGGAAGATTGCCCATCACGAACACGTCCCTGGTCGCGGCCGTCGCGTCATTGGAAAACGAGATCAGCGGGACCCCCGCCGGGCGCGCTACTCCCGCGACCACGGTGATGTCGCTGGCGAGCAGCGGCCCCAGGATCAGTGTGTTGCCGTCCGCCACGGCGCGCTGCGCCGCGCCTTGCGTCCCGGCCGAGGTATCGTAAGTGGTGACCCGCAGGTTCTGCGCATTGGTATCGAGCAGCGCCATCGTCGCGGCGTTGGCGATCGACTGGCCGACCCCGGCGTTGGCCCCGGACATCGGCACCAGCAAGGCGATGCGATGGCGCGCGGCATCGGTGGGCAGCACATCGGACGGGCCGGCGACCGGCGGAGGGGGACCTTCGGGCTTGGGCGCCTTGGGCACGACCGTACAACCGGCCAGCAGCGCGAGCACCCCGGCCGCGATAACTTTGCGCCGGCTCAAAATCCGCTCGATCATCACTTGCCGCTCTCCTTGGAATTGCGCCATGGGTCGTCACATGGAGCAATCACTTCCGCCCGGTCTCTATATTGTCGCCACGCCGATTGGCAATCTCGGCGACGTGACTTTGCGGGCGATAGAGACGCTGCGCGGCGTATCGGCGGTGGCTTGCGAGGATACCCGCGTGACCGCGCGGCTGCTCAACCATCTGGGGATATCCAAGCGGATGATCCGCTACGACGATCATTCGGGCGAGGCCGACCGCGATGCGCTGCTGGCGTTGATGAGCGACGTGCCGGTCGCCCTGGTCAGCGATGCGGGGACGCCGCTGATCTCCGACCCCGGCTTTCGGCTGGTGCGGGCCGCGCGCGATCAGGGCATCGCGGTGACCGGCATTCCCGGTCCCAGCGCCGTCATCGTCGCGCTCACCCTGTCGGGCCTGCCCAGCGACCGCTTCCTGTTCGCCGGATTCCTGCCGGTGAAGATGAAAGCGCGCGAGGCCGTGCTGGAGGAACTGTCGGGCGTGCCCGCGACGCTGGTGTTCTACGAAACCGCGCCGCGTCTGATCGATTCGCTCGATATGATCGCGCAAGTCCTGCCGGGGCGAGAGGTGGCGGTGGCGCGCGAACTGACCAAGAAGTTCGAGGAGTGCCGCAGCGGTTCGCCCGCGGATCTGGCCGCGCATTTCCGCGAGCGTCCGCCCAAGGGCGAGATCGTGCTGGTGATCGCCCCCCCGCTTGCTCCGTCGCCTGACGATTTCGATGCCGACGCGCTGCTGCGCGCCGAACTTTCGGTGTCAAAGCCCTCGGTTGCGGCGGGCAAGGTGGCGAAGGTTACCGGGCTCGACCGCAAGGCGCTCTATGCGCGGGCGCTGGAGCTGAAGTGAGTCGATCCAAGGATGCCGTGGGCAAGCGCCGGCGGGCGGAGACTCGCGGCCGCAAGGGCGAGGCGCTGGCGGCGTGGTATCTGCGTCTCAAGGGCTGGCGGATCCTCGCCCGGCGGGTCAGGACGCCGCGCGGCGAGATCGATCTGGTGGCGCGGTGCGGCGGCACCGTCAGCTTCGTCGAGGTCAAATGGCGGATGACTTCGGCCGAGCTTGACCTTGCCATCGACGCCTACCGTCTGAAGCGAGTCGCCGCTGCCGTCGAGGCCGTGGCGCATCGTTTCGCCCGGCCCGACGATACGCGGCGGATCGACGTCATCCTGCTTGCGCCCGGACGCTGGCCGCGCCACATCGTCAACGCCTGGATGCCCTAGGCCATGATGACTTTACATTGCTTCGTCATTGCGAGGAGCCCGGATCAAGTCCGGGGTCGCAATGACGAAGTGATTCAAACCGAAGTCATCAGGCTCTAGGGTCGTTCCGGCCAGATTACCGTCCGTGCTGAGCTTGTCGAAGCACTGTCCTTTCCTTGAACGCCCCAGGGAAGGAAGCAGTACGGCCTTTCGACAAGCTCGGGGCGATCGGGATTTTGCAGAATGACCTTGCGCGTCGCCGTTCAGATGGACCCTATCGAAAGCATCCGGATCGCGGGCGATTCCACCTTCGCGCTGATGCTGGCGGCGCAGGCGCGGGGGCACGAACTTTACCATTACGACGTGCGGACGCTGGCCTATGACGCCAGTTCGGGCGCGGGCGGGCGGCTGACGGCCTGGGCCGCCCCGGTCACCGTGCAGCGTATCGAGGGCGATCACTATGCATTGGGCGAGCACCGCCTGATCGACCTGGGCGACGACATCGACGTCGTGCTGATGCGGCAGGATCCGCCGTTCGACCTTGGCTACATCACCGGCACGCACCTGCTCGAACGCCTCAAGGGCCGCACGCTGGTGGTGAACGATCCGGTTGCCGTCAGGAACGCGCCGGAGAAGGTCATGGTGCTCGACTACGCGCGGTTCATGCCGCCGACTTTCGTTGCGCGCCGGATCGAGGACGTGCGCCGCTTCCACGCCGATCATCCGGGCGATATCGTCATCAAGCCGCTTCATGGCAACGGCGGCAAGGCGGTGTTCCGCATTCCGGCGGACGGCAGCAACCTCGGCGCGCTGATCGAGATGTTCCAGCAGGCCTGGCCCGAGCCGTTCATGGTGCAGCCGTTCCTCCCCTCCGTGAGCGAGGGCGACAAGCGCATCGTGCTGGTCGATGGCGCGTTCGCCGGAGCGATCAACCGCCGGCCGGGCGCGGGCGAGTTCCGCTCCAACCTCGCGGTGGGCGGCGCGGCGGAAGCGGCGAGCCTGACCGCGCGCGAGGAAGAGATCTGCGCGGCGATGGGCCCTGAACTCAGGCGCCTCGGCCTCGTGTTCGTCGGCATCGACGTGATCGGCGGCGAGTGGCTGACCGAGATCAACGTCACTTCGCCCACCGGCATCGTCGCCATCGACCGCTTCAACGGCACCGACACCGGCGCGGCGATCTGGGAAGCGATCGAGGCGCGGCACGACGCGATGCTGCGGAACGGCTGAGCCGTTCGTTCGTAATCACCATTCATGGACAATCTCGTCATCGATCTGATCGGGCGTGGCGGCTATTGGGGCGTGTTCGTCCTGATGGTGGTTGAAAACCTGATCCCGCCGATCCCGTCGGAACTCATCATGGGCATGGGCGGCGTCGCGGTGGCGCGCGGCTGGATGGAGTTCTGGCCATTGCTGGCCGCGGGCACGGCCGGCTGCGTCGTCGGCAACCAGGCGTGGTACGAACTGGGCAATCGCCTCGGCTACAAGCGGCTGCGGCCCTTCGTCGAGCGGCATGAGCGCTGGTTGACGGTCGGCTGGGATGACGTCGACCGGGCCGGCGATCTATTCCGCCGTCGCGGCCATTGGGTCGTGTTCGCCCTGCGCTTCTCGCCCTTCTTGCGCACCCTCATCTCGCTGCCGGCGGGCCTGACCCACATGCCGCGCTGGAAGTTCGCGTGCTTCACCGCCGCCGGCTCGGCGGTGTGGAACGTGATCCTGATCAAGGGCGGCGAGTGGCTGGGCCACAGCTTCCGGATCGCCGAGGAGATCATCGGCTGGGCGACAGTGGGGACGTTCGTGCTGCTGGCGGGATGCTACGTGTGGCGGGTCGTGCGCTGGGAGAAAGCAAAGGATTAGAGCGGGATAAACTTTACATTGAAGCGTCATTGCGAGCGGCCACAGAGGTCGCGCGGCGATCCATGCGCGCGCCGAACCGCCCTGGATTGCTTCCCCCGGATCAGTCCGGGGTCGCAATGACGAAGTGGTTCAATCCATTGTCATCGTACTCCAAAAACATTCGTCATTGCGAGGGCGCAGCCCGAAGCAATCCAGGGCAGTGAGACACCGCCCCGAATCACCGCGCGACCTCTGTGGTCGCTCGCACGGGTGTCGTGCTCAGCGCCGCTCCCTCGGATGGGCATTGCGATAGGCGTCGAGCAGTGTCGCCGCATCGACCTTGGTATAGATCTGGGTCGACCCCAGGCTGGCATGGCCGAGCAGTTCCTGAAGCGACCTCAGGTCCGCTCCCGCCCCCAGCAGATGCGTCGCGAAGCTGTGGCGCAGCGCATGGGGCGTGGCGCTGGGCGGCAGGCCGAGCATGGTGCGGGCTCGCGCCATCGCCTTCTGGATCATGCCGGGTGACAGCGGGCCGCGCTTGGCGCCGACGAACAGCGGCGAATCTTCCGCTATCGGCCAGGGGCAGGCGGCGACATAGTCGGCCACCGCCTGGCGCACCACCGGGAGCAGCGGCACGACGCGCTGTTTTCCGCCCTTGCCGGTGACGGTAAGGATTTCGCCGAGCGGCAGGCCGGCGCCGCGCAGAGACAGCGCTTCGGCGATCCGCAGGCCGGCGCCGTAGAGCAGCAGCAGGACCGCCTTGTCGCGCAGCCCGATCCAGTCCTCGCGCGCGGCTTCGTCCACAAGCTCGGTCAGGCCCGCGATATCGTCGGGCGTCACCGGTCGCGGAATGCCTTTCTTGACGCGAGGACCGCGCAACCGGGGCGCGGCGGCGTCGGCGAGCCCGGCGCGATCGCGGGCAAAGGCCAGGAAGCCGCGCAGCGCCGAAAGCTCGCGCGCGGCGGAGGTATTGCCGATGCCCTCGGCCCGGCGTGCCGCCATGTGCTGCCGCAGCGCCCCCGCGTCGAGCCGGGCCAGCGTGGGCCAGTCGGCACGGCCCAGGCTTTCGATCAGCCGCGCCGCTGTCGAGACATAGGCGCGCACGGTGTGCGGACTGCGGCGGCGGCCTTGCGACAGGTGCGAGCGCCAGGCTTCCAGGACCTCGGCGGTCGTCATGCCGCCAGCAGTGCCGCGGGCACCAGATCGGCCAGCAGCGCGTCGAGCAGCAGCATGCCTCGGTCGGTGACGCCGGTGCGGTCGCCGTGCCGCCAGAGCAGGCCGTTCGCCTCGTGGAACGCTGCCTTGGACGGATCGCACAACGCTGCCTCTGGCAGGCCGAACCGCGTGGCCAAGGCGGAAAGGTCGACCCCCTCGGCAAGGCGCAGTCCCATCAGCATGGCCTCGGACGCCTGCTCGGGAATGCCCAGCGGCCGGATTTCCGCAAGGCCGTTGCCGCGCTCGCGCATCGCGTCGAGCCAGTTCTCCGGCTTCTTGTGCCTCAGCGTGGCGAAACCGCCGCGCCGTCCATGCGCGCCGGGGCCGATCCCGACGTAGTCGTGATAGCGCCAGTACGTCAGGTTATGGCGGCTTTCCTCGCCGGCCCGCGCGTGGTTGCTGACTTCGTAGGCGGGCAGGCCGGCGCTGGCGGTGATCTCGCGGGTCAGCGCGAACAGATCGGCGGCCGTATCCTCGTCCAGCGGAACGAGCTGCTTCTGCCGCGCAAGGGTCGCAAAGCGCGTCCCCGGCTCTATCGTCAGCTGGTAGAGCGAGAGGTGCCCCGTGCCGTACGACAGCGCGCGGGCAAGCTGTGTCTCCCACGCTGCGACGCTCTGACCGGGCAGGGCGTAGATCAGATCGAAGCTGATTCGCCCGAAGTGCTGTTGCGCGATGTCCAGCGCCGCCAGTCCCTCTCGTGCGTCGTGCAGGCGGCCCAGGAACCGCAAGGCCTTGTCGTCGAGCGATTGCAGGCCGAGCGACACGCGGTTGACCCCCGCGCCCGCGAGCGCCGCGAAGTTCGCCGCCTCGACCGACGAGGGATTGGCCTCCAGCGTGATCTCGATGCCCGGCGCAAAGCCCCACAGACGCTCGGCCTCGGCCAGCAACCCCTCGACCAGCGCGGGCGGCATCAGCGAGGGCGTGCCGCCGCCGAAGAAGATCGAGTCCAGCGGCTCTGCGCCGGCGACCTCGGCCTCGTGGCGCATGTCGGCAAGGAGCGCGTCCCGCCACAGGCCATGCTCGACCCGCTCGCGGACATGGCTGTTGAAGTCGCAGTACGGGCACTTCGCCAGGCAGAACGGCCAGTGGATATAGAGCGCGCGGGCCATCGACCGGCTTCTATACCCATCCACTCGTCATTGCGAGCTTCGGCCTTTGGCCTCGCAATGACGGAATGCTATCCGAACTGCTCGGCGACCAGTTTGGCGA
Source organism: Novosphingobium sp. (assembly GCA_035281095.1). Classification (GTDB taxonomy): domain Bacteria; phylum Pseudomonadota; class Alphaproteobacteria; order Sphingomonadales; family Sphingomonadaceae; genus Novosphingobium. Next base: position 72,772 of record DATEEP010000080.1, on the reverse strand, counting down.
AGGCATCGGCCCGGTGGCTGATCTTGTGCTTCTCGGCGGGGTCCATTTCGCCGAAGGTCTCGCCGTGGCCATCGGGCGTGAACGCGGGATCGTAGCCGAAGCCGCGTGTCCCGCGCGGCGGCCACGTGAAGAGTCCGTCGACCCGGCCCTCGTAGATCGCGGTGTCGCCCTCGGGCCAGGCGATCGCGAGCACGCAAGTGAACCAGCAATGGCGTTGCGGCACGGTTGCAGTGGCGTTGCATTGCGCTTGCAACAGCCCTTCGACCTTGCCCATCGCCAGATACCAGTCGCGGCCCGGCTCGCCCTCGAAGCTCTGCCGCTCCGCCCAGTCGGCGGTATGGACGCCCGGCCTCCCGCCCAGCGCGGAGACGGATAGCCCGCTGTCATCCGCGAGCGCCGGAAGCCCGGATTTCTCGGCCGCCGCGCGCGCCTTGATGAGCGCGTTCTCGACGAAGGTGGTGCCGGTTTCCGCCGGTTCCGGCAGGCCGAGTTCCCCCGCCGAGCCGCATTTCAGCCCATAAGGTGCAAGCAGCGCCGAAATCTCGCGCAGCTTGCCCGCGTTATGCGTGGCGATGACGAGTTTTTCGGAACCGAGCTTGCGGGTCATTTGCCGACCGCTGCGTCCTGCGCCGCGAAGATGCGGTCGCAGCCCATGCGCGCGAGCCGCAGCAGCCGCAGCATGCCTTCCTCGTCATAGGCTGCGCCCTCGGCGGTGACTTGCGCTTCGGCGATCAACCCGCCCTCGATCAGCACGAAGTTGGCGTCGGCATCGGCGGCGCTGTCCTCGATGTAATCGAGATCGAGCACCGGCGTGCCCTGATGGATGCCGCAGCTCACCGCCGCGATCTTGGCCGTGATCGGGTCCTGCGCGATGAGGCCCTGCGCCAGCAGCTTGTCGGCCGCGAGCCGCAGCGCCACCCATGCGCCGGAGATCGACGCGGTGCGGGTGCCGCCATCGGCCTGAAGCACGTCGCAATCGAGCGTGATCTGACGTTCGCCCAGCTTCTTCATGTCGCATACCGCGCGCAAGCTGCGGCCGATCAGGCGCTGGATCTCCTGCGTGCGGCCGGATTGCTTGCCTTTCGCCGCCTCGCGACTGCCGCGCGTGTGGGTGGCGCGGGGCAGCATCGAGTATTCGGCGGTGACCCAGCCCTGGCCCTTGCCGCGCAGGAACGGCGGCACCCGCTCCTCGACGCTGGCGGTGCACAGCACCCGGGTGTCGCCGAACGCGATCAGCACCGATCCTTCCGCATGCTTGGTGAAATCGGTCTGGATCTCGATGGCGCGCATTTCGTCGGGCGCACGGCCGGATGGTCGCATAAACATTCCCTCATTCGAAGTTTCGCCCGCCGTTAGGCGCATTGGGCTTGAGGCCGCAAGTCTATCGCTTAGATTGACCGCGATGCCCAATCCTCCGGTAACCGAACTGACCGACCGTTCGCGCGAGATTTTTCGCCGCGTGGTAGAGGGTTATCTGTCGTCCGGGCTTCCGATGGGCTCGAAGACGCTGGCCGGTTCGACCGGGCTCAATCTGTCGCCCGCCTCGATCCGCTCGGTCCTGGCGGAGCTTGAGCAACTGGGCCTGCTCGCCGCGCCGCACACCAGCGCCGGGCGGCTGCCGACCGAAAGCGGGCTGCGGCTGTTCGTCGACGGCATGATGCAGGTGGCCGAGCCGACGCGCGAGGAACGCGCGGCGATCGAGCGGCGGATGACCGAGCCGGGCTCGATCGAGGCGACGCTGGCGGCGACGAGCGCGCTGCTCTCCGACCTGTCGGCGGGGGCGGGGGTGGTGATGGTGCCTCGGCGAGAACCGCGTCTGGCGCAGCTCTCGCTGGTGGCGATCTCGCCCGATCGCGCGCTGGCGGTGCTGGTGGATGAGGATGGCGGGATCGAGAACCGCATCGTCCCGCTTCCCCCAGGGATTCGCCTCGGCGCGCTGGAGGAGGCTTCGAACTATATCTCCGCTCGACTCGCCGGACGAACGCTGGCCGAAGCGGCGCGCGCCGCGAAACAGGAGATCGCATCGGGCAGGACCGCGCTGGATGCCGCCAGCCGAGAACTGGTGGACCGCGGCCTGGCGGTGTGGAGCGAGGACACCCTGCAGCGCCCGGTGCTGATCGTGCGCGGACAGGCCAACCTGCTCGACGAGACCGCGCTGGAGGACATCGAGCGGGTGCGTTCGCTGCTGGAAGACCTGGAAAGCCGGCAGTCGGTATCGGAACTGCTCGAACTGGCGCGGGACGCCGATTCGACGCGGATATTCATCGGTTCGGAGAACCGGCTCTTCGCGCTTTCGGGCTCGTCGGTGATCGCATCGCCCTATCGCGACCGCGAAGGGCGGGTCGTGGGCGTGGTGGGAGTTATCGGCCCGACGCGGTTGAATTATGCGCGCGTGGTCCCCATGGTGGACTTCACCGCCCAGAGCCTGGGCCGGTTGATCGGATAACCGGGAAAAACACGAAATCATGACGGACCAGAAGGCGCAGAACGATTCGGCGGCCGCCGATGAATTGAACGGCATTTCGGAAGCAATGCTCGATGCGGACGGCCCCGCTGTGGGAACCGAGGGCATGGGCACGGAGAGCCTTGGCGGAGAGCTGAAGCGGCTCCAGGACCAGGTGGAATCGGCCAAGCAGGATATGCTCTACGCCAAGGCCGAAACCCAGAACGTGCGCCGCCGCATGGAAAAGGACGTGGCCGACGCGCGCAATTACGCCGCGACTGGTTTCGCGCGCGACATCCTTTCGGTCGCCGACAATCTTTCTCGCGCGCTGGAAGCGATTCCCGCCGACTTGCGCGAGGATGAGAAGCTGAAGGGTCTTGTCGCCGGGTTGGAAGCCACCGCCCGCGAACTCGACAAGGTTTTCAGCCAGAATGGCATCACTCGCATCGCCGCGAAGGGCCTGCCGCTCGACCCCAACCAGCATCAGGCGATGCTGGAAATCTCCTCCACCGAGGTCGAGCCCGGCACCATCGTGCAGGAGATGCAGGCCGGCTACATGATAAAGGACCGGCTGCTGCGTCCCGCGATGGTGGGAGTGGCAAAGAAGCCGGACTGAGGCTCCTTTCGCCGCATGACACGGCATTGCGAGGGAACCGGGTCTCGGTCCTCACGTTTGCAACGCATATGCTTTGCACGGCATATGCCATTGCAACGGAGAAAGACCATGCGTTCCCTCATCTTGCCGGCCTTGATGGCCAGCGCGCTTGGGTTGGGCGGTTGCGCCGGCAACTATGCCGGCGAAGGTGCTCTTGCCGGGGGCGCCGTCGGCGCGGCGATCGGCGCGGCGGACGGCGATATCGGTGAGGGTGCCGCCATTGGTGCCGCTGTAGGCGCGGTTGGTGGTACGCTGATCAAGAAGGATCGCGACGGCCGCTGTACGTACCGGGACCGCAACGGGCGCCGCTATCGCGACCGCTGCTGAAACCGCAGGACGCCGGCGTAAGTATCGAGCGGCGGCGCCCCGACGATTTTCGCGCCGTGGCGCATGAGGAATGCGTGGCGGACGATCTCCGCCTGCTGCTCGATGCCGTAGCGCTCCAGCGTCCAACCGGGTTTGAGGGCATAGTCGTATCGCCGTGAAAACGGCCTGTGCATCGGCAGATACCATCGGCCACGCCATTGCGTTTGCCAGACGTGCGTCATTTCGTGGATAAACAGCCCCTGGAGCGGCAGCGACGCCTGCGCGAAGTCGTCGCAATAGTGCGGGGAGGCCGGGTGGAAATGCAAGTGGCCGCATGGCGCCATCAGCGTGCCGACCGGCTGGAAGGGAAACCAGCGCCGTCGTTTGAGGCGCACGCGCGAACTGTCGATGGCGTCCCCGAAGACCGAATCCACCAGCGCGGCTTCGCCCGGTGTCAGCGGGCGCTCTCCGCCCGCCGGGCAGATGGCGTCCTGCGTCGTGACGCTCAGTGCGACATCTCCATGCCGCCCGTTTTCATGCCGCCCGTTTTTGCTGCGGCCATCGCCTCGATCGCCAGCGGCGCCGAAAGCTTGTCGCCGTCGGCGAAGCTCAGGGTGATCTCGGCCACCCCCCCCGCCTTGAGGGTATCCGCCAGGTCAAATGCCATGACGTGCAGCCCGCCGCGCGCGAATTCCAGGGTCTTGCCGGGCTCCAGCGGCAGGTCCTTCACCGGCGACATCGTCCCGCCCTTGGTCTCGTGCATCTCCATCTTGCCGGCGCCCTCGACATGGACGCCGGCCAGGGTGACGGCCTTGTCGCCATTGTTGCGCAGGGTGAAATAGACGGCACCGGGCCGCCCGGCGACCACCGGCAGCAGCAGCTTGCCGTCCGTGAGCGAGAGACCGGGCTTGGCGTCCGGTCCGGCCGGGACGGTTTGCGCAGCGGCGCTCGGTTCCGGCGCCGCCTGCTCCTTCGCCCCGCCGCAACCGGCAAGGGGAAATGCGGCAACGGCAACGAGAAGCGCAAGTCTAATCACGGAAAATTCCTTCCCGGCGGAGCGTTCGAGATCGGCACACTGGCTAATGCGACGGCGGGCTTGTGCCAAGCAAAACCGCTCTTATATCGCCACCCGACGACGTACCGGGGCAGTTCGAGTCCCGGCTGCGAAGACGTTATCGAGCCGCCAAGCCGTCTCGCCAACATGGGAGGCGATCCGCGCGGTGTCTGTGTCTTGACGTGAGGAATGGGCAGAATGGGTAAAGTAATCGGTATCGATCTTGGCACCACCAACAGCTGCATCGCGGTGATGGACGGCGGCAAGCCGAAGGTGGTGGAGAATTCCGAAGGCGCGCGCACGACGCCCTCGATCGTCGCGTTCACCAAGGATGGTGAGCGGCTGATCGGGCAGCCGGCCAAGCGCCAGGCCGTGACCAACGGCGACAACACGATTTTCGCGGTGAAGCGCCTGATCGGCCGCCGCTTCGACGATCCGGTGACCAAGAAGGACACCGAGCTGGTCCCTTACACCATCGTCAAGGGCAAGAACGGCGACGCCTGGGTCGCGGCCGGCGGCGAGGATTACAGCCCGTCGCAGATTTCCGCGTTCATCCTGCAGAAGATGAAGGAAACCGCCGAAGCCTATCTGGGCGAGAGCGTGACGCAGGCGGTCATCACCGTTCCTGCCTACTTCAACGACGCCCAGCGCCAGGCGACCAAGGACGCCGGCCAGATCGCCGGCCTCGAAGTGCTGCGCATCATCAACGAGCCGACGGCGGCCGCGCTCGCCTATGGGCTCGAGAAGAACGACGGCAAGACGATCGCGGTCTATGACCTTGGCGGCGGCACGTTCGACGTCTCGGTGCTCGAGATCGGCGATGGCGTGTTCGAAGTGAAGTCGACCAACGGCGACACTTTCCTGGGCGGCGAGGACTTCGATTCCAAGCTGGTCGAATGGCTGGCCGACAAGTTCAAGGCCAAGGAGAGCATGGATCTCCGCACCGACAAGCTTGCGCTCCAACGCCTCAAGGAAGCCGCCGAAAAGGCCAAGATCGAGCTTTCCAGCGCGGCGACGACCGAAGTCAACCTGCCGTTCATCACCGCGCGCATGGAAGGCGGCAGCACCACACCGTTGCACCTCGTCGAGACGGTGACGCGCGCCGACCTCGAGAAGATGGTCGCCGACCTGATCGAGCGTACCAAGGAGCCGATGCGCAAGGCGCTGGCTGACGCCGGGCTCAGCGCCAAGGACATCGACGAGGTCGTCCTCGTCGGCGGCATGACCCGCATGCCCAAGGTTCGTGAGACGGTGAAGGAGTTCTTCGGCAAGGAACCGCACACCGGCGTCAACCCGGACGAAGTCGTCGCCATGGGCGCGGCGATCCAGGCGGGCGTGCTGCAGGGCGACGTCAAGGACGTGCTGCTGCTCGACGTGACGCCGCTCTCGCTCGGCATCGAAACGCTGGGCGGCGTGTTCACCCGCATGATCGACCGCAACACCACGATCCCGACCAAGAAGAGCCAGGTCTATTCGACCGCCGAGGACAACCAGCAGGCGGTGACGATCCGCGTGTTCCAGGGCGAGCGCGAGATGGCGGCGGACAACAAGATGCTCGGTCAGTTCGATCTCGTCGGCATTCCGGCGGCGCGTCGCGGCGTGCCGCAGATCGAGGTCACGTTCGACATCGACGCCAACGGCATCGTCAACGTTTCGGCCAAGGACAAGGGCACCGGCAAGGAGCAGCAGATTCGCATCCAGGCGTCGGGCGGCCTGTCCGATTCCGACATCGACCAGATGGTCAAGGATGCCGAGAAGTTCGCCGACGAGGACAAGAAGCGCCGTGAGGCGGCTGAGGCGCGCAACAATGCCGACAGCCTTGTCCACGCCACCGAGCAGCAGATCGCCGAGCATGGCGACAAGATCGACGCCGACCTGAAGGCCGAAGTCGAAGCCGCGATCGCCGAGGCGAAGACCGCGCTGGAAGGCGGCGACGCCGAGGCGATCAACGCCAAGGCGCAGGCGCTGACCGAGAAGGCCATGAAGATGGGCCAGGCGATCTACGAGAAGGAGCAGGCTTCCGCTGCGTCTCCGGACGCGGGTGCCGATGCGGGCAAGGCGGACGATGTGGTGGACGCCGAGTTCTCGGAAGTTGACGAGAACAAGGGCTGATTTGACGAACTGACCCATTACCGTCACTCCCGCGCAGGTGGGAACCCGTCTTCAGACCGCGCCGATGGCGCTTAGGTCAGAGATGGGCCGGTGCTTGTGCAGGGGTGACGGCGGGTTGTTGGGAGCTTTCGATGGCTAGCGTCGAGGCCGATTTTTATGAACTGCTCGAGATAGAGCGCAGCGCGGACGGCGGGACGATCAAGTCCGCCTATCGCAAGCTCGCCATGAAATATCACCCGGACAAGAATCCGGGCTGCTCCGATTCCGAGGCGCGCTTCAAGGCGATCAGCCAGGCCTATGACTGCCTGAAGGACCCTCAGAAGCGCGCGGCCTATGACCGTTATGGACATGCCGCCTTCGAGCAAGGCGGGATGGGCGGGAATGGGGCGGGCGCGGCGGACTTCGGCGATATCTTCGAATCGATTTTCGGCAGCGCGTTCGGCGGCGGCCGGCAGCAGGCGCGGCGCGGCGCGGATTTGCGCTATGACCTTGAGATCGGCCTGGACGAGGCGTTTCACGGCAAGACCGAGGAAATCTCGATCGAGGTCTCTCAGCCTTGCGAGCCGTGCGAAGGCAAGGGCGCCGAGCCGGGCACCGGCACCCGGCGCTGCGTCTCGTGCGGCGGGCACGGCAAAGTGCGCGCGCAGCAGGGCTTTTTCGTCGTGGAGCGGACATGTCCGTCCTGCCATGGCCGGGGCGAGGTCATCGAGAAGCCGTGCCGCAGCTGTCGCGGCGAGGGCCGGGTCGACAAGCCGCGCAAGCTTGAGGTCGAAATTCCGCGGGGCGTCGATTCGGGCACGCGCATCCGCCTGTCCGGCAAGGGCGAGGCCGGGCCGTTCGGCGCGCCGCCGGGCGACCTCTACATCTTCCTCCACGTTCGCCGCCACGCGGTGTTCGAGCGTGAGGGAACGACGCTGATTACCCGCGTGCCGATCACTTTCACCACCGCCGCGCTTGGCGGCGAGATCGAGATTCCCGGCCTCGACGGAGAGCGGCTCGAGATCGTCATTCCCCACGGCATCCAGTCCGGCAAGCAGCTGCGCAAGCGTGGCGAGGGCATGCCGGTGCTGCAAGGGCGCGGACGCGGCGATCTGGTCGTCGAAATCCTCGTCGAGACGCCCACCAAGCTGACCGCGCGCCAGAAGGAACTGATCCGGGAGCTTCAGGAATCCGAGACCGGGGACGAGTGTCCTCAATCGAAGGGCTTCTTCGAGCGGATCAAGGAAGCCTGGAGCGAATTGCGGGAATAGCTTTGGTTCACCCGCAGTGCTGCCAGCGAGTATGACAGAGACAAGGTTTCGATCGAATACGCGCGAGGACGACGGCAGTTTCTTGCGAAACGCGGGCTGAAACGCGGGCGTCAGGTCAAGCCCATCACCTCGTCCCTGATCGTCCGCACCAGCCCAGGATCGGTCGTCAGCCGCGTCTCCTCCTCATCCAGGATCGCAAGAAACGCCGCCTTCTTCGCCGCCCTGAGTACCTGTTCGTCGATCGACCGGTCGGCGGGCAGCGTCGAGACGATCAGGTCGATCATCCGCTCGGCGCCATGCAGCCGTCCCCACAAGTAGTCGTTCTCGCGGTAAGCGCGGCTGAAGAAGGCGCCGAAGTTGTAGAACTCGATTCCGCGCAGCGTCGCCCCGGCGCCGCCGCCACGGATCGAACGGGCATCGTCGGGCGCGATGCGGTCGATCTTCACCGGGTCGAACTCGGTCAGCCCCTCGCCGCGGAGCAAAGGCAGGGTCGCGGTGTCATAGAACGGGAAGCCCAGATAGGTCAGCAGCATCCGCCGCCGCACGTCCGGCGGCATCGCGGCCAGTTCCTCGGCCAGCAGTTCGTCGACCTTGACGTCTGCTTCGCCCAGCCGGCGATGTGCCGAGATATGATCGAGCACCGCCGCCGGATCGTCGATCACGCGGGCGGCGACATCGGGGAAGTCCTCGCCCAGGCACTCGGTGGTCTGGCATTGCAGATAGAGCGACAGTGCCTTGTAGATCGTCGTGCGGATCCGGTCCCGCTCCTCATGGGTGAACCGGTCGCTGTCCTCCCATTCGCGCGTCAGGCGCCGCGCCAGCAAGCGTAGCCGGCGGATGCGGAAATCTATGTCGTGATCGCGGAAGAAGCGGATCGCCGACTCGGTCGAGCCGCCGCGCAACGCGGTCATCCGTTCCAGCCCGCTTGCCGCCAGATGCGCACTCAGCCGCCGCGCGATCGTGTCCTCCCCGCCATCGCGGGCTGGGGCCGCGACGTGGATCAGATGGGCCAGCGCATTGATCACGCCGCTGAACTTGATCTGTGCATATCCGTGATAGGCAAAACCCGACTGGCCGATTGCCGCGTTCTGCGCCTTGGCACGCCAAGCCATGAGCCGCTTGGCGGTCGGACGGTCGAAGAACAGCGTCCGGCCGAACAAGGCCTCCACCGTCTCCTCGACTTCCGGCCGCAGCGCCTCCACGATCGTGCGCAGCTTCGCCATCTCCTCGGACTGACGCTGTAATTCCTCGAGGTTGTCGCGGATCGGCTGGGTCCGGGGGATCGCGGAAAGCGAGCCGAAGATCACCGAGAAGAAGCCCGGCCTGTTCGGGTCCTTGCGTTCGCTTCGGGTCAGCCGATGCGGGGTCGGATCGATATAGACGAAGCGGCGGTCGACTTCGCGGTGCGCCGGACGGTCACGCAAGACCGACATCGCCTCGGCGAACGGCGCGTTGACGAGGACCGAGCCGTCGATCAGCGCGACCCCGTCCAGATCCTCGCGCGCGGCGTGCTCGGGCATCACCCGGCGTAGGAACGAGTCGCGGCCCGGCCACGCGGTGCCATGTTCGAGGGCAAGGGCGTCGATCTCCGAAACCTGCAAGGCAGGGAAAGCACCGGGAAAGCTCGCGGTGGCGCGCGCGGCGAACACCAGCTCCAGCGGCGAGGCCAGCATCTCTCCGCCGACCACCGGCGTCGCTGCCCGGAAGCCGATCGAGAGGCGGTGCTCGCTCTCCAGCAGGACCTCGGGGCTGTGCAGCCGCAGCGTTTCGAGGTGGCCCTTGAAGTCGGTGGCGGTGACGAACAGGTCGATCGGGTGGCCGGCGGGCAGCAGCGGCGAGCTTGCGGGCGAGTGCCGCATCGCATCGAGCGCCCGGCATAGCAGGCGCGAGAAGCCCAGCCCGCCGAATGGCGGCTCGAACCATCGCGAACGGATCAAACGCGAAAGCTTGGCCCGCACTTCCGCGCGCGTTTCCGGCGCGACGCTGGCGGTGACGGCGTTGCCCGGGCGATTGAGCAGGAACTGGACCAGCGGAAATACCCAGAACTTGGCGGCCTTCGACCACGGCCGCGCATCCGGATCGAGCAGCACATCGACGTCGGCGCATTCCAGCCACAGTTCGGTCAGCGGTTCCAGCGACTGCCCGGAATGGATCGCCTGCGCAAGGAACACGCTGTTGATGCCGCCCGCGCTGGCCCCGGCGACGATGTCGGCAAGGACGCGCAGTTTGAGCGCATGGGCTTCTTCGAGATGGCGCAGCAGCCCGTCGTAGACCGCCTCCGTGCCGCCTGTGGGAACCGCTTGCCCGTCCCAGTGCAGCTGGCTGGCGCGGACCGCCTTCCACACCTCTTTCGTCACCCCATGCATGTAGACGGCCAGGCTGATGCCGCCGTAACAGATGAGCGCGATCCGCAGTTCCTTCTGCCGCATGGCCGGATGCTAGGCGCGAAATATCGCTGCTGGCAATTGCGTTCTTGATCCGTTCCGAATAATCACGCGCCATGGCCAAGCCGAAACGAACTTATGTCTGCCAGAATTGCGGCGGCGTTTCACCCCGCTGGCAAGGGCAATGCGCCGACTGCGGGGAGTGGAACACGCTGGTCGAGGATGCGCCGCAGACGGTTTTTTCCTCCAGGCACCACCTGTCGTCGGGCGGGCGGCTGATCGCGTTCGAGGCGCTGGACGCACCTTCGGAACGCCTCGTGCGGCGGGCGACCGGGCTTGCGGAGTTCGACCGGGCGCTGGGCGGCGGGCTGGTGCCGGGCTCGGCGATCCTGATGGGCGGCGATCCGGGCATCGGCAAGTCGACGCTGTTGCTGCAGGTCGCCGCGCATATCGCCAAGAGTGGCGGCGATGCCGTCTACGTCAGCGGCGAGGAGGCGACCGCGCAGATACGCCTGCGGGCCGAGCGCCTGGGACTTTCGGGCGCGCCGATCCGGCTGGCGGCGGCGACGTCGGTGCGTGATATCCTGACCACGCTGGGTGCCCAGACGCCGCCGGCGCTGCTGGTGATCGATTCGATCCAGACGATGCATTCGGACCAGATCGAAGGTGCGCCGGGCACGGTGAGCCAGGTGCGCGGCTGCGCTTTCGAGCTGATCCGCTACGCCAAGGAGAACGGCGTCGCGCTGGTGCTCGTCGGTCACGTCACCAAGGACGGTTCCATCGCCGGCCCGCGCGTGCTGGAGCACATGGTCGACGTGGTGATGAGCTTCGAGGGCGAGCGCAGCCACCAGTATCGCATCCTGCGCGGCCTGAAGAACCGCTTCGGCGCGGTGGACGAGATCGGCGTGTTCTCGATGGAGAGCGAAGGGCTGTCCGAAGTCGCCAATCCCTCGATGCTGTTCCTGTCGGGCCGGGACGACCCGGTGCCGGGCAGCGCCGTGTTCCCGGCGATGGAAGGCACGCGGCCGGTGCTGGTGGAGATTCAGGCGCTGATCGTGCGGCTGCAGAGCGGGGCCACCCCGCGCCGCGCGGTCGTCGGCTGGGACAGCGGCCGGCTGGCGATGCTGCTGGCGGTGCTGGAAGCGCGCTGCGGGCTGAATTTCTCCAGCGCCGAAGTATATCTCAACGTCGCTGGCGGATATCGTCTCTCCGATCCTGCCGCCGATCTTGCGGTGGCCGCGGCGCTGGTCTCGGCGCTGGGGGACCGCGCGCTGCCGCATGGCGCCGTCTGGTTCGGCGAGGTCTCGCTGGCTGGAGAGATCAGGCCCGTCGCCCATGCCGCGATCCGCCAGCGGGAATCGGCGAAACTGGGCTTCGCGAAGGCATATGGTCCTTCCGGTGGATCGTCGGGCTCCGCGAAGGGAAAGGGCGCCGGCTACGCCGAACTGGCCGTGCTCCCAAATCTCGTTGACCGCATTCTGTCCGACGCATAATTTCATGGGCATATGACGGGGTTCGACATCGCGGTCTTCATCGTCGTGGGCGTAAGCGCCGCGACCGGCTTCATGCGCGGCTTCGTGCAGGAAATTCTCGCGCTCGTCGCGTGGATATTCGCCGTGTTCGCGATCAAGTCGCTGCACACGCCGCTGACCGCCGCGATCGAGCCGACGATCGGCACCTTCTCGGGCGCGGCGGTGCTGGCCTTCGCACTGCTTCTGCTGGTGCCCTACGCGGTGGTCAAGCTCATCGCCAACTGGGCCGGCAAGCGCAGCCGCGGCTCGGTGCTCGGGCCTATCGACCGGGTGCTCGGCTTCGGCTTCGGCGGGGTCAAGGGAATGATCATCGTCATTCTCGGCTTCTCGGTCCTGGTGCTGGGCTACGACACGGTATGGGGCGTCAGCGGCCGTCCGACCTGGATCACGCAGGCGCGCAGCTATCCTTTCGTCAATGCCGGCAGCGAGGCGCTGGTCAACCTCATCGGAGAGCGTCGCGCCGAAGTGAACGAGGCCGACCAACAACTTGAAGGCGGCTGACGGCGCGGCATGGCGGCCCAGGTTCTTTACACCTCTGACGTGCTGGGCCTTGCGACTTCGCTGGCCGGCTATCCCTTTGATGATGGCGCGCCGCTGAAGGGAGAGGCGCGGTCGAGAAGCTGCGGCAGCACCATCGCGCTTTCGCTGGCGATCGATGCCGAAGGACGGATCGAGCGGGCCGGGGTGAAGAGCCAGGCTTGCGCGATCGGTCAGGCCGCCGCCGCGATCTTCGCCGCACAAGCGCCCGGCAGGAGCGCCGATGATATCACCGCCGCGCGCGAAGCGATCCGCGCATGGCTGACAGACGGCGGTCACTTGCCCGACTGGCCCGGCCTGGAGCGCATAGCCACCGCGCGCGAATATCCAGCGCGGCATGGCGCGATCCTGCTGGCCTGGAATGCCGCGAGCGAGCTTCTTCCCACCACTTGATTGGATCGCTAAGGGGCGGACTGGGTTTCAGGGAAGGATCGAGACATGGCGGCGGACAGTGCTGGCGTAGTGGCAGGGGCGGGCAAGGATGTGGAGCCCAGTGCATCCGACATTCGCCTGGTCATCGCGGCTTCTTCCGCCGGCACCATCTTCGAATGGTACGACTTCTTCATCTACGGTACGCTCGCCGCGTTCATCGGCCGGGCCTTCTTTCCCGGTGACAACGCGACACTGCAGATCCTGCTCGTCTGGGCCGGGTTCGCGGTCGGCTTTGGCTTCCGGCCGCTGGGCGCGATCCTGTTTGGCTATCTGGGCGACCAGCTTGGCCGCAAATACACCTTCCTCGTCACCGTGACGCTGATGGGGATATCCACGGCAGGAGTGGGCTTGATCCCTGCCGCGGAGTCGATCGGCCTGTGGGCGCCGCTGATCGTGCTCGTGCTGCGCATCCTGCAAGGCCTCGCCCTTGGCGGGGAATACGGCGGAGCAGCGATCTACGTCTCGGAACATGCCGAGCCCGACCGACGGGGATATTATTCCAGCTATATCCAGTCCAGCGTGGTCGGCGGCTTCGTGTTGTCGATAGTGGTCGTCCTGCTGTGCCAGGCCGCCATCCCGGACGAGGTCTTCGCGAGCTGGGGCTGGCGGGTGCCGTTCCTGCTCTCGGTCGTGCTGCTGGCGATCTCGCTGTGGATGCGCCTCAAGCTTTCCGAAAGCCCGGTGTTCGTGGCGATGAAAGCGGCAGGGCACACCGCCAAGAACCCGTTCGTCGAAAGCTTCACGTACCCCGGCAACAAGAAGCGCATCTTCGTCGCGCTGTTCGGCGTGACCGGCGTTCTCACGACGATCTGGTACACCGCGTTTTTCTCGGCGCTGTCGTTCCTCAAGGGGCCGATGCGCGTGGACACCGTCTTTGCCGAGATAACCGTGGGTGTCGCCGCGCTCGTATCGATGGGCTTCTACATCGTCGTGGGCAAGTGGTCCGACACGGTGGGGCGCAAGCTGCCCATCGTCGTCGGTGCGGCGGCCACGCTGGTGCTGCTGTTTCCGCTGTTCTGGGGCTTGGGTTCGCTAGCCAATCCCGGCCTCAAGGCCAGCGCTCAGGCGGCGCCGGTGGTGGTTGCGGGCCAGGCCTGCAGCACCGATCCCTTCGCCGACCTGTTCGGCCGCAAGCAGAGCGACTGCGGCAAAGTTCTGGAGACGCTGACCGCTAGTGGCGTGCCTTACACGGTGCGGGAGCAGCCGGCGCTCGCGGTTCGCGTGGGCGGCGATGGGCTTGCGATCGACCCGGCCTGGCTGGCCGACGGCAAGGCGCGCAAGCAGGGACTGGAAGCTGCGTTGACCGCGCGCGGCTTCGACTTCTCGGTCCAGAAGCCCGGCTTGGGCGCGCTGGCGGGCATTGCGCTTCTGCTCATGTCGCTCGGGCTGCTCTCGGCCTTGACTTATGGCAGCGTCGCCGCGCTGCTGACCGAGATGTTCCCGCCACAGATCCGCTACAGCTCGATGTCGATCCCCTATCACATCGGCGCGGGTTACCTTGGCGGATTCCTGCCGCTGATCGCCAGCTACATCAATGCGCGCACCGGCGATGCCTATGCCGGGCTTTGGTACACCTGGGGCGTGGTCGCTTTCGGCCTCGTCGTGGCGATGTGGGGACTGAAGGGTGGCCCTGCCCGCGATTTCAGCGACGATGCAGCCTGAAACGACGCCGGACCCGCCGCCGTCCGCGCTGCGCCTGGCGATCGACGGCGATGGGCTCATCCGGAACTGGCGGACGCTGGACGCGCTTTCCGGCACGGCGCGGGCGGGAGCGGCGGTCAAGGCAGATGGCTACGGCCTGGGCGCGCGCGTCGTCGTTCCGCTGCTCTACGGCGCCGGATGCCGCGATTTCTTCGTGGCGCACTGGAGCGAGGTGCCCGACCTGCTCGACCTTGTTCCGCCCGGCGCGATATCCGTGCTGCACGGACCGCTGACGCCGGAGGATGCGCGGTTCGCCCGCGCGACGGGAGTGAAGCCGGTGATAAATTCCGTGCGGCAGGCGCGGCTGTGGCGCGAAGCGGGCGGCGGCATGTGCGACGTCATGGTCGATACCGGCATCAACCGGCTCGGGCTTGCCCTTGCCGACCTTGCCGACGAGGGCCTCGCCGGGCTGCCAGTCGATCTGTTGATGTCGCACCTCGCCTCGGCGGACGAGGACGTGCCGCTCAATGCCGCGCAGCACCAACGCTGGATGGAAGCACGCGCGGTCCTGCCGCATGCGCGTGCCAGCCTCGCCAACAGCGCGGGGATCGCTCTGGGCAAGGATTTCCACGGCGATGTCACCCGGCCCGGCCTTTCGCTCTACGGCGGGATCCAGCGGCCGGAGCTGGGGGGGCGGATCGCCCAGGTCGCCAGGCCGCAGGCGGCGATCGTCCAGTTGCGCACGATCCAGGCGGGGGAGGGCGTGGGCTATAACTCCACTTTCGTCGCCGGCACCGCCATGCGCGTGGGCACGATCGCGTTGGGCTACGCCGATGGCTTCCTGCGGTGCTGGTCCGGGACGGCGCGGTTTCATGCGGCGGGCAAGGTGCTGCCGGCGATCGGCCGGGTCAGCATGGACATGACCGTGATCGACGTGACCGAGGCGCCAGATATTCGGGAGGGCGACTGGGTGGAGGCGGATTACGCCCTCCCTGACGCGGCTGCGAAAAGCGGGCTGTCCCAATATGAGCTGCTAACCTTGCTGGGGCGTAGATTTTCGCGAAAGCCGTGCGATTAAGGTCGAATGCTGCGCAGCAAAATTCATTGCGCCGAACTGTATGCGGATGATACTATTGTCGCTCAAACCAAAAGGCGGGGTGTGCGATGGCTGAGGCGGCGGGTATCGATGGCGACACTGTGATCATCAAGAAGTACGCGAACAGGCGTCTCTACAACACACGCTCATCAAGTTACATCACGCTCGATCATCTCGCGAAAATGACGCGTGAGAACGTCAATTACAAGGTTCTGGACGCCAAGACGGGCAAGGATATCACCCACCAGATACTTACGCAGATCATCATGGATGAGGAAGCGAGCGGTGAACAGATGCTCCCGGTCAATTTCCTGCGTGAGCTGATCAGCATGTATGGCAATTCGATGCAATCGCTGATCCCGCATTACTTGGAAGCCTCGATGCAGAACTTCCGGGCCAACCAGGCCAAGCTGGCCAAGGCGTTCGAAGGCAGCCTGGGCAACAACCCTCTCGCCCGCCTCGCCGAGCAGAACATGGCGATGTTCAAGGTCGCCGCCTCCGCCTTCATGCCCGGTGCGGAACCGGCCGCCCCCCAGGCTGCCGAGCCCGACAGCGCCGATGACCTTGCCGCCTTGCGGGAGCAGATGGAGCAGATGAAGAAGAGGCTTGACGAACTGGGCAAATAGCCGTCAGCGCTGCACCCGCGCCACGCGCATGCACTTCATCAACCGACGCCAGGAAGCCCTCGACCTTGTCCGCCATCCGCCACGCCCTTTCGACCACGCGCGAGGGCGACTTCGCCCAGTGGTATCAGGAAGTCATCGCAGAGGCGGAGATGGCCGAGGAATCGGGTGTGCGCGGCTGCATGGTCATCAAGCCGTGGGGCTACGGGATCTGGGAGCGCATCCAGCGCCTGATGGATGACCGGATCAAGGCCGCGGGAGTGGAGAACTGTTATTTCCCGCTGTTCATCCCGCTGAGCTACTTCGCCAAGGAAGCCGAGCACGTCGAAGGGTTTGCCAAGGAAATGGCGGTCGTAACCCACCACCGCCTGATCGGCGACGGCAAGGGCGGGCTCGCGCCCGACCCGGAAGCGAAGCTGGAGGAGCCGCTGGTCGTCCGGCCCACATCCGAAACAGTGATCGGCGCGGCGATGGCGCGCTGGATCCAGTCATGGCGCGACCTGCCGCTGCTCACGAACCAGTGGGCCAACGTCGTGCGCTGGGAAATGCGCACCCGCATGTTCCTGCGCACCAGCGAGTTCCTCTGGCAAGAGGGGCACACCGCCCACGCCGACCGCGACGATGCGATGGTCGAGACCCTGCGTGCGCTGGAGATGTACCGCTCGTTCGCCGAGGACGTGCTGGCGATGCCGGTGATCGCTGGCGAAAAGCCGGAGAACGAGCGCTTCCCCGGCGCCGTCGCGACTTACAGCATCGAGGCGATGATGCAGGACGGCAAGGCGCTCCAAGCCGGCACCTCGCACTATCTCGGCACCGGCTTCGCGCACGCCGCCGGCATCCAGTATCAGGACAAGGAAGGCACGCAGCAGCTGTGCCACACTACCAGCTGGGGCGTATCGACGCGGCTGATCGGCGGCGTCATCATGACCCATGGCGACGACGACGGGCTGCGTGTCCCGCCGCTGATCGCGCCGCACCAAATCGTCATCCTGCCGATGCTGCGCGACGACGATGGCGACGAGGCGCTGCTCGCCTATTGCGATGACATCCGTCGTAAGTTGTCCGGCGAGGGCGCGTTCGGCGAACCGCTGCGCGTGCTGCTCGACAAGCGGCCGGGAAAGGCGACGCAGAAGCGCTGGGCCTGGGTCAAGAAGGGCGTGCCGCTGATCCTCGAGATCGGCGGACGCGATGCGGCGGGCGGCCAGGTATCGGCACTGCGCCGCGACCGGCTGTGGACCGATGCGGCCAAGCCCAACTTCGCCGCGCGGACCAGGGAAGAGTTCCTGTCCGGCGCGGCTGCCGAGTTGGAAGATATCCAGACCTCGCTTCACCGCGAGGCGACCGCGCGGCGCGACGTCAATGTGGTGCAGGGCATCGACAGCCTCGACGCGCTGGCGGCGTTCTATGCGCAAGACCAGCGCCATCCCGGCTGGGTGGAACTGGCATGGTCGCGGCCCACGGGCGCGGAACTCGACGCTGTGGTGGCCAGGCTGAAGGACCTGAAACTGACGATCCGCAACACTCCGATGAATGCGGCGCCAGTAAGCGGCACCTGCCTGTTCACCGGAAAGCCCGCGGTCGAGCGGATCTACGTCGCGCGATCCTATTAGACTCGTTCCGGTTCAGATTGAACCGGAACGAGTCTGGATATCCTTGGTTTGCCGTGATTTCCGAGCCAGCAGGTGATTCCACCTGCCTCGAAATCACTCTGGAAGATCGCGGGCCGGGGTTGCCAGTCCCTCCCGGGACCGCCACATCGCGTTGATGCCTTCAAAACCACCCGCCGCTCCCGGCTTGCCCACGAGGCAGCAGGTCCTCGACTTCATCAAGCAATCGCCGACGCCGGCAGGCAAGCGCGAGATCGCGCGCGCCTTCGGACTCAAGGGCAACGAGAAGATTCAGCTCAAGGCCCTGCTGCGCGACATGGCGGACGAGGGGCTGATCGACGGGCGCCGCACCGCGTTTCACGAGATGGGGGGGATGCCGAAGGTCACGGTGCTGCGTGTCGTGGGGATCGAGGACGGCGAGGCCGTCGCCGTCGCGGACAGCTGGGTTCCCGGCGATGCGCCGCCGCTGCGCATTCGCCTTGTCGAGCGAAAGGGCAAGGATGCGGTGCGGAGCGCCGCCCTCAAGAAGGGCGACCGGGTGCTAGCCCGCACCGAGGAAACCGAACGCGGCTGGCGCGCCCATCCGATGAAGAAGCTGCCGGTCAGCGCCGAGCAGGTGCTGGGAGTGATCGAGCTGGATGGCGCCGGCAAGGCCTGGCTTGCGCCCACCGACCGCCGCATCCGCAATTCGCTGCCGGTTGGCGACCTCGGCGGGGCCGAAGCCGGACATCTGGTCCTGGCGGAGCCCACCGGCCGGTCGGCGCGCTCGGCCTATCGGGTCACCGAAGTGCTGGGTGATCCGCTCGCGCCCAAGGCGTTCAGCCTCATTGCCATCCACAAGCACGGTATCCCCTTCGCCTTCTCCGAAGAGGCCATCGAGGGGGCCGAGGCGGCGGCGAAGCTTCCGCTGGGTACCGACAAGCGCGAGGATCTGCGCGCGCTTCCCATCGTCGCGATCGACCCGGCGGACGCGCGCGACCACGATGACGCCATCTGGGCGGCGCCCGACGATGACCCGGCCAACGAGGGCGGATTCCGCGCCGTCGTCGCCATCGCAGACGTCTCGTACTATGTCCGGCCCGGCACCCAGCTCGACCGTGAGGCACGGTCGCGCGGCAACTCGGTCTACTTCCCCGACCGGGTGGTGCCGATGCTGCCTGACGTGCTCTCCGCCGACGTCTGCTCCTTGCGCGACGACGCCGACCGCGCCGCGATGGCCTGCCACATGACGATCGACGCCGAGGGACGGGTGACGAACTGGCGCTTTACCCGCGCGATCGTCCGCATCGCCGAGGTCATCGCCTATGACGACGCGCAGGCGCGGATCGATGGCGGCAACGCCCCACCGCATCTCGTCGATCTGTGGAAATGCTGGCGTCTGCTTTCCGCCGCGCGCGACAAGCGCGATCCGTTGGAGCTGGAAATCCCGGAACGCCGCGTCATGCTCGACCAGCAAGGCAAAATCGCCGAGATCGCTCTGCGCGAACGGCTCGACGCGCACCGCGTGGTCGAGGACTTCATGATCGCAGCCAATGTCGCCGCGGCCAAGGCGCTGGAGAGCAGGACGGCGCCGGTGGTGTATCGCGTCCACGAGGCTCCGGGTCGCGAGAAGCTGGTCGCGCTCAAGGACTACCTGGCGACGTTCGGCCGCAAGCTGGCGCTGGGGCAGGTGATCACGCCCGGCCTGTTCAACCGCATGATCAAGGACATTGCCGACGAATCCGAGAAGGCGCTGATCATGGAAGCCGTGCTGCGCAGCCAGACGCAGGCGTACTACGATCCCAAGAACTTGGGCCATTTCGGCATGAGCCTTGGCAGCTATGCGCATTTCACCTCTCCTATCCGGCGCTATTCGGACCTGCTGGTTCACCGCGCGCTCGTCGATGCCTTCGGGCTGGAGCAGGCCGCGCCCAAGAACGGGATGCCGGGTTCGACGGGGCTCTCAGATGTGGATCGCACCGATCTTGGCCGGATATCCGAGGCGATCAGCGATACCGAACGCCGCGCCGTGGCGGCCGAGCGCGAGACGATCGACCGCTATGTCGCCGCATGGCTGTCGGCCCGTATCGGCGAGGTGTTCGAGACGCGCGTGACCGGCGTCCAGAAATTCGGCTTCTTCGCCACCATCGTCGGCCTTGGCGGCGACGGGCTGGTCCCGGTCTCGACCCTGGGCGCCGAGCGGTTCGACTATGATGAGAAATCACGGGTGCTCGAAGGGCAGCAGACCGGAACGCGCTATGCAATCGGCGACCGCCTGCGGCTGCGTCTGGCGGAGTCCAACCCGCTGACGGGCGCGCTCAAGTTCGAACTGGAGGAAGGCGGCGGCCGGATCGAACCGCGCGGCAGGCCGATGGCGCCGAAGAAGGATCGGGGTGGCAAGCACATGGTCGGAAAGAGAGGGCGGCCGGGGAATATCCGGCATCAGGGGCGCGGCAAGCGATAGAGTGATTTCGAGGCAGGTGGAATCACCTGCCGGCTCGGAAATCACGGCAAGCAAAGGACATGCGGACTCATACCGGTTCAATCTGAAACGGAACGAGGCTAGCCCCGCATTAACTCAACCGCTCGATATCCTCCTGGCTGAGCGAGCCGGGAACGACGAACACCGGGCACGGCAGATTGGCCGCACCCGCTCCGGTGAAGTGCGCCACCAGCGGGCCGGGACCGGACTCCTTCGCCGCGCCCAGAACCAGCGCCGAGACTTCCGGGTGTTCGACCAGATAGTCGCGCACGACCTTTTCGCCATCGCCGACCTTGACCGAGATCGCCGGCATCTTGCCGCCTTCGGACAGCAGGCTGCCGGCGGCGGCGGTGACCAGCGTTTCGGCGCGGGCGCGGGCTTCCTCCTCGATGGTCGCCTGCACTCCGGCGAAGGCGCTGAACTGTTGGGCCGGTACGAGTGCGAGCAAGTGCAGTGCGCCGCCGGTCTTGGCCGCCCGGCGCGAGGCGAAGCGCAGTGCGACCAGCGCCTCCTCGGTTTCATCGACGATGACCAGATAGACCCGCATTGTGCCTGACCCCCGCGCGCAATATCCGCGACAACCGCACTGCGTGCAAGGATATTGACGAAAGGGCGCTTGGCGAATGGGGCGCAAGTTCGCTAGGACGGGTGTGAAGCAACACATATGCACCGACCTTCAGGGACGCCGACGCAACGATGCCGATAGAGATCAAGATGCCTGCGCTTTCCCCGACGATGGAGGAAGGCAAGCTGGCCAAATGGCTGGTGAAGGCAGGCGATCAGGTATCGTCCGGCGATGTGCTGGCCGAGATCGAAACCGACAAGGCGACGATGGAGTTCGAGGCGGTAGACGAAGGCACCATCGCCTCCATCGTCGTGGCCGAAGGCACCGAGGGCGTGAAAGTCGGCACTGTCATCGCCACTCTCGCGGGAGAGGGCGAGGATGCCGTTCCTGCCGCACCGTCCGCAAAGGCCGCTCCGAAGCCTGAATCCGCCCCGGAACCGCAAGTTTCGCCAGCAACACCCGAACCCGCCCCGGCACCCAAGGCCCCGGCAAAAACTGCATCACCCAAGGAGGGACGTATACTCGTATCGCCACTGGCCAAGCGCCTCGCCGAAGAGAAGGGCGTCGATCTCAACACCATCCAGGGCAGCGGCCCCAACGGCCGCATCCTGCAGCGCGACATCGAGCAGGCCGAGCCGGGCAGCGCGCCCGCCAAGCCTGCGGAGAAGTCCGCCGAGGCGGCGCCCGCTCCCAAGGAAGCTGTGCCCACCGCCGCGCCTGCCCCCGCAGCCGCCTCGTCCACCGTCGCCATGGCGGACGAGACCCGCGCGCTGCTCGATGCGCGCGTGCCGCATGAGGTCGAGAAGCTTTCGGGCATGCGCAAGACCATCGCCCGCCGCCTCGCGCAATCGATGCAGGAAGCGCCGCACATCTACCTCACCGTCGATATCCGGCTCGACCGGCTGATGGCGATGCGGTCCGAGATGAACGCGGCGTTGGAGAAGAGCGGCATCAAGCTTTCGGTCAACGACATGCTCATCAAGGCGCTGGGCAAGGCGCTGGTCGACGTGCCTGAGTGCAACGTGACCTTCGCGGGCAAGGAACTGATCCGCTATGGTCGCGCCGACATCTCGGTGGCGGTGAGCATCCCCGGCGGCCTCATCACCCCGATCGTGCAGGACGCCAGCGGACGCAGTCTCGCCGCGATCGCGCAGGCGACCAAGGATCTCGCCGCTCGCGCCAAGGACGGTAAGCTCAAGGTTGAGGAATACCAGGGCGGCACCGCCTCGATCTCCAACATGGGGATGATGGGGATCAAGCAGTTCACCGCCGTCATCAACCCGCCGCAATCGACCATCCTCGCCATCGGCGCGGGCGACAAGCGGCCTTGGGTGATGCCCGACGGAAACCTCGGCGTCGCCACGGTGATGACCGCGACCGGCAGCTTCGACCACCGCGCCGTGGACGGCGCGGATGGGGCGCGCCTGATGGCGGCGTTCAGGGAATATGTGGAGAGCCCCCTGGGGATGGTGGCTTAGGGCCTTGCCTGACCCCGCCCGCGATCCGCTGATCCGCGTCGCCGCGATGCCGGCGGATACCAATGTCTATGGCGATATCTTCGGCGGCTGGCTCATCTCCATGATGGACAACGCCGCCGGGCTCGTCGCGGCGCGGCATTCGCATGGGCGGGCGGTGACGGTGGCGATGGACGGGATGCAGTTCCACTTGCCGGTCAAGGTGGGGGACGAGGTCTCGGTCTATGGCGGCCTGACCCGCGTCGGCCGCACATCCATGACCATCGCGGTGGAGGCATGGTCGCGCCCGCGCCATCAGGACGAGGCTTTCAAGGTGACCGAAGCGGTGTTCACTTTCGTCGCCATCGACGATACGGGCAGGCCCAGGCCGATCAGCGCCGAGCCGCCCCAGCAGGAGAAGCAATAACGTGTCCGATCAGTATGACGTCATCGTTCTCGGTTCCGGCCCCGGCGGCTATGTCTCGGCGATCCGCGCGGCGCAGCTTGGCCTCAAGACCGCCATTGTCGAGCGTGAACGCTTGGGCGGCATCTGCCTCAACTGGGGCTGCATCCCCACCAAGGCGCTGCTGCGCTCCGCCGAGGTGCTCCACCAGATGAAGCATGCGGCGAGCTATGGGCTTTCGGCCGACAATATCTCGGCCGATCTGGACGCGGTGGTCAAGCGTTCGCGCGGAGTGGCGGACCAGCTCAATCGCGGCGTCACCATGCTGCTGAAGAAGAACAAGGTCACGGTACACATGGGCACCGGCAAGCTGACGGCGCCCGGCAAGCTGACCGTCACCGCCGAGGACGGCTCTGCAACCGAGTTGCAAGCCAAACACATCGTCATTGCAACCGGCGCGCGCGCGCGTGAACTGCCCAAGGCCAAGTCGGACGGGACCCGCATCTGGACTTATCGCCACGCGATGACGCCCAAGGAGATGCCGACGAAGCTGCTCGTCATCGGATCGGGCGCCATCGGCATCGAGTTCGCATCGTTCTACAACGACATGGGCGCGGACGTGACCGTGGTGGAGATGATGGACCGCATCGTGCCGGTAGAGGACGCGGAGGTCTCCGCCTTCCTCGAGAAGTCGCTCAAGAAGCAGGGCATGACGATCCTGACCGGCGCCAGCGTCGGCGCGATCGAGAATGGTTCCGATGCCGTCAAGGTCGCCATCAAGGACAAGGCCGGCAAGGAAGAGACCACCGAGTTCAGCCACGTCATCGTCGCGGTCGGCATCGTTCCCAACCTCGAGAACATCGGGCTGGAGGAACTGGGCATCGAGCCGGACGAGCGTTTCCACATCAAGGTCGACGGTTATGGCCGCACCAATGTGAAGGGCATCTGGGCCATCGGCGATTGCACGCCGGGGCCGTGGCTGGCGCACAAGGCGAGCCACGAGGGTGTCACCGCCGCCGAAGCCATCGCGCGGGAACTGGGCAACGCCGAGGTCCACCCGCACGCCATCGACCGCCGCAATATTCCCGGCTGCACGTATTGCCACCCGCAGATCGCGTCGGTCGGCCTGACCGAGGCCAAGGCCAGGGAAGAGGGGCACGAGGTCAAGGTCGGCAACTTCCCGTTCATCGGCAACGGCAAGGCCATCGCGCTGGGCGAGCCCGAGGGCTTCATCAAGACGGTGTTCGACGCCAGGACCGGCGAGCTTCTGGGCGCGCACATGATCGGCGCGGAAGTTACCGAGCTGATCCAGGGCTATGTCGTGGGCAAGACGCTGGAGACGACCGAGGCCGAACTGATGCAGACCGTCTTCCCGCACCCGACGCTATCGGAGATGATGCACGAATCCGTACTCTCCGCCTACGGACGGACGATCCACTTCTAGGGCGATTTCGAGGCAGGGAATCACCTGCCGCCGTGGGTCCGCAAGGATCACGGCGGCCAAGGATCACAGCGGCCAAGGATCACAGCGGCCAAGCGGGGGCGCCTTCGGCGATTAGCCGAACGAGAAGGCGTCGTGTCCGATCCCCGTGACGTCGGAGGAACCGGGAAAGAGAACGTCGGGCAAGTGATAGGGATTATCGTCCGCCGCACTTGCCGATCCGCCAAGGGGCGAATCGTGCAACAAACCCTCCAGCGCCTCGCTCAACGAGGCGGCGGGGACGGTTGAAGGGTTGATCCCTCCCGGCGATCCCGAAGAGACCGGACTGCCGCCGATGTGCAGCACGCCGGAAACCAGCTTGGCCGCCGCCGAGGCGCCGCCGAATATCAGCTGCGTGCCGTTGGTGTCGTCCTGGATCACGATTGTCGTGATGGCGGTCTGGCCGGCGAATACCTTCAGCGTGTTACCCGCCTGCTGGAACAGGTAGGAGGAGGCGGGCCCGTTGAAACTGACGGTCTCGATGTTCTGGTCGATCGCCGTACCCACCGCGAGCGCGTTGAAGGAAACCCGCTCGTTGCCATTGTTCCCGTAATATTCGCCGTTGTCGAAGCCCGGCGCGATGTTGCCCGATCCCAGGAACACCTTGACCGTCGCGGCGGGCGTGCCGGGAGTAGGGGTCGGCGTTGGAGTAGGGGTCGGCGTTGGAGTTGGAGTTGGCGTGGGCGTGGGCGTTGGGGTAGGCGTCGGCAATTCGCCCGTAAATGGCGAAAGCGCGCCGTCCTTGAACACGAACTCGCCGTCGTCGAAGCGGAAGATCTCCACGCCGCGCGTCACGTCGTTGCCGGTGGTGGACGAGGAAACGATCACGTCGCCGGCCTGTCCGCTGGCGGTGAAGCTCGCTTTCCCGCCGGCAAAGACCGCGCGGTCGACGCCATCGCCGCCCACCAGCACGTCGTTGCCCAGGCCGCCGATGAGAACATCGTCGCCCGCGCCGCCGTCCAGCACGTCGCCGCCGACGGTTCCCGTGATCGTCTGAGCCCCGCCGCGCGAGGTGATCGAGAGGCCCGCGAGGCCAAGCGCCTCGATCTTGGCGATCGGTCCGGTCACGTCGATCGAGCCCGACGTCAACAGGGTGTCGCCGTCAACCACGTCGAGCTTCAGGTTCTTGCCCGAAATCTCGGTAGTCACCTCAAGCTGGCCGGAAAGGCCGGCGCCCGAAAGCGTCACCGTGTTCCGGCCGCCGGCCAGCGCCAGGTTATATCCGCCCGTGTCGAAGCTGGTCACGGATTTGCCGGCGGCCGTCACCACCAGACCGCCCTTGCCTTCGCCGGGGCTGTAGAAATCGTTGTTGTCGTGGTCGTCGTAGGCGACGCCGGTGACGAACAATTGGCCGGACGTGCCCAGATCCTCGGTCACCACATAAGGCCCGACTTTCTTGGCCGAGTTCTGGACCGCGGTGATGTCGATGCCGATTTCGGTATAGTTCGCCTTCATCAGGTTGACGCGGTGGCCGAGGTTGTCCTGCATCCCGTCGCCGACCGACCTGAAGTTCGACTGGACCTGACCGTTCACGAGGTCGGCGTCGTCATAGCCCCAATCGACCATGAAACCCGCATGGGCGAAAAGCGGGTTCTCCGAGTAGGCGAAGATGTTCTCGCCCAGCGAACGCCATTTGTAGCCCTCCGCGGTGACGCGGTCGCCAAGCCCAAGCTCTCCGGTTACCTGGTGCGACTGGACGTCGCCCGCGATCATCTTCGCGCTGTGCTTCTCCGCCGCCGTGGTGAGTTGCTCGTTCCAGGCCAGCGGGCCGACGGCGACAAGCGCCGAATAGGCCTGTAGCAGAACCGATCCATCGACGCCGAAGTAATTGAGATTGTTCTGAATGCCGGAATCGCCGGAACGAAGTGCGTTGTATGAGGTTATGTACCGCGCGGCGCTGCCCAGCGGGTCGAGACGCGTTTCGTTGATGAGCTCGAGCAGATACTGCTCGTCGCTGGTCGGGGCTGCCATGCCGGGAAGAGGTCCTTCTTGCGGCCCAAGAGCACCGTTGATGCGGTGCCAAGGGACTGGTCTTGATCGCGGTATGGCGGATATGGGGTGAAGGCTGAATTTCAGATTAAGGTTAGCCCCGGTTAACCGTCGGGCCATCCCATGCGGACAACGCTTTGCCCGCGCACTGAAGCTTGCTTGCGATGGGTCGCTGCAACCGGCCCGGTTTCTTTCCGCATCAGTCATGCCGACGAAAAGGGCCGGCGGGTCGGAAGCCCGACACGCCGGCCAAGTTCGGGAGAGGATGCCCGGAAGGAACCGGACATAGGCGCCCGGACAGGATAACCGGTCGCCACGCGCATCCGCTAATAATACTTAGTCGCAATAGCAATGCCAATTTCGACAGCGCTTGTGATTTCCGTTGGGCCTGCCTCCGACTTTCGACAGACCGAGCGTCACAGCCATTGAAAATCGAATAAAACTAGTGGAAAGGCGTCTCGATAGCGACAGGTTGTCGATAACGCTGGCGCGGGCTTCCGGATCGGGCGCCGCACGGGGAGGTTTGATCGCGCATGGCGCATGTTGAGGAATCCGGGTCAAACGACGTGCCAGTCAGCGCGTCCGGGGTCCTTTGGTCACCCGGATATCGCTCATACGCGCTGATCCTGCTGATGCTGATCTATACGATCAACTTCGTCGACCGTCAGATCGTCAACATCCTGGCGGAGCCGATCAAGCACGAGTTCGATCTTGCCGACTGGCAGATCGGCTTGTTGGGTGGCCTGGCATTCGCGCTTTTTTACGTCACCCTGGCCTTGCCGATCGCCCGCTATGCGGAGCGGGGCAACCGCGCGATGATCATCAGCGTATCGGTCGCCGTGTGGAGCGTATGCACGGCATTATGCGGCTTTGCTACGAGTTATACGCAACTCCTGCTTGCGCGTATCGGCGTAGGCGTTGGCGAGGCGGGGTGCTCGCCCGCGGCCCATTCGCTGATCTCGGAAAGCGTGCCCCGGGAGCGGCGGGCCGCGTCGCTGGCGTTCTACCAGCTCGGCAGCCCGCTTGGCGGCCTGCTCGGACTGGCCGTCGGCGGTCTTGTCGCCAGCGCATTCGGCTGGCGGGCGGCGTTCCTCATCGTCGGCATACCCGGCATCGTGTTTGCCGTGGTCACGATCCTGACGCTGCGCGACCCGCGCAAGAAGGCCGCGCTTTCGGGCGTGACGGCCAGCAAGCAGATTCCGCTGTCCGAAGCGATGGCGATACTTCGCAAGAAGCGGAGTTACTGGCTGGTCTGCTTCGCCTCCGGCGTGAAGGGGATCATCGGCTATGGCCAGGGCATCTTCATCGCCTCGTTCTTCCTGCGCAATCATGCGGATGCGCTTGCGACGCTTTCGGCGGAATATGGTCTGAAGCCGATCGGGCTGGTGGGCATCGCCGTCGGGCTGGCGAACGGCATCGGCGGCCTGATCGGAACTTACTGGGGCGGCATCGTCACCGACCGTTTCGCGCGGGGCAGCCCCGCCGGGTACGTGACTGTCCCCGCGATCGGCTCGCTGGTGGTGATTCCTTTCACCGCGGCGATGATCCTTGCCCCCTCGCTCGCGTGGGCGCTGATGTTCTTCCTGCTCCAGTCATTGTTCGCGGCGGTGTGGCCGGGCGCGGTCTACGCTGTGTGCCAAGGGGTCGTGCCGGCTAACATGCGCGCCACCGCAAGCGCGATCCAGCTGTTCATCGGCAACCTGACGGGCCTGTGCATCGGTCCGCTGGCGGTCGGCCTGCTGAGCGATTTCTTTTCGGGGCCAATGGGCATGGGGCCGGCGGAAGGCATCGCCTGGTCGCTTTTCTGGACGTCGCTGGTCGGCCTGCTGGCCTTCTACCTGTTCTGGCGCGCCCGTCTCTACATCGCGGAGGACATGGAGGGGTGAGGAAGATGCCGCCTGTCACGTCGAAAACGGCGGGGGCGGACTGAACGTACAAATGAAAATGAGGGAAAATCAACGTGAACAGCAGGAAATACCTATTGAACGGCACCGCTCTGGTTGCCGCCGTTGCGATCACTTCGGGCTTCGGGACCGCTTACGCGCAAAGCGACCCGGCGGCCGATGGCGACGTACCCGGCGGTGAGATCATCGTCACGGCGCAGCGCCGCACCGAAGCGCTGGTCGACGTTCCGGCCTCGGTCGTGGTCCAGACGGGCGAGAGCCTGCGTGCCGCCGGCATCACCAGCACGCGCGATCTTACGCAGGTCGTTCCCGGCCTCAATTTCGTGGCCTCGGGCACGTATCAGACTCCGTCGCTGCGCGGGGTAACCGTCGCCGGCTCGGCTCCGGGCGTCGAGAGCCCGGTCGCGATCTACATCGACGGCGTCTACCAGCCGACCCAGGCGGGCGCGCTGTTCGACCTGCCCGACATCGCGCAGATCGAGGTTCTCAAGGGTCCGCAAGGCACGCTCTATGGTCGCAATGCCACCGGCGGCGCGATCCTGATCAAGACGATCGATCCCGGCGACGAGATCGACGCGCGCGTGCGCTTCAGCTTCGGCCGCTTCGAGGATCTTGACGCCAGCGCGACAATGTCCGGGCCGATCACCGAAGGCATCGGTTTCAGCATCTCGGCCGCGCATCACCAGCTTCAGGGCTACAACAAGAACATCAACACCGGGAAGGACTCGGGCAAGTTCGACAGCAGCCTGATCCGCGGCAAGCTGGTGCTGGAGCCGGTGGAAGCAGTGAAGCTGACGCTGACGGGCTATTACAGCAAGCGGTACGACGAGAGCACTTTCTCATCGACCACGATCAATGCCAACACCTCGGCCCATCTTGCCGGCGTGGTCATCGCGACTAAGCCCAACACCACCTCGGTCGACTTCCCCTCGTTCATGCGCAACCGGGCCAAGGGCGCGTCGGTCCGCGCCGACATCGACCTCGGTTTCGGCAGCCTGATGAGTATCTCCAGCTACAATCGCGTCGATACACTCATCCAGACGGACGCGGACTACACCGCGGCCCCGAGCCCGCGCGTGCACTACATCATCGACCAGCATGAGCGCGCCTATGCTCAGGACCTGATCCTGACCTCGAACCCGATCGGCCCGCTCGAATTCATCCTTGGGGGATCGTACTTCGACGGGAACGGCTATTACGATCCGTTCGTCATCATCGGTGTCACCAACATCTATGCGGCCACCAAGAGCAAGGCCAAGGCGGTGTTCGGCGAGGTTACGCTCAACCTGACCGACCAGCTCTCGATCACAGGGGGGCTGCGCTATAACAGCGAAAAGCGCTCGATCAGCGGCGCGCGCAACGTCCGTGATTTCCCGTTCCTCGGAGGGAAGACGTTTAGCGACCTTATCCCGAGCGCCGTTATCAAGTACGAGATGCCCGACATCGGCAATGTTTATGCGTCGTACAAGCAAGGGTTCAAATCGGGCGATTTTGCGACCACTTCGCTCAATCCCGTCCCCACCAGGCCTGAGCAGATCGCGGCCTACGAAGTCGGCTTCAAGTCGCGCCGGCTAGGGGCATTTCAGTTCAACGCGGCGGCATTCTACTACGACTACACCGACATCATCGTGTCGGTGTACCAGTTGGCCGGACAGGCCGTGCTGACGAACGCGGCGGCCGCTACAATGAAGGGCTTCGATTTCGAAGCGACATATCGGCCGATTCCGGACCTGACGCTAGCGGGAAGCTTCACCTACCTGGATGCCAAGTACGACAAGTTCGCAGGCGCGCAGGTCAACGTGCCTATCCCGGCGGCGACCTGCACCGCGACCGGCAAGATCTACCCTTGCGGCAATGCCCTTAGCAACGCCGGCGACCTTTCGGGCAACAGGCTGCCAAGGGCACCGAAATACACCATCAACCTCAACGCCGACTACCGCTTCGACGTGGGCACGGCGGGAGAAGGCCGCGTTCATCTCAATGGATACCGCAATGGCGGTTTTGTCTGGGAGCCGGGCAACCGCATCAAGCAGAAGGCCTACACCGTGGTGAACGGAACGCTCAGCTTCTCGCCCGCCGACACGCCGCTGACGCTGTCCCTGTGGGGCCGCAACCTCACCAATGAGCACTACACGCAGGGCGCCAACATCGTTGGCACAGCCGATACCTGGAACTACGCATCGCCGCGCACTTATGGCGTTGCGATCGAAGCGAACTTCTAGCTTGCGCATGACGACGGCGGGGAGCGGGTCCGCTCCCCGCCGTCGTCATCAATCTTTCATTTCACCGCAAACCTTTGGATAATCCGCACAATTCGCTTGAACGCGCGAATCACTTGTGATTCTGTCGTTCGATGGCGAAGTCGAGACCGCGACCCAGGATACTAAAGGAAAGCATGGCGCAAGGCGTCGCGCTGCTGTGCCTGCTCGTCATGGGCGGGTTTGCGCTCGCCGGCCCCAGTGGGCTGATCGCCTGGGGCGAATACCAGCGCCTGCTCGATAGGCGCGAAGGGCAGTTGACCCAGCTTGAGCAGGAGCGGGATCGGCTGCGCAACCGGGTCGGTCTGCTCGACCCCAGGCACACCGACCCTGACCTTGCAGGGCAGCTCCTGCGCAGCGATCTGAATGTCGCGCACCCGGATGAGATGGTAATGCTGCTCAACTGAGCAGCTTTCGGATACCCGAGAATCCCATTGTTGCGCTTGCGGCATATCTTTTTCGGATGAGGAGTGGTTTGCCTCTCGGCGCGAACCGCCTATATCGCGGGCATAAACGAACACAGGGGAGCCTCCTTGCCCAAGTCCAGCGCCGCCGCCACGCCTTCAGCAGCACCCGAACCGGAATTCGCGCTGCGCAGCCTGCAGGAGGCCCATGCGGCCGACCCTCGCTACAAGGCGAGCAAGGAGGAGCTGCTGCGCCTTTACGAGCAGATGCTGCTGATCCGCCGGTTCGAGGAGCGGGCAGGGCAGCTCTACGGCCTTGGTCTGATCGGCGGCTTCTGCCATCTCTACATCGGACAGGAAGCGGTCGCGGTGGGGCTGCAATCGGCGCTCGACGGTAGCCGCGACAGCGTCATCACCGGTTATCGCGACCATGGCCATATGCTCGCGTACGGCATCGACCCGCGCGTCATCATGGCCGAGTTGACCGGGCGCCAGTCGGGCATCTCCAAAGGCAAGGGCGGTTCGATGCACATGTTCAGCGTGCAGCACCGCTTTTACGGCGGCCACGGCATCGTCGGCGCGCAAGTGCCGCTGGGCGCGGGGCTGGCCTTCGCGCACCAGTACCGGGGCGACGGGGGCGTCACCATGGCCTATTTCGGCGACGGCGCGGCCAACCAGGGGCAGGTCTACGAGACGTTCAACATGGCCAGCCTGTGGAAATTGCCGATCATCTTCGTGATCGAGAACAACGGCTATGCGATGGGCACGGCGGTCACCCGATCCTCGGCCGAGACGCATTTCTACAGGCGCGGCACGGCGTTCCGCATTCCCGGCATGGACGTGAACGGCATGGACGTTCTCGAAGTGCGTCAGGCGGCGAAGCAGGCGCTGGACTTCGTGCGCGGCGGCGGCGGGCCGGTGCTGATGGAACTGCACACTTATCGCTATCGGGGGCATTCGATGTCCGACCCCGCCAAGTACCGCAGCCGCGAGGAAGTGAACGAAGTACGCGAAAGGAGCGACCCCATCGAACGCGCCAAGGCCGAGCTGATCGAGATGGGCGAGACCGAGGAAAGCCTGAAGGCGATCGACAAGCGGGTTCGCACCGAAGTGGTGGAGGCGGCCGACTACGCCGAAAGCTCGCCCGAACCGGATCTTGCCGAACTCCATACCGACGTTCTGGTGGAGCGCTACTGATGTCGATCGAACTGAAGATGCCCGCGCTCTCGCCGACGATGGAAGAAGGCAAGCTCGCCAAGTGGCTGGTCAAGGAAGGCGACGCGGTCAGCGCCGGCGATATCCTCGCCGAGATCGAGACCGACAAGGCGACGATGGAATTCGAAGCGGTCGACGAAGGCACGGTCGGCAAGATCGTGGTCGAGGAAGGCACCGAAGGCGTCAAGGTCGGCACCGTGATCGCGCTGCTTTCGGGCGGCGATGAGGACGAAACCGGTTTGCCCGAGCCCAAGGTAGAGGAAAAGGCCAGGGCGCCGGAGGCGAAGCCCAGCGAAGGCGAGTCCCAAGCTCCCACCGCTCCGAAGCAGGCCGAGACCGGCACGTCTCAACTCGCTAGCGACGTCAAACCGAAAGCCGACCCCGAAATTCCCGAAGGCACGGCGATGGTCTCCGTGACCGTGCGCGAGGCGCTGCGCGATGCCATGGCCGAAGAAATGCGCCGCGACGAGCGGGTCTTCGTGATGGGCGAGGAAGTCGCGCAGTACCAGGGGGCCTACAAGGTAACCCAGGGCCTGCTCGAGGAGTTCGGACCTCGCCGCGTGATCGATACGCCGATCACCGAATACGGGTTCGCCGGCATCGGCACCGGCGCGGCGATGGCGGGATTGCGGCCCATCGTCGAGTTCATGACCTTCAACTTCGCGATGCAGGCGATCGACCACATCATCAACTCGGCGGCCAAGA
Organism: Novosphingobium sp.; assembly: GCA_035281095.1. GTDB lineage: Bacteria > Pseudomonadota > Alphaproteobacteria > Sphingomonadales > Sphingomonadaceae > Novosphingobium. The sequence goes on along the minus strand of DATEEP010000080.1, from coordinate 40,262 downwards.
CGAATTACATGTCGGGCGGCCAGATGCGCTGCCCGGTCGTGTTCCGCGGCCCCAACGGCGCCGCGGCCAGAGTGGGCGCGCAGCACAGCCAGAATTACGGTCCGTGGTACGCCAGCGTGCCCGGCCTGGTGGTCATCGCGCCTTATGATGCTTCGGATGCCAAGGGTCTTCTCAAGGCGGCGATCCGCTCGGAGGACCCGGTCGTCTTCCTCGAAAACGAACTGGTTTACGGCCGCAGTTTCGAAGTGCCTGACGCCGGCGACCACGTGCTGCCGATCGGCAAGGCGCGGATCGTTCGCGAGGGCAAGGACGCGACCATCGTCACCTACTCGATCGGGGTCGGCCTTGCGCTTCAGGCGGCGGAAACCCTGGCAAGCGAAGGCGTCGAGGCGGAGGTGATCGATTTGCGCACGCTGCGTCCGCTCGACCGGGAAACGATCCTGGCAAGCCTCGCCAAGACCCACCGCCTCGTCGTTGTCGAGGAAGGCTGGCCGACCTGCTCGATCGCTTCGGAAGTGGTCGCGATCTGCATGGAGCACGGCTTCGACGATCTCGACGCGCCGGTCACCCGGGTCTGTAACGAGGACGTGCCGCTGCCCTATGCCGCCAACCTCGAGAAGGCGGCGCTGGTCAACGCCGAGCGTATCGTCGGCGCGGTGAAGGAAGTGTGCTACCGCTGAACTGGCGGTCAGGCCGTCCCGCTGGGCAGTTTGCCCGATCCGAACCGGTTCTCGAACGTGCCGCAGTCGGCCACGTCGTCGGGCGAGCCGGGATCGCGCTGGTAGACTTGCGACAGGTCGCGGCTGGAGCGCACGGTGAACGAGGCGATCGCCTTGATCGTGGGGGTGCCGACGAAGCGTGCGGAAATGAGCGGCTGATAATTGTAGGCGACTTCGACGAACATCACCGCCTCGTCATCGAAGGCGATGACTTTCTCGTCGGCCGGGCCCATGCCGTCGCCGAGTTCGTCGCCGGCGTCGCCATAGCTCGATGCCCAGGTTTTCTTTCCCATGCAGCGCTGCCAGTGGATGAACTGCCGCTCGTCCTCGTCGACCTCCAGGCTGCTGACGATGACGCGCCCGTTGTCGAATAGGCCCAGCCTGTCGCCCCCCTGGACCCCCGCGCCGTACATCAGGTCGTTGATGTCCGCCTCGTAGATCTTGCGCTGCTCCAGCGTCGATGTGTCGCCGATCCGGGAGGCGTTGTCGGCGAGGTGGATCGCCAGCTGGCTGATCCGCATGTTGGCCACGCCATAGTTGGCGAGTTCCACGCCCCATAGTCCCGCACCCAGCAGGAACGGCAGCGCCAGCGCCATCTCGGTCATGGCGAGGCCGGCAGTCTCGCGTCGAAGCCGGGACAGGATGTGCCAAAGGCGCTTCATGCGCACGTTCCCGCAGCCTTGCGTGTCGCCTGCAGGTTGTAGGGCTGGTTGCGCAAAACCGTGCGGACTTTCGTGGTGAAGGTGTCCGGCTGGCCGACTAGCGACCAGAACGGGAAGACCCGGTCGTAAGTCACCGTGACTTCATACAGCACAGCGTCGCGTGCGCCGCCCTGGCCGGCCCGGCCCCGGTCCGCGTCCCACGCGCCGTTGCCGTTGGCGTCCTCGAACGGCTCGCCGTTATTGCACGCGCCGTCGCCATCGATGTCGGAGAAATCCTCCGGCTCGCGCACATCGGTAAACGTCGAATAGGACGTGCGACCGAACTTGGTTGCCGCGCCCGGCGCGATCGTCCGAACCATCCGGGTGACCCGGCCGTCCAGCGTCGCGACGTTCGATTCCGCGCCCTCGATCGTGGAATCGCGCGCGGCCTTCTGGATCGACCCTTGGAGAACCGAGGCGGTGTACATGTTGTGGCCAAGGTCGAAGAGTCCGAGGATGCCGACCAGCAGCACCGGAGCGACCAGCGCGAACTCCAGCGCGGCCGCTCCTTGCGTGTCGGATCGCAGCACCGAAGGACCGCCGGTCACTTCGAGATCCTCAATTCGCCCATGGCCTTGGCGATCTTGTTGAACGTGTCCTTGAGCTGGTCGGCATCGTCCGCCTGGAACCAGTGGCCATCTCCGGCACACGTCTTCATGACGTCGTTCATCGTGGTGCCGAAGCCGACGACCCAGACGGTGACGTTGCGCTTCTTGACCTCGTCGCAGGCGATGGCGAAGCGGATTTCGATCGTTCCATTGAGATGGGGATCGAGCCGTTTGTCCCAGCGCCGCATGTCGAGCGGCTCCAGTCCGTACGCGGTGTAGCTAAGCTCCTTCGATTCGGTCTGCCCGTCGGTGAGGAAGATGAGATGCCGCGTGGTGGGCTTGCCCTCCAGGTCGGCGTTTTCCTCCGCGAACAGGCCGGTGGGCGAGATCAGCCGGCCGCCCCAGATCATGCCGATGTCGTGATAGGTCTGCCCGTTGGGTGTGAGCGAGGCGAGATAGCTGGACACTTCGCCCTCGCTCATCTCGTCCAGCTTGAGCGCCGGCCGCGGGCAGGCGACAAGTCCCGAGTATGTCGCGGGCTTGAAGTAGTTGCCGGAATACTTGACCGGGGCGACCTTCCAGGCGTTCGATTTCTCGTTGGGCAGCGCGCGCGCCCAGATCAGGTCGGGATACATCGGCCGCCACTGCGATGCCGGATCGCCGGCGGTGGGCACTCGGTCGATGTCCAGATCCAGCGCCTGGCTGAAGTCGACCCCTTCGGTGGAATAGATTTCGTAAGTCTGGCGCTCTTCCATGCAGCCGGAAGTTTCCGCGCGCCAGTTGCTCACGTCCTTCGTCACCGGGCCGTAGAGCCAGGTCTCGTCGGCCTTGGGATAGGATATCCGGTCGAATTCCTGCGTGTAGGTGACGTAAGCGCGCTTGTAGACCTTGCAGGTGCCACCCGAGAGCGAGGTCCAGTAATCGTTGCCGTTGGTGACGCGGCGGTAATGGTCGGTCTTTTTGGTGCCGGCAGGCGGCCCGAAGTAGGGCTCGCTGACGCTGGAGAGCAGGGTGTCGGTGCGGGCAAAAGTGTCCGCGGGCGTGGCGCCGTCACAGCTGTAGTAGGCCGCGCTGCCCCCCGTGCCGCCGCCATATTCGCTTCCGCTGCCGCCGCTGCCGGCGGTCGCGGCGTGGTATGTCCCGGCGTAGGAGTTGACGACCGAGTCGGCGTAGCTGCCCGAGATCGTCTTCCAGTTCGCCTCATAGGTGTAGGTGTAGGGCTTGTCGTAATCGACGACCTTGGTCCGTGACTGATAGGTCCACTCGTCCACCACCCAGTCGTCGGCGAGCAGCCCGCCGACATTGACGTTCACCGCGTAAGGCACGAAGCCGTAACGCACCCGCGTGCCGGGTGACTTGCTGGCTTCAAGCTGCTTGTAGAAATCCAGCACGACCTGGCGCAGCGCATCGATCCGGCTGACGCTGTCGCCGGCGTTGGTCTGGCCCATCGATCCGGTGGTATCGAGCACCATCATCACGTCGGTATTGGAGAAATTGAGCTGCGCCTCGCAATCGACCTGGATCGGCATGTTCTCGTTGCCGAAGATCGCCATGATCGTGGTCGGCACGTTGACGGTCGCCTCGCCGCTGATGGCGTAGTTCTCCTCAAGCGACATGGTGAACGTCCGGTCTTCGCTGCCGTAGGCCCCGTCGCGAAAATTGAGGTTGAAGAAGCGGTTGCCGACCTCGGCGACGGAAGAGGGCACGATGCCATCAACCACCGCGGCGGAGCCCAGCTTCTTGCGCGCGGCAAGCACGCCGGCGTCGCAGGCCTGCTGGAGACGGGATTGCGAAAGGTAGCTGCGTCCCATGTCGATCCCGCCGCCCACCAATGCCAGCAGCGGGGCGAGGGAGGCGGCGACCAACGCGAAGGTGTTGCCGGCGCGGTCATGCGCAAGGCGCGTCAGGACGCCGCGGGGTCGTGACGACTTCCGTTCTGGCTCTCGTCCTGCCATGATCTGAGAAACCCCCGGTTGCAGCAGACCGGGTAACGTGCCAGCCGTAAGGGCTTGCCGAACATTCAGGGTTAATTTTCAGAAAATTTCATGAATTTGCGCACTGAATTATGAATCGCTCACCCTCTGACGGCGATATGGCAATGGTGGAGGCGCTGCCGTCGTTGCAACGCCTGGCGCTCGCTTATTGTCCGCGGAGGGCGAAGGAGACGACGCTGGCGCTGTTCGCTCTGGACGCCCGGCTGGCCGGGCTGGTCCGTTCCTCGCGTGAGCCGATGCTGGCGCAACTCCGGCTGGCGTGGTGGCGCGAAATCCTGAGCCAGCCGGTGGACAGTTGGCCTGCGGGCGAGCCTGTGTTGGCCCGACTGAAGACGTGGAGGGGCCGGAGCGAAGCGCTGGTGGGATTGGCGGACGGTTGGGAAGCGATGACCGCTCCGGCGCTAGACCGCCACGCCGTCGACGCGCTTGCCGACGCACGAGGCGCGACATTTCGGGCGCTTGCCGGCCTGGTCGGCCAGGAGCGCGATGCCGAGCCGGCCTTTTGCATGGGACGTGCATGGGCTCTGGCGGATATTGCCGCGCGGCTTTCGCGGCCCGGCGAGGTGGACATGGCGCGGGCGCTGCTCACCGAGCAGGACTGGCGCGGCGCGCGTCTTTCCCGGGCGATGCGACCGCTTGTGGTCCTGCACGGCCTGGCGGCCCGCTCTGCGAGGCGGAACGGGCTTGACGAAGCGCAACCGGCTGCGATCCTGACCGCCATGCGGCTGGGGCTGCTGGGTTTCTAAAGACGGAGGATCAGCCATGTCCCGACTTGTCCTTGGCGCGGTCGCCGCCTTGCTGTTCCTCGCCGCCGGACTGTTTTGGGTTCAGGGCAGGGCGGAGGTCGAAAGTGCGGCCCCGCCGCCCGAACCCGCCACTCCGACGGACGGCCCGGCACCCTTGCCCTGCGCCGATGTGACAGGACTGCGCGGTCCCGCACCACCCGTTGCCACCGAACTCAGCCGCGAGCAGCGCCGCTTCGCTCGCTTCGACCGGGACAGCGACAAGCGGATCACGCGCAACGAACTGATGTCGAGCCGCACCGCCGCCTTTCGCAAGCTCGACAAGGACGGCAACAACCTGCTCACCTTCGAGGAATGGGCGGTCGCGACAGGTGACAGGTTCAGGACGGCGGACGCCAATGGCGATCTGTGGCTCAGTCCCGCCGAGTTCGCGACCACCAAGCCCAAGCCGGTTCCAAAACCGAAGTGTGCCTGCTGACGCTGATCAGGTCGCTGAGCATGTCGAAGCTGTCCTGAGCGCAGGCAGTCGAAGGGGGCTGTCGTGTTCCTGGCGCCGCCGAAGCGGGATGCGGTCCTTCGTCAGGCATGGGACAAAGGGAAGCCGGCGTTCAGCCCGCCAGCCACCCGGTCAGATCGGCTTTGGCTCGCAAGGTGTACGCTTCCTTGCGCTGCTTCTTCTTCACGTCCGGCAAGGGCGGGAACAGGCCGAAGTTGACGTTCATCGGCTGATAGCTGTCCGCTTCGGCATCGCCGGTGATGTGGAAGAGTAGCGCGCCCATCGCCGTGGTGCGCGGAGGCGCGTGCCATTCGGTCCCCGCGATCTCGGCGGCGATCATCAGCCCGGCCATGAGGCCCACCGCCGAGCTCTCGACATAGCCTTCGCATCCGGTGATCTGGCCCGCGAAGCGGATGTGCGGGGCGCGCTTCAGCCGCAACTGGCGGTCGAGCAGGACCGGCGAGTTGAGAAAGGTGTTGCGATGCAGCCCGCCCAGCCGGGCGAACTCCGCCTTTTCCAACCCTGGGATCGTGCGGAACAGCTCGACTTGCGCGGCGTGCTTCAGCTTGGTCTGGAAGCCGACCATGTTCCACAACGTGCCCAGCTTGTTGTCCTGCCGCAACTGCACGACGGCATAAGGCCAGCGCCCCGTGCGCGGATCGTCGAGGCCGACAGGCTTCATCGGCCCGAAGCGCAACGTGTCCTCCCCGCGTTCGGCCATGACCTCGATCGGCATGCAGCCTTCGAAGTAGGGCGTGTCCGTTTCCCAGTCCTTGAAGGCGATCTTCTCACCCTCGATCAGCCCACGATGGAAGGCCAGGTACTGGTCGCGGTCCATCGGGCAGTTGATGTAGTCTTTGGTTTCACCTTTATCCCAGCGAGAAGCCATCCAGCACACGTCCATGTCGACCGAATCACGATAGACGATGGGGGCGATGGCATCGAAGAACGCGAGGCTGCTTTCGCCGGTCGCCGTGCCGATGCTCCGGGCGAGCGCTTGCGCGGTCAGGGGTCCGGTGGCGACCAGGGTCAGGCCGGCTTCGGGCAGCGTGTCGATCCGCTCGCGGACGATTTCCAGCGAGGGCAGCGCGGCCAGAGCGGCTTCGACCTCCGTGGAGAACGCGTCGCGGTCAACCGCCAGCGCCGACCCGGCCGGGACCTGTGCCTTAGCCGCCGCAGTCATGACCAGCGAATCGCAGCGCCGCATCTCGTGGTGGAGCAGGCCCACCGCGTTCTTCTCGTCGTCGTCGGAACGGAAGCTGTTCGAGCAGACGAGTTCGGCCAGCGCGTCGGTCTGGTGCGCCGGGCTGCGTTCACCCCCTTTGTCCGACGATGCGCCGCGCATTTCCGACAGCCGCACGGAGACGCCGCGCCGAGCGAGCTGCCAGGCGGCCTCGCTCCCGGCAAGGCCGCCGCCGATGATGTGGACCTGGGCGGTCATGATGACGAAACTGTCCTAGTCGTCGCCGCCCGGCTCCGTGGGGGGCGGATCGTCGCGGTCGACCGTGTTCTCGGGCTCGGTGGGTGAGGATAGACGACCGACCATTTCCTCGACCACCGCTTCCTCGGCCTCGTTTTCCGGCTCGGGGTTATCGTCGATCCGCACCGCGCTGACGACGTGCTCGTTATCGGCGACGTCGAACAACCGCACGCCCGCGCTGCCGCGCCCGATGACGCGCAGCGATTCAAGGCCGATGCGGATCAGCTTGGCCTGGTTGGTCACCAGCATCAGCTGGTCCTGCTTGGTGGCTGCGAAACTACTGACTACCGGGCCGTTGCGGGTGATGTTGTCGATGTTGGTGATGCCTTGGCCGCCCCGGCCGGTCCGGCGGTATTCGTAAGCGGAGGACAGCTTGCCATAGCCGTTGGCGCAAACGGTCAGGATGAACTGCTCCTTGTCCGCCAGTTCGGCGAAGCGGTCGGCGGGGAGGTCCGGTTCACCTTCTCGCTCGGCCTTCCATGGGGCGAAGCGCAAATAGCTCTCGCGCTCCTCTGCGTTCGTGCCGACACGATGCAGGATCGAGAGCGAGATGACCTCGTCGTCCCCCTTAAGGCTCATGCCGCGAACGCCGGTGGACGTCCGGCTCTGGAATTCACGGACATCGTCTCCGGCGAAACGGATCGCCTTGCCCTGCCGCGATGCGAGCAGGACGTCGTCGTTGCTGTCGAGCAGGGCGACGCCGATCAGCCGGTCATCCGAGCCCTCTTCAAAGCGCATCGCGAACTTGCCGTTCGAGGGGATGTTGGCGAAGGCGTCCATGCTGTTGCGCCGCACGCCGCCCTTGGCCGTGGCGAACACCACATGAAGCGCGCCCCATGTGCTTTCGTCCTCGGGCAGCGGCAGCACCGTGGCGATCGTCTCGCCCTGGTCGAGCGCCGGCAGCAGGTTGACGATGGGTCGCCCGCGCGTGGCAGGGCCGCCTTCGGGCAGCCGCCACACTTTCAGGCGATAGACCTTGCCCGCGGTCGAGAAGAACAGCACCGGCGTGTGGGTGCTGGTGACGAACATCTCGGAGACGGCGTCTTCTTCCTTCGTCGCCATCCCGGCGCGGCCCTTGCCGCCCCGGTTCTGCGCGCGGAAGGTCGAAAGCGGCGTGCGCTTGATGTAGCCGTCCATGGTCACCGTCACGACCATTTCGGAGCGCTCGATCAGATCCTCGTCCTCGACCCCGTCCCAGGCGGCGGTGATCTCGGAAACACGCGGCGTGGCATAGGCCTCGCGTACCGCCAGCAGCTCCGCGCGCATCACGGCAAAGAGCTTCACGCGGTCGGCAAGGATCGCCAGGTATTCGGCGATCGCGTCGGCAAGCACCTTCAGTTCGTCGCCGATCTCGTCGCGGCCCAGCGCGGTCAGGCGATGGAGCCTGAGGTCCAGGATCGCCCTTACCTGCACTTCGGAGAGCGAATAGGTCCCGCCCGCCTGCTCGGCGTTGGGCTCGATCGCCTCGACGAGCCGGATATACTGGGCAATGTCGCCGATCGGCCATTCGCGCGCCAGCAGCGCGGCGCGGGCGGCGACCGGGTTTGGTGAACCGCGAATGATCCGGACGACTTCGTCGAGGTTGGTCACCGCGACCACGAGGCCCAGCAAGATATGCGCTCGGTCGCGCGCCTTGTTCAGCTCGAACTTGGTGCGCCGGGTGATGACCTCCTCGCGGAACTGGATGAAGGCCTGGATGATATCGCGCAGCGCCAGGATCTCGGGCCGCCCGCCGCGGATCGCCAGCATATTGGCGGGGAAGCTCGATTGCGCGGGCGTGTGCCGCCAGATCTGGTTGAGCACCACTTCGGGCGTCGCGTCGCGCTTGAGCTCCACCACCACGCGCATGCCCAGCCGGCTGGACTCGTCGCGGATGTCCGAGACGCCTTCGATCCGCTTGTCCTTGGCGGCTTCGGCGATCTTCTCGACCAAGCCGGACTTGCCGACCTGGAACGGGATCGAGGTCAGCACGATGGAACGGCGGTCGCCCCGGCCTTCCTCGATCTCGTGGCGGCAGCGCTGGATGATCGAGCCGCGGCCGGTGATATAGGCCCCGCGCGCGCCCGCCGTGCCGAGGATGAGGGGAGCGGTGGGGAAATCGGGACCGGGAATGATCTCGATCAGGCGATCCGCGCCGATCGTCGGATCGTCCATCATCGCGAGGCACGCGTCGATCACCTCGCCTAGGTTATGGGGCGGAATGTTGGTCGCCATCCCGACCGCGATGCCGCCGGCGCCGTTGACCAGGAGATTGGGATAGCGCGCCGGGAGAACCGTGGGCTCGCGCCGCGAACCGTCGTAGTTGTCTTGGAAATCGACCGTATCCTTGTCGAGATCGTCGAGCAGCGAATTGGCGACGCGGGCCAGGCGGGCCTCGGTATACCGCATGGAAGCCGGCGGATCGGGGTCCATCGAGCCGAAGTTGCCCTGACCGTCGATCAGCGGCAGCCGCATCGACCAGTCCTGCGTCATGCGGGCGAGGGCATCGTAGATCGCGCTGTCGCCATGCGGGTGATAGTTGCCCATTACGTCGCCGACGATCTTCGCGGACTTGCGATAGGGCCGCCCGGCGACGAAGCCGCCTTCCTGGCTGGCGAACAGGATGCGGCGGTGGACCGGCTTCAAACCGTCACGCACATCGGGCAGCGCACGGCTGACGATCACGCTCATCGCGTAGTCGAGATAACTGGTCTTCATCTCGTCGACGATGTCGACGCGGGCATACGCCCCTTCAGGACCCGGATTATCGAGGATTTCGGTGTCTTCGCTCACGCCTGGCTGTCGTTCTTTTTGCTGTTTGTTCTTGTCTCCAAGGGCTCTAGGTCAAGCGTCGCAGGAATGCCAGCACACCCGCTGCGGGGCCGACGCGAAAGTGTCTCTTTTTCCACATATGCGGTGGGGAGATGAATGCTTGCGGCGAGATGCATTCAATCGGGGTTCAGCGGTGGTGGGGCACTGCGCACCCTGTTGCCTTTCGGCGGAATGATCGCCAGTAGCATCAGCACTGTTTTGGGCCATAGTTTTGGGATCGCGGCTTGGACCGCAGCCGGCACGTCAGCCGCGCAATCGAGGAGAGATACACATGATCCGATCGGGCACGTCGAAATCCGCTGCTCTTGTTTCGAAAATGGCGCTCGGCGCCGCGCTGGCGTTCGGGATGGCTGCCGGCGCTGGCGTGACCAGCGGCACCGCGGTTGCGGCAGAGAAGGCGGCGAAAGCGCCCAAGCTCGCCTTTTCCAAGGGCATGACGGCGGTTGCCGGTCCCGCCCAGAAGGTGCTGGATGCAGCCAAGACCGCCCCTGATATCGTTGCCGCCAAGGCGCAGATCGAGGCGGCGCAGCGGGCCAACAACAAGCAGCAGCTGGCCTCGGCCAATGCCGCGATGGCCGCCGCGATCGCCGACGAGAAGGCGGAACTGGAGAAAGTGTTCGCGGCCATCGAGAAGCCCGACGATCGCTTCCTTGCCGGCAACATGGCCGTCAACCTCGGCTCGGTCGCGCTGGATCCTTCGTTGCAGCGTCGCGGGATCAAGGCGATGCTGGAAAGCGGTCTCGGCAATCCCGCCGACCAGCCGCGCTTCAACTCGATCGCCGGACAGCTTGCCTATCAGGCGGGCGACTATCCCGAGGCCGCCCAGTATCTGCAGCGGGCGATCGACGCCGGGTACAAGGAGGACAACAGCGAGGTCCTTCTGGCAGAGGCGCTGATCGGCTCCAATCAGGGTGCTCAGGGCACGGCGGTTCTCAAGCGGGCGATCCAGAACGCAAAGGCTGGCGGTACCGCGGCTCCCGAAGCCTGGTATCGTCGCGGTATGGCTTCGTCGTTCAAGGCCGGTCAGATCAACGACACGGCCGAGTTCGGCGCGATGCTGATCACCGATCATCCCAATGCCAAGAACGTCGGCCTCGCGGCGACGATCATCCGTGAGCTGGCGAAGCTCAATCCGCAGGAGACGCTCGATCTGATGCGGCTGATGGGCCGCAGCAACAGCTATGCCGAGCCGCGGGACTATATCGAATATATCGAAGCTGCCGATCCCCGCAGGTTCCCCGGCGAAGTGACCGACGTGATCAACGCCGGAATTTCGGCCGGCGCGCTCAAGGCGAACGACACTTTCGTCGCCGACGCCAAGAGCCAGGCCGCCGGACGCATCGCCGCCGACAGGGGCTCGCTGTCGGGCTATGAGGCCGACGCGCGCAAGGCGAGCGCCACGGCGGCGACCGTTACGGGCGCGGCCGATGCGCTGCTCAGCTATGGCCAGGCGGCGAAGGCGGAGGAGCTTTACACGCTGGCGCTGGTAAAGCCGGGCGCCGATGCGGCTTTGGTGAACACCCGCCTCGGTATCGCGCAGTTCGATCAGGGCAAGTACGCCGCTGCCCAGCAGTCGTTCGGCAAGGTGACCGGCAACCGCGCATCCATCGCCAAGCTGTGGGCGGCTTACGCTGCCAGCAAGGCCGGCGGCGCGCCGACCAGCTGATTTCCGGCTGACGGATATCGAAGGGCGGCGGGCCGGTGTCCGCCGCCTTTTTTTGTGTTCCGGTCAGACGACCGGTGCGAAATCGCCGGTTGCATCATCCATCAGGTGAAGCAACCCATCGGCGATCGCGAAAAAGGCTCCGCGCAAGCGCAGCTCTCCGTCGCGGGTCTTGCGGCGGATACAGGGGAACGTCATCAGGTTCTCCAGGCTGACGCGGACCGCCGCCTGCTCCATCGCCCGCTCCGCGTCGCGGCCCTGTGTGCCGAGAGACTCGGCGATGGGTTCTCGCGCGTCGTCCAGCATCGCGATCCAGTCGGCGATGAAGCCGCCTTCGCCCGGCTCGGCCCCATGCAGTTCCTGCGTCAGTGCGGCGCGGCAGCCACCGCACAGGCCGTGGCCCATGACGATGATCTCCTTCACTTTCAGCACTTGCACCGCGAACTCCAGCGCGGCCGAGACGCCGTGGTGTCCGGGGGTGGTCTCGAACGGTGGCACAAGCGCGGCGACATTGCGCACCACGAAGATCTCGCCTGGCGCGACGTCGAAGATCTGGGACGGATCGACGCGGCTGTCCGAGCAGGCGATTATCATGACTTCGGGACTCTGGCTCTCGCGCAGGGTTGCCCAGCGTTCGCGGTGCGGGGTCCACCTGGTCTCGCGGAAGCGGCGATAGCCTTCGATCAAGGTGGCGAGCTGGGGGGCGACGTCAGTCATGCCACCGCTCAATACCGTTGATATTGGCACTGGCAAGCGCCGGAACATCGGACTATCTGGCGCACATGAACGATCTCTCCTCCGCTCCAGTTCCCGAATCCAGCCCCGAACGCCCTGATTCATTCCGCCGCAAGCCCGAATGGATCAGGGTCAAGGCGCCCACGTCGAAGGAATATGGCGAGACGCGCACCCTGATGCGCGACCTGGGCCTCAACACCGTGTGCGAGGAAGCGGCCTGCCCCAATATCGGCGAGTGCTGGAAGCAGAAGCACGCGACGGTGATGATCCTGGGCGATACCTGCACCCGCGCCTGCGCCTTCTGCAACGTCAAGACCGGGATGCCCGGCCGCGTCGATCCCGCCGAGCCCGAGCATGTCGCCGAAGCGGCGGCCAAGCTGGGGCTCGAGCATATCGTCATCACCTCGGTCGACCGCGACGACCTGCCGGACGGCGGCGCGAGCCAGTTCGTCAAGGTGATCGAGGCGCTGCGCAGGACGACGCCCAGGACGACCATCGAGATACTGACGCCGGACTTTCGGGGCCGCATGGACCGGGCGGTGGAAGCGATCGTGACGGCGCGGCCCGATGTCTACAACCACAACTTGGAGACGGTGCCGCGGCTTTATCCGACGATCCGTCCCGGCGCGCGCTACTACGCCTCGCTGAAGCTGCTGGAGCGGGTGAAGACGCACGATCCTTCGATCTTCACCAAGTCGGGGATCATGCTGGGGCTGGGGGAAGAGCGTCTGGAGGTCCATCAAGTGATGGACGACATGCGCTGCGCCGACATCGATTTCCTGACCATGGGCCAGTACCTGCGCCCGACCCCGCGCCATGCCGAGGTCAAGGAGTTCGTCACGCCCAAGGCGTTCGATGCCTATGGCGCGATCGCGCGGGCCAAGGGCTTCCTTCAGGTCGCGGCCTCGCCGTTGACGCGATCGAGCTACCACGCCGGCGACGATTTCCGCGAGATGCGCGCCGCGCGCGAGGCGAAACTGGGCAAGGCGGCGGGATCGGGGGCAGGGGCCTCGATCTGATGCCCGGCATCCACGAATTCCGGCGGCTGCCCTACAGCGCCGAGCGTATGTTCGATCTTGTCGCCGATGTCGGCCGCTACCACGAGTTCCTGCCCTGGGTGGTCGCGACGCGGATCAAGTCCGACAGCGAGGGCGAGATGATCGCCGACATGCTGGTGGGCTTCAAGGCGCTGCGCGAGAAGTTCACCTCACGCGTCGAGAAGCGCCGCCCCGAGGAAATCCGGGTCCACTACGTCGACGGACCGTTGAAGGATCTCGACAACCGCTGGGTATTCCATGCGCTGGGGCCCGACGAATGCGAGATCGAATTCGACGTCGACTTCACTTTCCGCAATGCGTTGTTCGAAAAGCTGGCGGGCCAGTATTTCGACCGGGCCTTCCGCAAGATGGTGACGGCGTTCGAGGATCGCGCGCGCGATCTCTACGGCAACAGCAGTTCGAGCGCGACCAGCGCAGCCTGATGGCGGATTTCGGCGCGTGAGCCTTCGGGAGGAAAGCGGCGCTCCTCCGCGTTCACTTCTTCCACGCCGCGATCGGCGCGCGCGAAGACGACCAACCCGACCGGCTTGAACTCGGTGCCGCCGCCGGGCCCCGCGACGCCGCTGATCGCGACCGCGACATCGCCCCGGCTGTGACGCAGCGCGCCTTGGGCCATGGCCCAGGCCGTCGCGACCGAGACCGCGCCGAAAGTGTCGAGAAGGTCCTCGGGCACGCCCAGCAGTTCCTGCTTCGATTCGTTCGAATACGTCACGAACCCGCGATCGAGCACCGCCGACGATCCGGGAATCTCGGTCAGCGCCGCGGCGACCAGTCCCCCGGTGCAGCTTTCCGCGACGCAGACCCTGCGGCCGAGCGCGGCGTTCTCTCGCACCACGCGGGTCGCCAGTTCGACCATGTCGGCGGGGAGCAGCGAATCGGTCATGGTATGCGTCATTGGCCTGCGGGGCAGATGTTCAACTTGCTGACTTTCCCGTTCTTCCCGGACTTGTCCGAAGCGGAAGTCAGCCCGACTGCAAGACTGATCAGTTCCGCGGTGTTCTCGGGCGGAAGGGGTGCCAGCAACCGCACGAACTTGTCGATGGTGGAGCAGTCCTTGAGCGGGATCTCCTGCGCCACCATGCCTTCGACCACGCCGTCCAGCATCTGCTGGAGCGTGGTGTCGGGCAGGCCGGTGAGGATGGCGTCGGCCTTGTTGTCGCCGTTCGACGTGAACTTGAGGAATGCCGTCCTGGCCATCGGCCAGGACGTGTCCTTGTGCGCCGCATAGCGCGTTGCAAGCGCCGGGCCCTGCTTGCCGAGGTACGATTGACCGTTGAGCGTGGCGGCGCAGCGCTTGGTCGCGCCGGCGATCACGCTGGGCATGGCATAGCCGGCCAGCGCGGAGAACTCCGCCGGCGTCAGGCAAGGTTCGGCGGATTGGGCTACCGCCGGCGTCACCGCGAGCGAAGCGGCGGCAATCGTAACGAACAGGCGCATTGCGATGGTCCTTTCGTGGAGCTTCAGTTCCGGATCAGGCTGACCACCGCCTGCGCCGCTATTCCTTCGCCGCGCCCGGTGAAGCCAAGCTTTTCGGTGGTCGTCGCCTTGACGCCCACCGCTCCGATGTCAACGCCGAGAATGCCCGCGAGTTGCGCGCGCATGGCTTCCCGGTGCGGGCCGATGCGGGGGGCTTCGCAGGTGATCGTGACATCGGCGTTACCGAGGCGATAGCCCGCGTCGGCAACGAGCGTTGCCGCGTGGGCCAGGAAGCGGTCGGACGATGCCCCGCGCCATTGCGGATCGCTCGGCGGGAAATGCTGCCCGATGTCGCCGGCGCCTATCGCGCCGAGCAGGGCATCGACCAGCGCGTGGATCGCCACGTCGGCGTCGCTGTGGCCGGAAAGGCCGTGCGTGTGATCGATTTTGATGCCGCAGAGCCACAGCTCTTCGCCTTCGGCCAGGCGGTGAACGTCATGGCCGAAGCCGACCCGGACGGACGGCGCTTGGATGGCGAAGTCTTCGGCGTAAGTAAGCTTGCGCAAGGCTTCGTCTCCTTCGACCAGCGCCACGTCCATCCCGGCGGCGCGGAGCACTTGCGCATCGTCGGTGGCGTTTGGCGCGCCTTGCCATGCTTCGTGCGCGGCAATGATGGCTTGGGTGACGAACGCTTGCGGCGTCTGCACCCTGCGGAGCATGTCGCGGGGAGCGGGCTCTCCCATGAGGCCGTCGTCGGCGAAGACCATGCTGTCAGGCACGGGAAGCACCGGGATCGCACCTTTTGCGTCGGTCAACCGGGCCAGCAGGCGTGCGACGACTTCGGGCGGAAGGTCGGGCCGGGCGGCGTCGTGGATCAGGACATGGCGGGCAGAAGGTGTCAATTTCACCAACCGCCCCAGTCCCGCCCGCACGGACTCCTGTCGCGTCGCGCCGCCGATGGCGAAGTGTACATCTTTGAACGATCCGATTGCCCCCGCTGCCCGTTCTTCGTCGCCGTCAGGGAGCACCACAATGATCGGGCCAGACACCGCCCCGCGCAGCCGTTTCACGGCGAAACCAAGTACGGTCGTCCCGCGATAAGGCGCATACTGCTTGGGCAGCGCCAGTCCCGCGCGCGAGCCGCTTCCGCCCGCGACCAGTACCGTCGCGGCTGAGGGTAAGGGAGAAGCGCTTTCGGCCATGGCCCGGCGGGTAGAGGCTTGCCGGGACAAGGGCAATCCACTATGCGCTGCCTGTTTTTTAGGCAGTTCACCGCGATGACTTCGGTTCCAGTTCCTCCGCAGCTTTCTTCGATCCGCGTCGGGCCGGTCGAGATCGGCTGCCCGGTGATCCTCGCGCCGATGACGGGGGTGACCGACCTGCCGTTTCGCCGGCTCGTGCGACGCTATGGCTCGGGGCTCAACGTCACGGAGATGATCGCCAGTCCCGCCGCGATCCGCGAGACCCGCCAATCGATCCAGAAAGCGGCGTGGGACCCTGTGGAAGAGCCGGTATCGATGCAGCTCGTCGGCTGCGTGCCGGCCGAGATGGCGGAAGCGGCGAAACTCTCCGAGCAGAAGGGCGCGGCGATCGTCGACATCAACATGGGTTGCCCGGTGCGCAAGGTGACGAGCGGCGACGCCGGCTCGGCATTGATGCGCGACCTGAGGCTGGCGGCGAGCCTGATCGAAGCCTGCGTCAAGGCGGTGTCGGTGCCGGTCACGGTCAAGATGCGGATGGGCTGGTGTCACGACAGCCTCAACGCGCCCGAGCTGGCCCGCATCGCCGAGGATCTCGGCGCGAAGATGATCACCGTCCACGGCCGCACCCGCAACCAGATGTACAAGGGCAACGCCGACTGGAGCTTCGTGCGCAAGGTCAAGCAGGCGGTCTCGGTGCCGGTGATCGTCAACGGCGACATCTGCTCGATCGAGGATACCGCGGCGGCGCTGGAGCAGTCCGGCGCGGACGGTGCGATGATCGGGCGAGGCGCTTACGGCCGCCCGTGGTTCCTGGGGCAGGTGATGCGATGGCTGCGTACGGGGGCCGTGCCCGCCGATCCCTCGCTGGCCGAGCAGTTCGACCTGGTGATCGAGCACTATGAGACCATGCTCTCGCACTATGGGCGCGACACCGGGGTCCGGATGGCGCGCAAGCATCTGGGCTGGTACACGCGCGGGCTCCATGGCTCGGCCGAATTCCGCAACCGCGTCAACTTCATCGACGATGCCGAGGCGGTGATCCACGCGCTGGGCGAGTTCTACCGGCCGCTGATCGAAGGCCCGGTCGCCGCGCCGCAGCGCCAGGCGGCATGACCGGGGCGGAGATACCCGATGCCTCCCGCCAGCTGGCAAGCTTGCCGCTGGGCGTCATCCTGCTGGAGCCCGGTTTCCGCATCGCCGCGGTCAATCCCGCCGCCGAGCAGTTCTTCGGACAAAGCTCGCGCCGGCTGGTCGGCAGGAATCTCGCCGATGCGCTGGACCTGGGCGAAACGCGGCTGGTCGAGCTGCTGGGCGACAGCGACATTCCAATCTGGGCGCGCGAGGTCGATGCGATGGTCGCGGGGCTGGGCCATCGCCGCATCGACATCTCGGTCACTCCGGTGGCGGACGCGCCGGGATGGCAGCTGCTTTCGCTTCAGGACAACCGCGCGATCGAGGCGCTGGGAGAGGATTCCGGCAGCGCCGACAACGCCGCGCTGCGCGGTCCCGAAATCCTGGCGCACGAGATCAAGAACCCGCTCGCCGGGATCAGGGGGGCGTCCCAACTGCTGGGACGCAAGGTGACGGGCGGCGACCGCGCGCTGACGGAACTGATCACCTCCGAGGTCGACCGGATCGCCAACCTGATCGAGCAGATGCAGCTGCTGAGCGGGCGGACCACCGCCCCGGTCGAGCCGTGCAACCTGCATGAGATCACCCGCCGCGCCATCGCCGTGTTGGCCGCCGCCAGCCGCAATGGCGCGCTGAAGGTGGACGAGGAGTTCGACCCCTCGCTGCCCCCGGTGCTCGGCAACCCCGATGGGCTGGTGCAGGTGCTCATCAACCTGCTGTCCAATGCGCGCGAGGCGAGCGAGGGGGGTAAGAAGCCGCGGATCGTCGTTCGCACCCGCTTTGCAAGCGGCTTGCAACTGCGTTCCGCCGGCTCCGCAAAGTCGGTACGGCTGCCTGTGGAACTGCGGATCAGCGATAACGGGCCGGGCGTCGATCCTTCGATGCGCGACCACATCTTCGAACCGTTCGTGACCACCAAGAAGTCGGGTCAGGGGCTGGGCCTGCCCCTGGTGCGCAAGCTGATCCGCGATATGAACGGGCGGATCAGCCACGAGCGGGACGACACCAACGGCCTCACCCATTTCCGTATCCACTTGCCGCTCGCGCAAGAATCCGCCGTGCCGAAAAGCAGAAAGAACGTCGCGTCATGACTATCCTGCTGGTCGAAGACGATGCCTCGATCGCGATCGTCATCACCGCCGCGCTGGAGGCGGAAGGCTTTGCCGTCATTTGCTGCGACACCGTCGCCGAGCGTGACCGGCTGCTGGCCGACCGGACGTTTTCCGCGCTCGTGACCGACGTGATGCTCCCCGATGGGGACGGGATCGAGACGCTGGGCAGGATTCGCGACGCCTATCCCGCCCTTCCGGTGGTGATCCTCTCGGCGCAGAACACGCTCGATACCGCCATTCGGGCGAGCGACACCGGCGCCTTCGAGTATTTCCCAAAGCCTTTCGATATCGACGAGCTGGCCCGCACGGTGCGGCAGGCGGTGGGCGCATCGCCCTCGTCGGCTGGTCCGGACGGCGATCAGCCGCTCGGCGACGGACTGCCGCTGGTCGGCCGCAGCGTGGCGATGCAGTCGGTGTTCCGCATGATCTCGCGGGTCCTGCGCAACGACCTGACGGTGCTGATCCTGGGTGAATCGGGGACCGGGAAGGAACTGGTCGCCGAGGCGATCCATCAGCTGGGCAACAGGCGCACGGGTCCCTTCGTTGCCGTCAACACCGCGGCGATCCCCGCCGATCTGATAGAGAGCGAGCTGTTCGGACACGAAAAGGGCGCCTTCACCGGTGCCGTCGCGCGGCATATCGGCAAGTTCGAGCAGGCGGCCGGAGGGACGCTGTTCCTCGACGAGATCGGCGACATGCCGATGCAGGCCCAGACCCGGCTGCTGCGCGCCCTGCAATCGGGGAGCATCCGCCGGGTCGGCGGCCGCGAGGAGGTCCGCCTCGACGTGCGTATCGTCGCCGCGACCAACAAGGACCTCCAGCCGATGATCGCCGGCGGCATGTTCCGCGAGGACCTCTATTACCGCCTCAACGTCGTGCCGATCCACATGCCGCCCCTGCGCGACCGGCCGGAGGACATCGATCTGCTAGCCCGGCATTTCCTGATGCAGGCGGCGGGGGAGGGGCTGCCCCGCCGCAAATTGACCACGGGCGCGGCCGAGTGGCTGGGCCGGCAGCTGTGGCGCGGCAACGTGCGCGAGTTGAAGAACTTCATCTATCGCCTGGCGTTGCTGGCTCGCGAGGAGACGATCGACACCGCCTCGCTCGATTTCCTGCTGCGGCAGGACGAGGGCGCAAGTGCGGTGGGAGAGGGTTCGGCTGTGGATGTCGATGGCGCGGTCGCCCGCTGGCTGTCGCGGAACAAGCCGGCGCCAGGCTCGATTTACGAAGCCGCCCTGGCGGCGTTCGAGCGGCCGCTCTTCGCCGAAGTGCTGAAAAGTACCGGCGGCAACCAGTTGCGCGCGGCGCAGGCGCTGGGCATCAACCGCAACACCTTGCGCAAGCGGCTGGACGAGCTGGCTCTGGACCCCGAACTGTTCTCCCGGCGCGGTTGACCAGGTCCAGGATTGCGGATCGCGGGAAAATGACTTGCAGTCGTGCAACAGCGGTGTTGTAACCGCGCAACGATGAACAGCATCCCGTCGAGACAAGGTCGGTCAAGGCCAGGTCCGTCAAGGCTAGGTCCGTCAAGGCTAGGTCCGTCAAGACTGGGGCGACCGCTGGCGAACAGGGGGTGGCCGCGATGGTGGCGGCGGCTTCAGGTCACCTCGCGCAGGGCGAACTTCTTCGCGGTGCTCGAAACGGTCGCCGTCGTCGCTTTTATCCTGATGACCGTCACGACGTGGATGGCGCTCGATTCCACCGCCGAGAAAGGCGGTCTGCTCCCGGCCAACCTCACCGCATCGCTGCTGATCGGCACGCTCGTTCCCGCGATGGCGATCCTGGTCCTGCTGGGGCGGCGAATGGCGCTGCGACGCGCGGCCGAGACGGTGGGCGGCACCGGGCGGATGCACGTGCGACTGGTGTTCATATTCTCGCTCATCGCCGCAATCCCGACGCTGCTGGTGGTGATCTTCGCTTCATACTTGTTCCAGTCGGGCGTCGAGTTCTGGTTCTCCGACAACTCGCGCGGGTTGCTGGAGAACGCCAACAAGATGGCGCGCGGCTATTACGAGCAGACTCAGCGCGACGTCGGCTACGAATCGGTGGCGATGGCGGAGGACATGCGTGTCGTCCTCAGCGAGGAGCCGATCACCACGCCCAAGTTCGCCGAATTCTATTCGCAGCAGGTGGTCTATCGGCGGCTGACCGAATCGGCGATCCTTCAGCGCGGGCAGGACGGCAAGCTTCGGACCGCCGCCATCGTCGATCCCGAGGGCAACAGCACGCACCAGCGCGTGACACCCGATACATTGCGGCGGCTCGATGCCGGTGACCAGATCGTGTTGAGCGCCGATGCCAACAAGATCGAAGCCGTGATCCCGATAGACCGTCAAGCCGGAGTCTATCTCTACACCGCCCGCAGCTCCGACCTGCTCGCCTTCAGCCAGGGCCAGCGCGCCCAGAACATCGTCCAGGCCTACGAGGTGCTGACCAACCGCGCGCGCGTGCTGCAGTTGCGCTTCAACGTCGCGCTGTTCGTCGCCTCGCTGGCTCTGGTCGGGCTGTCCGTGTGGTTCGGGCTGCGCTTTGCCGATCGGCAGGTGAAGCCGCTGTTCGAACTCGTCGATGCCGCGCGCAGCGTCGGCGCGGGCAACTTCGCGCTGAGAGTCGAAGGGCGAACCGGCGCGGACGAGATCGGCCTGCTCAACCGCGCCTTCAACCGCATGACCGCCCAGATCGAGAAGCAGACGCAGGCGCTGGTCGGCGCCAATCAGCAGCTGCAGGAGCGGCGCGCATTCATCGAGGCGGTGCTCGAATCGGTCACCGCGGGGATCATCTCGCTTGATGGGGCGGGCAACGTCCTGCTGATGAACAGCTCCGCGCAGCGCCTGCTGCTCGATCGCGACAGCCTTCCGCCGATCGGGCTCGATCTGGCGCGGATTTCGCCGCAGATCGCCGGGCTGATCGAGTCGAACCTTGCCAGCGGCATCATCCAGTACAGCAAGGCCAGCGAGCTTCTGACCCTTGCGGTCAAGATCAGTCGCGACAACACCGGCCATGTCATCACCTTCGAGGACATCACCCGGCAGTTGCTCGATCAGCGGCAGGCCGCCTGGTCCGATGTCGCCCGTCGCATCGCGCACGAGATCAAGAATCCGCTCACGCCGATCCAGCTCGCCACTGAGCGACTGCGCCGCCGTTATCGCAAGCAGATCGAAGACAATCCCGAGCTGTTCGAGGATCTGACCGACACGATCATCCGGCAGGTGGGCGACTTGCGCAAGATGGTGGACGAGTTCTCCTCCTTCGCACGGCTGCCGAAGCCGGTGTTCCGTATCGAGGACCCGGTGGCGCTGACAAGGCAGGCGGTGTTCCTGCAGGAAGTGGCGCTGCCTGACCTGCGGTTCTCGCTGACCGCCGACAATGCCATCACCACCATCGCCTGCGATCGCCACCAGTTCGGCCAAGCCGTAACCAATGTGCTCAAAAACGCGGTCGAGGCGATCGAGGCCAAAGCCAAGGACGCCCCCGAGGGCTATCGCGGCCGCATCGCCGTCGATCTGGCGAGCAGGGGCCATGCGATCGTGGTCACCATATCCGACAATGGCATCGGCCTGCCGCATGATCGAGAGCGGCTCGTCGAACCTTACGTGACGACGCGCGAGAAAGGGACCGGGCTGGGCCTCGCGATCGTCAACAAGATCGTCGAGGAGCACGGCGGAGAAATGACCTTCACGGGATTGGAGGAGGGGGGAACCAGCGTGTCGATGAGTTTCGCCTGCGATCCGATATCGGAAATGCCCGAGCCGGACAGGCGCGATACCGAAGCAGCGGAGTGAATACCTGGGAATGGCTATCGAAATTCTGATTATCGATGACGAGCGCGATATCCGCGAACTTGTCGCGGGCGTGCTGAGCGACGAGGGTTACGATTGCCGCACCGCCGGGGACAGCGTCTCGGCGCTTGCCGCCGTGGATGAGCGGCGGCCCTCGCTGCTGCTGCTCGACGTGTGGCTGCACGGCAGTCCGATGGATGGGCTCGAAGTGCTCGACGCAGTCAAGCAGCGCGAGCCTGATCTCCCCGTGATCATCTTCTCGGGTCACGGCAACATCGACACGGCGGTCGCGGCGATCAGCCGGGGGGCTGTGGACTTCATCGAGAAGCCCTTCGAGGCGGAAAAGCTGCTGCATCTGGTTGCCCGCGCCACGGAGACGGAGCGGTTGCGGCGCGAGAACGCGCAGTTGCGGCAGGACTTTTCGAATGCGGAAGAGTTCACCGGCAACAGCGCGGCGATCAATCAGGTTCGCGCGACGCTGAAGCGCGTCGCGAACACGGGCAGTCGCCTGCTTATCTCCGGGCCGGCGGGGGCGGGCAAGGAAGTGGCGGCGCGCCTGCTGCACAGCTGGAGCCCGCGCGCGCAGAACGCCTTCGTCAGCGTCAATTCGGCACGGATCACGCCGGAGCGGTTCGAGCAGGAACTCTTCGGGGAGGAGCGGGATGGCAGCCTGATTCGTCCCGGCCTGCTGGAGATGGCCGACGGTGGCACGCTCTATTTCGACGAAGTGGCCGACATGCCGCTCTCTACCCAGGCGCGCATCCTGAGGGTGCTGACCGAGCAGAGTTTCGTGCGGGTCGGTGGGAATCGTCAGATCCGCGTCGATGTGCGGGTGCTGTCCTCCACCTCGCGCTGTCTCGAGACCGAGATCGCCGAGCGCCGCTTCCGCGAGGACTTGTTCTATCGCCTCAATGTGGTGCCGGTCCCCATTCCGGCACTGAGCGAGCGACGCGAGGACATACCCGCGCTGGCCGCCCATTTCTTCGCGCGCTACGCCGCCAAGCAGAACGTCCCACCCCCCGCGCTGGCGGAAGAGGCGATCACCGCGCTCCAGGCCTACGACTGGCCGGGCAACGTCCGCCAGCTTCGCAACGTGGTGGAACGCACGATGATCATGGCGCCTCAGGAGAAGCTGGACCGGATCGAGGCCGACATGCTGCCTCCGGAGATTACCGACAACCAGGTCCAAGGCGGCTCGAATGTCTCCGCGATGATGACGGTGCCGCTGCGCGAGGCGCGCGAGAGTTTCGAGCGCGAATACCTGAAAGTCCAGATTCGGCGATTCTCGGGAAACATTTCCCGCACCGCGGCATTCATCGGCATGGAGCGCTCGGCCCTGCACCGAAAGCTCAAGCTGCTAGGTCTCACCGACCGGCGCGAACCTGACGCGTTGGGGGAAGAGTGACGGGGCGGCCGAGAAATTTGGCACAGATTCCACGATGATACAGCTTACGTACAATTTTCCGGATTTACTGCATTGCAGCAAAGCACTACCCTTATGAGGCACGGTCAGTCGTAACAATCAGTCGTTACGCTGGCCAGATCGTGGCGCACCCCCGGTGCGCCGCCAAAAAAACGGAGAATAGCAATGGCTGGACGTACCCTGACCGCTCGCCCCCGCTCGGCACCCCCGCCGCCGCCGGAAGTTTCCGCGAATGGGTCGAAAGGCCAAAACCTCCAGGATCAGTTCCTCAACCTGCTGCGCAAGGGGAAGGTCCCGGTCACGATGTTCCTGGTGAAGGGCGTGAAGCTTCAGGGAATCGTCACCTGGTTCGACAACTTCTCGATCCTGCTGCGGCGCGATGGCCAGTCTCAGCTTGTCTACAAGCACGCGATCTCGACGATCATGCCCAGCATCCCCGTCGATGCCGTGCAGTTCGGGCTCGGCGCCGAGAACGGCAAGAAAGTACGTCTGCTTCAGGACGTGTTCCTGTCGAGCATTCGGGTAGAGGGCGTCCAGGTCACGATGTTCCTGGTCAACGGCGTCATGTTGCAGGGCCGGGTCGCGGCCTACGATCTCTTCTGCGTGCTCCTTGAGCGGGAAGGCTATGTGCAGCTTGCTTATAAGCACGCCGTGTCGACCATCCAGCCAGTCACCCCGGTCGACCTGCAATCGCAGGACGAGGATGAGGACGACGATTGAAACAATCACAATCAACGATAACTACAGGCAACGATAAATACAGGACATAACATCACGTTTTCCGAAGAAGAATCGAAGGGCGAGGTTACACGTGGGGCGAAGGCGCTGGTCGTCTGCCCGCTCATGCGCCGGAGGCCCGGCGGCTTGCCGGCGGGCCCCGAGCCGGAAGCACGTCTCGACGAAGCGAAAGGCCTGGCTCTGGCCATCGGGCTGGAGGTAGTCGATGCCTTCGCCGTGCCGGTGCGTGAACCGCGCCCGGCGACCTTGCTTGGCGAAGGGCAGGTGGAGAACATCGCTGTCGCCTGCGAGCAGTCCGAGGCGGAGCTTGTCGTCATCGACGGCGCGCTCACCGCGATCCAGCAGCGCAACCTCGAAGAGAAACTGAGACGCAAGGTCATCGACCGCACCGGCTTGATCCTGGAGATATTCGGCGAGCGGGCGGCGACGGCGGAAGGCCGGCTTCAGGTCGAGCTGGCACACCTCGACTATCAGGCCGGACGGCTGGTGCGCAGCTGGACCCACCTGGAGAGGCAGCGCGGCGGCTTCGGCTTCCTTGGCGGCCCCGGTGAGACCCAGATCGAGGCCGACCGCCGCATGATCCGCGACCGCATGGCCAAGATCCGTCGCGAGCTTGAGCAAGTGCGCCGCACGCGCGGGCTGCACCGCGACCGCCGTGAAAAGGCACCGTGGCCGACGATCGCGCTGGTCGGATATACCAACGCCGGCAAATCCACGCTGTTCAACCGGCTGACCGGCGCGGACGTGGTGGCGGAAAACCTGCTGTTCGCCACGCTCGATCCGACGATGCGCGCGATCCGGGTGCCGGGGCTTGAAAAGGCGATCCTGTCCGATACCGTCGGTTTCATTTCAGACTTGCCGACCCAGTTGGTCGCCGCGTTCCGCGCGACGCTGGAGGAAGTCACCGCCGCCGACCTGATCCTGCATGTTCGCGACATCGCCAATGCCGAGAGCGAGGCGCAGAAGCGCCAGGTGCTGGGCGTCCTGGGCGAACTCGGGATGACAGAGGGGGAGGGCGGGGAGCCGGCGGTGCCGATCATCGAAGTCTGGAACAAATGGGATATGCTTACGCCGCGGCAGGTCGAGGACTTTCGCTCGGTCCTGGCGGTTCGGGGCGAAGGGACGATCGTTCCCGTTTCGGCATTGACCGGAGAGGGGCTCGATACGCTGCTGCAGACGGTCGGCCAGCGCTTGTCCGCCGATGCCAGGATCCACAGTTTCGTGCTTCCGGCAAGCGCCGGCCGAAAGATCGCTTTCCTCCACGCGCGGGGAGAGGTGCTGTCCGAGGAGGGCGACGAGGGTGGAGACGGACCCGAAGTCCGCATCGAAGTCCGTCTCAGCGAACGCGAACTAGGGCGCTTCCTCGCGCTCTGATCGTTTCACTGCCTGCCAGAGCTGGTCCTGCGCACCGGGACCGAGCCCTGCGAAGTCGTCCCCCGCATGCGTCGCCGCTTGCTCCATCGCTCGGAATCGCCGCTCGAACTTCGCGTTCGCGGTACGCAAGGCATCCTCGGGCGCGACGCCCATGTGGCGGATGACGTTGACGGCGGCGAACAGCAGGTCGCCGGCTTCCATCACTCGCTCGTTCTCGGTCGATGCCGCGGCCAGCTCGTCCAGTTCCTCCCCGACCTTGGCGGCGGCCCCCGCCACATCGGGCCAGTCGAACCCAACCCGCGCTGCCCGTTTCTGGAGCTTCTCCGCCCGCATCAGCGCGGGCAGGGCGAGGGCGATGCCATCCAGAACGCTGGTCGCGCCGCCCTGGGCCCGTTCGGCCGCCTTCAGCTTCTCCCAGCGATCGGTCTGCGTATCGTCCGAACCGGTATCCTCGCCGAAGATATGGGGGCCGAAGATATGGGGGCCGAAGATATGGGGATGACGCCGCTCCAGCTTGGCGGCGATAGACGCCGCGACGTCATCGAAACCGAACAGGCCCGCTTCCTGCGCCATGCGGGCGTGGAACACGACCTGAAGCAGAAGGTCGCCCAGTTCATCGCGCAGCCCGTCATGGTCGCCGCGTTCGATCGCGTCGGCGACTTCGTAGGCTTCCTCGATGGTGTAAGGCGCGATCGTGGCGAAAGTCTGCTCGCGATCCCACTCGCAACCGTTCCGTGGATCGCGCAGCCGGGCCATGATCGCCAGCAGGCGGGCGAGCGATTCCGCCATCAGCCGGCGAACACGACGGTGCGGCTGCCGTTGATGATCGTCCGGTCTTCCAGGAACAGGTGGACCGCGCGCGATAGCACCCGCCGCTCGATATCGCGGCCTTTGCGGACCAGGTCTTCGGGCGTGTCCGAGTGGCTGACCCGCTCGACATCCTGTTCGATGATCGGTCCTTCGTCCAGATCGGCGGTGACGAAGTGCGCGGTGGCGCCGATCAGCTTCACGCCGCGCATGTGCGCCTGATGATAGGGCTTGGCGCCCTTGAAGCCCGGTAGAAAGCTGTGGTGGATGTTGATGCAGCGGCCCGACAGGAAGCGCGCGAGATCGTCCGAGAGGATCTGCATGTAGCGCGCGAGCACGACGAGGTCGGCACCTGATTCTTCCACCAGCGATTTGATCCGCGCTTCCTGCTCCGGCTTGGTGTCCTTGCTGATCGGCAGATGATGGAACGGGATGTCGCCGATGTTGCTGGCGGAAAGGAAGTCCTGCGGGTGATTGGAGACAACGCCGACCACTTCCATCGGCAGCTCGCCAAGGCGATAGCGGTAGAGCAGGTCGCTCAGGCAATGATCGAATTTCGAGACTAGGATCAGAACCCGCCGCTTGCGCTTTAGGCCCCGCAGCGACCATTCCATTCCGAAACCCTCCGCAACACCGGCAAAGCGCGATGAAAGGCTAGCTTCGTCCCCCGGCGCGGTGAACTCCACCCTCATGAAGAACTGGCCACTTTCCAGGTCGTCGAACTGACGTGCCTCGAGGATGTTGGCTCCGGCCTCGAACAGGTTCGTGGCGACCCCCGCGACGATGCCGGGGACATCACGACAAGACAGCGTGAGAACAAAGCGCGACGATGGTACGATATCTAACATGCGTCAGGCCGTAGCACGACCCGGCGACGTGGATCACGCGCATTTACCATTCTCGCCCTCGCGCCGTCGTCGCGAGGGCCGTTGTAGCAGGGGACAAAAGTCAGTCGCACCAGTAAGATTGATAATATATATTATGTTAAATTTGTCGGGGAGGAGCGACTTTTGACTCTGTACCCTCTCTTGACCGGTTGCGTTCCAGAACGCCCGGCTCCATCAAGCCGCCAGTTCCATACCGTCGTATCCGACAATGACATTCTCGGGAACTTCATCGCTCAACGTCTTGTAATCCATACTTTTATCCAGATGCGTGAGCACGGCTCGCCTAGTTCGCGTTGCGCTTATCAGATCAAGCGCCATTCCCAGATGCGCGTGCGTCGGATGTGGCTCGCGTCGGAGACAGTCGACGACCAGGATATCGACACCGCCGAACAGCGCGATCATATCGTCCGTTATCTCACTGAAATCCGTAGCGTAACCAATTGATTTTCCATCTATATCCAACCGATAGCCCGTAGACTGCGTCGGCCCGTGCGGCATCTGGCATGACGATACCCCGAACCCGGCGCAAATCCGTAGGTTCGCAAGAGTTTCCAAGCCGACGATGGTCGGATACCCGTATTGCCCGGCGAAAACATACCCGAAGCGCTGACGCAGCCGTCGGACCGTGTCTTCGGCGGCATACCCAGGAATTGGTCCGGCACGACCGTAGCGTAGCGGCCGCAGGTCGTCGATACCATGGCAATGATCGGCGTGATCGTGCGTCCAGAACACCGCGTCGATTCGGCCGATTCCGCAGGCCAGCAGTTGCATGCGCAAGTCGGTCGGTGTGTCTATCAACACCCGTTTGCCGTCATTGCCCTCGATCAGAATGGCGACACGAGAGCGTCGGTTTTTCGGCTCGTCGGGGTCGCATAGACCCCAGTCGACACCGTTCTCGCCTCCAAGCCTCGGCACGCCGGTCGAAGTGCCGCTGCCAAGCACGAGGAGCTTCATGCCGAAGCTCCTTGCAGGCTGGCCTTGGAGAACAGGGCGAGGAAGTTACGGGTGGTCACCTCAGCCAGTTCTTCGCCCTCCATTCCCCGCAAACCCGCCACGAAACGCAACGTGTCGGCGGTGAAGGCGGGTTCGCACGTTCGTCCGCGGTGCGGGACCGGCGCAAGAAACGGCGAGTCCGTCTCGAGCAGCATCCGATCTTGTGGAAGGGTGGCCGCTATATTCTGCAAGTCCTTGGCATTCTTGAAGGTTACGATGCCGGACAGCGAAATCCAGAGACCGAGATCGAGCATCTTGCGGGCAAAGTCGGCGGAGGCGGTGAAGCAGTGAATCAGCGCCGGAAAGGCCCCCTGCTCCATTTCGTCCAACAATATGTTCGCGGTATCCTCCTCGGCATCGCGCGTATGGACGATCAGCGGAAGTCCGGTCTTGCGCGCCGCGGCGATATGGGTGCGAAACAGAGCCCGCTGCCGGGTACGGTCCGAATGGTCGTAATAATAATCGAGCCCGGTTTCGCCGATGCCGATCACCTTGGGGTGTTCGGCGGCGTCGATCAGCGCCGCTTCGCCCAGGTCCGCATGAGCATCAGCCTCGTGCGGATGGATGCCGACGCTGGCCCAGACGTTGCTCTCGCGATCAGCGGTGGCGATCACGTTAGCCCATTCGCGCTGCCGCGTCGAAATGTTGAGAAATCCACGGACTCCGGCACTACGCGCCCGTTCGAGTACCCCCTGCTGATCCTCGACCAGCCCCTTGTATTCCAAGTGACAATGCGAATCGATCAGCATGGGCCGGCTTCCGCTTCCGGCATTTCCAGGCGGGGGAATACGCCGACCGGCTGATCCACCACAAAGTCGGTCGCTGCAAGATCCTCGAACCATCCGGCCTTTTCGAGCGCGGCAAAATCGCGAGCATTCGCGGCTATGCCCATCTGGTCGAGCAGCTTGTCGATCGATGCGGGCACGACCGGCCGCACCGCGATCGCCAGATCGCGGACACTGCGGAAAAGCGTCATGAGCACAGCCGTCATTCGTTCCGGATCGGTCTTGCGCAGCGCCCAGGGAGCCTGTTCGTCAACGTATTGATTGCAGGCGAACACCGCCCGCATCCACCCTTCCAGCCCGTCGCTGAATGCAAGCCGGTCGAACTGGGCTCGCAAGTGGTTTACGCCTTCGCGGACTTGGGTCGCGAGCGCCAGATCGGCATTATCATCCGACCGCCTGGCCTCAAGTCTGCCATCCAAATTCTTGTAAATCATCGATAGCGTGCGCTGGGCCAAATTACCGAAGCTGTTCGCCAGCTCCGCATTAGCCCGCGTGACGATCGCTTCGGGCGAATAGCTGCCGTCCTGTCCGAAGGCGATTTCCCGCATGAGGAAATAGCGCAGCGGATCGACGCCGAAGCGCTCGGCCAGTTCCATCGGATCGGTGACGTTGCCGACCGACTTCGATTCCTTCTGCCCCCGATTGAGCAGGAAGCCATGACCGAACACCTGTTTAGGCACCGGCAGGCCGGCGCTCATCAGGAAGGCGGGCCAGTACAGCGCGTGAAACCGGACGATGTCCTTGCCGACCAAGTGGACATCCGCGGGCCAGAACTTCTCGAAATCGGATGTCCTATCGGGGTATCCCAGGCCGGTGAGGTAATTGGTCAGGGCATCCACCCAGACATACATCACATGGTCGGGGTGCCCGGGCACCTTCACGCCCCAATCGAAACTGGTGCGGGACACGGACAGGTCGCGCAGTCCGCCTTCGACGAAGCGCAGGATCTCGTTACGACGGCTTTCCGGCAGGATGAAAGCGGGGTTGTCCCGATAGAGCGAGAGCAGCCGGTCCTGATACCGGGAAAGTCGGAAAAACCACGTCTCCTCGACGGTCCATTCGACAGGAGTACCCTGAGGAGACAGTTTCTCTCCGCCCTCTCCCTCGACCAGTTCACTGCCATCGTAATAGGCTTCGTCGCGGACGGAGTACCAGCCTTCGTAGCGGTCCAGGTAAAGGTCGCCACTGGCCTCCATCGCCTGCCACAGGGCTTGGCTGGCCGAATGGTGCTCGTCTTCGGTGGTCCGAATGAAGCGGTCATAGGAAATATTCAGATGGTCGAACAAGTTCCTGAAATATTGCGACATATCATCGACGAATTCGCGGGGGAAAATGCCCAGCTCGCGCGCCTTCTGCGCCATCTTGAGGCCATGCTCGTCGGTGCCGGTCTGAAAGCGGACCTCGCGCCCGCACTGGCGCTGGAACCGGGCGGCGACATCCGCCGCGATCACTTCGTATGCGTGCCCGATATGCGGCTTGCCGTTGGGATAATGGATTGCGGTCGTAATGTAATAGGGTTCGGCCATGGCGGGCACGTGACTTCCATCCTGTCCGACAGCTCTCGATCCGTAGAGGAATCAGGCCCGGTTTGCGGTTTCTCTAGGCATAGCGGCCGAGGCCAGCAACCCGCCAATTTCCATGACCAGCAGTCCGGGATCGAAATTGTAGGTCGGCGCCTGGGCGGAAAGGCGGGTCAGGGCAGCATGCGCTTCGATGATCCGGGCCTGCCGCGCGCGGTCAGCGGAGCGAAGGGCGGCCGCCATTTCCATACGTGCCAGGTCAAGCGTCGCCGCCATCCGCTCACGCGGCGGCCTTGCGCCGATTTCATCCGCCATGGCGCCTCTGAGAGTGAAGTCCGGGTCACCTTCGCGCACGATCCGCTGCATCATCCGGTGCAGTGCCGTCAGCTTGTGCGCCACGAACGACAGCGCGATGCCGGGAGAACCCTGCGCCGCCTCGATCGCGGCGGCGCGGAACGCCGGGTCGGCGTCCGGCATGTCCCGGCGTAACACGGCATCGATCTCGTCCGCACCGAGTTGGGCAAACCGCAGGACGCGGCAGCGCGAACGGACCGTGGGCAGGAGCCGGCCGGGTTGATGCGACACCAGCAAAAATACAGTACTGGCGGGCGGTTCCTCAAGGCTCTTGAGAAGAGCATTGACCGCTGACTTTTCCAGATCGTCGGCGGAATCGACGATGATCGCACGCTTGTCGCCAAGCGTGGGCCGCACGGTCAGCCTCTGCTGCATCATGCGTATCTGATCGACGGAAATGTTCCGCTTGGTCTCATAGGCCTCCCCGTCGGCCTTCTTGCGGGCTTCCTTGTCGTCCTTGGGTAGGTTGGAGAGGATGAGAACGTCCGGATGGTTGGCGGGATATCCCGATGCGCCGACGAGCGATGCAGCGGCGGCTTGGGCGAACTCGCGCTTGCCCAGCCCCTTGGGACCGGCGAGCAGCCAGGCGTGATGCAGGCGGTCCGAGGCGAGCGCCATCCGCCATTCGCGCCACGCCGCGTCCTGGCCGATGAAGCCATGACTACTCATGCCGGAGTCGCTTCCAGCAATGGGGCGAGACGCTGGAGAATTCGAGCATGCGTTTGGCCGGTCTCGCCGTTGCCGTCGATCCGCGCAAAGCGGCCCGGCTCCTGCTCCGCAAAGCGCGCAAAGGCGCGTGCCACACGTTCGTGATAGTCGGCGTCGCGGCCACCGATGCGGTCCGCCTGGCCCTTGTCGCGACGTGCGAGGCGGCGTTCCGCCTCCTCAGGCGAAACCTCGATCAGTAGGGCAAGATCGGGCACCAGCCCTCCACTGCCGATCCGGTGAAGATCCAGCAGATCCGCGTCCGCGACACCACTCCCTGCCCCCTGATAGGCGCGGCTCGAGTCGAGATAGCGGTCGCAGATGACCCATTTGCCCGCGGCGAGCGCCGGCGCGATCAGACGTTCAACATGGTCTGAACGTGCGGCGGCGAACAGCAGCGCCTCGGCGCGCGGGTTCCAGCCTTCGCCACGGGTACTGAGCAGGAGCTCGCGGATCGCTTCGGCGCCGGGCGTGCCGCCAGGCTCACGTGTCGTCACCACGGCAACACCCCGTGCGGCAAGCGCCTCCGCCAGCAAGCGGGCCTGGGTGGACTTGCCCGCCCCTTCCCCGCCTTCCAGCGCGATCAGTTTTCCGGTTGTCATGGCACAAGGTTCATAAGCCCGTTGATCAGCCGATCCAAGGGGCCGGCCACTGCCACGTCGCGTGCGGCGTAGAGAGGTATGTGCGACGGCTCCATGCCATCGATCGCGATGCGCAGTTCCGCCACCCTCGTCCCCGCCTTGATCGGTGCGACGAGCGGGCCACGATAAGCGAGCATCAGCCGGGGTTTCGATTCGGCCTGGGCGGGCAGGGTTGCATAGATCCTATGGACCGCGACAAGCGGTACGGATCGGGCATCCCCGTTCTGGACTTGCGCGTTTGCCACGGTTTCGCCTTTCCCGAACAATGGAAGCGCCCGCCAGTGCGAGAAGCCCCATTCCAGGAACGCTCGGGAGGCCGTGTCGCGTTCCGCCGCGCTCCTGGCCCCGGCAACGACCATGACCAGCCTTCGGCCATCGCGTTCGCCAGACCCCAGGAAGTTATAGCCCGCTTCGCGCGTGTATCCGGTCTTGATGCCGTCGGCGCCGGCGACGACGCCCGTGACCGGGTCGTGGCTGCCGAGCGTGTTCTGCCTCCAACGGAACGTCCTGTGTCCGGCGTAACGCTGGTAGAGTGCCGGGTGGCGAGTCAGCATCGCGCTCGAAAGCGTGACCAGATCGCGCGCGCTGACATATGTGCGACGGCCGTCCGGCCAGCCGTTCGGCGTGATGAACCGGCTATGGGACATGCCGAGCCGCCGCGACGCGTCATTCATCATGAAGGTCCATGCCGCCACGCTGCCGGCATAGCCCTCAGCCAGGGCAATAGCCGCATCGTTGGCAGATGCGGTCATGATGCCGTGGAGCAAGTCGTCCGTGCTCACCGCCTCACCGGGTCGGAGATACATGCTCGTGCCCCTCCCGTTCCACTCGCGTGCAGTCGCGGCGCTGACGGTGAAGCGGCGACGAAGCGTCAAACGGCCCGCCGCGAGCTCCTCGAAGGCGACGTAGGCGGTCATGACTTTGGTCACCGACGCAGGAGCGAAGCGTCGATCCGGCTGCCGCGCGTAGAGAACCCGACCGGAGCCGAGATCGGTCAGCATCGCGATGGGAATGGTTGCCAGTTCGGCCGGCGGTCGGGGCCGGGCCGGCCGTCCCATGGCGGCCGGTGCGACGACCACCGCCAGCATGGACGCCACCAACAACATTCCGGATTGAAACTTTCTCAGCAAAACCAAATTCCTGCACTGCCTTTTTATTGCGAACCTGCAGGAAGCGTGGCTGCGATCAGTCGGAGCGGGTGATCCGCGCGTCCTTATAGCCGGCGGATCGTGCCTTCTCCAGCCCCGCCTTCGCCGCGCCTTCCGACGCATAGGGGCCAAGCCGCATGTACCAGTACTTGCCCGACTTGGTGACCCTGCCGCCGACAGCCCTCGCCGCCGCCTGCGCGCGTGCGTCGGTCGAGAATGTCGCCGCCTGAACCTGAAACTGACCACTGGCAGTGGCGCTTGCCGCCGCCGGGACCTTCGGCTTGAGTGCCGTCTTTGCGGGCGGCTTGGGCGCAACGGATACCGGGTCGGCAACAAGATCGGGTTTCAGCGGGGTCGGCCCGGCCGGGAACGAAGCCTCGAAGACGCTGGAAGGGGCCACCGACGTCGGAGTCGGCACGGGGAGTGCCGCGATCTTCGGCGGCGCTTCGATTGCGGCAGGCGACCCGGACGGGACGTTCTTCGCGTCCTGCTCGGCAAGCTTGCGCTTGAGCACTTTCAGCAGGCCTTGCGGCGTATCCATGCGGGCGGGCGCTTCTCCGCCGGCGCGCAGCAGGGCCCGTTCCTGCTCTCCCGGATTGACCCGTCGTACACGCACCGGCAATGGGCCGGATGCGGGAATGCCAAGCTGCGCGGCGGCGCCGGGAGAAAGGGCGATCAGGGCATCGTTGCGCATGGGTCCGCGTTCCGAAAGGCGCACGAGGATCGTTCTGCCGCTGTCCAAGGCGGTCACTTCGGCATAGCTGGGCAAGGGCAGCGTCCTGTGCGCCCCCGAGACCGCAGGGCCCGAGCCTGTGCCTACGACCGCGGCGCCGACGGCGTCGTAGTTCAGCTTGTCCTCCGGCGTGTAAGTCACGGTGCCGATGGTGAATGGCTGGCCCAGCACCATCGGATAGTCGGCCGCCGGGCCAGTGAGCGGCGCGCTGGCGAGCGGGACCTTGTCCGCGCCGCCGGACGCGCATCCCGCTAGCAGTGCCAGTGCCGCAAGCGGAGTCAGGGACTGCCGAACATGGTCAACGGATAATCTCATCTGCAAGCAACCCCACCGACATCGCGTAGTAGTTCGAGCAGTTGTATTGTAGGATAACGCGATAATTCCCGGTTAACAGGTATGCCCCTGTGCCGGGCCCATCGGGCTGGAACAATGACGCCATCGTCCCGTCGCCGATCGTAGCGAGTGGCCGGATGCCGAGTTGCCGCCATTCGGACACCGGCTTCCATACCGAATGCCGCTCCAGCACCCGCCCACAGGAAGGTGCTCGCAGGCGCGAGGCGTACGAGGCCACGCCGAAGCCCTGCGGTACGCTCGCGGAAACGCCCCAGGGCTCTCCCGGCCGCCAGCCGGCCTTCCGGAAGTAGTTGGCGATCGATGCGATCGTGTCTGCCTGGCTGCTCCAGATGTCGCGATTGCCGTCGCCGTCTTCATCGACCGCGGTGTTGAGCCAGACGCTGGGCAGGAATTGCGAATTGCCGAAAGCGCCGGCCCAGCTTCCCTTCAACCGATACTGCGGCACGCCCTGGTCGACCATCCTGATCAGCGCGATCAACTCGCGCTCGAACAGATCACGGCGGCGCCCCTCGTAGGCAAGGGTCGCCAACGAGCGGGCCAGGTCGAAGTCGCCGGTGTAGCTGCCGTAATTTGTCTCATGGCCCCAGATCGCCAGCAGCATCTGGCCGGGCACGCCGTATTCGCGCTCGATACGGGGGAGCATGCCCCGCACTTGCGCAAGCTTGGCTCGACCGCCCCGGATCCGCGCGGCATCCACGTGAGTTCGGATATATGGCGCCAGCGGCGGTGGCGATACCGAGAGGCCGGGCTGGCCGGTGTCGAGCGCGATGACGCGGGGGTTGACCGTCAGCCCCGTCAGCGTCCGCCCGATCGCGTTTTCGCTGATCCCTTGTGCCCGCGCCTTGGCGGCTACTTGCTGAAGATAGCCCTGGAATCCGCCGAGCCCTTGTGAAGCAGCCGAGGACTGGGCCTGCACGGGTCCCGGCGTCGCGGAACTGACTATCGCGAGGACCGCGAAAGCGGTGAGGTTCAGGACTGGACGCAAGAATTTCATCGTGACCGGCTTCGCATAAACCCGCCGCGTTGTGAATGACGTCCGGTCGCAATCTCGCGTCGGCTGGCCGACTGGGAAGCGTTCTGCCCGAAAAACTGGGACTTGCGAGGGCGCCTGCTTGCCGCTAGCCGCCGCAGAGGCTCGGACAGGTGGCAGAGCGGTTGAATGCACCGGTCTTGAAAACCGGCGACGGGGCAACTCGTCCGTGGGTTCGAATCCCACCCTGTCCGCCATGCCGCCACCCGCCGACGGGAAGGGAAAGCGATGGGCCGGGAGATGGTAGAAGATCCGGAGCGCGAGGTTCGCCTCGAGGTTCTGGTGGAAGGTGCGGGACCAGATGTCGTCCTGGTGCCTTCGGCGATGCGAGGAGCGGACGATTTCGCTGCGCTTCAGGCCGCGCTGACCCGGGCGGGATACCGATCCCTTGCGATCAATCCCCGCTGCACCGGGCAGAGCATCGGCGTAATCGAGGGTCTCGCATTGTCCGACCTGGCCGACGATGTGGCGCTTGTCGTCACGAAGCTGTGTCAAGGCCCTGCCCATCTTGTCGGCCATGCGCAAGGCAATGTGTTCGTCCGATGCGCGGCGAGCTTCCGGCCGGAAATTGCCCTCAGCGTCACCGCCATGCCTTGTGGTGGGCACGATCTTTCGCGGTTTCCCCAGCCCGAGGAAGTCCGGTCGGCGGTGCCGCGCTGCCATGACTTGAATCTTTCCGATGCCGAGCGGCTGGAGGCCTTACGAATCGCGTTTTTCGCGCCCGGAAACGATCCATCTGCGTGGCTCGACGGCTGGTGGCCCGACGCCGGGGGCATGGTCAATGCCCTGTTCACGACCGACCCCGAGACGTGGTGGCGCGCGGGGGACTTGCCCATGCTGATCATCCAGCCCTTCAATGACGCCATGGCCAGGCCCGAGGCCGGGCGTGCGACCGCTGCCGAACTGGGAGATCGGGCACGCTACATCGAAGTGGACAATTGCGGCCACGCGCTTCTTCCCGAACAGCCCGACGCGATCGCCCGCCTCATCATCGCTTTTCTCGACGAGCGGGAAGACCGATAGCACCGTGGGACTAGCAACGCGGGAACCTCCACGGCGTTGTCGGTGTAGATTCATTGCTGTCGCCGTAATTCCTCGCAGAACGGAGAGCGGCGGCGGCACTCGCTGTCTGGCGACCAGGGGCTCCGGTCAGGATTTGGCGCTGGGCCGGCGCACGTGCTTGGCAGGGCTAGCTGGCTGCTCCTGCTTGTCGAAATGCTTCTTCACGAAATAGCCACCGGCCAGCGCGGCGATCATTCCCAGCGGGCCGAGCCGACGCAGCAAGGCCGCGGTGCCTACTCCCAGCAACGCGCCGCCCGGTCCGTTTATTCCACTGACGTGGCGCGAAACGCGCTCGCCGACCACGGCTCCGATCAACTTACCCAGCATACGATTCTCCTTTTCCGGGAGAAGAAGCGCCAAGCGTGTCGAATGTTCCGCAAGGGTATCGTGTGGAACCCTGAGCGAGCGGTGATGTTGACGCAGGCACCATGAGGATCGCGACTTACAACGTGAATGGGGTGAACGGCCGCCTTCCGGTGTTGCTGCGCTGCCCCCGATCGCTGGCGCGATGACGCGCTGTTCGCGCCCGAGGTCCGCGATGCCTATGCCCGCCTTCTTGCGGAGGGGTGGACGGATGCGCTGCGCCAACTTCACCTTGGCGAAGTCATCTACACATTCTGGAAATACCTGCGTCGCGCCTTCGAGCGCAATGCCGGGCTCAGGATCGATCATATCCTGCTCAACCCGGCCGCGGCTGCCCGGCTTTGCGTCGCCGAGGTCGACACCAGACCACGCGGTTGGGAAAAGACCAGCGACCACGCCCCGGTGTGGATCGAACTTGCCGAGTGAACCGTCGAGCCTTTCACGAAGACGGTTTCATGCCATCCAGCGCCTTGAGAAAATCGCCGAGACCGTAGGGCTTGGCGAGGTGTGGAAATTCTTCGTCGAGGCGTGTCGTGGCCCCGGTCGCGATCATCACGTTGATCCGCGGCCAGCGCGCTTTCACGTGCCGCGCCAGCGCCAGTCCATCCATCGCACCGGGCATCGCAACGTCGGTGAACAGCATCGAAACGTCATCGCGGTTCTCGAGGGCGACCAACGCTTCGTCCGCATTGCTGGCTTCCAGAGGCTCGAACCCGGCTTCCAGCGCGAATTCGGCCGCGCACATGCGGATCAGCGGCTCATCGTCCACGACCAGCATGATAGGTTGTGACATCGCGTTCCCCTGCCCGGCTCTTTTGCCGGCGGCGGTACCTTACCGAAAGTCTGTATGATTAATACTAACATATGTCATAGGGCGTTGAATTATTTGGGCAACGTGGGAAATTTTCACTCTCCCTCGATGATCTGGCGTATGCGCCCGGCGAGTAAATCCATCGCGAACGACTTGGTGATCATGGCCATACCACCTCCCCCTCGCCGGAAAGGCGAGCATCCGTCATGGCCGCCGGCCAGGAATGGATGATGACTCACGTGGGCCGGACCAGCCGAACCGTCCGGCGCGGATCATCCTCTATGACGACGTCAGCGAACCTGATAGTTGCACGTTGCTTGTTGGCTCCTTGCAATCTGCAGCAAAAAGGCGAATCTACGTGCGATTCTGGGTGAGCCTCTGGCGAAGGAAGGCGAGAACGACCGCTTCCTCGGGCCGAAGCCGCGCAAGATCGCCGCGCAGTTCATGCTGGATCGCCGCTAAAGTCTCGTCCGTCAGTTCGCTGCTGAGATAGCTGTCGAAGATCGCGGGATGGATGTAGCACTTTCGGCAGATGGTGGGCGTATTGCCAAGCCGCGCCGCGACCGTCTCGATCGCTGAGCGGATGTTGCGCTTCGCCGCTGCTTCGCTGTCCACTTTCTCATACTCGGACAGGGACAGGGCCGCGAGCACGGTACCGCTCCATGTGCGAAAGTCCTTGGCGGTGATGTCTGTCCCCGCAACCTCCCGCAGATAGGCGTTGATGTCTCCGGAGGTGATTTCTCGCCGCTCGCCCTGCTCGTCCAAGTACTGGAACAAGTGCTGGCCCGGCAGGTCCTGGCTTGCCTTGACGATGCGTGCCACTCGCCGGTCCTTGACGCGCAATCGCCATTCCTTGCCACTTTTGCCCTTGAACTGGAAGCGGAGTTCCGAGCCTTCGATGGTGACATGGCGATCACGCAGGGTGGTCAGTCCGTAGCTCTTGTTCTGCTTGGCATAGTCGGCGTTGCCGACGCGGATCATGGTTGTTTCCAACAGGTGGACGATCGTGGCCAAGACCTTCTCGCGCGGAAGTCCCCGTTGCGCCATGTCCTCCTCGACCCGTTCTCGAATAGCCGGTAGCGCCGCCGCGAATTCGAGCATGTGATCGTACTTCGTGCTGTCGCGCACTTCACGGAACCTTGCATGGTAGCGATATTGCTTGCGCCCTTTCGCGTCGCGTCCGGTGGCCTGAATATGACCGTTTGCGCTCGGGCAAATCCAGACCTCCGTCCAGGCCGGAGGAATCGCAAGCTGGCGGATCCGGTCCAGCGTTCGCGCGTCGGAGATCGCGCTGCCGTCGGGCTTGATATAGCGCAGGCCCTTTCCGCGCTTCGCACGGCGGATGCCGGGCCTGTCGTCGCTGACATAGCGCAGGCCGGCACCTTCCGCCGCCTCTTGCGGATCGACGATCGCGGCAGAGTGCGTGCAATTTCCCGCCGGCATGCTCCCATGTGTCGTTGCCGTCATTTTTGGAAGTTCCAGCGCCGCTTCAAGCCTTGTGCTTTTCGCCCTTAAAAAACTCGGACTTGGCGGTGCTGGGTGCGGCCTGTCTACAATGGATCGCGGTCGCCACCACAAGATCGTAGCCGTCCCCGCGGCGAGCTTGGCCAATTCCAGGCCGATGCCGGTCGATGTTCCGGTCACGATTGCAAGCTTGTTCATGAGTGTCGCCTGATGCGGGGAGAAGGTTGGCATTGCAACTTGCGGTTCCTGGCGATGGTTCCGGGCAAAAGAAAGGCGTTATTATACTTGCCAAACCCACAGTGATGGCGTAGGGTCTCCATACTAGGAGATACCCCATGACTTCCGCCCTTTCCGCCAAGCACCTCCACGACGAAGAAGCCGCTTTCGCCTATGTCGAAGCGCGCATCTGGCCGGAAGGTCCGGTTTGCCCGCATTGCGGCGGCGTGGAGCGCATTTCCAAAATGCAGGGCAAGGCGACCCGCATGGGACTCTACAAGTGCTACCAGTGCCGCCGGCAGTTCACCGTAAAGATTGGCACCATCTTTGAGAGTAGCCATGTTGGCCTGCATATCTGGCTGCAAGCCATGAGCCTCATTGCGGCGAGCAAGAAGGGTATCAGTAGCAACCAGCTTCACCGCACCCTTGGCGTCACCCTCAAAACTGCTTGGTTCATGTCGCACCGCATCCGTGAGGCGATGCGCTCGGACGACAACGGCCTGTTCGGTGGCGACGGCGGCGTTGTGGAAGTCGATGAGACTTTCATCGGCAAGTTGAAGGGCGCGCCCGTGAAGCGCGCCTTCCACCACAAGATGAAGGTTCTCGCGCTGGTCGACCGCGATAGCGGCAGGGCTCGCACCATGGTGATTGAGAACGTCAACGCCGACACCCTGATGCCGATCGTTCTCGCCAACGTAGCTCGCGAAGCCCGTGTGATGACCGACGAGCACAGCGGCTATCGTCACCTCAAAGATAATTTCGCTGCCCACGGCACCACTTCTCACGGACGCGGCCAGTACGTTGATTTGGAAGACCGCACCGTCCACAGCAACACCGTGGAAGGCTATTTCTCGATCTTCAAGCGCGGCATGAAGGGCGTCTATCAGTTCTGCGGAGAGCAGCATCTGCACCGCTATCTGGCCGAATTTGAGTTCCGCTATAACAACCGTGAGAAGCTCGGCTGCAATGACGCCGACCGTGCCGACGCGCTGCTCTCGGGTGTCGTCGGCAAGCGGCTCACCTATGAAACGATTGGTGCGCGGTAATGCCAAAGAAGAAAAATCACGAGACGCAAGCCGAGCAGAGCGCAAGGTTTCTAGCCGAGGCGCAAAAGCTAATCGACGCTGGCGAACTAAACCCCACCGAGGCCGAAGAGGCGCTTGATAGGCTGGTCCGCGAGAGAATACGGACAAAGCAAGGGTCACCCTAGGGTCGCCTTTTGGTCCTTGTAGGTCGAATCACAATATGGATGCGTAACCTGCGCAT
>DATEEP010000079.1:0-3827 GCA_035281095.1 Novosphingobium sp. | reverse complement strand
CGCAACGTCTTCCATGCCTGCTTGCTTGGGCATCAGGTGTTCACCTTCTTGCGACGCGGCAGGGAGCCGCCCTTGCGGCCCGAGCCGTCATGGTCGAGGGCATCGAAAGGCGTGTGGATGTCGGGGTTGAAGTCGTCGGCGTTGATCTCGACGAACTCGCCCTGTCCGTCGCCCCAGGCCTTCACCTTGACTGTTGCGATGATGTCCATTGCGCGCCCTCCTGAAGTGGGCGGGAGCCGGAGCCCCCGCCCGTTCAATCAGCCAAGGAGGAGTGCGAAATGCTCGGGCTTGACGACTTTGACGCCCCAAGCCAGCGCAATTTCGTACTGCACCTGGCGATACTGCATGTACTTCGAGACCTCGAAGCTCAGGCCGGAGCGAGGGTCGGTGATGACCTCACGATCCACCGCCAGATCACCTTCGGTCGGCAAGGCTGGCGCGCGGGTGGCCAGTGCGATAGCGTTGCGGGCGAACGCCATATTACGCGCCGCCGCAGCAACCACCGTAATGGCCTTGGTGGCGGCCGACATGGCAACGCGCAGGCCCGGCGCCGCAATGGTGATCGTGCCGCCGTTCGAGACATCGGCATCGCCGGACGTGATGACGTACTTGTTCGTGTCGCCCGCGAAGGTGACGACATCGCCAGCCACCAACGTGCCAGTGCCCGCAGACGCCAGTGTGATGGTCGTGGCGCCGACCGCATAGCCCGCGTTGTTGGTCGTGGCCGACGCAGCGGTGCCGGCGGTGCTAGTGGCAATCGCCGCAGATTCACGGATATCCCAGCCTGCCTTTTTGACGATGATGCCCTGGTTTTGCATCACGGTATCGCCTGCGATGTCATATCGCGACTGGAGACCCAGCAACTTCGCGCCGGCCGAGGTGTCGATAATCAGGTGTAGGTCGGACTGCGGCGAGCCGTTGTCCTTCAGCACCTTCAGGGTGTTGGTCGCGTCGGTGAAATCGCCGGCCGTCCCGAACGGGGTGGTGCCTGCGGTGCCCATCGCGCGGGAAGCATAGACATGCAGCGCGGCAAGATCGGCCTCAACCTCATTGGTCAGGGTGCGCATCGCCTGCGCAAACTGGTTGACCATGATCGCGCTGCGGGTCGGGCCATTGTTGTCGAGACCAAGCGACTGTTCGCCGTTCCAGCGAACGGGCACGCGGCGCGCCTTCGTGATGGTCATCGAGACATTGCCGATGGTCTGATCGCCGTCATCTGGCGGCGTGACGCCAGGCGTGATGTCGCCGGCAGTCGCAGCAGGGGCGACGGGCGACCGGACGGTCTGCCCCACAGCAGCGCGCTCGAACGTCATATCTGCCGAAACGGCGGGGATGATGCCGACCAATTCGCGCGATACGACATCAAGCGCGTTGTACAGGTCGGGGATGAGATTCGTGATGGTGTTGGCCATGGTGGCGGCTCCGGTGGTTTGGTTTGGGAAACCGCCGTCAGGTCCACTGACATTCGCGGGTCCGGGTCCACCGGGAGACGAAGGGAGGTCAACTCACCTTCGATGCGCAACAATCTTACAAAGAGCGGGAATTGTCAATAGGGCAGGCGTTGCGATTCCTGCCCTATTGAATCACAATCAAATCAGGCGGCATCGTCCACGAGCTGGCCGCCTTCTTTGGCGAACTCCGAGCGGGCGGCCGGGTCAAGCCGCTGGAATGCGGTTCGGGTCATGCTTTTCCCACCACTCTTGGCGGAACCACCCGGAGCGCCGCCACCGCCATTCGCAGCGGCCGAGCGATATGCCTTGCCGTCGTCGCTTTCGAGG
Source organism: Novosphingobium sp. (assembly GCA_035281095.1). Taxonomy (GTDB): domain Bacteria; phylum Pseudomonadota; class Alphaproteobacteria; order Sphingomonadales; family Sphingomonadaceae; genus Novosphingobium. The sequence goes on along the minus strand of DATEEP010000079.1, from coordinate 2,049 downwards.
AAGCCCTTGATATGATCGACGGCAGGCTTGTCGCCAATGGTCACGGCATACTTCCCCTCCACAAGATCGGCCTTGGCGGATTGCTTCAGGAGCGCGGTTAGCGCCGGGACGAGCGCGGGAACGACATTACCCGCAGCGATGGCGCCGTTAATCTCGGCGTCGAGGGCGTACGTGCGGGCCGCACCCTGCTCCGCCTCCAGCGCCTTGACCGCACTGTCTCGCTCCTTGGTCATCGTCTTGGCGGAACTTTCGAGTTCCTTCACCCGCGCCTCCGCGCGGTCGGCCCGCTCCACTTCGGCTTGATGTGCTTCCGGGGTAATATCCTTCGCCGCGCGGGCTTCGCGCTGCGCCTTCTTGAGATCGTCGAGCAGCCCCGCGTTCTTCGCGTCAGCCGCTTCCAGCTTGTCGTTGAGAGGCCCGACCGCCTTGGCGACCGCCGCGTCGATGTCTGCTTGGGTGAGTTCTGCCATGATCTTCCTCCTATCGTGCGTTCAACTGCGCCAGCGTCTTGGGCTGGCCTGATTTCGTGACCAAATCTGTCAGGGTGAGTTTGCCCGACTGAAACAGGGCAACCCGCTTCTTGCCGAGTACTTCCTCCGCTGCGGCCGGGTTGCGGTGCAGCCAATCGTTCATCGTGACCTTCTGCGGGCCGCCTGCCGTGGCGCGGTCCTGTAGCGCGGCGAACTTGTCGGCCATGCCGGGGAACACCTCGTCCAGTGCCTTGCGGCCGGGGATGATGCTCATCACGCATCGGCAAGAGAAGTGGAGCGGGGCCATCTGCAACGGCTGATCGTGGCCGATGGGGTCGCCGTCGAAGTCCCAGCCCTTGCCGTCCAGAGCTGCACAGCGCATGCAGACATGACTATCGAGCGTGGCCAGGAACCGAACGCCATCGGCATAGCGCGCGTTCTTGCGGAACGTCTCAAGCCGGGCACGATTGGCGGCCGTCATGATGCTGGAATGAACCAAAGCGCGGGCATTGCGGCGCGAGGTGCCAAGCAGCCCGGTATCGCCCACGACCTTGCGCGCGATCTGTTCGTTCGTCTCGCCGTTTAGCACGCCACGGCGCACGATGTTACCGAACCGGAACGCGGCATCTTCGGACTGGCGCGCCCACCATGCAGCGGACGGGGCGCCGTCGATCAGGATATTCTTCGCGAGGCTGCGGATCGTTTCAACCGATGGCGGCCCGAACGGCAGGCCCGGCATCGTGGCATCCATCACGGCAACGGTGCGCTCGGCAACGTGCTGGACGATGCCCGTCACGTCCACGATGCCCGCCGCATTGATGTAGCGGCCGGCAATGGCTTCCTCGGCTGCCTTGATGATCGCGGCGATCTCCCGCTTGTTCGCGCGGGTGAGGTCGTCACGGTTCAGGATGGCGCGAAGGTCGTCCGCCAGCGCGCGCAATTCGGCATCGGCGCGCGCTTCGTCATGAGCGGAGAGCTTCTGCAACTCCAGCGCATGCAGCACGATCGCGTCGGCGATGTCCGTCTCTACGCTCACACCCCGCGAACCTCGACCTTGCCATGGAGGCGCTGCGTCACGAAATCCTCGCCGTTGTGGAGCGGCCGGCCGTCGTCGTCCCATTGGATGACATCGACCCAACCCGCATCAGCGTCGAACGCGACGACGCTGCGCGGCATATCGCCATTCACCGTGACGCGGATGGCCTTGCGCTCGTCCAGGCTCATGGCCGGGAGACCGCATTCGCCGTTAACGGAGCCTTGGCGGGGGATGTCGGTCATTGCGGGATCTTGACCTTAGCGCACTCAACCGCGACAGAGATTTCGCTTACTGGGTCAGATGGCCAAATAACTCGCTCGACCAAAAACGCATCATCCTCGGTGGCCATGATATATTCTCCAACCCTTGGAATGCCTCGCGTTCGGTGAAAAACCCGCTGTCTGTCTCCCAAGTCTATGATGGCGATCAGGTGTTTACCTGGTTTTACTTTGCTCATGCCGCCTCCTGTTCCGGTGCGACAACAGGCGCGGGCAAGGCCATCTGCGGGTTCGCCGCAATCTCCTCCTGATGTTCATCGAACGG
>DATEEP010000078.1:0-27471 GCA_035281095.1 Novosphingobium sp. | reverse complement strand
CCAGCATGTCGTCGCCGGTTCCACCGGCGATCGCATCGTCGCGCGCGCTGCCCAGAACCGTGTCGTCGCCCGCGCTCTCCTGCGCCGCGATCGATGCCTGAACGAGTGTGGGCGCGTCCCAAACGACGCCGTCGGCGAATTCTATCGAAGGCAGTGCGCCTCCGCCAAGGCCGCCACGCACGACCAGCTGATCGCCGTTCACCGGGAAGGCAATGATAAGGTCGGTCGAATCCACGGTCGACAGGCGCACCACCGCCTCGCTCGCCGAATGGCCCTGCAGCACGACGGTCGAATGGCTGACGCCCGAAGGCATCTCGACGCTGTCGATACCGCCTAGCGCATCGATGGCGATGCGACCGCCTTCCGCCAGAATGACCCGGTCATGGCCAGTCCCCGGCTGGAGGGTGACGTCAGCCGGGAGTTCGCGCGCGTCGAGCAGATTCTGACCCGTAAGCGAGAGGCCATCGAGGACGCGGGCGCGCACTTCGGCGATCGTCAAGGCGGTGCCGTCGGCGAACTCGAAACGCTCGACCGGCCGCGCGCTATAGCCCTGCAGGATGGCAAGCCGATCCTGGGTGCCGGTGAGCGTGATCAGCAGGTCGCCATCGATATTGCTGAAGGTGAGCGCGTCGGCGGTTATGCCAGCGCCGAACACCACGCGGTCGATGCCGCCGCTGTCGGAAATGCTGTCGCTGCCATCACCTATGCCAAAGCGGTAGGTGTCGTTGCCGAGTCCACCTTCGAGCGCGTCCGAACCCGCACCGCCAACAAGCGTATCGTCGCGGTTATCAAGGCCGATCAGATGATCGTCACCCGCGCCGCCGGTCAGCATGCGGTCGATCACCTGATCGATCGACCAGACCGTGCCGTCCGCGAATTCGAAGCGCTCGACCCGCGTGGAGCCGAGGCCCCCGACGATCGTCAGGACGTCGAGCCCGCTGCCAAGATCGATCACGAGGTCATTACCGTTGCGGCGGACTTCCAGATCCTCCGCGCGAACCGAAGCACCGAACACAACGCGGTCGATGACACCCGCCGCGTCGGGCTTCTCGATCACCGTGTCGAAGCCATAGCCGGCGGTGAAGGCATAGGTATCGGCCTGATAGCCGCCGATCAGCGTATCATCGCCCTGCCGTCCGTCGAGCACATTGGCCTGATTTGGCAGGCCCTCGATCACATTGTCGCCACGGTTGCCGCCCGCGATCTGCAACAATTGTTCGACATCGGCGATCCGCAGTTCGCTGCCGTCGTAGAAACGGAAAATCTCGACCCCGTCCTCGGCATCGCGGAACTGGTTCTGGATCCGCAGCGTGTCGCTACGCCCGTGGATCGTGATGAGGAGATCATTCCCGTCCTTGGTGAAGACGACATTGCTGCGGGTGATCCCACCGCCGAATTCAACGACGTCATCCACCGGCACATGCACGCCGCGCCGGTCCTGCCAGCCGGCGCGGACGCGCCGGTCGATGATGACGTCCTGACCGTAGCCGGCATCGAACTTGTAGGTGTCGCCGCCGTCGCCGCCGATCAGCGTGTCGTTACCGGCGCGTCCGTCGAGCGTTTCCGCGAAGTTGGAGCCGGTAATGGTGTCGTCGCCGTTCGTCCCGATGAGGTCGAGATCCTCGGGATTGACATCCATGAAGGAGACAGTGCGGTCGGTGAAGACGAGATCCTCGACCGCATAGGTCTGCGCACCGTCACGCACATACTGGTTTTGCAGCGTAATGGTCTGGCCAGTGGCCGTGACGGTGATGATGAGATCGAGCGCGGTGCGCGAGAAGGTGACGTCGGTGCTGGCGATGCCGGCGAGGAGCAGCCGCTCATTGCCTGCGGAATCGAGGATGGTATCGTTCCCCTCGCCGGCCGCGACATGATAGGTGTCGTTACCGCCAAAGCCGATCAGCGTGTCATCGCCGAGGCCTCCGTCGATCTCGTCGGAGAGTTCATCATAGCCGTAGATCGTGTCATTGGCGTCGGTCTTCGCAACGTCGATATAATGCTGGGCAAACTTCTGCCAGGACCAGATGGTGCCGTCGGCAAACTGGATGTTCTCGATGATGTTGGTGAAGCCGAGAATCGGAATCTGGGCAAGGAAATCGCTGAGGACGACCTCGTCGGTAGTGCCCTTCACGCGCATGCGGAGCGTGTCGGTGGCGCCGTCACGAATGAAATCGAAATCGCTCCAGGTCAGCCCATCGACAAATTTGAGCGTGTCCTGCTGCGGCGGATCGAACAGGCCGGGGATGGCATTGTCGATAATGACATCCTTGCCGTAGTTCCGGCCGTAAATGTAAGTGTCATCGCCTTCGCGGCCCTGGAGGAAATCGTCGCCCGCGCCACCGTCGAGCGTGTTGTTGTTGATCAGGCCGTAGATCGCGTCGTCGCCCGCAGTCTTCGCGTTCTTCAGCACTTGCTCGACGATCTGGGTGAAATCGAGGCTGGTGCCGTCGTCGAAGATGAAGCGTTCGATCAGGTTCGGCGCGACATAGTCGAGCCCGTCACTGCTGCCGAGGGCGTCCTTGAACAAGCCAAGTCCCGTGCGGATGCCGCCGAACTGGCCGACGATCTCGAGCGTATCGGTGGTCTCGTTGCCCTGCTTGTCGAGCAGGACAATCCGCAGATTATCGCTTGCTCCATCACGGTAGAGCTTGAGATCGTTGGCGGTGATATCGCCCTTGAAACGCAGGAAGTCGATTCCGGCCTTGATCGGACCGAACGAGAAGGCTCCCTGATCATCGATGACATCCTGACCGTCGCCGCGCTGATAGATGTAGTAATCGCCGCCCGCGCCGCCCGACATATAGTCGTTGCCGCGACCGCCCCACAGCACATCGCCTGAGCCAGAACCATAGAGGGCATCATTATATTGCCCCATCGCCCGGTCGACATCGAGCACTTCCATCGCCATGCGGAAACGGTCCCAAACCGTGCCGTCGGCGAAGACGATGGAATCCACGCCGGTCTGATATTGCTTGCCGTTGGACAGATAGTCGTTGAGCTCACCCAGGAACTGATCGGTCAGCCGGATCGTGCGCGCGCCGCCATCGATTGTGAGGATCAGATCCTGACCATCGCGAACCGCCTTGACATCGCCAGAATAGACGTCGGTGAAACGCAGTTCGTCATTATCGCCCAAATCCTGATCATAGATCAGATCATTGCCCGAATTGCGGCCAACGAAATAATAGTCGTTGCCCATACCGCCCCGGTAGGTCTGATCCCCTCCGGTCATGGTGAAGAAGTCGCCCTTGGCGGTCCCGTCCACGACAGACGCATTCGCGCCGTGCGTTACAATCTTCGTCTCATCGATGGAAAGCGCGTGCGCGACGCCCCGGATGTCGAGGTCCAGACCCACATTGTCGTAAGCCGCGACCAGCATCTGCATGATGTAGGCTTGATCGACCGGGATGGAGCTTCCCGAGAGGTTGGTCGCCGTGGACGGCCGGTAATCGGGATAAATCTGCCAAAGCAGATCGTTCCACTGGGTCAGATAGTCGAGTACCGCGTCATTGGCGTTGCTGGCAGGCGCGGCGCGGAAGATGGCCTCGAACAGCGGCGCCAACTCACGGTTGACCATATGACCGGGAACGTCGGGATCGACCACATCGACGGGCTTGTAGCTGTCGCTCGCCACGTCATAGGTGAAGCCCTGCATGAACGAATGCAGCCCGCCCTGAAGCGCGAGGCGGACGGCGAAACGCCGCGAGGTGACGACATACTGCTCCATCACCGGCTGGAGCAGTCCGATCATCGCATTGATGCCCGAGACATATTTCGACGGATCGGTGGAGAGGTTCGCGCTGCCCGTCGGCCCGACAGCATAGGCGATATGGCCGGTAGCATTGTCCAGTGTCGCGGAGAGCATCTGCGGCTGGAAGTCGATCCCGCCCAGGCTGGTGGCGAAGTGGAACTGCGCCGGGGTGAGCATTTCCACGCGATAGGTAGAATTATCCGAGGCGCTGGTTTCGTCGAGATGATCGAAATCGATCGCGTAGTTCCGCAGATTGAACTCGCGGCTGTCGCCGGTCTTCCACTCCAGCTGGATCGCACGATCGAGGTTGCGGGCCCAGACGTAGAAGGTACCGTCCTGATCGGTAACCTGGACCGTGTAGTCGACCACCTGCCCATCGGTGAAGCGCACCCCGATGCGGTCCACCGGCAGATCACCATAAGGATTGAAGCCGAGTTCTTCGACGCGCCACTCGGTCCCGGTCCCATGCGCCAGCGCGAGGATATCCGCCTTCGTGGCGTAGGTGGTCGCCGGGTCGGAGGCAAGTTTCCAGGTACCGTCGGCCTGACGGATGCCATAGTCGAGGATGACCGCGCGGCCATCGACCAGTTGGGTCAGATAGGGCGCCGGGTCACGGAAATGCAGCGCTTCCGCGCGATCCGACGGCGACCACATCTGTTCAAGCCGCCATGCCGCGCCCACACCGGACGCTTGCGCCAGAACCTCCTCAAGGCTCGCGCGTGCGATAGGCACACCTGTGGCGTCAAGCACGGGATTACCGCTCGCAAGGGTCCAGTAGCCGCCCTGCGCGTCCTCGACATAGACACCGCGATCGATCAGAATCGCCTTGCCGTTCGCATCCTGCCCGACCAGCACCGGCGCGAGTTCGCGCGTCTGCTCAAGCGTCTCGCCCCACTTGCCCAGAACCGTGCCGGCCTGGTTCACGAGCGTACGCAGGTCGTAGGAGGTCATGCCCGCGGCGGTCTGCGCCGCCAGCACGCCAAGATCGATGTCGTTGGCCGTGGCAACCGACAGATCGGTGATCCGCCCGAAGCCCTTGGCGTCAAGCGTCGATCCAGCCTGCCAATCGGCGAGGCCATCTTCGCCCGCAAATTTGGTATCGACATCGTTCGAAGTGAAGATCGCCTCGAACATGGTCGAGACCCGGCCGCCAGCAAAGGTGACCGATCCGTAGGCCTGTAGGCTTGCACCCGCCGAGGTTTGTGCGCTGAGTGGATTGCGGGTGAGCGAAAGCTCCGTGATGCCAAGCTGGTCGAGCGTCTTGAGCTCGCCATCGTCGGTCACGCCGTTGCGGTTCTTGTCCTGCCAGACCTGCAAGCTCGCCCAGACAGCGTCGGCCATGGTGATCTTGCCGTCGCCGTTGCTGTCATAAGTGGCCAGTTCGTCATAGCCGCCCTGGAAGCGGTTTCCGAACATCTCCGAGATGTCGTCCACCCGCCCGTTGCCATTGGCATCGAGCACGAGAAAACCGTCATCACCCTTGAGCCAGCCAGTCCGCTCGCGGAACAGGTCGCCGTCCACATCAAAATAGCTATTGCTGGAATCGAGCGAGATCGTCTCGATCCCATCGCCATCGAGGTCGATGACCAACGGATCGCCGCCTGATGACCATTTGGCCGCCTTTGCCGCGCGCGATATCGCCGCTGCCGTCGAGGCCAGGGTATCGGCATAGACGCTGTAATAGAGCGCCGCGCCGATCGCGCCGGGAACCAGGTTCAGGATCGGCAGCAGCATCTGCAGCGGATTGACCGCGCGGAACACCATGCCGAGCGAGCCCTGGTCCTCCAGCCCGAACTGCAGCGCGCCCAGCCGCGAGCCGATGACATCGACATTGGCTACCTTCATGTAGCCGTGCAAGGGGCCATCTGATGGCGTATCGGTGAAGCCAGGAATCGAGAAGAAGGCCCGGAATACCTGGTCGAACTGGTTGGTAATGTAGAGGTCGAGGTTCCCGTCGGCGTTCCGCTGGAACTGATAGCTCATCCAGGGGAACAGGTGATCGAAATAGATGCCCTTGGTCCAGTCGGAGATATTGCCCAGCGCCTGGTTCGCAAGCCCGATCGATGCTCCTGCCAGACCGCCAATGCCCAGACCCATCAAGCCGCCATTGGCGTCGCCGCCGGTCAGCGGCAGGCCATAGAATTTCAGGACATCGCTGTGCTGCGCATCCATGATGGTAACGTCAGGCGCGTACCAGAAATTGTCGGAATTGTCGTGACCGTCAGCGATATCGACCTGCTGGCCGTTTTCGAAATAGGCATAGTGCCCGCCGCCGAGATTGACGCTACCCTTGACGTCGCCCCAAATTTCGCCGCCCGATGACGTATTGTAGATCCAGTCACGGCCCAATCCACCGGCTGTGATTGCCTTCTCGCCGCCAACCGCGATCACCCAATCGTTACCCTGGCCGCCGTCGAGGTTAAGGACAAGGTCACTGTCAGCCAAAGGGCTGTCGGGCAATTCAGGAAGCAGTGGCTCCCCAAGAGCCGCACGCGCTGCATTTTCGGCCCGACGCGCATCTGCTGCCATTTGCATTGCCGGATCGATCGGATCGCCCTGCTTTACAAATCTGGCCCTCCCTCCGGCCAAAATGTCGTTGCCCGCTCCCCCATAGGCGGTTGCGAAGTCGCGCACATAAATTTCATCATTGCCACCGCCCGCATCGATCACCGCATTGTTTTTGCCATAGAAGCGTTCGTTTGCGTTCGTTCCTGTGACATTATCCGGCAGGCTGGGGTTCAGCGGATCGACCAAATATTTCTTGACGAGCGATTGCGGATCATTACCCCCAGCAAAAACCGGTGCATTGAAATCAATGTCCATAGCATTGGCGACAACCCGCTCGACAATGCCCATATAATACTGCATCGCCTTTGCAGTATCTGCAGCGGCTTGTTCGATTGTATCACCGATCTTGTTGAATGCCCTGCCCAGATCGCCCGTGATCTTGCCGAACAAATCAACGCCTTGAATAACCGCCTCGTACAGTCCATAGGCAGCCCAGCCCGCCCCCACGAAGGCGGCGGCAATCAATGCGGCTTCCGGCCCGACCAGCACTGCAACGGCAGCTGATACCAGCGCGATCGATCCTTCGATCATGACAGCGCCAACGACAAATCCGACGCCATATTCGACGATGGCCTTGCCTACGTCCGTCCAATCTCCGGTCAGCAGGCCTTTCTTGAGTGCGTCATAAACGGCATCAAGAGCTCCCACGACATTCGCCGCGACATTACCAACATGCGCCAACGAGCGCGCCGAGCGGCTTGCCGCATGAAGCGCGCTCTCGCCATAATCCGAAAACTTGTCCTTGAATTTGTCGGCAAAGCCCTTGAGATATTCGAATATGCCCTGCACCTTGTCGATTAGGGCATCAAGGCCGATCTGTTCCGCAAATTGTCGATACAATTCTACAGCGAAATTCTCTGCTGCAATCCTCGTGCCCAGCACCGGTGTCGATGAACGTCGCTGAAAGTTATAGAGCAAGGAGGCCATGGCAGCCGTGGTATCACCCTGGCTAAGATGAAGCTCTGCACGAGCGCGCTCTTCTGGCGTCAGCAGCCCCTCGCTGGCATTGTACAGCGCCTGCGCCATTTCGCCGCGTAGCACGTTGTTATTCTCACCCGCACCGATCGAAGTGGTGATGAATCTGTCCGCATAGCCGTCGATCGCTGCCGCGTCGGTGCTGGAGAGGTTGGCATAGTCGCGCGCACTGTTGTCCGCACCGGTCCGCCAAGCCTCCCAGGACTGCTCGAACGCCTGCTGTGTTGTGCCTTGAACCGAAATACGGCCATCTGCGTTGAACGATGCCATAAAGCGGTGCAGATCGTAGACCGCGCGCTTTTTGGCTTGAGCGTCCCAATTGCCTCGGGCTGCGTCACGAGCAAGTTGATTAAGTGCTTCAACATTAAACGCATTGTATTCTGGATGAGCATCCGGGGTGGGCGGGAAGCCGCTGTTCTGGATGTTCCAGCCTAGCCCCGCCTCGACTAGTGCAATCTGTACGTTCACCGGCGCACGGCGCAACGCATCGCGCGTCTCGGGGCTGGCCAGCAGCCCGATCTGGTTGCTGCGTGCATCGAGATCGAAGCCGATGGAACGGAGCAAGATTGCGCCTGGGCTGTCTCTCTCACTTTTCGCCAGCGCGGAGACAAAGATGTGCTGGATCTCGAAGCTGAGAAAATACAGGCGATTGTCGCTCATTGGACGTCTCCGGAAATCCGGCAGCGCTTGAGCTTGAACAGATCCTTCATCCCGATGGTGATCAGCGCTTCAGCAAGACCATCGCTCATAAAAACTTCATCGTTATAAAGTATTTCCTCGAACCACAAATCAGGACCAACAAGAGATTCTTTTGAAAGAACAACGTCATCGTTCTCGTGCCAGCTTCTAATTCGCCATAATTGTTGACCTGTTCCCGCATCGATTACGCCTTTAACTACATTTTTGCTCTGCTCCGGTAGGATCGTATTTTTATGTGCCCCGAAATTGAGTAGGAAGAATTTTTCCTCGAGCGGCGTCGCCAGATCGGCCTGGTATATCATGTAGGGGACCAACCCGCCGTCGCCCCAATCGAAGCGTGACAGAACTTCGGCCACATTTTCCTTCACGGCCAGAAAGGTGCTGATGCGAAAAACATCATGCAGCTTGGCATAACGCTTCTGATCCCATACCGCGCTCGCTTCGGGAAAATCCTTCCGTTGAAGCGCTATACCCCTGTGATTACGCATCCGGGCTTCATGCGCCTCATTAGGCGCGTTCAGGCCGTCAATCCGAGCCTCTTCCCATTTATGACCAAAATGCTTAGTGCGAATACCCTGATCCATCGACAAATCATAGTTACTCAGCACACTGCTTATCCATGCGCCGCTCATGCTGCTTGTCCCATCATTTTGCCCGTCTTCACAATCCGGCAAGGCTGCAAGGCCCAATCCTCGGCAAGCCCAGCTTCCTGAAGGGCTGTAGCGAGAGCATCGCTCATGAAAATCTTGTTATGGACAGCTTCTTCAATCCACAGATCCGTCCCTTCAAGAGCGCTAGAGGAAAGCACGATTTGCCCCCCCCTCACAAAATCGTTTATATGCCAAATTTGCTGCTTGGTATCTTTGTCTACATAGAACTTAGTGGCGTCTTCGCACTTCTCTGGAAGAATTGTGTTTTTCCTCGCACCAAGGTTGAGAAGGAAAAAATCTCCACCGTAAGGCGTCACTAAATCAGCCTTATAAATAGGAAACGGTACCAACCCTCCCTCACCCAGATCAAAGCGCGAGAGAATTGCTGCGAGATTGCCTCGAACAGCAAGGAAGCAGCCACCATAAAGAATTTCGCCAACTTTAGAGAATTTCTTTTCATTCCAAACCGCTTCAGCTTCGGGAAATTCTTCACGCCTTAACGGATACCCTCGGCTCAGCTTTCTCGCTGCGGCATGAACTTCATCTGGCTCAACGGGAATTTTAAAGTCAGCAGGATTCCAGTCATGGCCATAATATTTTGTACGCGTTCCCTGCTTCATACCAATTTCAAAGTTGCTCCGCACACTGCTCATCCATGGGCCGCTCATGCTGCTTGCTCCAATGCGTTGTATCGTTCGACCGCGCCTCCGCGGCATTGTACGGAACTATCCAGCGGATCCTGTTGGGGACAGAAACCCACTTCTCCTACGCCCATATTCCCATTCCACTCTGCCACGCCACGGCCCGGGCAAACATCAGACGGAGCATCCCATCCACAGCAAGCCTCATTGTCGTTACAAGCGGTCATTGTGGGCCAGCCACCAACACCCGCGCTGGCCGAGGTCGCCGATCCACGAGCCTGCGGGCTTGCTCCTGCTGAACTTTGCACGTTGAACAGGTTGTGGGTGAGCGAGAGTTCGCTGATGCCGAGTTGGTCGAGCGATTTGAACTGGTCACCTTCGGCCACGCCGTAGTGGCTCATGTCATGCCAGAGCATTAGGCTTCTCCAGATCGGGTCGGTCATGCCGCTCTTGCTATCACAGCCACTCTGGAAACCGTCGCCAGACATCTTCGAGATGCCACCGACTCGCCCGCTCCCGCTTACCCTGATAACATGTGAAGCCGCGCTAAGAATCCAGGCTGCGCTCATCGTCAAACGACTCAGCGCCGCTCGGAGCCGGGATGCAGCCCCTGCGGCGTTGGCACTATTTATCGGATTCTGTCCGCCGCCCTTTAAACTCACACGCACCCCCACGTAGCGCAGTGACCGTAGCACGAGATCGTTTCGTCTCAAGTCTATATTTCAGCTCCAAAATGGACTTTTTCTTTTGACACAGCCAATCCCGACAGAATCATCTCTCATCTCAGCTTGTCACAAAGATGACATCACAGATGTATTGTATGGAATCGACATATTTGCAATTTTCATATCATTCGTATGCGCAGCCGTGCACCCGACCAAATCTAGAAACTGTGGAAACCCACACATCCGATACCACCTCATCAGTTGACTTGACTTGACGAGCGAATAGACGATGAACTGCGGACGAACTCTGAAGGAGCAAAGTTGTGGCAAGGCAGAAGGGCAATGATGGTGCAGCGCAGATGGATTCCATTCTAACCAATGGCGGTGCTCCAGAGGCTGACACAGGCCCAGCTGCCCAGCAACTGGATCCGGAGGTCGCGGCCAAAATCGCCTCACTCCGCAGTCACGTTCGGGAAAGCTTCGGCAAGGTTGTGATGGCAATGATGATGTTGCCGCGCTACCGCCAGCAGACGCTTGCCGATCTGCAGCACCTGGTGCTTGAACCACTGATCCGCGACCGGATCGCAATCGCCCAGCGGGATGGGGAGAACGGGCTGGTGGACGATGCCGCCGGTGTCGCAATCTGGGCAAGCGTTTCCGACGAAGCCGACGCGCGCATCCGCGATCAAGTTCGGGGAGGAAACTGGCCGCTTCGACTCCGCGCGGAGGATTGGAATTCAGGGAATAACAACTGGCTGATCGACGTGATTGCGCCTGACCAGAAGGCAACCGCCAGAGTGATCGCCAATTTCCGGCAGGTCGTGAAGGAAGGCAGTCTCAAGCTCCATCCGCTCATCACGCGACTGGTGGATGAAGAAACTCTGCAGAAGATGGGCGCGCAACGCGGTGGCGACGGCTCAGCGTCCGCGCCCCAAGCTGGCGGCAATGCGACCGCTCCTGAGGCTAATGCAGCGGTGTCTGAAACCGTGAACTGACCCGTCGATGCCGCGCACAGCCCCTTGGAGGGCTGTGCGCCATGAAGAGAGAACCGAAATTTCACATTTTGGTTGTGAGATAGTGGGGCGGTTTCGTGGTGAGCAGCGGCATACGAGCTTTTACTATTTTTCTCGCTACCACGGTGGTAACGAGTGCGTTCGGCACCGGCTGGCAATCTTCCAACCCACATGCGTCTTCAAAAGGCGTAGTGCTTGTAGCTGTCATACTCGGAGCGGTGGCGGCCTTTTTTGATTGGAGGGTTACGCGGGGGGTCTCGCTCAGCACCGGGAAGGTCCAATCTCGCCCGCCAGAAGAAAACGCTGTCAGCCCAGACCGTATCGCCCGGATCGCCACTCGCGCTCAGCGCCATCCCACCGCTTCAAGTGTCCAAGAAGCCCCGCCCGCCTTACCCCCACAGCACAAACCACCTCTCATCCGGGATACTGTGCCGGATTTCGGCAAGTCAGCGATTCTGTTTCGTCAACATTTTCCACCCCGCCACGACCCCGCCTGCCTAAGCTTTTTCGGCGGAGCGCCCATCGCCCCGTCCGGCTTCATTTGGCCGAAATCTGCAGGCCAAGATCTGGAAGGCAACCCCACTGAGCCAAAATCGCTTCATCTGTTGCTGCAGATCGATTGCGCAGCCATTCCTTCCGAAGGAGGCTTGTCGCTCCTGCCCGATCATGGGGTGATCTATTTGTTTCTCGATCTGAATTGGGGTCTTGGAAACGGATTCCGAATTCTCTTCTCCGACGCACCGGAAGGCAACTGGGCAGAACTCCCCCTGCCTACCGACCTGGCTGCCCCCTTCGGCGATGAGGCGAAACATGCTGTCCCATGGTTGAGTGACATCCCAGGAGGCGCCAGTCATTGCCCTCGCCTACTTCCCAAGTGGACCTTCGATCCGGTGGTGATCCCCTATTCGCCAGACGCTGATGAAGACGATGATCCAGATTCGGAAAGCGAGGGCACCGATGCCGCCTTGGATCAAGCTCCGCTTGCCGATACCCTTGCTGCTGCCCAAGGCGATGCCGTCATTTCCGACACATTCTCAGTGCGTGATTTTGATCGTGAGCAATGCCACCAGCGACTGACAGAGGCCAATTTCCCGCAGGATTGGCAAGCCGTTCAAATCTGTGCAGGCCTTGCTTATAATCGGTCACAATATGACATCCGGAACTGGAGCTACAAGAAGCCACCCACCGGCATCCCCCAGCGCGAAGCTGACGCTATAGCCTTGTCTATCAAGGAAAAGGCTGAATCTGATGGACCAGGCACCCCGGATGAATTAGCCGCACGGATCGCTGAGACTACGGCCTCGCATCTTACCGAAGCCATCGCAGCGTTTGAGCAGAATAAAGGTGCCGAGATCGCCTCCCTCGAACAGTTGGCTAGCGAGGCTCAATATCTGTTTAATCATGCGACCGCAGAGAGTTCCTTCACCGCCGTTCCGCCAGTATGGGCACAGAAAATTCGGAACTGGCTGACGGAGAACCATCGCCACCTGCGGTTAAGCCTGCCGGATATACTGACGCTGGCAACCGAATCTTCACTCGAACATAGCCCTGAAGCCGCAGCACGCGTACCACCCGCGATCGCTAAAGCAATCCATTCGCGCCACGCCTTAGCCATCTACTACGACGGTAAACCCCATGCCTCGAATCCAGACCGCATGCTCGCTCCTGCCTCCGATGTGCAGGGCGAAAAATGGGAAATGTGCCCAACGCATTTGCTGCTGTTCGAATTCAGTTCCAATGATGGCCTACGCCACTATTTCGGGGAGGGCGTCTATCAGTTCTGGATCACGCCTGCAGATCTCAAGGCACGGCGCTTTGACAAGGTGGAACTGATTGCTTCCGCCTACTGACCAGGAGTTAATGTTCAAGCCATGATAGAGCCAATTGAGGTCAGCTGATAAATTTCAACATGATCGAAATAACGTTGCGTGTAGGGTCGCAAAATATGAATTTGGCAGACATACGCATCCTGCTCACCCGCACGTGCCTCGCCATTGAGCGGCAAGACTCATATCCACGGACTATGCAACAGGCCCGCGGCATAGGAAAAGCGCGCGCCGACGCCTTAATTAAGAGGCTCGCATTGTCGGCGCACGAAGCCGACATTCTGACGCAGACAGTGGATAAGGAAGTGATTTTCCGAACCACCCCACGTAACGCTCTCAGGAAGGGTCTGGGGGAATTGATACGCTTCCGGTCGGCCCGGCAAAGGATGCGAGGGGATAAACTTCAGGCAACTTTCATCCCTGCCTCACAATGGCCTGAAGAATGGAGCAGAGAGCGTCATTTGACGCTTCTATTCAAGCCAGCGATTTCGCCATCGCAGAATAGCCTCGAGCCGGCACCGCATGATTTCAATGGAAAGAGATTTGAAAATAAGTATTTAATTGTAGATAATTTTTATAATATATTTTCTCAGATCGATCAGTACAGATCAGAAAGCCTCCGTGGCGTTCGCCTTATTCGCCACAGCGACCCATTCCTTTGGAAAGGCAGTCACTTCAATATCGAAGAAGAAAAAGAACCAAATGATATTGGCCGAGGTCCGATACCAACACATACGGCCATCAACGCAAGTGGTGCCTTGGCCGCACCTACATATGACTTTCTGTTGGATCAGCTCAGTAGCGGGCAAAATCCGATTTCGGAGGGAGAAGCTATATGGCTGGCAATCTCCTTCCCGTTCTCAGGGGACAAAATCCCCCAGCGACGATATGTCGGACCAAATGGGGTGAACCCTGATCCCTGCAAGGTCATGCAAAACGCCCCTCGCTTATGCCTGCAGCTTGCGCGTGTCCCTATCGTGAGATCACGCGATGAACCACGCACGTCCGATCTGATTGGGCAGTGGATGGTTATAGAAAAAGAAAGATGAAAAACACCCCAACATAATCATTCAGAAGATGTGAAAGCAGCGAACCCCAAACCACAAGCTACGATGCCTTCATTGATCCCTCGAAGAGAATGACTGCAGCATTCGCTTGCAATATCGGCAGTGTCGCCAGTCGAGAAGACAAGCCGGAGATCGGACTCCGACGGTAAGCCTCATCCTTTCAAATCAACGTTCCCGCGCCGCCTGCGCCACGGTGGTCTGAACCGGGCTCAAGAGCCAGGAAATAATCCGCCTCGATCCAGTCCGAATGTCGGCCACGGCATTGAGCCCGGAACCCAGCGCCACGGGCTTGCCATCGACAATCAGACTGGCGCGCGAAAGCCTGACACGGGCGACATAGGTGGGACCAAGCTTGGGATCGGGCACGGCATCCCGGCTAAGCGAAACCACCTTGGCCGGGATCGTACCGTAGCGCGTAAACGGAAACGCATCGAGCTTGACCACCGCATCCTGGCCCTCGCGCACAAAGCCCGCATCCTTGTTGAGCACATGCGCCTCGAGTTCGATACCGCCTCGGGCCGGCACGATCACCATGAGCGTGCGCGCGGGTTCAACAACGCCGCCAATGGTATGCACCGCCAGCTGCTGCACGGTGCCATCCTCGGCGGCATAGAGACGCTGAAGGCCGGTGCGCCGCCTGGCCTTGATTACATCCTCACGGCGCAAAACGACCTCGCTCTCGGCCTTGGCGAGGTCCGCCAACGCAATGCGGCGTGCCTGTTCCCGTGTCTGGCCGATCTGCTGCGACATCTTGCCCGCTTCGGAAAGGCCACGGGCATGCTGAGCAACAGCGACGTCGCGGTCCCCCGCTTCCGATCGCCGCTGGCGCTGCAATTCCAGCAGACGGAGCCCCGGAGCATAGCCGTTCTCATCCAGTCGCTGCATCGCTGCCAGCTCATGGTCGAGGATCGGTATCGTCTCGTCCAGCTTGGCGCGCGTGGCTGACGCCGCGTCAGCCTCCGAAAGCGCAGAACGGCGTGCGGCTTCCAGGCCACCAACATTTGCCAGAACCTCGCCTACCTGCGCATCGACCAGCCGGCGCTGGGTCTCGGCGATTTCAGGCGGCGTTCCGGCAGGAGCAACAAAATGTGGCGCCCCTCCCCTTCCGCTCAGCGCATCGGCAATCGCCCTGTTCCGCGCCACGTCGAGTTCTATAGAGAGCAGCGCCTTTTCGGCCTGCTGCAACTCGGCGGTGGCAAGCGTGGTGTCGAGTTCGATCAGCAATTGTCCTTTGCGGACATGGTCCCCATCATGCACGAGGATCGAGCGGATCACGCCGCTGCCCGCCGACTGTACGATCTTGACGCTGCCGGCTGGCATCAGTTTGCCCGGCGCACTCGACACCACATCCACCCGCCCGAGCACAAGCCACAAGATCGTCACGACCAGCCCCGCCAGAAGGATCCATGTGGTCAGCCGCCCGGTCGGAGAAACCGGCGTTTCGATCACCTCGAGCGCGGCCGGCAAGAATTCCGCGTCGGCACTCAGCACGGCATTGCGACGCCGTTCGCGATCCGCTTTCAGCGCCTCGCGTATCACGCGCCAGCTATGGGCGAGGCCGCTCATGCCGGATTCTCCACAGGCGCGAGACCCGCCATGGCAAGTCCCGTCTGCCGCCGGTGCAAGTCGGCATAGCGCCCGCCCGCCCGCAACAATTCATCATGCGATCCGCGCTCGACGATACGCCCTGCTTCCAGCGCAATGAGGTGATCACACTGGCGCACGGCGGAAAGGCGGTGGGCAATGATCAACACGGTGCGGCCCGCACTCATCGCCTTGAGGTTGTTCTGGATGATCTCCTCGCTTTCGGCGTCCAATGCGCTGGTCGCCTCGTCGAGGATCAGGATACGCGGTCGCGTCACAAGGGCCCGGGCAATAGCTAGCCGCTGCCGCTGACCACCCGAGAGGTTGGCGCCCCGCTCCTCCACCACTGTGTCATAACCCTGGGGCAGACGGACGATGAACTCATGCGCGCCGGCAAGCGTGGCTGCCTCGACCACCGCCTCGAGCGGCATGGCCGGATTGGCGAGCGCGATGTTTTCGCGGATCGAACGGTTGAACAGGAGATTTTCCTGAAGCACCACGCCGATCTGGCGCCGGAGCCAGGCGGGATCGATCTGGGCAATATCGACCCCGTCGATCAGGATGCGCCCGCCCTGCGGCACGTACAGCCGCTGGAGAAGCTTGGTCAGCGTCGACTTGCCGGAGCCCGAGGAACCGACGATCCCGAGCGAGGTTCCGGCCGGGATCACCAGGTCAATGTCATCCAGCGTCCACGGCCCATCGAGACTGTAACGGAACTTGACGCCGTCGAAGGTAATATCGCCGCGGATCGCAGGCAGCGCGGTGCGGCTGCCCGCGCCCGGTTCAGTCGGTTGGTTGAGCACGTCGCCCAGACGAGCGATGGCTATGCGAACCTGCTGGAAGTCCTGCCAGAGCTGCGCCATCCGGATCACCGGCCCCGACACGCGCTGGGCGAACATGTTAAACGCGACCAGCCCGCCCACGGTCAGTTGGTGATGGATCACCGCTCCCGCGCCGAAATAGAGGATGGCGGCCAAATTCAGCTTGGAGATGAGCTGGATCAACTGGCTGCCGCTATTGCCAAGATCGATCACCCGCTGGCTGGCCATGCTGTAGCCCGCCAGCTGCCGTTCCCAGCGTTCCTGCCATTGCGGCTCGACCGCGCCGGCCTTGACCGTCTGGATGCCGCCGATGCTTTCGACGAGCAGGGCATTATTCGCCGCACTGCGCTCGAACTTTTCCTCGATCCGCGCCTGCAGCGGCCGCGTCACGAAGAGGGCGACTGCGATGTAGGCTGGAATGGTCAACACCGAGATCACGAAGAGCTTGACCGAATAAATCCACATGACGGCGAGGAACACCACCGTGAACACCGGATCGACCAGCACGGTCAGCGAGGCGTTGGTAAGGAACTCCCGGATCGTTTCGAGCTGGCGCACGCGCATGGCGATGTCGCCGACCCGGCGCGCCTCGAAATAGCCGATGGGCAGGCCCAGCAGATGACGAAACAGTCGGGCGCCAAGTTCAACGTCGATCTTCTGGCTCGTCCGCGAATAGAGCCGCGTTCGCAGCCAGCCAAAGGCGGTTTCCCACAGCGACACCGCGACATAGCCGATGGCGAGCACCGTCAGCGTATCGAGGGTGTCATGGACCAGCACCTTATCGACCACATTCTGGAAGAACAGCGGCGCGGCGAGTCCGAGCAGGTTGAGCGCCAAAGTGATGAGCAGAACCTCGCCGATGAGCCGGCGATATTTGACGATCTGCGGAATGAACCAGGTGACATCGAACTTGCCCGCTTGGCCCGCGACATTTTCCCGCGTCGTCAGCAGCACCAGTTCACCCGACCACATTGCCTCAAGCGCTGCCCTATCGACCTTGCGGATCGCCGAACCATCGGCACCCGCTTGCGGCAAGGCCAATTGGATCAGCGCCTCCCCGCCCTGGACCCGCCCGATCAGGAACCAGCCATTGGGCCCATTGGCTAGTGCAGGCACCGGCATGCGCTCAAGCTTCTCGAAGGTGGCACGCACAGAGCGCGCGCGAATACCCGCTTCCTTGCCCTGCATCTTCGCTAGGCGCAGCAGATCCTCGCTTTCGATCGCGCGATAATGGCCAAGGCTATGACGCAACTGCGCCGGATCGACGGCGATGCGATGCATCGCCAGCAGGGCGGCAAAGGCGACGAGGCCGCTCTCGTCGCTCGCCAGACCGATCGTCTGCTCCGGCTCGGGCGGCGGTGCGGTGTAGTCCGCGCTCATGGCCGCTTACGCCGATGTGCGGGTTTGGGCGTACCGACCGTGCTAGGCAATGGCGGCAAGGCGGGTGTGGTGGTCATGGTCACGGACGGCATCGTTGTGGCGGGCATCATCTCGGGTTTGCGGTCAGGCAAGGACGGCTGCTCCAGTCCGCGCTGGGTTGCCTCGGGCTGCGCGACACGATCGAGGCTGCGCAGCGCCGGATCGAATGGCAGGGCATTCCGGCGCGCGGCCTCGCGCGTATTGACCGTCGGATCATAGAGCGGCGTCTGCGACAGGATCGAACGCGCTTCGAGGAGGCCGATCTGCCGCAGGAGCGTCGCCTGCGCGACGTAAAGGTCGCGCCGGGTGGAAACCAACGCGATTTCCGCGTCGCGCAGAGAGCCGTGCGCGAAGAGTACATCGAAAGTGGAACGCAGGCCCGCCCGATATTCCTGAAATGTCCCCTCGTCGAGAACGCGGGCGGACGCAAGTTGGGCCTCCTGCACGACCAGATTGCGCTGCGCGGTCGCGACCCCGTTCCAGGCGTCCACCACAGCCTGCACCATGACGCGGCGCGCCTCCTCGATCCGTTCGCGATCGCCGGCATTGCGATCGCGCGCCTGCGCGACCAGCGAGCTTGTTCGGCCGCCCTGCCAGAGCGGGATGGTCAGGACTGCCTGACCGGCAAATTCCTGGTCCTCATTGTGCAGCGAGAAGGGCGCGGCCTGGCCGCCGAGGCGCGCCGTCCCGCGAAGCGACACGCGCGGGTGGCCTTCCGCCTTTGCCGCCGCGATCCGCACACGGGACGCACGCTCGGTGGCAATTGCCTGTGACAGCCCCGGATTGAGCCTTTGTGCCAGGTCGAACGCCGCATCGAGCGAGTGCGGAAGCTGGGGCAAGGGCGGCTCTGGCGCCAAAATGCCGGGATCGTGCCCCACCAGCGCGGCAAAGGCCGAACGGTCCTGCTGCAACTGCTGCTCAGTAAGGTTGGAAGTCGCAATCGCGGCATCGACCTGAGTGGACGCCTGCGCGATGTCGGTGCGGGTCAGTTCCCCAGCCTGACGCCGGGCCGTCACCTCGTAGAAGGTCGATTCCAGCTGGGTGACGCTGGCCTTCCGCAACGCCAGGGTCGCGCTGTCACGGCGCACGTCGGCATAGGCGGTGATCACTCGCAAGAACAGATCGCCCTCCGTTGCCCGCAACTCCTCGCGCCCGGCGTGTATCGCCTCGCGCGCCACCGCGGCGTCAGCGCTGGCCTTGCCGCCGGTGTAAAGCGGCTGATCGACGATCATCTCGGCGGCGGCATTGTTGGTGGTGATGATCGGTGAAGCGAGACGATCAGCCAGAGGACGGTCAGCCTGGGTCGTGCGCCCCGGGACGGTTTTGCTGTAGCTGCCGCCTATCTGCGCCTGCACGGTGGGGCGCAGTTCGGCCAGCGCTTGGGCATAATCCTCATCGCTTGCCCTCAGGTCATAGCGGCGCGCCTGGAGGGCGGGCGCGCTTCGATAGGCGGCATCGAGCGCATCGGCCAGCGTTTCGGTCGGCGCGGGTTCCTGGGGCACATCGAGCTTCGGCAGACGCCAGTGCTCCGAGACCCGCGTCGCTCCGTCGGCACGGACCGGGTAAGCCCGGGCTGGCGCCGCATGCGCCGCCGACCAGGGGTATGATCCGAAGGCCGGGGCGAGCGCGAGACCCATCAAAAGGGCTGAACCAGCTTTGCGCATGCGCCCTTCATCCGACAAAGCGACTGTCGGGCGTGCAGCCCTGGTCGATGGCTGTTTGGTAGAGCCCCTTCAAGCCCCGGAAATGGAATGTGACCGGAGCGCGATCAGGCCGGGCCTCGATCGCAATGGAGTTAGCCCCCTCCAGCCGCCTGAAGGGAATCCACACCAGGCCCTGCCCCGGATTATCTATCCCGCCGCGCTCGAACGGGGCGCCGATGCGAATGAGTTCCGGCAGATCTTCGCGCCAATGGCGCGGTGCGTCTCCGTCAAGCCGGTAGATCGCCCGCCCGGTGTTCCAGTCCTTATGGAAACGGAAGGCAACCGCGCCGCCCAGGAAGAATGCCTTGTGATTGCGGTCGAAGAGACGGCAGGCGATTTCGCCAGTGAATTTGTCGCGCCGGATTTGGAGTCGCCAATCACCCACTTCCTCGCGATGCCGAGCAGTGGGCGGATGACGGTGGGTGAAAGGCACGTGCGGCCCGGCACAGCCGGTCACCACCGCGCAAATCGCGGCCGCGGCCAGAAACGTCCCCCTCATCAGCGCCCCGGCGGCGTGTAGGTCAGCGGCGCGAGCTCATCCACCGCTGGCTCGATCCTTGCGGGCCCGGAACATCGCATCAGCATGGGCTCTTCCTTCGCCGCCTCGATCGCGTGGACGTTTCCGTCGGGGCAGCGCCAGGTGATCCGGCAGATTGGCTTGCGGCCAAGGCTATAACGTCCGAAACTGGTCTCGGAACAGAATAGCTGGCAGCTGTTTGCGCCGGTTCCGCACAAGGATTGCGCCCGTTCGACGATATCCTGCTTTCGCGCCTTGCCGATGCGCCCGAAAACGCCGGACAGAATTTCAATGCCATGGCCATCATAACCGACAGCAGGTGCGGGAGATAATCTGCTCTGTGCACCAGCGGGAACACCGCCCATGGCAGCGGAAACGAGCGCGACAAGCATCGCGCGGATCATGAACCGCATTACACCCCCCTGTATGCAGCGTCCCTATCCGCCAACTATTCGCCCCCAGGGGACGCAACAGCCATGAACAGACACACCAACACCGCGCCGCACCATCAAGCACAACGCAGCAACCACAATTCATGCAACAGGCAGATGATGCCTTCCGGTGCAACCGCACCGGAACCAGCATTTCATGACCCCAGGAAACGCTGCTATTGCTTCAATTTCAACTCAGGCAAATTGCTCCGCCCGATAAACCGAAGCGACCCCATATCTTCTTTATGTTTCGCTATTTGCACAACAAATCTTACACGTCCACGACAATTTGTATCGTTCCCGACACAAATCAGCAAAGCGTCTCACCGCCCGTCAGGGCCGTGAGACCGTGGCGCATGATGGGAGAACATCTGGCATCCCGGCAACGCCATAACCACGCAATCACAATCCCGCCATCAAAGCCGCCAAGAACATCGCCACTCCGGATCGTTGACGGACGCCTGTCTCATGATGACCGGTTGACGCGGCCTTAACCCGCGCTCGATAAGCGGAGGTCATGCACTATCCGGAAACCGCCGCTCCCGTCGAACGGGCCGTTATTCCCGCTCTTGCCGGGGAGGAGCATTTTCGGCTCGTGACGGGCTTTGCCGATCTTTTCACCGCGGTGGTTCTGGCGATCGGCCTTATAACCATGGGCGGTCTGGCGGGCGCAAGTTTGGGCGCATTGGCGGGCGTCACCATGGCGGCGCTGACATGGTGGCTAAGCCGTCCGCTGGTCGAACGAAGAAACTTGGCGGCTTGCGCCATCGTGCTGACCTTCGGCTTTGTGGCTGGCGTCCAAGTGACGCTGGCACCAACGCTTGGGATTTTAGGCAGCTTGCTGGGGGCGGCCGCGACATGGTTCTACTGGCGCCGGTTCAGGATCCCGGCCGCCGCCGCCGCGTCGATCCTGACGCTGGTTCTGCTGGCGGGCGGATCGTCCACCAATCTCTTCTCCTTCACACCGTTCCAAAGCTACCGCTCAGCATCCGGAATGGCGTTGCTCTGGGGCCTGGTGGTCTTCGGCATCGCCATGGCCTGGGATATTTCAGACCGCCTGCGGCAAACGCGGCGGGCCGATGTCGCCTTCTGGCTGCATCTGGCGGCCGCGCCCCTGGTTGTTCACGGTGCCTTCGCGATCCTGCATGATGGGCTGGGATATGGACCGGCCGACAGTCCGCTGCCGATCCTGCTGCTCTTTCTCATCCTCGCCATCATGGCGCTGATTGTGGACCGACGCCCGATCCTGGTGTCGAGCATCCTTTATGTTGCCTATGCGCTCTATTCACTGGTCGCGACCAAGGATGAACCTCTGAAGAGCGTCGCCATCGTCGCGCTGCTGCTCGGCGGCGGCATATTGTTGCTGTCGGTTGCCTGGAATCATCTGCGCCGCTGGTTGCTCGCCATCGCCCCCGCCGCCCTGTCCCGGCGCGTGGTTCCCACGGCCGTCATCAGCAATCCGCCGGTGCCAAGGCCGGACACCCCCGCGAGCGAAACCGAGCCTCTACGGTTGGTGTTCAGCTTCAACGACATATTCGTGGCGATGGGCCTCAGCACGCTGATCGCGGGCAGCTGCCTCATTTCCCTGCGGTTGTTCGTAATGCCAGGTGCGGCGGCGCCTCGATCAGACTTTTCATTCCTCTCAATACTCGATTGGCGTCTGCTCGTTCTGCCGACCGTCACCAGCTGGGGCGCGGCCGAATATTTCGTCCGGCGGCGGCGCATGGCTCTGCCTGCGCTTCAGTTGGCCAGTTCCTTCTCCTTCATCGCTGGCTATGCGGGCATCATCATCTTTTGGCATCTCGCCGGCGGCGAGCAGGCCCGCTTTCTTCAGCCTGGTTTCTGGCAGCAGCCCCAGCTCGTCAGCCACATGTTGCCGATCCTGCTGTTGGCAAGCCTGTGCGGTGCCGTCGCCAATCTGCTGTTTGCATGGCGCCACCGTATAGCCTTGAGCTATGCTTATGCGTTTCAAGCCTTATTGTTGCCGATCCTATACACGCCCCTAACCGCCCTGATAGCCGTCGGCGGCGGTGAGAACCGCGGCGCCATGCTGACCCTGTTGCAGGAAAGGGCCATCCTCGCCGGCGCCATCACCTTCGCGGTCGCCATGCTGCTGGACAGGTCGGACTCCGAACGCCGGACTCTGCGATGCGACATCGCCTTCTGGCTGCATATGTCGGCCAGCCTGATGATCCTGCCGGCCCTCTTCAGCCTGATAGGCAGTCTCGCAAACGCGAGCTGGATCATCGGCGCGCTTTTCATCACGCTCGTTCTGCTAGCCATCGCCATTGACCGGCGGGCTGCGATCCTTGTGTCCATGCCCTTCGTCATCCACAGCTTCCCGGCAACCGGACACATCATCGCCACGGCCACTCTATTCCTTTGCGGAGTGTTATTGGTGACCACATTATATTGGGAAAAGCTGCGCGCCCTGATCCTATCGCCGTTCGCACGGGCAGCATAACATGCCCGCGGGGAAGGTGTTCGAAAGCTTCGACCCTTATACGAGGTTCAACCGCCGATTTTTCATCTCCAGCCGCAGTCAGTCCGGTTTTCCGCGTTTCCCTTCAAGACATGGCGCAGCGCAGCCGCGCCACGAGAGCTGATTGGACGGTTCTTGTCTCTAGGTGCCCAACGCGGCAGAAGCCGTATCACGATGATCGAGTTTCACGCCCCAGCCGCTGACGCCCCGCAATTGGCGCTATCACCCCTCCATCGCGCGGCCGTGCTCACATTGCGTCATCTCGCCGAAGCCGGTCCGATCGGCCTCACGCCCAACGGGGCGATAAAGCGCTACTTCGTCACCTGGGCCGCGGAAGCCTTCAATTGGCCTGGCTACACCGCCGACGAACTTTATGCGATTAATAAGGTCCTGAACGAACATGACTTTCCGCCATTGGCCATTCTGCATGATTTGCTGCTGGTCGCCAAGCTCGCCCGCCACCGCAAAGGCTTCCTGCACATAACCAAGATAGGCAAGGACCTGTTGGAGCATTCGGGAAGCCTCTGGATTACACTGGCCCAGCATCTGCTCCTTTCCGCCGGTCACGATGACATGCTGGAAATCGAATGGGTTTCGGTCCTCAACGCCGTGAACGTCGAAGCCCATTCAGGTGTCACGGACAAGCAATTCTGTGCCAGGCTGACGGGCAGCGATGATAAGGACTACCATATAAAATCGCTCATCTATGTGCATGTCCTTCGGCCCCTTAGCTGGCTCGGCCTATTGCATGAGACCCGGCAAAACCGGACCGAGCGTTTTTTCACGAAGACAGCGCTCTGGCCCCTCACCTTGACGTTCGAAGGTAGCTCGCAGTTGTCGTCGGTCACGAAACATTAATTGGGCCAACTACGACGCCGGGCGCGACCCAAGCACGAACCCGCGTCGCGGGAGGGTCGCGTGGGGCACGGCAGTGCGGTAAATATGTGCCTTTAGCGGGGCGAGGTTGCCCTCTGAGGTTGGAAGTTCCTTCAGCGAAGAGGAACTTGCCATGACCGTCTCGATCAACACCGCGCCGATCAGCCCGCTAGGTCATCGGATGCCCTCCCGACACGGCGACGGAGTGCAACGCCGCATTGCTGGCTGCAAGTCAGAAGCGGCCTTCCAGCTTCCGCCCGACCCACACCACGCGACCCTATTATTGTTTAGGCATCATTACTTATACAGGAAATCCCACACGTCCACGACAATTTGCACCATTTCAGAAGTTTCCATTGGCCTGCAAGATCCGCTTCTCCAGCGCCAGTACGGAATCACCCACCGAAACAGTTGCCCCTCTTTCTTCTGTCCCTTTATCCCGGAAACCTGAGACCACGTCTGCTGCTATCGGATCGATCACGGAAAGCGACGTTCGAAAGTGCGACCCTAGCCCGCGGACTGAGGACAACCCTTCCTACTTCGCGCTCCGGCCGAGCACTATCCGCAAATGCTTCTCTGTCCGCGCCAATTCCTTTTGCACGGTCCGGCGATGCAAGCCAAACTCGCCCGCGATCACTGCAAGCTCCTTTTCGTCGCGCCACCTCGCCAGGAATATGGCCCTGCGTTGGTCGGGCAATTTGTGAAGCTCCTGCAGAACAAAGTCTAATTCATTTATCCCCGCCACGATTCGTTCCGAATTGGGCGCGGTGTCCGCGAAATTTTCGATCAGGCTCGCTTCTAGCGGCCTGCTGCGTTCATCTCGTCGGGCAAGATTGAGGCCCAGATTGACCGCCATTCGATACAAATAGGCGCGCGGTCTGCTAACTTTGCCTTTTAGCGGACCGGTTCGAAGCCTCACATACACATCTTGGAGAGCATCGGCGGCGAAGTCGATAGAACCGAATCTCCTGGTGAGCCGCCGCAAAAGGTGGGCGTAATCCTTCGTTAGAAACTGTAACAAATCGATTGCAGGCGCCATGTTCTCCCGCTCAATGCACAGAGGCGCCAAAGGCCGGCCTTCCGCCTCTATCCGATCGGTCGTCGGCAGTTGGTTTCCATGGCTACGGCGCATGTTGCGCCACGACCTTCACTTTGAGCCCAGAGATGCCGCTCCCAAGCGGAACATCTTCATCTGTCCTTGAAATTCTACCGGGACAATGGCCAGTGCCGCTTTTAGAGGAATGTGCCAATGTGTTTCAGCCTCTAGAATCACCGACTCCCTAAATTCCCGTGAATAGCCCCGTGGTCGAACTTGTATTCCGCTCAGAACCTTCAGCTATCATCCTTGCAACTCCTTCGGAGGCGAATGCTTATTTCGCCATACACCTGGCGTCATACCAACCTTACGCGAAAAGGTGTTGGTGAAATGAGCCTGGTCCGTGAAGCCACAATCTAACGCGATATGCGCAATCGGCATTGAAGGAATGAGGAGAAAATCTTTGGCTTGCATGAGCCGCTGCTCCAAGAGCCATGCATATGGTGAAATTCCAACCGAGTTTGCGAAGGCACGTTCAAAATAGCTTACTGAAAGCCGGCAATTCAAAGCGATATCGGACATCGTAACTGACGAATCCAACCGTTGGCGCATGAGGCTCTTTGACAGGCTCACTTGCCAAGGAGCGAGTAACGGTCGGCATCGAGGACGTTGGGGGGTCGCGTAATTTCCAATTTCTGGACGGGCGGGGTCCGCGCGTATCACCCCAGTTCCGCTGGAGCCAAATTCGGTACCCACACTCAAGCTCGCTTCGCCATGACGGCGCCCCTTCCATATGCGAAGGCAGCCCAGCAAGGCGCCACGGGAAATGGCGCGCCACCTCAATGACTGCCACCCAATCGGCAAGCGTCATCACGGCGAACCGCACGACACCTCCTGGGAAACAGCCCTTACATTCCCAAAGGGTTGACACCTGGGACTCGGTCGATGCGCCCTCTCAGCTCGAAAAATTTATTTCCCGAGTGCTATAGTTCGTCGGGATATGGCGACCGCCACAGAAGGGAACTCATCGAAGCGGAGAATCATGTTGGCGGATCGGCATTGCTGGGGAGCAGTAGATCAACGATCGTCTTTCCTCAGGCCCTAAAGTTGCCGCCTTGTCCCTCGCTGATCCTTGGCATCATTGAGTAGCAAGGAAAACTTCAGATCATTCAAAAAAAATCCGATCTGAAGTTAGGCCCCAAATTAGGCCCGCCCCCTTGAAGGGGAAATTATCCAATGATTTCAAATGGAAATGGTGGAGCCGAGGGGGAAGGCATAAGCGAGCCGAAACCACGGAAATCCGGCATTTTCTAGCTTTGCTACGCCTCTCTGTGCATCAGCCTTGTGCTACATAACAAGGAGCAAAATTTTTTGGCGTAAAGGTGTAGGAACGAGGGTTGAAGCGCAGAAAAATTTCCAGTTAAATAATTAACTTAAATGCTGAACCCCAGAATTTATTACTGCGATCTACACTCTCTACACTGGACTTCGGACATTTAAAGATTTTCAGTTCGTTAGCCCCAGTAACACCTAGAGCGCGCTGCGTTAAATCTGACGCAGGGCGTGCGCTCCAGTTTTTTGTTATCGCATCGTTTTTCGCGCAAAACCGGTTCCCACTTTTGCTCACGAGGCTCTAGCTTTACAGTTACGTTTTGGATTTGATATGAGCGCGCCGAGCAGTGGCTTGTTGGGCTCGTCTCCAGCATGACCAGGCGCTGCTGTAGGCGGGCTGGATACGACGCTGGGCAAGCTTGTTGGCGATCCGCCTGGCCTTGACCTCCCGGATCGACCATCGGATCAGTTCCTGATTGTCGACATCCCTAGTCTTTTTTGGGGGCGTCGCGTCGTTGGCGCGATACCGGATCTTGAACGATCTCTTTCCCACCGACCGCGATGCCGACGCCGCGTTCCGTGATGTCCTCGCTCAAGAAGACATCGAGGCCTTCCTCGGCAAATAAGATGCCAAATTCGGCAGCACCGGATGCGTACCGAGCAGTGGCGAGAGACGAAAGTCGTCGCCCATCAGCGGCGCGTAACGCTGCAACTGATCGACAATATAGGGCAAGCCCGTTTCATTGGCCCAGTGGACCAGACCCCCGCTGGCGCGCGGCCAGCCATAGCCGTGGAGCCATACGACATCGATGTCCGACGCACGCTGCGCAATGCCTTCTTCCAGAACCTTCGCAGCTTCATTGACCATCACATAGATCGTCCGAGCCACTATCTCCTCTTCTCCGATCTCGCGCGCGACAATTCCCTTGCCGGCGCGGTGATCATCGATGACCTTCCGGGCGGTTGCCGAACGGCATGGCTTGCGTCTGTCATCATAGTCATAGAAGCCGGCACCCGATTTCTGCCCGAAGCGACCGATCGCGCAGAAGCCGTCGCGCAAATTTTCGATGCGCGCGGGGTCGCGATGCCAGCCGATGTCCAGCCCGGCCAGGTCGGCCATCTGGAACGGCCCCATTGGCATGCCGAGATCAAGATGGACCTTGTCGACCTGCTCGGGCGTCGCTCCTTCCAGCACCAGCGCGTCGGCCTGGTCCTGTCGTGCGAACAGGATGCGGTTGCCGATGAAGCCGTCACAGACGCCGGCAAGCACCGCTACCTTTCCGATGCGGCGCGCCAGTTGCATCGCAGTTGCTAGTATGTCGGGCGCAGTCTGCCGGCCGCGCACTACCTCAAGCAGCTTCATGACGTGCGCAGGCGAGAAAAAGTGCAGCCCCAGCACATCGGCCGGGCGACTG
>DATEEP010000077.1:0-12867 GCA_035281095.1 Novosphingobium sp. | reverse complement strand
ATGGCTGAGGAACGGCTCGCGGATCCAGCGGCAGTCGTGGCCGGCCTGGTCGTCCAGGGGCGAATCGGGGTTCACCCCGGCGTGGACGAACAGATAGTCGCCGATGACGATCAGCTTCTCGAAGCTTTCGACGAATTCCCGATGGCTGTCCGGCACCGCGGCGATCATCATCTGGCGCGCGTCTTCCAGACTGGCTGCCGCGAATGCCTTTGGATCGACGCCATAGGAGAGCACCGTTGCATGTCCGCCGAACTGCAGAAAACCACGGAAAGTGCCCACTTTCGTGAAGCTGTGCAGGAACAGCTCCTCATGGTTGCCGGAGATGATCCGCACCCTGTCGCGCCGCGCCCACTCGCGCACCAGATCGATCACCCCGGCGCTGTCCGGTCCGCGATCGATCAGGTCACCCAGGAAGATGACGGTGGTCCGGGCGTCGGGGCGCCGGGCGTCATCGTCGTGGATCGCGCGACCGACCGCCTCCAGCAGATCGAGCCGGCCGTGGATGTCGCCTATCGCGTAGACCCGCTGGCCCTTCGGCAACCGGGGGTGGCGCGGAGGAACGGGGGATACGCCAGCGTCCTGTCGCGGGCGAAAGAAGTTTCGGATCGCGGCTACCATATCTTATTGTGCGACGCGGTATACATGGGCCGGCCTTGGGCAACAAGACGTTGCCGCAGGCTGAACAACTCTCGACCGGCCGAACCGTTGCAAGAAATCCACATCCAGCAATAGTATGTTACAGATTAGCAAAATTCGCCTTGTGCGATGCAGCAAACCTGTGCAGCATGCTTCTCGTATCCGGACCCTTGCCCGATCAAAGAGGCGCGGGACGGATCGGCAGGTGGGACGAAGCACTCATAGTTGAGGGAATTGTCTATGCTTACGTCCATCCGCGGCCTTATGGCCGCTACTCTTCTCGCTGGCGGCCTGATGGCCACTCCCGCTCTGGCGGACGAGGCCGATGCGCCGAGCGACATCACCATCTCCGGCAACGTGGCGCTGGTGTCCGACTATCGCTTCCGCGGCATTTCGCTGTCGGCCGGCGACATCGCGGTGCAGGGCTCGATCGGGGTCAACCACTCGAGCGGCTTCTACGTCGGGACTTGGGCGTCCAGCCTCGAGGACTCGCCACTCTACGGCCACACCGAAGTCGACGTCTACGGCGGCTGGACCGGTGAAGTCGCCTCCGGCCTGACCGCCGACGTCGGTCTGCTGTATTACGTCTATCCCAACGGCCACACGGGCGATGCGAACTATTTCGAGCCCTACGCCTCGCTGACGGCCGCGATCGGCCCCGCCACCGCCAAGGTCGGCGTCGCCTACGCCTGGGACCAGGACTCGCTCGGCGGTGACGATAACCTCTACGTCTACACCGACCTCAGCGCCGGCATCCCCGATACGCCGGTCTCGGTCTCGGCCCACCTCGGCTACACCGACGGGGCGCTTTCGCCGAAGATCCTGACCGGATCGGGCACCGGCGGCGGCTTCGACTATTCGGTCGGCGCCAGCTTCAACATCACCGACAAGCTTTCGATCGGCGCCAGCTACATCGGCGTCGGCGGCGCTTCGATCGATGATTTCTCCGACGACACCGTCGTGGGAACGCTCAAGCTCACGTTCTGATAATCCAGCACTGGATTGCGCAGGAGGGGCCCGTCCGGTTTTCCGGGCGGGCCTTTCTGCATCGGCCCGGCATCATCAGCGCAAGTAGAAGTCGACCGTCGTGACGACGCGCACTTTCTTGTAGGGCGTGTCCGACACGCCCCAGCCGCCGCCGGAATCGCCGTCGCGGGCGTTGATCTCGAAATAGCCCTGCGTCGCGCTCTTGATCGTGCCGACCGACGTGCCGCTGTCCTTGGCGAACTGCTCGGCAGAGGCGCGGGCGTCCTTGGTCGCCTTGGCCACCATCTCGGGCTTGATAGCGTTGAGGCCGGTGAAGGCGTAGGCCATGCCCGAGCCTTCCTCCAGCACGACGCCGCGTCGGACCAGATCGAACTGGCGCTTCACCGCGTTCTGCGCGCGCTTGATGTCGGTGCTGCGCAGGGTCATGCGCTGACGCACGGTGAACTTGGTCAGGCCGTTCTCGGTATATTGCGAGACGTTGACGCCGGTCGGCTGCAATTCGTCGGCCGGGAAGCCGAGTTCCTTGAAGAAGCCGCGGATGGCGGTGGAATCCTGGTCGACGCTGGCCTGGGCGCTGGCCAGATCCTCGGCCGTGGCGGAATAGGCGATGGTCCATGTGGCGAGGTCGGCGGTGACGTCCTTCTCCGCGAGGCCGCGCACGGTGACCGAGCGGTCGGCATCCTTGGCGCGGACCAGCCCGTTCCCCAGCAGATAGCCGCCGACCACCAAGCCCAGCGCAAGGATCGTCGCGCTCATCAACCACAAGTGCGAAGGCTTGTCGAAATAGCCGGTGGCGGCCGGGGCGGCATAAGGTGTAGGCAAGTCGGAAGGTTCGGACATCAGCGTTCTCCCTGAAGCACCGCAATCATGCCGCATCGAGCTGTATCGGCGATGAACCGTGTATTAGCAGAGATGAGTTGAGTGAGGAAGCGATGAAATACCTGCACACGATGATCCGGGTGGGCGATCCCGAGGCGACCGTCCGCTTCTTCGAGTTGATCGGACTGAAGGAAATCCGCCGCCACGACAATGAGCAAGGGCGTTTCACGCTGATCTTCCTGGCCGTTCCCGGCCAGGAAGGCCTCGCCGAAGTTGAGCTGACCCACAATTGGGACACCCGCGAATATGGCGGGGGCCGCAATTTCGGTCACCTCGCCTACGAGGTCGACGATGTCTACGAGACCTGCCAGCGGTTGACGGACGCGGGCGTGACGATCAACCGGCCCCCACGCGACGGCTGGATGGCGTTCGTGCGCACACCGGACGGGATTTCCGTTGAGTTGCTCCAGGCAGGCGACCGGCTTGCGCCTGCCGAGCCGTGGGCCAGCATGCCCAATATCGGCGAATGGTGAGCGGCTGGAGTGATTTCGAGGCGGGTGGCATCACCTGCCGGCTTGGGAATCACGGCAAACAAGGATTATGCGGACTCGTTCCGGTTCAATCCGGACCGAAACGAGACTAGCCGCGTGGCATTGGCGCCAGGCGAAGGATCGCAAACCCCAGCAGTGACGAGAGCAGCGAGCCGGCGATGATACCCAGCTTCGCTTCCTCGGCCAGGTGCGGGTGAGCGGGAAAGGCCAGGGCGGCGACGAACAGGCTCATGGTGAAGCCGATCCCGCACAGCACCGCCATGCCCCATAGCTGCATCCACGTCGCACCCTGGGGCGGGCGGGCGAAGCCGGTGCGGTTCGCCACGAGGATCGCGAGGACGATCCCCAACTGCTTGCCGAGGAACAGGCCCGCCGCGATTCCCAGCGGCACCGGGTCGAGCAGCGCGTCGAGGCCGAGCCCGTCCAGCGAGACCCCGGCATTGGCGAAGCCGAACAACGGCACGATGAGGAACGCGCTCCAAGGCGTCAGCGCATGCTCGAGCCGTAGCAGCATGCTTTCGCCCGCGTGCGTTGCCCGCAGGGGGATGGTGAAAGCGGCGATCACCCCCGCGATCGTCGCATGGATGCCGGAATTGAGCATGCAGTACCATAGCGCGCAGGCCAGCAGCAGCGTCGAAAGGTAACGCGGCGTCTTCGAGCGTCCGAGACCGGCCAGCGTCGCCACGATCACCATCGCCGAGATCAGCCAGAGCGGCGCTATCTTCGCGGTATAGAACACCGCGATCACCGCCACCGCGCCAAGGTCGTCGATGATCGCGACGGTCAGCAGGAACAACCGCAGCGTGGGCGGTACTCGCTGTCCCAGCAAGCCGATCACGCCCATCGCGAAAGCGATGTCGGTGGCGGCGGGGACCGCCCAGCCGCGTTGCGGCGGCGGCGCCGTGCCCGCCACGCCCAGGTAGATCAGCGCCGGCGCCGCCATGCCGGCGGCAGCCGCCAGCACCGGCAGCCTTCGCTTTGCCGCGCTCGAAAGCTCACCTTCCAGCATCTCGCGCTTGATCTCTAGCCCGACGACGAAGAAGAACACCGCCATCGCCGCGTCGTTGATCCACGCATGCATCGTGTCGAGCCGAGGAAGCGGCGTCCAGACGAGGCGTCCATGGAAGGCGTGATGGTAAGCCGACGCGAGCGGGGAGTTGGCGACGATCAGCGCCGCCAGCGCCACCGCGATCAGCAGGACGCCGGCCGCCGCCTCTCCGCCGACCAGTCCGGCGAGAGCCTGCACGGACTTGCCGGCGGGATGTCCAGGCTTTTGCATCAAGGCCGCTTTCGGCGAACGTGTGACCGGTTGCAAGCCACTCGCATAGGCAATACGCAGTGCGGTGAAGACGATTCATGTGGGGGTCTACAGGGGCAGTGCAGACTGGCGCTCCAGCCGCTGTGGAGCTTTTGCTCGCGTGCCTGCAGTTCCTGAGGCACGAACTGCTGTTGTTCGCCTCGTTCTGGTTCATTCTCGGCGCTCTGGATGAGCTGGCGATCGATGGCCTGTGGGTCGTGCTTCGGCTGGCCGGGAAGGCGAAGGACGGCACCATTCGTCAGGATGAGGAGACTCGGCCGTTGATGGGCAGGGCGGCGATCCTGGTGCCGGCCTGGCAGGAAAGCGAAGTCATCGGCCTCATGATCGCCCACACGCTGCGTGTCTGGCCGCAAGACGATCTGACGCTGTTCGTGGGATGCTATCGCAACGATCCCGGGACCGTCGCGGCGGCGAAGAAGGGGACGGGCGGCGATAGGCGCGTGCGGCTGGTCATCCACGAAAAAGCGGGGCCGACGACCAAGGCCGATTGCCTCAACCGGCTCTATGCTGCCCTGACCGAGGAGGAGACCCGTTCGGGAAGCCAGTTCCGCACCGTGACCCTCCACGATGCGGAGGATATGGTCCATCCCGCCGCCCTCGGCCTGATCGACCGCGCGCTGGCGGAGGTCGATTTCGTGCAGCTTCCGGTGCGTCCCGAACCGCAGCCGCGTTCGCCGTGGGTGGCCGGGCACTATTCGGACGAATTCACCGAAGCCCATGCCAAGGCGCTGGTCGTGCGTAACGCGCTGGGGGCGGGTATCCCCGCCGCGGGCGTGGGGTGCGGCTTTTCGCGGGCCGCGCTGGCGCGGCTCGCGTCGCGATCGGCCGGCGGGCCTTTCGCCGCCGATAGCCTCACCGAGGACTACGAGCTTGGCCTGCTGGTCTCGCGCGAAGGGAAAAGCCGGTTCCTGCGCGTGCGCGACCACTTGGGGGAACTGGTGGCGACGCGGGCCTATTTCCCCGGCAGGCTGGAGGAATCCGTGCGGCAGAAGGCGCGGTGGATCCACGGCATCGCTTTTCAGGGATGGGACCGAATGGGCTGGTCCGGACGCGTGATCGAGATTTGGATGGCCCTGCGCGACCGGCGGGGCCCCCTGACCGCCATCGTGCTGGCGGCCGCCTATACGCTGTTGCTGATAGAGACCGCGCTGGCGATATGCGCGCGGCTTGGCTGGCACGTTGCCGACGCTACCGATCCCCTGCTCGAGGCGATGCTGGCGATCAGCTTTGCCAGCTTCGCCTGGCGCGCGCTGTTCCGTTTCGGCTTCACGGCGCGCGAGTACGGTCTGGGAGAGGGTGTGCGGGCGGTCCTGCGCATTCCCGTGGCGAACGTCATCGCGATCCTGGCGGGACGTCGCGCCATTTCTGCCTACGTCCACAGCTTGCGCGGCGGCGAGGTAGGCTGGGACAAGACCCGGCACAGCGATCATCCGACCTCGGGCGCCTACGGGACGGTCGGGCGGTGAGGGCGCCCGGCACAAAGCGCGGTCAGCCGCTCATGGTCCTGCTGGTCCTGATCCTGGGCTGGATCGGCCTGCGTGCCGCGATCTGGAACGAGACCGATGGGGCACGGCTGGCGTCATACACGGCGGCATCGAACGGGCCTCCGGCGTTGGCGGGGCCAGGGCCCGGCGAGGATACGGCCATGGCGACCGCGCGCCCTACCCCCGAGGCGGATGCCCGGCCGCGGCAGGAAGAGCTCGCCGCCTGGGCGGGGCGCCCGGTGATCGTTGCTGGACCGGTGCA
The DNA here is from genome assembly GCA_035281095.1 of Novosphingobium sp. Taxonomy (GTDB): domain Bacteria; phylum Pseudomonadota; class Alphaproteobacteria; order Sphingomonadales; family Sphingomonadaceae; genus Novosphingobium. The sequence continues at coordinate 6,810 of DATEEP010000077.1, read as the reverse complement.
CGCGGGTCCGGGATTTGCGATGCGCCTCGTGTGGCCATCCGCTCCCGGACCGCCCCGTCCGATCGCCTGGACAGCGAGCGATCCGCGGCGGCCGGCGCTGGCTCTGCTGGCCACCGCCGGCGCATCGGCCAGCCAGTCTCTGATGTGGCTGGCGGCGCTCTCGCGCCTGCCCGCTCCGGCATTGTATCAATTCCCGCCGGCGGAGGAGGCGGACGCGCTTGGCATGTTCGTCCCTCCGGCCGCTCCGATCGTGGTGCGCAGCCGCTGGTCGGCCGACGGCTGGGTGATGCTGAGGAGGCATGGCGACACGTCGCTGTCCGCCGGAGCCTCGCCCGCCGCCTATGGCGACAGCCAGGCGGGAGCGGTGCTGCGATACCGGCTGGCGGCATTCAGCGGCCATCGCCCGGCCGTTTACGGCCGCGCAAGCCGCGCGCTCGACGGCAGCGGCGAGACGGACGCCGCGCTCGGGTTGCAGGGGCGGCCGGTGCCCGCGGTCCCCGTGCTCGCTTCGGCCGAAATGCGGGTGACCCGCCAGGGGGGGAGAACCCGGATCAGGCCGGCGGCGATGCTCATCAGCGAGTTTCCGCCTGTCGCCCTGCCGTTGCAGGCGCGGGCCGAGGTCTACGCGCAGGCCGGCTACGTCGGCGGTGCCTTCGCCACCGCCTTTGCCGATGCGCAAGTGCACGTCGACATGCCGGTCGTTTCGCTGGGCGCGGCGGAACTGCGCGCGGGCGGCGGCGCGTGGCTCGGGGCGCAGAAGCACGTCTCGCGCGTGGACGTGGGGCCAAGCGCGACCGTGACCGCGCCGGTGTCCGACAAGCTCTATGCGCGGCTGGCGCTCGACTGGCGGTTCCGCGTCGCCGGCAACGCGGTTCCCGCGTCCGGCCCCGCGCTGACGCTATCCGCAGGATTCTGACGCTTCCAGGTGGGCGCGCACCTTCCCTCGGGCGGCATGGTGCGGTAGCGATGACACACGATGGATGTCTACCTTCCGATCGCGAATCTCTCGGTCAACGGTCTCGTCATTGTCGCGCTGGGCGCGCTGACGGGCGTGCTTTCGGGCATGTTCGGAGTGGGCGGCGGGTTCCTGACGACGCCGCTGCTGATCTTCTACGGCGTGCCGCCGACGGTCGCCGCCGCATCCGCCGCCAGCCAGGTCACGGGTGCGAGCGTTTCGGGCGTGTTCGCCCATTCGCGGCGCGGCGGGGTGGATTATCAGCTCGGCTCGGTAATGGTGGCGGGCGGGATCATCGGCACGGCGATTGGGGCTTCGCTGTTCCGTCTGCTCAGCCAGCTCGGGCAGATCGATACCGTCATCAGCATCCTCTACGTCTTGCTGCTGGGCTCTATCGGAACGATGATGGCACGCGAGAGCCTGGCCGCGATCCTCGCCGAGCGGCGGGGCGAGAAGATACCGGCGCGCAAGCGGCGGCACCATCCGCTGGTCGCCAGCCTGCCGATGCGCTGGCGGTTCTACCGTTCCGGCCTCTACATCTCGCCCTTCGCGCCGCTGATCCTGGGGATCGTCACCGGCATGCTCACCATGCTGATGGGCATCGGCGGCGGCTTCGTGCTGGTCCCGGCGATGCTCTATATCCTGGGCATGAGCGCCAACGTGGTGGTCGGCACGTCGCTGTTCCAGATCCTGTTCGTCACCATGGCGACGACGATGATGCACGCGATGACGACCAAAGCGGTCGACATCCTGCTGGCCGGCCTACTGCTGTTGGGATCGGTGACAGGCGCGCAGTTCGGCACCAAGTTCGCCCAGAAGGCCAGCCCCGTCCGGTTGCGGCTGCTGCTGGCGGTTATCGTGCTGATCGTCGCGCTGCGGCTGGCGGTGGGGCTGGGTTACCGCCCGGACGAGATATACACGGTGGCGCCGCTATGAGGGCGCGCTGGGCTCTGCTGGCGCTGCTGCTGCTCACCGGCGCGCGCGACCCGATCCTGGTGCCCGAGATATCCCAACACGAAGTACGCCTGCGCCAGGGCTTCACCGGCACCGACCTGCTGCTGTTCGGTGCCGTGCTGAGCCCGGACGGGACCCGCGCGGCCAAGGACTACGACATCGTCGTGGTGCTCAAGGGGCCGACGCAGTCGGTCGTTCTGCGCGAGAAGCAGAAGATCGCGGGCGTCTGGATCAATGCCGACAGCACGGAGCTGCGCTCGGCCCCGTCCTATTACGCCATCGCCTCGACCAAGCCGATCGCGGACATCGTCGACGATAAGACCGCCGCGATCTACGAGCTGGGCCTGTCGTGGCTGCAGCTCTCGCCGATCGGCGCCATCGACCCCGAGGAACAGGCGCGGTTCGCGAAAGGACTGGTCGACCTGAACGTCAGCAACGGACTGTACCGGCAAGGCGAGGGCAGCGTCACCGTCAGCGAGCAGGTGCTCTACCAGGCGCGCATCACCCTTCCTTCCAGCGTGCCGACCGGGATCTATACCGCGGAGACGTTCGCCATCAGCAAAGGACGCGTCGTCGCCTCGGCCAGCAGCACGGTGACGGTCGAGAAACTGGGGTTCGAACGCGCCATCGCCAATTTCGCCGAGGATTACTCGGTCCTCTACGGCCTGCTGGCCGTTTCCATGGCGGTCGGCATGGGCTGGATCGCGGGCCGGCTGTTCGCCCTGGCCTAGTGCGATTTCGAGGCAGGTGGAATCACCTGCCGGCTCGGAAATCACGGCAGACAAAGGATTCCCGGACACGTTCCGGTTCTTTTGAACCGGAACGTGTCTAGCCCGTCACACAGGTCCTTAGCCCAATATTAACCTCGCGGTATTAGGTCTCGAGCCCGATAGATATAAGCGGGTAATGCGGCGATGACCGATATGCGCAGCAGTTTCGATATGGCCCGGCCGGCCAGAGTGGACGAGATCCCGCAAACGATGGGCTTCACTTCTTCCGACAACGCACGCGATCCGATCGGTGTGGTCACCCAGATCGCCGGTTCGGGCAGTCAGATGGCCTTCGATCTCCAGCGGCTGACCGAATGCGCGGCGGACACCGACCCCTCGATCGCGCTTTCGGGGCAAGTCGGCAGCCAGGTCAAGGTCAAGGTCGGCAACAGTTGGCTGCTGGCCAGCGTGCGCAGCCAGAGGCAGGACACCCGGACGCAGGGCGGTGTGCTGGCCGACGTCGATTTCCTGGGCGAAGGCGACGAGGAGCGGCTGACGGGGCGCATCCACGGCTTCCGTCGCGGCGTCACCAGCTATCCGGTGCCCGGAGCGCTGGTCTATCCGGCCAGCAGCGACGACTTGCGCCAGATCTACGCCAGCGACGGGCGCACCTCGATCCCGATCGGCAACGTCTATCCCACCAAGGACATCCGCGCCGGGCTCTATGTCGATGCCTTGCTCGGCAAGCACTTCGCGCTGCTCGGCTCCACCGGCACCGGCAAGTCGACCAGCGCCGCCCTGATCCTGCACCGCATCTGTCAGCTCGCCCCCGAAGGCCACGTGCTGATGATCGACCCGCATGGCGAATACGGCGCTGCCTTCAGCGGCAACGGCGTGCTGCTCGACGTCAACAACCTTCAGATACCTTACTGGCTGATGAACCTTGAGGAGCACTGCGAGGTGTTCCTGACATCGCAGGGCGCCGACCGCGAGCAGGATATCGAAATCCTTTCCAAGGCGCTGCTCGAAGCGCGGATGAAGAATCGCCTTGCCGAGCAGATGGGGAAAATCACCGTCGATTCTCCGATCCCCTACCTGCTGTCGGACCTGACGGCGATCATCAGCAACGAGATGGGCAAGCTCGACAAGAGCCGCACCAGCGCGCCATTTCTGCGCATCAAGAGCAAGATCGAAGAGATCAAGGGCGACCCGCGCTACCAGTTCATGTTCTCCGGCATGCTGGTCGGCGACACGATGGCCGATTTCATCTCCACGATCTTCCGCCTGCCCGCGCGAGGCAAGCCGATCACGATCATCGATGTGTCGGGCGTGCCTTCCGACATCACCTCCACCGTCGTCGCGGTGCTGAGCCGGCTGGTGTTCGACTTCGCGATCTGGGGTCGCGAGGAGAAGACACGGCCAGTCCTGCTGGTGTGCGAAGAGGCGCACCGCTACGTCCCGAACGAGAAGAACGCCGATGGCTCGTCGGTCGGACGTATTCTCTCGCGCATCGCCAAGGAAGGCCGCAAGTACGGGATATCGCTGGGCCTCATCACCCAGCGTCCGTCCGATCTTGCCGAAGGCGTGCTGTCGCAGTGCGGCACCATCATCTCGATGCGGCTCAACAACGAACGCGACCAGTCCTTCGTCAAGGCGGCCATGCCCGAAGGTTCGCGCGGGTTCCTCGATTCGATCCCGGCGCTGCGCAACCGCGAGTGCGTGATCTGCGGCGAGGGCGTCTCGATCCCCATTCGCGCCACTTTCGACGAACTGGAGGAATTCAAGCGTCCGGCGTCGGAAGACCCTTCGTTCAGCAGCCTGTGGAACGCGTCGGGCGGCGAGGAGGAGATGGTCCTGCGCACCGTCCAGCGCTGGCGCGCGCAAGGCCGGTAACCTCGTTACCCGGCCGTTGCGACAGCCACCTTGATACCGGAACGCTGGCGCCAGCCGCCCTTCGCGTAGACCAGCAGGGAAAGCATCAGGCTGACGAACCCGCCGAAGGTGAACGACAGCCAGATCGCGTCCGCCCCGAGCACCGGATAGAGCAGGTAATAGAAGCCGACGCGGGCCGGATAGTAGGCGGCCATCATGACCAGCAACGGCTGCATGACGACGCCGAAGGCACGCAGGGTGCCGTTGAGGACCATCGACAGGCCACCGAAGACCCATGCCCAGGTGCCATATAACGCGATTTCCTCGGCAATCGGGATCGCGGCGCTGCCCCGCCCGAGGAACAGCGACAGGATCGGTTCGTCGAACAGCACCAGCACCGCGAACGTCGACAGGGTGACGATCGCGGTGGAAGCGGCTCCCGCCATCGTGACATGGCCCACTCTCGAGATCTTTCCGGCGCCTATATTCTGCGCGGCGATCGCGCTCACCGCCGTCGCCAGCGACAGCGCCGGCATCTGGATGTAGTTCCACAGCGGCAGGACCGCGCCATAGGCGGCCGCCGTCAGCAGCCCCTCGCGGTTGACGATCCCCATCATCACCAGCGAGGCCAATGTTGCGATGATGGTCTGCGCACCCATCGGCACGCCCTTGCTCAGCACATAGCCAAGCTCCGCGCTCGAGCCCAGGAGATAGCGGAACTCGCCGGCTTTCAGCCGAACCGGCAGATTCTGGCCGTAGATCAGGGAGAGCATCACCGCCGACGCCACGACGTTGCCGATCACGACGGTAAGCGCCGATCCCGCCAGGCCCATCGCCGGCAAGGGCCCGAGCCCGAGGATCAGGACCGGATTGAGGATCACCGACACGGTTGTCGACAGGATCGTCGCGTAAAGCGGGGTCCGGGCATCGCCGCAGCCGCGCAGACCGGTGGAGATCATCATCATCAGGGTGGTGAACGGCATCGCCAGGAAGACGATGTCGAGATATTCGCGCGCCTGCGCCCTGATCACCACGGGGGTGGCGAGGATGTCCAGTAGGGCGTCCATGAAAATCCAGCCCAACACCGCGCCGACGATCGTGACGCCAGTGCTGAAGCCGGTGCCGCCGCCGAACGCGCGGCGGACGCCGTCGATGTCGCCCGCGCCGAATTTCTGGCCGACGCGGATGGTCGTGGCCGTGCTGAATCCGAACACCGTGGCGAACGCGAGAAATGCGATGTTGGAGGCATTCGACGTTGCCGCCAGCGCGCTCTCGCCCAGGAGCTGCCCGATCCAGATGGAATTTATCGTCATGCCGAGCGATTGCAGCAGGCTGGTGCCGAGCGTCGGCACCGAGAACCGGATCAGCGTGCGCAGGACCGGCCCGCGCGTCAGGTCTCCCCGGATCGGGGGCGGCGCAATCGCGTCCTCAGCAAGGTTAGTATCGCTCACGTGCCCCTGTTGTCGCCATAGAGGTGTATATGCAAGCGATCGGTGAAGTTCATCCCGTGATCGAGGCAAAGCCCCGCCAGCCAGCGCGAGCGTTCGCCAAGGGTGCGGCTGTCGCGGCCTTCGGGCATCAGGAAGATGCGGGCGTGAGGCACGCGGTGGAGGGCGGCCAGCGCCAGCACTTCATCGATGTCGGACGGCGCGGCGACGACGAATTTGAACCAGGCGCGCGGATCGGCGGCCCATGCGGCCAGGCGTTCGGGGACAAGGGCCAGCGCGGCAGGGTTGCCGCTGTGCGCCAGCTTGGGGCTGACGTTGTACTGGTCGACTTGCCGGTCGAGCGCGGGGTGCGGCGCGACGCTGCCGTTGGTCTCGATCTCGACATGCATGGGCGGCAGCGCGGCGATCATGCGGGCAAGCGCGGCGCTCTGAAGCAGCGGCTCTCCGCCGGTAATGACCAGGCGGTCCTGGCCGAGCGCGGCGATCCGCGCGGCGGTGTCCTCCTCGCTCAGCGTGATCTGGTTGGCGGCGCGCTCGAAATCCAGTCCGTCGCGGTGGGGCCGGTTATCGCCGGTAAAGCGCCAGGTGTAGGCGGTGTCGCACCACTCGCACGCCAGGTTGCACCGCGATAGCCGCACGAAGGCGCAAGGGCGCCCGATCGCCGCACCCTCGCCCTGGAGCGAGGCGAAGATCTCGGGCTCGCCGGGGCCGGTGGTGGCAAGGGTCAGCATGGCGCGGGATATTACCCCAACCGCGCCAGCGCCGCCGCCAGCCGGTCGGCCTCGGCATGATGGTGGGCATGATCCGCGCGCGCCTTGTCCACCGCCTCGGGTTTCGCCTTCTCGACGAAGCTGGGGTTGGAAAGCCGCCC
>DATEEP010000076.1:0-7513 GCA_035281095.1 Novosphingobium sp. | reverse complement strand
CAGGCACTGTGCAGCTGTCTTCTCCAAGCCCTTGATATTACGGGCGAGCAGGGCGACTCTTGCGCCTTCGGCAGCAAATTGCCGGGCCGCCGCCCGCCCGATGCCGCGTGATGCGCCGACGAGAACGACCTTTGCATCCTTCAACCCGAGATCCACCGACTTCTCCTCTCCGAATTACGGCTCCAACATGCCTCAATCCTGTTTGCTGGACGTTGTAACGAAGCGCGCACAAAGGCTCCAACCAATTACCGATTCCAATTTATATTAAACACGGATTCGCCCTTCTGCCAATCGAGAAGTAACCCCCGCATCTTCGCCGCTATCACATCCGCGATTTCGTGTGCAGTAATAAGCTCTTTCACCAGAATACGCCGAAAAGGAGGCGAACGGACAACTGGGTTGACGTGCGGCCGGGCTGAGGGAATAGTCAGCCGGTCTTGAATTTCGATTCAAATTTCTCGCCATACGAGCTTTTACAGGAGACCCCATGGCCAAATTTCTTCTGGTAATCCCGAGCAGCGCGCTGCCGGGCAGGGATCAGCAATATAATGACTGGTATGACAATGAGCATCTGGCCGATGTGCTGAAGATTTCGGGCATTGTCAGTGGTCGCCGCTACAATGCCTTGCCGCAGTCGCCAGCGCCCGCCCCGGCCAAGCATCTGTCGATTTTCGAGATCGAGGCTGCCGATCCCATGGCCGTGCTCGGCGAACTCCACCGCCGCATTCAGGCAGGCGAAATGGCGATGACGGCCGACATCGATCCCTCCTCCGTTCAGATGTGGCTCTACGAGCAGCGCTGAGGGCGGTCGCTGATAAGCGGCGGCGCTGGGCTTGGTGCGCTCCCAGCTGGGCTGGAGAGCCTACCCTTTCCCCGCGACGCGACCTTTTTTGGAGGCGTAGCATCGTCAAGCGGCGGCTCTCCGCGTTTGGCCGGTTACCCCTGCCGTGGGCGCGGGATACACACATGGATCATGAAGAAACGCGCTGGCGTTTCCTTGTTGTCGACCGAACCTTGGCTGAGCGGACCTTTGGCTGCAAGGGTAATGCTTCGGTGTCGATCGACTTGCTGGCTGGCGTACCAAGGAAGATCGTCATGATGGCATCAGCGACGTCGTCGAACGAGTACGTCCCCTTGGGATTGTACCATTCCGGCAACCAGATCAGGGCGCCGATCAGCAAATGGCGAAAAACGCCCAGCGGCAGGTCGGTCCTGATCTGACCCGCCGCCGCTGCGTCGGCCACCAATTCTTCCCATAGCGGGAACATGGTGTGCTGATGATCCTTGACGCTGTCCCACAATTCGGGGGCAACCTGATCGTAGATTTTCCAGAACGCCCGCCCCAGATGATCGCGGCGGCCGGTGGCCGTGACATAAGCGCGGATAGCGGTCTTCAACCGGTCGATCGGTGTTGAACCCGGATTTGCTCGCAGCTGTTCCTGAAGATCAGTGGAAATGCGGTCGGCGGCAAGCCGGAGCACCGCCTCCACAACGGCATCCTTGTTTTCGAAATAATAATAGAGCGCCGCAGTATGTATTCCCATGCGCTGCGCGATGTCCGTCAGGGTCGCTTCCGCATAGCCCTTCTGGCTGAACTCCGCTGCAGCGGCCAGGATGATCTCCTGCCGTCTTACTTCTGCCCGCGGCAGAAGCTTGTTGGCGCTTGCGGCAAGCGGTTTAGTAACCTTCTCACCATTTTTTTGACGTTTGCGGGTTGTCACCGATCACCTTTCAAAGAACTCCGTCAGCCCGGTTAGTGAATATCGTCTCAAAGGCCCAGTGCATAGTCAGGATAATCGGCGGCCGGCAACTCCGGCCGGATCGTCGTGATCAGGGTGAGGGGTCAATGCGTCATTGCCCCCTTCAGCCCCTCAAACGATTTCGCCGATCACTGTGCCGACCGGATATTCCGTCCCGACTTCGCCAATGCGCTTGAGCTGCCCGGACGCGGGTGCAGCGATATCCTGCGCGGCCTTGCCAGTTTCCAGGACATAGATCAGGTCACCTTCATTGACCTGCGCACCGTCATCTATCAGCCATTCGGCGAGGATACCCTCGGTCATGGCCATTTCGAGTTGGGGGATCGTGATTGTTGTTGCCATTATTTCAATCCTTGAAAGCCATGACCTCGCGGACACGCGCGGCGATCGAACTGGAACTGGGAACTTGGCTTATCTCGATTTGCTGGGAGTAGGCAATAGGCGCATAATCCGCACCAAAACGAGATGCCGGGGCTTTGAGGGTTGAGAAAAGCTCCTCATTGATGGTGGACGCGATTTCCGATCCCAGACCGCAGAATTCGGTCGCCGCGTGCACCACAAGAGCCCGGCGGGTCTTCTTTACCGACGCCAGCACACGGTGGTAGTCGATCGGCATCAGCGAACGCAGGTCGACGACCTCGACGATGACCCCTTCCGCCTCGAGCGTCTGAGCCGCAGCAAGGCTTTGATGCACCTGCCAGCCATAGGTGACCAGCGTGATGTCCGTGCCGGGCTTGACGACCTTTGCGACGCCCAGCGGAATGCGATAATCGCCCGCCGGCATCGGCCCCTTGAACGCGCGCAGCAGGGCGATGGATTCAAGATGGACGCACGGATCCTCATCAAAGATGCAGCTCAGGAGCAGGCCCTTCGCATCCAGCGGGTTGCTGGGATAGGCGACCTTGAGCCCGGGGGTGTGCAGCAACCAGGCCTCGAGTGACTGCGAATGCTGGGCGCCAAAGCCGCCGATGCCGCCACCCACGATCATGCGGATTGTCATCGGCACATGGGTCGCCGCGCCCGACATGTAACGTTGCTTGGCCGTGTGGTTGACAATCTGGTCGAGGCAGACGGCTGCAAAGTCGGCGAACATGATTTCGGCGATCGGCTTCATTCCGACAAGCGCCGCTCCGGTGCCCGCACCAATGATCGACTGTTCCGCAATTGGAGTGGGACGTACACGTTCCGGGCCGAATTGGGTCTGGAGGCCGACCGAGGTCTTGAACACACCGCCCGGTGGATCGCCGACATCCTCACCCAGCAAAATCACCGATTCATCCGTTTCCATGGCGATGCGCGTCGCTTCGGTAACGGCTTCGGCCATCAGCACCGTCTTGGCATCTTCGTCGGAGATGGTCACGTCGTCGCGGACGGGGTAAAAGCCGCGGCGGGGCACGACATCGGCGTCGCCAAAGACGTCGATCAGCGCCTCCTCATAGGGCGTAGGCAGGCTCTCCAGCGCCGCTTCAACGGCCGCGCTCACCTCTTCCTTGGCCGCCGCCTCAATCTGCATCAGTTCCTCGTCAGTGCAAATGCCCGCGTCGATCAGCAACTGGCGGACCTTCAGCATGGGTGCGGCTTCCTTGCCGGCCTGCAGCTCTTCCTTGGTCAGTTCGCTATTATCGCCGATGCCCGCATGGCGCCCCAGGCGCAGCGTCACCGCCTCGACAAAGACCGGACCCTCGCCATTGCGTACGGTTTCGATGACTGGCTTCATGCCATTGTAGAAGGCAATCGGGTCATTGCCGTCGAGCTTGACGCCCTTGAAGCCGTACCCCTTGGCGCGTCCGGCGAAATCCTCGCTCGCGGTATAGCCGGGGATCCGGGTATATTCGCCGAGTTGGTTGTTCTGGCACAGGAAGATGATGGGCAGCTTCCACACACCGGCCATGTTCATCGCTTCATGGACCGCGCCGATCGAGGTTGCGCCATCGCCAAAATTGACGATCGTCACGCGCTTTTCCTTGCGCAGCTTGGTCGCGAGCGCGAGGCCATTGGCGATTGGCGGCCCTGCCCCCACGATCGCCGTCGTCAGCATCGAACCAGAGTTCGGATCGGAGATGTGCGGCGCGCCGCCCTTCCCCTTATTAAGTCCACCGATACGGCCCAGCGCTTCAGCAAACAGGCCCTGGAGCGGTACGCCCTTGGCGACCTGATCGTGGATGCCGCGATAGGTGGTGACCATATAGTCATTCTTGTCGATCAGCTGCGCGATCGTCGCGGGGATCGCTTCCTGGCCGGTGCACGGCCAGTAATTGAAGCGCAGCTTGCCGCTGGAAAGACCGACCCGGATTGCCTTGTCCACCGCCTCAATCCGCGCCATCCGGCAATAGATGTCCTTGAGGATGTGCGGGTCGAGGCCTAGATTTGTTCGTTCGATCTGCTCAACACTCACAATTGTTCCTCCCTCTGGTCACGATATCGCGACTCGGCAGTTTTCCACTCGGGACGGCCGGAGATTCGATTCGCAGGGCCGTTCGCGCCAACTGCCAAGCAGATCAGGGCCCTCTCCCATCAGCCATCCGCATCCAGGATTCCGGCATATTGCGCGGACGCATCTGCATCCTGTGCCTATGTCTATGATCCACCGTCGTGCAGTTTGTCAATTTGAATTTAAATTTGTATTCTGCCAATCTGCCGTGCCAAAGGATGGGCGAGAAACGAGGATATTTGCGCCGTCATGAGCCGGGCAGCCAACTGGCTGTACCGGGGCAAATTGGGAGAAACGGGTGCTGGAACAGTATGACTATATCATCGTTGGCGCAGGCTCATCGGGATGCGTCATCGCCAGCCGGCTGTCCGAAGATCCCTCGGTCAACGTGCTGCTGGTGGAGGCGGGGCCCGAGCCCCGCAGCCCTTGGATCAAGATACCAGGTGCGGTATCCAAGATCTTCAACCGTGGCCCATACAATTGGGGCTATATGTCCGAGCCTGAACCCGCGCTCGGCAATCGCCCGATCTACTGGCCGCGCGGCAAGGGGCTCGGCGGATCCAGCGCCGTCAATGGCATGGTCTATCTGCGTGGGCATCCGATGGATTTCGACCATTGGCGCCAGTTGGGCAATGTGGGCTGGGGATGGGGTGATGTGATCCCCCTCTTTCGCCGTGCCGAAAAGGCGCTGTGCGTCAGCGAAGGTACGGAGCAATATCCGTTCAGCCGCAAATTCCTGACGGCCGCGCAGGATGCCGGCTTTCGCGTCGATGCCAGCTTCAATTCGGACACGGGCGATCATCAGGATGCTGTCGGCTATCTGGAATATACGATCCGCAAGGGCCGCCGGCAGTCCGCCTATGAGGCGTTCGTCGCTCCGGTCCGCAACCGGCGGAACCTCACGGTCCTGACCGACGCACCGGTGCAGCGGATCATCCTGGAGGACCGGCGCGCCACCGGCATCGCTTATGTGAAAGACGGCCAAGGCCAAACGGCACGTGCAAGGCGGGAGGTCATCCTGTCCGGTGGCGCTGTGAACTCGCCGCAGCTGCTAATGCTCTCGGGCATTGGTCCAGCCGGGCATCTGCGTGAGATGAGCCTCGACGTCGCTGTGGACCAGCCGGCCGTGGGCGAGAACCTGCACGACCATAGCTGCACGCACCTCATCTACAATGTCCCGCCGCAATATACGATCAACCATCGCATCCAGGGATTGGGACTGGTCGGCGAAGTGGCGAAATATTTCCTTGCTCGTACCGGCGTCCTTTCGCTTGGCACGTCCCAGGCCTGCTTGTTCGCCAAGGTGATGACCGGCGCCGCCCATCCCGATATCCAGATCGCGACACGGCCCTTCAGCTTCGTATTCGATGGCGGAAAGCTCGGCATCGCGAAGACGCCCACGGCCACCGCTTCGGTCTATCAGCTGCGCCCGGAGTCGCGGGGAACGATTACGCTTCGCTCGCCCGATCCCGCGACTGATCCGGTCATCCTCGCCAATTTCTTTGCAAGTCCGAAGGACCAGGTAACAGTGGTGGCAGGCGTTCGTCTGGCGGAGCGAATCATGTCGGGCCCGCAGATGCGGGGATTTTCCCCGGCCACACCCATTCCCGACAAGGACGAAGCGCTGCTGGATTTCATCCGCGCCGTCATGGGGCCGGTCTACCACCCCGTCGGCACCTGTCGCATGGGCCCCGATTCCGGGAGCGTGGTCGACGAAAGGCTGCGGGTACGTGGTGTCGACGGCCTGCGCGTAGCGGACGGTTCCATCATGCCGGTGATCGTGTCGGCCAACATCAACGCCGCCTGCATCATGATCGGAGAGAAAGCGTCCGACCTGATCGCGCAGGACAAGCGCACGTGAGCCGCGGTGCTGGAGGGAAGAATGCCGCTTGCACCTTTTGATCTGAGCCAACTGTCCCGCTGGGGCGAAGGCTTGATCCGGCCCGAGGATGTCGCGGTCGGGCGGGATGGCCGGGTCTACGCCACTGACCCGCATGTCGGCGCACGCGAAATCCTGCCGGATGGGTCTTTGCGATCCATCGGAGAGACGGTGTTTCCGGGCTGCTGCAACGGCATCAGCATGGATCTCGACAATCGCATCCTGCTCGCCAATCTGGGCGCGCATGAAGGGGTGGCCGGCCCCCTCGAAAGGCTCGATCCCATCACCGGCCATCGCGAAGTGCTGCTGACCGAGGTCGAGGGCCGCAAGCTCACCAGCTGCAATTATCCAATGATCGACCGCGCGGGGAACATCTGGTGCACCAATTCCATCGCGGCGGAGAATTTCAAAGGGGTTGCCCAAAAGCGTACCTATGACGGCTTCATCTTCGTGCTTCGCCCCGACGGGACATCCTCGATCGCGGCTGAAGGAATCGGTTTTGCCAATGGCCTCGCCATGTCGGCGGACGGGAAATATCTCTATTGCTGCCAGACCTTCGGTTCCAATGTCCTGCGCTATCCGGTGCTGCCGGGTGCGCGCTTGGGGCCGGGCGAACAATATGGCCCGGCGCTGGGGCCGGAGAGCGAAAGCCTGTATTATCCCGATGGTTGCGCCTTCGACGTCGAGGGCAATCTGTGGATCACCCTTTTCCGGGCGAACAAGGTCGTGGCGATCACGCCGGAGGGCGAACTGAGGACGCTAATCGACGATCCGGAACGGAAGATCCTGAAATCCCCCGCCAACGTGACTTTTGGCGGCGAGGACATGAAGGACGTCTATATCGGCGGTCTGGAAATGAATTATGTGGTCAAGCTGCGTAGTCCGGTGGCCGGCATGAAGCTGGCGCATCAGGTCTGACATTGACGATTTTACGTGAGAGGATGGACGGCGGACATGCAGACATATCAGATGCTCATCGGCGGCGCGTGGGTCGACGCCGACAGCCGTGACACGATCGAGACCACCGATCCCTATTCGGGCGAACCCTGGGCGACGATACCGCGTGGCACCGTCGCGGACGCGGACGCCGCCATCGAGGCCGCTCATACCGCATTCGTGAATCCGTCCTGGCGCAAGCTGCCCGCCATGGCGCGCGCCGGATTGCTGCGCAAGATCGCCACGCTCATCCCCGAACATGCCGAGCGGCTGGCTGACATCGAAACCCGCGACAATGGGAAGCTGCTCGGTTCGACCCGCATGGAGGTCATGGCCCTGGTCAATGCCTTCAACTATTTCGCGGGCCTTGCAGACAAGATCGAAGGGATCGTCTCACCGGCGGAATATCCGGGCGTGTTCGCCTACGCCAATTACGAGCCGCTGGGCGTGGTCGCCGTGATAACGCCCTGGAACTCGCCGCTGTTGATCGCCGCGCTCAAGACGGCA
>DATEEP010000075.1:0-38607 GCA_035281095.1 Novosphingobium sp. | reverse complement strand
TGGTGGACGCACTAGGGCTCGAACCTAGGACCCGCTGATTAAGAGTCAGCTGCTCTACCAACTGAGCTATGCGTCCACTCGGGGCTTTCTGCAAGGGGCCGTGCCGGCTGGCGGGCCCCTCCGATTCGCCGGAGAGCGGCCGATATACAGGTTGCGAAGCCGAGATAAAGGGGAAAATTCGGGCGCGCGTTCGAAGCCCTTTGGGAAGAGCTGGTCGGCGGTGCGCTCAGTTGAGCGAGGTGGGACGGCGGCGCCAGCGGTCGACCGCCATCAGCGTGCCGATGCAGATCATCACCGTCATCATCGAGGAGCCGCCGTGGCTCATGAACGGCAGCGGGATGCCCACCACGGGCGCCATGCCCATCACCATCAGCAGGTTGATCGCGACGTAGAAGAACACCGTCGCCGTCATTCCGGCGGCGAGGAGGCGCGAGAAGCGGTCGGGCGCCCGCCGCGCCACCACCAGGCCCCAGCGCAGCACCAGTACGAACACTAGCAGCACGAACAGCCCGCCGACCATGCCCCATTCTTCCGCCATCGTCGCGAACACGAAGTCGGTGTGCGATTCGGGGAGGTATTCGAGGTGGCTCTGGCTGCCGTTGCCGAAACCCTTGCCGAACACGCCGCCCGATCCGATGGCGATCTTCGACTGGGTGATGTGATAGCCCGTGCCCAGCGGGTCGCTCTCCGGATCGAGGAAGGTGGTGACGCGGTTCCGCTGATAGTCGTGCAGCAGGGTGAAGTAGGCTAGCGGCGCCGCCACTCCGGCGGCGGCTCCCGCACCGACGAACCAGCGCAGGGGAAGGCCGGCCAGGAACATCGTGACGACCCCGCCGAAGCTGATCGCAAGGCCGGTACCGAGATCGGGCTGGATGATGACAAGCCCGACCGGCACGCCGATGAGCGCACCCGCGGGAAGCAAGCCGCGCCAGCTCGCCGTCATAGCTGCGGGCAGCGTGTCGTAGAAGCGGGCGAGCACCAGCACGATCGCCGGCTTCATCAGTTCCGAGGGCTGCAGCGTCATGAAGCCCAGGTTCAGCCAGCGCTGGCTGCCGCCTCCGATGGCGCCCAGCGCCTCCACCAGCATCAGCAGGACCAGCGAACCGACATAGGCCGGGTAAGCCGCCATCTTGTAGAACGAGGCCGGAATCCGCGCCATGACCAGCGCCATGACCAGAAACAGGGCAAAGCGGATGAGGTGCGATGCGGCATAGGGCTGCATCCTGCCTCCGGCAGCGGAATGCAGCACGGCCGAGCCGAGGCATACCAGCAGGACGAGGGGAATGATGACCTGCCAAGGCTGGCGCGCGACGGGCTCCGGGACGATGGTCGGCATCAGCGGGGCTCCGGAACTGGCGAAGGTGCGGGCATGGGCGGCGTCGGCGTGGGAGTGGCGGCGGCCGAAGGTCCTTGGGCGGTCGCGGCGACCGGCTCGGGCGCGGGGCTCTGCGCGCCGGAGACCAGCGGCTGCCGCTCCCGGCCGCTTTCTTCCTCCACGCGTTCGGCTTGGACTTGTGCTTCCTCGGTCTCGACCTTGGGGGCGCTGCCTCCATATTGCGCCGAATAGACCTCGTATTTCCTGTCGAGTCGTTCCTTGGCCGTGCCGCCCCAACCTGCTTCCATGTCGTGCAGCACTTCGAGCGCCTTGGCGCGGTCGAACAGGAAGGTCATCACGTCGCGCGCCACCGGATAGGCCGAGCTCGAGCCACCGCCGTGCTCGACCACCACGGCGCAGGCGTAGCGCGGCTTGTCGAACGGGGCGAAGCAGATGAAGTGGCCGTGGTCGCGGTGCTTCCACAGGCCGCCCTTGCCGCTGCCGATGTTGAGGCTGACGACCTGTGCCGTGCCGGTTTTGCCGGCGAGCTTGACGTTTTCGAGGGGCAGCGCGGCGCGATGGGCGGTACCGGGCCCGTTAACCACGTCGGACATAGCCTGGTGGATGTAGTCGAGGTGGTCCTGCGGTATGCCGAGCGAGGCGAACTGCGGTGTTGTGTCCCTGTGGATCAGCCGCGGCATGACCACTTTGCCGCTGGCGATGCGCGAAGCCATGACCGCCTGCTGCAGCGGATTGACCAGCATGTAGCCCTGACCGATCGTGGCGTTGACGGTGTCGAACGTCTGCCACGGCTGATCGTATTTCTTCAGCTTCCACGCCGGGTCGGGGACGGTGCCATAGGATTGGCCGGCGACCGGCAGCGGAAACTCCTGCCCAAGACCTAGGCGCTTTGCCATCTGCGCGATCTTCTCCATCCCGATCTTCTGCGCGAAGTGGTAGAAATAGACGTCGCAGCTCTGGTAAATGCCCTTGGCCATGTCGACCTGGCCGTGGCCGCCGTGGTCCCAGCAGTGGAATACGCGGTTGCCGACGCGCAGGCCGCCGCCGCAGTGCGTGCTCTCCTTCGGATCGAGCCCGGCCTCCAGGAATGCCAGCGCCACCATCGGCTTGACCGTCGAGCCGGGAGGATAGAGCCCGCGCAGCACTTTGTTGCGCAAGGGGACGTGATCGTCTTCGGACAGCATCTTCCATTCGATGCGGCCGATGCCGTCGGAAAAGCTGTTGGGATCGAAGCTGGGCATCGATGCGGCGGCTAGGATATCGCCGTTGTTGCAGTCCATAACCACGCACGAGCCGGATTCGAGGCCGAGGCGCCGCGCGGCGTAGTCCTGCAACGGGCCGTCGATGGTGAGCTTGATCGGATTGCCCGGAACATCCTCGCGCATGTCGAGATCGCGTACCACGCGGCCCCGCGCCGTCACCTCCACGCGGCGCGCGCCAGGGTAGCCGCGAAGGTCCTTCTCGAACTGCTTTTCCAGACCGTCCTTGCCCACCTTGAAGCCGGGTGTGATGAGCAGCGGATTGCGGTCTTCCGCTTCCCAGTCTTCCGCCGAAGCCGTGCCGACATAGCCGATCAGGTGGCCCACCGACGGCCCGGTGGGATAGAAGCGCGAAAAGCCGCGTTGGGTCACCACGCCGGGGAGTTCGGGCAAGCGCACGCTGACCGCCGCGAACCGCTCCCAGTCCAGCCCCGACGCCACTTCCACCGGGGCGAAGCCGTGCGACTTGTCGACTTTGTCCTCAAGGTCGCGAATGTCGATGGCTGTCAAGTTCAACAGCGCGCCCAGCTTGCCGAGCACCCGCTGCGGGTCGTCCATCCGGTCCGGGATGACATCCACCCGGAAGTCAGCCTTGTTCGAGGCGAGCGGCGCGCCGTCGCGGTCGAGGATCCAGCCCCGGCGTGGCGGCATCAGCGAAAGGTTGACGCGGTTGCTCTCCGACTGGAGCT
The DNA here is from genome assembly GCA_035281095.1 of Novosphingobium sp. GTDB lineage: Bacteria > Pseudomonadota > Alphaproteobacteria > Sphingomonadales > Sphingomonadaceae > Novosphingobium. Next base: position 35,323 of record DATEEP010000075.1, on the reverse strand, counting down.
GATACTTCTCGTTTTGCGCCACCGCGAGATAGCCCAGCCGCCCCGCCAGCAGCAGCGCGATGCTGCCCTGCGCGGCGCCCAGCATCAGGCTGCGTCGGTCGAAGCTGTTCTGCAAGGTGGCGTGGCTGACGTGGTGCTGTGAGACGTTCCGCCTCGCCTTGCGGCGGCCGAAGCGCATCAGCGCAGCTCCATGATCGGGGTCAGGCGCATCCGGTCGAGCATGGCGACCACGCGGCCGATGAGAGGATAGCACAGAATGGATACGACGATCTGCGGCACGATTACGACCAGGGAAGTGGATGCGCCCGCGAGATTGGCGATCACCAGGCTGAACACGATATACGATGCTATCATCGCCGCCGCTACCAGCCATTCGGTCACGAAGTTGCGCCATGGAAAGCGCGTTTCCACCAGCTCGAGGACAAGGGCGGCGATCGACCAGAGGAACACCGCGCTGCCGCCCGGCTGGCCACTGTAGAGATCGTCGAACAGGCCGAGCGGAAGGCCCGCCCAGATTGGCAGCAGGCCCGGACGCAGTTGCCTCCACGCCAGGAACGCCAGGAAACCGAGGGGCGGAACGACCGGGGCCGAGGCGATGATGATCCAGGTCGGCAGGATCGACCCGAGCATCGTGCTCACCCAGGGCACGCTGTGGGCAAAAAAGGGGGAGGGCGCGCGGTTGATCCGCCTGCGCACGGTGTCGCTGCCCGCTCCGCGCAAGAACTTCATTCGCTCGTCGCCGCTTCCGGCGGTGCGGGAGCGCTCGCGGCAGGGGCGATGGCCTCCGGCGCCCAGACCGGTTCCACCACGACATGGTCGATTGCCGCGGGATCGGCGAGGATATGGGCAATGGCGCCATCGGGCTTGAGCTTGCCGACCACGGCAACCGGCGTTCCCGGACGATAGAGGCCGCCCGATCCCGAGGTGACGAAAACGTCGCCGGGCTTCAGCGGATTGACCCCGAGGCTCAGCAGCCGGATCTGGATCGTGCCGTTGCCCAGGCCTTGGGCAAAGGCGGCGACATCGTCGGTGGCCCGCCTGACCGGGACGAGGCTTTCGGTGTCGGTAATGAGCAGCACGCGCGCGCTCGACCCGCTGACGTCAAGCACGCGGCCGATCAGGCCAAGGCGCGAGCGCACCGGCATGCCGCTCATGACGCCGCTGGCCTTTCCGGCGCCGAGCGTGGCGAAGCGGCGGGTGCTCGATGCCGACGAACCGGTCAGGCGGGTGACGGCGACAGCGCCGGGCTCGCGCTGGGCCAGGCCGAGCAGGGCCTTGAGCCGTCGGTTCTCCGCCTTGATCGCCTGCGCTTCGGCCAGCCGGGTTTTGGCGGTTTCCAACTCATGCTCCAGGCGCGCCATGCGACTGCCGGCGAGGACGTAGCCCTTGACGACGTCGAACACGCCTTTGCCCGCCGCGCGTCCGTGCGCGGTCGCGTCGCCGACCGGCTCGGCCGCTTGCGTTGCCGCGCCGCGCGCGCCGGACAGGATATCGGACCCCAGGATCGAAATCAGCAGAAACACCGCGCCCGCGACCACGCCGAGCACGCCAACGATGTAGCCGAAGAACGTCCGGTACTGCGCCCTGCGGGAATTCCCGGAGCGCCGGGTTGCCGACGGCGCCATGCAGGCCTTCTCCCTATTGGCGGGGCAGGATCATCATGACCGCTCCGCCGGGTTGCAAAATGCCCCTGTTACTCAGCCGCCTGTTCAGGCCGTCATCAGCACGCCGCGATAGATCGGGTCCTCCATCGCCCGGCCGGTCCCCAGGGCCACGCAGGATAGCGGATCTTCCGCGACGCTGACCGGAAGGCCGGTCTCCTCGGCAAGGTATTCGTCCAGGCCCTTGATCAGTGCGCCACCCCCCGTGAGCACGATCCCTTGATCGACGATGTCCGCGGCGAGTTCCGGCGCGGTGTTCTCCAGTGCGATGCGCACCCCCTCGACGATGGCGCCGATCGGCTCGGACAGTGCCTCGGCGATGTTGGCCTGGCTGATGGTGATTTCCTTGGGCACGCCGTTGACGAGATCACGGCCCTTGAGGCTGATCATTTCTCCCACTCCATCGGTCGGGATCGTCGCGACGCCATAGTCCTTCTTGATCCGCTCCGCCGTGGCGTCTCCGATCAGCAAGTTGTGATGTCGGCGCACGTAGCTGACGATGGACTCGTCCATCTTGTCTCCGCCGACGCGGACCGAAGTGGTGTAGGCGAGCCCGCGTAAGGAAAGCACCGCGACTTCGGTAGTGCCGCCACCGATGTCGACCACCATCGATCCCACCGGCTCGGTCACCGGCATGTCCGCGCCGATCGCGGCGGCCATCGGCTCGAGGATCAGATAGACCGCGCTCGCGCCCGCGTTGGAGGCCGCGTCGCGGATGGCGCGGCGTTCGACCGAGGTGGAGCCCGAAGGCACGCAGATCACGATCTCGGGATAGCGGAACAGGCTCTTCTTGCCGTGCACCTTGCGGATGAAGTGCTTGATCATCTCCTCCGCGATCTCGATGTCGGCGATGACGCCGTCGCGCAGCGGGCGGATCGCCTCGATGTTGTCGGGGGTCTTGCCCATCATCATCTTGGCGTCGTCCCCCACCGCCTTGACCTTCTTCACGCCATGCAGCGTCTCGATCGCCACGACCGACGGCTCGTTCAGCACGATGCCGCGATCCTGGACATAGACCAGGGTATTGGCCGTGCCGAGGTCGATCGCCATGTTCTGCGAACCGAATTTGAAGAATCGTGACATGAGCGATGGCATCTGGGATTCCGTAGCTGAATTCGACACTTACCGCCCATCGGACGGTAAGGACTTACCGGCGGCTTGGCGGGGGAAGGCGGCTGCTTAGCCCAACAGATCGCGAAACGCCAAAAATTTGTGTCGAAATCCAGGCGGTTTTCCGCACGCTTGTCTCGCGGTTCCGACACCCCGCCGCCAGAGTGATTTCGAGGCAGGCGGAATCACCTGCCGGCTCGGAAATCACGGCAGACAAAGAATATCCGGACTCGTTCCGGTTCAATCCGGACCGGAACGAGTCTAGGGTGCCGATCATGCCCCAAATCCGCCGACTTCCCGAGCATCTCGTCAACCGTATCGCCGCCGGCGAAGTGGTCGAGCGGCCGGCGTCGGCGCTGAAGGAACTCGTCGAGAACGCGATCGATGCGGGCGCCGCGAACGTGCGCGTCAGGCTGGCCGCCGGCGGGCTCGACCTGATCGAAGTGACCGACGACGGCTGCGGCATGGAGCCCGGCGAGATGGCCCTCGCGCTGGAACGCCACGCCACGTCCAAGCTGCCCGACGAGGCGATCGAGAAAGTGGCGACGCTGGGCTTTCGCGGCGAGGCGCTGCCTTCGATCGCCAGCGTGGCGCGGCTGACGGTTGAGAGCCGACCGCATCCTTCGGCAAGCTCAGGACAAGCGGGCGGGGAAGGCTGGCGGCGCGTGGTCGATCATGGGCGGCTGCTGGAGGAAGGTCCGGCCGCGCTTCCCCCCGGCACCCGCATTCGCGTCGAGCAGCTGTTCGGGCAGGTGCCGGTGCGGCGCAAGTTCTTGCGCTCGGCACGGTCCGAATATGCCGCCTGCCTCGACGTCGTGCGGCGGCTGGCGATGGCGCGGCCCGATGTGGGCGTGACGCTGGAGCATGACGGGCGGCGAGTGCTTGCGGTTTCGCCGGGGGACACGCTGGCGGCGCGGGTCGCGCTGATCGTCGCGCGCGAACTGGCAGACGACGGGGTGGCGATCGAGGTCGCGCGCGGCGAGGCCCGGCTGACCGGTGTGGCGGGATTGCCGACCTTCAACCGGGGCGTGGCGGACCAGCAATACCTTTTCGTCAACGGCAGACCGGTGAAGGACCGCCTGCTGATCGGCGCGGTGCGCGGCGCCTATGCCGAAATGCTGCCGCGAGACCGGCACGCGGTGCTGGCGCTGTTTCTGGAGGTGCCGCCAGAGGAAGTGGACGTCAACGTCCACCCTGCCAAGACCGAAGTGCGGTTTCGCGATCCAGCGTTCGTGCGCGGTTTCATCGTCGGCGGCTTGCGCCATGCGCTCGATACGGCGGGGCAGAGGAGCGCGCAGTCTCCCGCCGCCTCCGCGATGGCGAACTGGCAGGTCGAGCCTGCTGTTTCCGCCGCTCCGGTGTCGCGCGGCCTGTTCTCGAACGTCGCGCCTGCGCGGCTGAACGAGTCCGGGCGCGAGTGGCGCGGATACGAGGCCGGGCTGATGACCGCGCCCGCCGCGAAAGCCGAGGCCGCGGAGGACCTGTCCGACGATGCCGCGCAATATCCGCTGGGGGTCGCGCGCGGTCAGGTCGCGGGGACCTACATCGTCGCGGAGGCGGAGGACGGCCTCGTCATCGTCGATCAGCACGCCGCGCATGAGCGTTTGGTACTGGAACGGCTGCGCGCCGCCGGTTCGGGCGAGGCCATGGCGAAAGCGCAGGCGCTGCTGCTGCCCGAGGTGGTCGATCTCGACGAGCCCGACTGCGACAGGCTGGAGGAACGCGCCGACCAGCTTGCGGGGTTCGGTCTGGCCCTCGAGCGCTTCGGTCCCTCGGCGATGCTGGTGCGCAGCGTCCCGGCGGCGCTGGCGAAGGCGGACGTCGCGGCGCTGGTACGCGATGTCGCGGACGATCTTGCCGCCAACGGAGACGCCCTCCTGCTGGGCGAACGGCTCGACCACGTACTGGCGACGATGGCGTGCCACGGCTCGGTCAGGGCCGGACGGACACTCTCGGTGGCGGAGATGAACGCGCTGCTGCGCGAGATGGAAGTGACGCCGCGCTCGGGCCAATGCAACCATGGCCGCCCCACATGGGTTAAACTCGCGCACAAGGACATCGAGAAGCTGTTCGGCAGAAAATAAAGGGCGCCCATGAAAGCACTGTGGATCGCAGCCGGAGCGTCAATCGCTCTCTCCGCCTGTTCCGGGCAGCGCGATCCCGAACCGATGCCGAGCAATCCGGTCGCCGACGCGAAGGCCGTGGCGATGGCCAAGGAAATGAGCGAGCCGCCCGCCATGCCGATCTCGCCCGAACCTGTCACCCGCAAGGATATCGCGGCGATCAACCTGCCCAAGGGCGGCTGCCGCTTCGTTCTTCCCAGCAATGCGGAGCCGGTGTTGCTGGCGGAAGCCAAACGGGGCTGGATCAAGCTGGACGGAAAAGTGGTCGAACTGACCGCCGACCGCACCAGCCTGCCGATGCCGAGCGGCGCATGGAGCAAGTACATCGGAATGGAGAACTGGCTGACGCTGGGGTTGGACAAGAAGGGCGCCGCCGGAGCGGGCGAGATCGTGATCCACGAATCGCGCGACCGGGTGGTGTTCCGGGCGCGCGGGGAGTTGCGGTGTGTAAATTAGCGGTTCGTCATTGCGCCCCCGGACTTGATCCGGGGGAAGCAATCCACGGCGGCGCAGACGCCCTGGATTGCTTCGTCGCTCCGCTCCTCGCAATGACGAGGATAGTATTCAGCTGCCTAACGAAATCCGCGCGAAGAGGGTGTAGCCCCACGGCTTGCGCCCGTAGGCCACATCCAGCGCATCCGGCTTGAGATAGACCGACGCCGACCCTCCCAATGCCAGCTCGAACGGCTCGAACCGGAACCGCCGCGCATAGCCCGCCTGCAGCTTGGTGACGCGAAAGGCGCGGTCGTGCAGCGGGTCGTCATGGTCGGGAAATAGCTCGTCGTTGGCGACGTTCTCGACCCGGGCAAACAGGGTGTCGCGTTGGCTCACGTCCCAGTTGGCTTCGGCCAGCCATGCGGTGAGGGCGGGACCGGGGACGCGGTCCTTGCGGCTGAAGGCGGCCATGGCGGAGACGCCACGGCTGGAATAATGCGCCGAGGCGGTCAGGCGCTTTTCGTCCTGCCCCGGATGGAGCGCCTCGGGCTCCTCGATCCAGGCATGGCTGACCTGGAACGCCCACTGTGGCGAGGGCGTCCACGTCGCGCGTAGCGACCACGAATCGAGCTTGGGCGTCTCGATGCCCCAGCGTTCCTCGTCGGGCTCCTGGCCGCGAAAGGCCGAGCCCTCGAACTGCCAGCGCGGGGAGGAAATCCCCGCCGTCACCACGCCGTAGGTGATATGCGTCGCGTCGAACCAGTGGTGCGCGATGGGCGGCTCCGGGTTGAGCCGCGCGGACTTGCGCATCATGAAGGCGCTGGGGCCGATGGCGGGTTCTCCCACCGGGCCGCCGTAGAGAAACGCGGTAGTGCTGGGCGCGATGTTCACGTCCACCCGCGCCGCCAGTTCCATGAACAGGTCGTGCGGATGCTGCCGGTCGACCAAAGGCTCGCCGCCCGCCGTCTCCCCGGCGGAGAACAGGTTGGGATAGCCCTGGTCGCTCATCAACGGTTCGAAGCTGAACATGGATTTGAGTTGGACCTTGCCCCAGCCGGTCTGCCGCTCGCCGGTCAGCATCGCCATCGAGGTGACATAGAGCTTGTCGTCCCCGCGTGGGCCGCGATGGTCGGTGTACTGGGTGGAGACGAAGCCGTGCGCCATCAGCATCCAGTCGCCGGCCATGGTGTGGAGGCCGCGCATCGTGCCGTCGTTCGCTGGCAGACGAGCTGTCCCAGAGCCGGCAACTGGTGGAAATCGGACGATGTAGTCGCAATCGTCCCATGACGGATCGGGACAATCGGATGTGCGGCCGGGAAGCGGGTGCTCGCGCGTGTCAACAGGCGTAGCCTGCTTCACCGCAGAATGATCCATCTGCGAATGGTCGTGTTCCTGCGCCATGGCCGGCGCAAGGGGTATCGCGGCGCTGGCAAGCGCCCCCATGATCGTAAGTCTCATCATCTGAATCCTGATTGCATCGAACCCTGTCCTCTTTCGGGGACGGCACAGGCGATCAGGCGCGGGGAGGGGGAATCTCGGGTGCGGTAGCCGGAATCAACACTCCAGTCGAAGTGTCCCAATGACGTGGTTTACGCGGAAAAAACGGTGCCGCAGCCAATGGCGCCGCCGGTTGGGAGGGGATGGCGCAACCGATGCAATCGTGCGCCTGCCGTTGCGGCGCGTGCCTCTCCTTCTGCTTGTCGTGATGCCCATGACCGATGCCCGCGCTCGTCGCGGGCGGGGGGCAAGGGGCGGATGCGGCCATCGCCGGCATGGCGAGGCACAGCACCAGAACGGCCATGAGCAAGCGACGGATCATAGCGTCAGCCTACACGCCTTCAGGCCGCCAAGTCCAATCACACATTGAACTTGAAGTGCATCACGTCGCCGTCCGCCACCACGTAGTCCTTGCCTTCCTGGCGTAGCTTGCCGGCGTCCTTGGCCGCCGTCTCGCCGCCCAGCGCAACGAAATCGTCGTAGGCGATGGTCTCGGCGCGAATGAAGCCGCGCTGCATGTCGGAGTGTATCTCGCCGGCGGCGTCAGGCGCCTTGGCGCCCTTGTGCACCGTCCAGGCGCGCGCTTCCTTGGGGCCGACGGTGAAGAAGGTGATGAGGTGGAGCAGATCGTAGCCCGCGCGGATGATGCGGGCGAGACCGGCTTCATGCAGGCCCATCTCTTCAAGGAACATCACCCGCTCGTCCGGCTCCATGCCGGTCAGCTCGGCCTCGATGGCGGCGGAGACGATCACCGCGCTGGCGCCCTCGGTCGCCGCCTTCTCGAACACCCGCGCGGAAAAGGCGTTGCCTTCCGCCGCCGAGGCTTCCTCGACATTGCAGACGTAAAGCACCGGCTTGGCGGTGAGCAGTTGGGCCTGCGCGAAGACGCGGGCTTCCTCCTCGTCGTTCACCTCGGTCAATCGCGCCGGCTTGCCTTCGCGCAGCAGGTCGAGCGTGCGGCCGAGCACGGTGGCGATGAGCTTCGATTCCTTGTCGCCGCTGGCCGCGCGCTTCTGTGCAGCCGGAACCCGCTTCTCCAGGCTTTCGAGGTCGGACAGGAGCAGTTCGGTTTCCACCGTCTCGGCGTCGGCGATGGGGTCGACGCGGTTGTCGACGTGCTGGATGTCGTCATCCTCGAAGCAGCGCAGGACGTGGATGACCGCGTCCACCTCGCGGATGTTGCCGAGGAACTGGTTGCCGAGGCCCTCGCCCTTCGAGGCGCCGCGCACCAGGCCCGCGATATCGACGAAGCCGAGCTGGGTCGGGATGATCTTCGCCGAAGAGGCGATCGCCGCCAGCGTGTCCAGCCGGGCATCGGGCACGCCGACCTGGCCGACGTTGGGCTCGATCGTGCAGAACGGATAGTTCGCCGCCTGTGCCGCCTGCGTCTCGGTCAGCGCGTTGAATAGCGTCGATTTGCCGACGTTGGGAAGGCCGACGATACCGCAACGAAAACCCATCTCACGCTCCTGCTCACGGCCCATCCGCCGTTCGAGCGGGCGCATAGCCGGGTAAAACCCGCTTGGCCAGTTTCACCGATTGTCAACGCGACGAAGCTAGCCTGTCGGGCATGAAACGAGCTTTCCAGATCGCACTTGCGCTGATGGCCGCGACCATGCTGGCGGGATGCGAGCCCAGCGCGCAAGAGCGGTTCGATCTCGGCTCTGCGGCGTTCGCCGCGCACGACTATGCGACCGCACGGTTCGACCTCGTGAGCGTATTGCAGGAGCAGCCGAGTAACGTGTCAGCGATGGACATGCTGGCGCGCAGCTATCTGGCGCTCGGCGATCCTCGGGCGGCGGTGGGGATGCTCGACCGGATGCAGGCGGCGGGCAAGCCGCCCGCCGATCTGGCGCTGATGTATGGCGAGGCCGACGTGATGCTCGGCAATTTCGACGCGGTTCTGACGCGGATGCATGACCGGCGCGAGGCTGATGCTTGGCGCATCGCGGCGCTGGCGCATATCGGCAAGGGCGACGCCGAAGCGGCGCAGGCAGCTTTCACGGCGGGCCTTGGCGCATCGGGGCCGAAGGGCAGGCTCCACGCCGATTATGCCGTCTATCTGCTCGGCAAGGCCGAGCCGGTGCAGGCGCGCAAGTTCGCGGCGAGATCGGTCGCCTCTCCCGAAAAGCCGCTCAGCGGCTACCTGGTGACCGCCGACATCGCGCGAATGGACGGAAAGCTCGATCAGGCGCTGAAATGGTACGACAAAGCGCTTTCCGCCTATCCCGGCAATCGTGTGGCTCTGCTGGCCAAGATCGACATTCTGTGGCGGCAGGACACGATCGAGGCGATCCGGCCGCTGGTGGCCGACGCGCTCAGGGCGTCGCCCGACGATGCGGACTTCGTCTATCTCGATGCCCGGCTTGCGGCGGAGGATGGCGCCTGGGCCAAGGTTCGGGAAAGGCTCCAGCCGCGCGAGATCGAGATCAAGGATTATCCCGAAGCGAATCTGCTTTATGCCAGGGCCTTGTTGAAAACCGGCCAGCCCGAACAGGCACGCGTGCTGCTGCTCTCGCAACTGCTCCGAGATCCCGAAAGCCGCGAAGTGCGCGTGGCGCTGGGCGAGGCGAAGCTGGCGGCGGGCGATGCCGCGGGAGCGGTCGAGACCCTGCGGCCGCTTGTTGCGCTCAAGGATCTGACCAGGGCCGAACGCACGATCATGACCAAAGCAGCGAACGCGGTAGGGCTGGTGAGCCTTACCGCGCTGTAGCGCGCCTTCGTCTTATTGTTCGTCATTGCGAGGACCGCAGGTCCGAAGCAATCCAGGGCGGAGTACGACTGCCCCGGATTGCCGCGCGGCTTCGCCGCTTGCAATGACGAAGTGGCGCTTGAACGGCGCTATTCCGCCAGGCGCAGAGCCACGTCGCTCATGAAACGGGAATCGTCGCCTTGCGCCAGCCGTTCGACCTCGGCGGACATGGCGCCCAGCATGTCGGCCAGCGGGTCGATCTCAGCCTTGGCATAGTTGCCCAGCACATAGCCGGTCACGCGATCCTTGTGGCCGGGATGGCCGATGCCGATGCGCACGCGGCGGAAGTCGGGCCCAAGATGCTGGTCGATGGAGCGCAAGCCGTTATGGCCCGCAGTGCCGCCGCCGCGTTTAACCTTGACCTTGAAGGGGGCGAGATCGAGCTCGTCGTGAAAGACGGTGAGGGCGTCGGTACCCAGCTTGTAGAAGCGCAGCGCCTCGCCCACCGCGCGGCCGCTCTCGTTCATGAAAGTCGCGGGCTTGAGCAGCAGGATCTTGTCGGAGCCGATCCGGCCTTCCTGCGCCCAGCCAAGGAACTTCTTCTGGACCGGCCCGAAGCCGTGCACGTCGGCTATGGTGTCGAGCGCCATGAAGCCGACGTTGTGCCGGTGCATCGCATATTGGGGACCGGGATTGCCGAGGCCGACCCAGATCTGCATCGAAGTCTTCCTCTCCCCTTCAGGGGAGAGGGCTGGGGAGAGTGGCTGCACCGCAGCGACTCCGCCCCCTCTCCCAACCCTCTCCCCTGAAGGGGAGAGGGCCAGTGAAGCTTACTCGCCCGCGCCTTCGGCCGGCGTTTCGTTGTCGCCTTCCTGGCTCTTCAGGGCGGAGGGGGCGACGATGGTGGCGATGGTGAGGTCGCGCTCGTGGCTGCCATCCTCGACACCCGCAGGCAGCTTGATGCCGCCGATGTGGACCGAATCGCCGACATCGAGACCCGCTACGTCGATCGCGATCTCGTCGGGGATCGAGCCCGCGTCGCAGATGAGGTCGAGGTTGTGGTGCACGATGTTGAGCACGCCGCCCTTCTTGAGGCCGGGCGAGGCGTCTTCGTTGACGAACACCACCGGGACGTTGACGTGGACCTTGGCATGCTCGCTCACGCGCAGGAAGTCTGCGTGGAGCGCGCGGTCGGAGACCGGGTGGAAGGCGACATCCTTGGGAAGCGTGCGCACGGTCTTGCCGCCGATCTCGATCATCACGATCGAGTTCATGAAGTGGCCGGTGCCGAGCTGGCGGGCCAGCTCCTTCGCCTCGACATGGATCGGCTGGGGCTCTTCGTTGCCGCCATAGATGACGGCGGGGACACGGCCTTCGCGACGCAGTGCACGGGAGGCTCCCTTGCCAGCCCGTTCGCGTGCCTCGGCCGGCAGAGTAAGCGCATCGCTCATAGGACTACCTTTCGAAAACTGGTTGAATGCATCTTCGCCGCCACGCCTCCAGGGATGACCATGACGCGAAGCGGCGCGCCCTATAGCGAAAGGGCGGAAAAGGCAAGGCTACTGGATGCGCGTCACCTTGTAGCCTTGCGCCGCCAGCATTGCCCCAAGTCCGTCGGGACCGACTAGGTGCGCCGCACCCACCGCCACGAACGGGCGTTGCCCCGCGTCGATGGCGCGCGCTATCCTGACGCCCCACGCGCGGTTGCGGCCGGTGAACAGTGCCTCGCGTAGTTGCGGATCGGCGAGTAGCCCGCGTGCGGTTTCGCGTTCGATGGCCCGCACGTCGCCTTTGCGCCACGCCAGGGCGAGTGTTGGGCTCTCACCCTCCACGGCCGATCCGTCCGCGATCACGGCGGCGAGTAGGTCGCGCTGCTCGGTTTCGGGCAAGTGGTCAAAGATCGAAAGCTGCGCCTGAGCGCCTTCCAGTTCGACCACCGGCTTTCCCTCGGCGGCGGCCAGGACGGCACGGTCGATGCCGTGTTCGCGGTTGAGAACCGGCGCGCTGGCCTGTGCCAGCGTGAGCGCCGCCGCCCAGGTCTCGGTATCGGCGAACTGGTTGTCGGAAAGGTCGTGCCGTGCGAGCAGGGCCGCCAGCTGCCCTCTCAGCGCCGGCGAGACCCGGCTGCCCAGCGGCGGCTGACCGGGCGAACGGGCCAGCGCGGCGAAGATCCTTGCCAGCGCCTTCGCATCGCGCACATCGGCTTCCACCAAGACGGCGCCAGCCCTTGAAAGCGCGTCATCCACCGCACGTCCGCGCCAGTCGGCGGGGCGCTCAAGCGCGTGGATCGTGCCGAACAGCCATGCCTTGTGTCCGGCAGCGTCTTCCACCTGCCACAGCGCGGGTCTTGCCGGATCCGTTTTCGGCCCGCAGGCCGCGAGTGTCAGTGCCAGCAATAGCGCCGGACGGCGCACGTTACTGCACCCGCTCCGCCTTCAGCCCCACTGCCGCCAGCTGTTCCTGCACGCTGCCCGGCCCGGCGAGGTGCCCGGCGCCGACCGCCATGAACACCGTCCCTGGCCGCGCCATCCGCCCCTGGATCCAGCCGGCCCAGTGCCGGTTGCGGTTGGTGAGCAGGGTCTCTGTCAGCACCGGATCGCTCTCCTCGGCGTTCATCAGTTCGGCGAGACGCACCGCGTCGCCGCGCTTCCACGCCTCGACCATGTCGCGCAGTTCGGCCTTGATCGTCGGCAGCTGATCGACCACTTCCGCCAGATAGCGCCGCTGCGACGCAACCGGCAGGCCATCGAACAGGCCGAGCTGGTATTCCACCGTTTCCAGCCCCGAATGCGGCAGCCTGCGCGCCTGAGCCTTTGTCTCCAGCGTCTTTTCGACGCCGTTGTTGGGCGAATAACCGTCCTGCATCAGGGGCAGCGTGGAGAGCCCGATCGCCGCGTACCAGAACTCGAACCGGTCGAACATCGCGGGCGAAATTCCCAGTCCCGCAAGCGCGGTCTCGTATCGCGAGCGCTGCCCCTCGTCCAGCATCCCGCGCAAGGTCTGGCCGCCCGGCAGCAGCGCGGTCCTGCCGACGATGGCCTGCATCCTGGCGGTGTTTTCCCCCGCAATCTCGGTCACCAGTTCGTCGGAAGCGGCATAGGCTTGGGCGACCTTACCGCCGTACCAGTCGATCCCGGCGGGTAGCACGTGGACCGTGCCGAATAGGTAGATCGTCGTGTCCCCGTCCGCCACTTTCCACAGCGCCGGGCGAACGGCGGCATCGCTCTGCGCCATGGCCGAGTTCGGCGGCAACAGGACCAGCAGCGCGGCGGCAAGACGGGCGAACAGGCGTCGGAACATGTGCATGCCCGCGATATAGGCGTGCGAAAGTGCCCCGTCGATGAACAACTGGCGCAATAAGGGCCGGGCGGGCGAGATGTGGTTGACCCTTTATGGCCCATCCGCCAAATGCGCAGCCATGTCAGCGACACTTAGCTTCCAGGACATGATCCTGCGGCTCCACGCGTTCTGGAGCGCGCGCGGCTGCCTGATCCTCCAGCCCTACGACATGCGCATGGGCGCGGGTACGTTCCACCCGGCGACGACCTTGCGCGCGCTGGGTCCCGAACCGTGGAGCGCCGCCTACGTCCAGCCCTCGCGCCGGCCGACCGACGGCCGCTATGGCGAGAACCCCAACCGGCTTCAGCACTATTACCAGTACCAGGTGATCCTGAAGCCCAATCCGCCGAACCTTCAGGAACTCTACCTCGAAAGCCTGGCCGAGATCGGCGTCGATCCGCTGGCGCACGACATTCGCTTCGTGGAGGACGACTGGGAAAGCCCCACTCTCGGAGCCTGGGGTCTGGGCTGGGAAGTCTGGTGCGATGGCATGGAAGTCACCCAATTCACCTATTTCCAGCAAGTCGGCGGCTTCGATTGCAAGCCGGTGGCGGGCGAGTTGACGTACGGGCTGGAGCGGCTGGCGATGTATATCCAGGGCGTCGACAACGTCTACGACTTGCGCTTCAACGAGAGCGTCTCTTACGGCCAGGTGTTCCTCGAGAATGAGCGCGAGCTTTCGAAGTACAACTTCGAGATCGCCGATACCGAGCAGCTGTTCCGGGGCTTCCAGCACGCCGAGGCCGAATGCCGCCGCTGCATCGACGCCGCGATCCCGCTCGCGGCCTATGATCAGGCGATCGAGGCCAGCCACTTGTTCAACCTGCTGCAGGCGCGTGGCGTGATCAGTGTGCAGGAGCGCGCCAGCTACATCGGTCGCGTGCGTGACCTGGCGCGCGGGTCGTGCGAGGCATGGATCGCGAAGAACGCCGAACGGTGGGGACAGGAATATCCGGGGTGGAGCGCGTGATGGCGAAGATAGCCAAGATCCTCCCCTCGAAGGGGAGGGGGACCGCCGGTGCAGCCAGGGGTGGAGAGATGTCCTGCTGGCGGCGATACCCCACCGTCAGCCGCTTCGCGACTGCCACCTCCCCTTGCAGGGGAGGAGCGAGATCATGACCGACTTTCTCCTTGAACTGCGCTCCGAAGAAATCCCCGCGCGGATGCAGGCCGGGGCGCGCGCCGATCTGGAGCGGCTGTTCCGTGAGCGGATGGCGGAGGCGGGCGTTTCGCCCGGCGAACTCACCGTCTGGTCCACGCCGCGCCGTTTGGCGCTGATCGCGCGCGGCCTGCCGGACGCCACCGAGGCGGTGCGCGAGGAGACCAAGGGACCCGCGCTCGGCGCGCCCGAGCAGGCGCTCGAAGGCTTCCTGCGCAAGACCGGGCTCACGAAAGATCAGCTCGAAATCCGCGATCTGAAGGGCAAGGACACCTACTTTGCCGTGGTCGAAAAGCCGGGCAGGGCGGTGCGCGAAGTGTTGGCCGAAGCTATCCCCGCCATCGTCCGCGCGTTTCCGTGGCCCAAGTCGCAGCGCTGGGGCGCGGCGTCGCTGCGTTCCGACAGCTTGCGCTGGGTGCGGCCGCTGTCCGGGATCGTCGCGATCCTGGGCGAGGAACTGGTCGAGTGCGAAGTCGGCGGTGTTTCCAGCGGCTATGCGACGATGGGCCATCGTTTCCACCATCACGGAGTGTCGCCGGAAAAAGTAGGCACCGGTTTTTCGGTTGGCGACACGACCAGCAATCAAGCCGAAATTACGATAGGCGGCGCGCATGACTATGCCGACAAGCTGCGCGCCTGCCACGTCATCGTCGATCACGTCGAACGGCAGGACCTGATCCGCGAACGCGCCGCCGAAGCCGCGCGCGCCGCCGGCCTCGTGCTGGTCGAGGACGAGGGGCTGGTGATCGAGAACGGCGGGCTCACCGAATGGCCGATGCCGCTGCTCGGCCGCTTCGACGAGGCATTCCTGGAGGTGCCGCCCGAAGTGATCCAGCTCACCGCGCGGACCAACCAGAAGTATTTCGTGTGCAACGATAGCGGGGGCGAACTCGCCAACGCCTTCGTCTGCACAGCTAACATCGCGGCGTCGGACGACGGCGAGGCGATCGTTGCCGGCAACCGCAAGGTGCTCGCCGCCCGGCTCGCCGACGCACGCTTTTTCTGGGAGCAGGATCGCAAGACGAGCCTTGCCGATCACGCGAAGAAGCTGGAGCGGATCACCTTCCACGAGAAGCTGGGCACCGTGGCCGACAAGGTTGAGCGCGTGGCCAAGCTGGCGCGGTGGCTGGTGGAAGAGGGGATCGTCAAGGGGGCCGACCCCGATCAGACCGAACAGGCCGCCCGGCTGTGCAAGGCCGATCTCGTCACCGAAATGGTCGGCGAGTTCCCCGAGCTTCAGGGCCTGATGGGCGGATACTACGCCCGCGCCGAGGGGCTGCCCGATGCCGTGGCGGACGCGATCCGAGACCACTACAAGCCGGTTGGGCAAGGCGACGACGTGCCGACCGCGCCGGTGACGGTTGCGGTTTCGCTGGCGGACAAGCTGGATACGCTGGTCGGGTTTTTCCAGATCGACGAGAAGCCGACTGGATCCAAGGATCCGTTCGCGTTGCGTCGCGCGGCGATCGGTGTCCTCAGTCTTGTCCTCGAAAACGGCATCCGCGTGGAGATGTTCGACCTTATCACGGCCGCGGCTCACAAGGACCGTAAGGATGCCGGACGCGAATTGGCCGAATTTCTTTGGGATCGCCTCAAAGTGCAGCAGCGCGACGCTGGAATTCGACACGATTTCATCGAGGCGGTCGGCGCGTTACGACAAAGCATGGACAATTGGCTTATCATCCGCCGCGTCCATGCCCTACAGGCGTTCGTCGGCACCGAGGACGGCGCCAATCTCCTCGCCGGGTACAAGCGCGCGGCGAACATCCTGCGCAAGGAAGGCTATCAGCCCGCCGCGCCCGCTCAGGCGGTCGAAGCGCTCGACGCCACCAGCGGCATCCCCCGCACCGGCGAGGAAGACCCGCTCTCGATGGTCGACGACCCGGACCTTGTCCCGGTGATCGCCGCCAAGCTGGCCGAACAACGCGAGCGAGGAACGAATTCGCTCTCCTACACGCCCGAACCGGCGGAAAAGGCATTGATCGATGCGCTGGACCTTGCCGGGCCGCAAGCCGCGCGGGCTGTCGAGGCGGAGGACTTTTCCGCCGCGATGGCGGCGCTGTCCCTCCTGCGAGGGCCGATCGATGCGTTCTTTGACAATGTGGTGGTGAACGACCCCGCTTCCGCGAAGCGGGAAGCGCGCCTGGCGCTACTTGATCGATTTCGTGCTGCGGTGCACAATGTGGCCGATTTCTCGAAGATCGAGAGTTGAACAGGACATGGTGTCGATCGTAACCTGGCGTTAAAAACCATTGTTTTTCCAAATAGTTATTGGCCAAATATTAGGGTTGCAGGGTGTAACCTGGTGTCACCCTAAATAACAATTCCCGCAAGGAAAGTGGCGTTTGAGATGAACAAGCAGGTGTACACCTTCGGCGGCAGTGCCATGCACGATGACGCCCGCACCAGGGACAAGACGATCGTTGGCGGCAAGGGCGCGAACCTGGCGGAAATGGCCGGGATCGGCCTGCCGGTGCCGCCGGGCTTCACCATCACCACAGAGGAATGCGTGCGGTATCTGGCGGAGGGCGCCAACTTCTCGGAGGCGCTGCGCGCCGACGTGGCGCAGGCGCTGACGCACATCGAAGCCGCCGTCGGCAAGACGTTCGGCGACCCGGGGGATCCCTTGCTTGTCTCCGTCCGCTCGGGCGCGCGGGTGTCGATGCCAGGCATGATGGACACTGTGCTCAACCTCGGCCTCAACGACGCCACCGTCGAGGGGCTGGCCAAGACCTCGGGCGATGAGCGGTTCGCGTGGGATTCGTACCGCCGCTTCATCCAGATGTATTCGGACGTGGTGCTCGGCATCGACCATCACCTGTTCGAAGATTCTCTGGAAATCATCAAAGAAGACAATGGCTTCTACAACGATGTCGATATGCAAGCCGAACATTGGCGTGCGCTTGTCTCGGAATACAAGGAAATCGTCGAAAGGGTGCTTGGCACTCCTTTCCCACAGGATGTCTTTCATCAACTGTGGGGTGCTATCGCCGCAGTCTTCGACAGTTGGGATTCCGACCGCGCCAAAGTCTATCGCCGGTTGAACGACATTCCCGGCGATTGGGGCACCGCGGTCAACGTCCAGGCGATGGTCTTCGGCAACATGGGCGATACTTCCGCCACCGGCGTCGCTTTCACCCGCAACCCCGCGACCGGCGAGAAGGCCTATTACGGCGAGTACCTGGTCAACGCGCAGGGCGAGGACGTCGTCGCCGGCATCCGCACGCCGCAGTACCTCACCAGGGCAGCACGCCAGGCGGCGAACGCCCAGCCGCTGTCGATGGAAGAGGCGATGCCCGCCGCCTACGGCGAGCTGGCCCACGTGTTCGAGCTGCTCGAAAAGCACTACCGCGACATGCAGGACATCGAATTTACGGTGGAGCGCGGCAAGCTGTGGATGCTCCAGACCCGTAGCGGCAAGCGCACCGCCAAGGCCGCGCTGCGCATGGCGACCGAGATGGTCGCCGAGGGGCTGATCGACGAGAAGACCGCGATCCTGCGCATCGATCCGATGGCGCTCGACCAGCTGCTCCATCCGACGCTCGATCCGCAGGCCGACCGCGACATCCTCGGGCGCGGGCTGCCGGCCTCGCCCGGCGCGGCTTCGGGCGCGATCGTGCTGGATGCCGATACCGCCGAGCGCCGCGCCGAACTGGGCGAGGCGGTCATCCTCGTCCGGGTCGAGACCAGCCCGGAGGATATCCACGGCATGCACGCCGCCAAGGGCGTGCTCACCGCGCGCGGCGGCATGACCAGCCACGCGGCGGTGGTGGCGCGCGGCATGGGTCGTCCTTGCGTCTCGGGCGCGTCGACGCTTTCGATCGACATGAAGGCCCGCACCCTGCGCATCGGCAAGCGCGAGTTGAAAGAGGGCGATACGATCACGCTCGATGGGTCCAATGGCGATGTGATGGCGGGCGAAGTGTCCACCGTAGAGCCCGAGCTGGCGGGCGACTTCGCCACACTGATGGCCTGGGCGGATTCCCACCGGCGCATGAAAGTGCGCGCCAATGCCGAGACGCCGGCAGACGCCAGGATGGCGCGCCAGTTCGGCGCCGAAGGCATCGGCCTGTGCCGGACGGAGCACATGTTCTTCGATTCGGGCCGGATCAGTGCGGTTCGCCAGATGATCCTGGCCGAGGACGAAGCCGGCCGCCGCGCCGCGCTTGCCAAGCTGCTGCCCGAACAGCGCGCCGATTTTCGCGCGATCTTCGAGGTGATGGCGGGCTTGCCGGTGACGATCCGCCTGCTCGACCCCCCGCTGCACGAATTCCTGCCGCAAGGCGACGCCGAGTTCGCCGAGCTTTCCGAAACCATCGGCATCGGCATCGAGACGCTACGCCGCCGGGCAGACGAGCTGCACGAAGCGAACCCGATGCTGGGCCATCGCGGCTGTCGCCTGGGAATAACCTTCCCCGAGATCTACGAGATGCAGGCGCGCGCGATCTTCGAGGCCGCTTGCGACTTGGCGGCCGCTTCCGGCGCCGCGCCGGTCCCCGAAGTGATGATCCCGCTCGTCGCCACGCGCCGCGAGCTGGAGATACTGCGAGCGCTCGTCGACAGGGTGGCCGAGCAAGTGTTCGGGGAGAAAGGGCGCAAGCTTGAGTACCTCGTCGGCACGATGATCGAGCTGCCGCGTGCCGCATTGATGGCTGGCGAGATCGCGGGAGAGGCGCGGTTCTTCTCGTTCGGCACCAACGACCTGACGCAGACGACGCTGGGCGTCAGTCGCGACGATGCCTCCAAGTTCCTCGGCCCTTACGTGGAGAAGGGTATATATCCGCGCGATCCTTTCGTCAGCCTGGATATCGAAGGCGTCGGTCAGCTGGTCTCGCTTGCGGCGGAGCGGGGGCGCTCGGTGCGGCCCGACATCAAGCTCGGCATCTGCGGCGAGCACGGCGGCGATCCGGCCAGCATCGCCTTCTGCGAGGCACAAGGCCTGGACTACGTCAGCGCCTCGCCGTTCCGCGTGCCGATCGCGCGACTCGCGGCGGCGCAAGCGGTGCTGGGGTAACCTTCATCCTCCCCTGCGAGGGGAAGATGCGCCGTTAGGGCCGCCATCCGCTGAGCGTGACGATCTCGAAGCGCTCGGTGGTGCGACCCTCGGTGCCGGACTCCGCGAAGTGCAGGCGGGCGGTTTCCAGCGCTGCTTTGCCAAGCGGCGGGCCGGGATCGGTGAGCACGTTCGAAAGGCCCTGTGCCCGGAGGTCCGTCACAAGACCGCCCAGCGACCGAAAGCTGACCTGCACCGGCCAGCCGTCCGCTACCGGATCGGAAAAGCCCGTTCGTTGCAGCAGCTGTGCCCCGGCGCGCACGTCGATCTGCGGATGGATGCGCGGAGCGGGGCGGTCGCCATCCGCCGAAAGCATCGCCGCCCGGAGCATCGGCAGGCTGCCGGCGCCGGGGAAGCTGGCGATCATCAAACCGCCCGGTGCCAAGGCGTTACGCATATGGATCAGAGCGCCGGGGAGATCGTTGACCGTGTCGAGCGTGCCGAGGCTGACGATCAGGGCCAGCCCGGTCCACGACGATGGCCGTTCGTCGTCGAAGCCGCTCGCGGGGTCAGCCTCGATCACGCCGGCTCCCTGCGTCCGGAGCGCAATGGCCAGCGATCCGGAATAGTCGCCGACGATCAGCGCCCGACCCGCCTCATGCCGCAGAAACGATAACCGGTCGAGCACGTCCTCCACCATGTGGTCGATCAGGTAGCGGGGTGCGCCGGGCACGGCCTGCAATGCCAGCATCCGCCGCCGTGCTGCGAGGCGCCTTGCCGGAGAGAATATCTTCGGGGGAGTGGAGGCCATGATTTCCTTTCGTCTTCCCGGCGAAAGCCGCCGCCGCCGGCCGCAATACGCGAGCGCCGGTCAGGCGGCCAGCAATCCCGGCTTTCATCGGGAGGAGGTCCGTTTTAACCAGGCACCGTGACTATCTCCAAAGCGCTCTCGCCCGTCATCGACCTGATATTTCCACCTCGCTGCCCGCTTTGCGGCGCGGGCCTGTCGGCGCAGACCGGGTTGTGCGGCGAGTGCTGGAGCGGTCTGGCGATTCCCGGCGAGCCGGCCTGCACGCTATGCAATCGGCCGTTCGGGGAGGGGGTCGCTCCCGGATCGGTTTGCGCGCCCTGCATGGCGTCTCCACCGCGCCATGATGGCATCGCAGCCGCGACACTCTATAACGACACCTCGCGCAAGCTGGTGCTGATGTTCAAGCATGGTCAACGGATCGCGCTGGCGCCGATGATGGCGCGGCTGATCGCGGCGCGGATGGAGCCGCTGGACGATCAGTGGCTGGTCGTGCCGGTCCCGTTGCACCGCTGGCGGCTGTGGCGGCGCGGGTTCAACCAGGCGGCGGCGCTGGCGGCGGGGATCGTCAGGCAATGCGGCGGGCGGCTTGCCGTCGATGCGCTGGTGCGACGCAAGGCTACGCCAAGCCTCGGCGGCTTGGGTGCACGGGCGCGAAATCGGGCGATAGCAGGGGCAATCGCGGTCAATCCGGCATGGACTGCTCGCATCAGCGGGGCAAATGTCGTGCTGGTGGATGACGTCATGACGAGCGGGGCGACGAGCGATGCCTGCGTGTCTTCGCTCAAGCGCGCCGGAGTGGAGCGCGTGAAAATTGCGTGCTTTGCCCGCGTCCTCGACGAAGCGCTGTGAACAGGAGGCATCCAAACGCGAAAACGCCCGAAGCATGGGGCCTCGGGCGTTCTCGTGACGAAACATTTTAGGCCCCGCTTGCGCGGATCGGCGATAGCCCCCTGCCAATCGCCTGACCCGATCCCTCATGTTCCGGCTCGCCTCTGCTTTCGCGGGCGGTGGCCTGTCCCTGAACCATGGCGCCTTATTGGCGGCCTTCTGGCCAGTCAGCATGTGCTGCGAGTGTCTGTTCGCGCGAAATGCGTTCGATGAAAAGCGCTAACCCCGCGATGGATGGATTTTGGTCTCCGTATGTGGTTATCGTGCAACAATCATGTGATCTCCCGAACAGGAACGCTCAAATACATGTCCGTTACCGATAGTGCCGACCGCGAACTGGGCACGGCCTTCCTGCCCCGCTTCGATGCCAACGGCCTGCTGACGGCGATTGCCGTCGATTCGGCCTCCAAAGACATCCTGATGGTCGCGTTCATGGATGCCGAGGCGCTCGCCAGGACGCGGGAAACGGGCCTTGCGCACTTCCACTCCCGCTCGCGCGGGCGGCTGTGGATGAAGGGCGAGACGTCGGGCCATGTGCTCCGGGTCCAGGATGTGCTCGTGGATTGCGACCAGGACGCGCTCGTGATGATCGTGAAGCCCGAAGGGCCTGCCTGCCACACCGGCGCGCCGAGCTGCTTCTATCGACGACTGGACGGGGATGTGCTCGAAAGGATCGCCGGCTGATCCTATGTGAGGACTTGCCGCAGGAGAGGTTCGACAGATGCCGGTCTATAAAGCGCCCGTCCGCGATGCGCGGTTCGTCATCAACGAGGTGCTCGATCTGTCTCGATACGGGGGCCTTCCCGGCTTTTCGGAGGCGACGCCCGATGTGACCGACGCGGTG
Organism: Novosphingobium sp.; assembly: GCA_035281095.1. GTDB lineage: Bacteria > Pseudomonadota > Alphaproteobacteria > Sphingomonadales > Sphingomonadaceae > Novosphingobium. The sequence goes on along the minus strand of DATEEP010000075.1, from coordinate 13,771 downwards.
CTGGAGGAGGGGGGCAAGTTCGCCGCCGAAGTGCTCGCGCCGCTCAATGCCAGCGGCGACCGGCAGGGATGCACGCGCCATCCTGATGGCTCCGTGACAACGCCGGACGGATTTGCTCAGGCGCATCGCCAGTTCCGTGAGGCGGGCTGGGCGACGCTTTCGGCTCCGGCGGAATTCGGCGGACAGGCGATGCCGCACGTCCTGGGCCTTGCGGTCGAGGAGTTCATGTCGTCCGCCAACATGGCCTTCGCGATGTATCCCGGCTTGACCAAGGGTGCGGTGGCGGCACTTCTGGCCTTCGGCTCTGCGGAGCAGCGGGAGACGTACGTGCCGAAAATGGTCGCGAACGAGTGGCTCGGGACGATGAACCTGACGGAGCCGCAATGCGGCACCGATCTAGGCCTGATCCGCACCAAGGCGGAACTCCGGCCGGACGGCTCGTACGCAATCACCGGCACCAAGATCTTCATCTCCGCGGGCGAACACGATCTGGCGGACAACATCATCCATCTGGTGCTGGCCAAGACTCCGGACGCGCCCGAGGGAACCAAGGGCATCTCGCTGTTCGTGGTGCCCAAAGTGCTGGTCAAAGCCGATGGATCGGCGGGCGCCCGCAACGCGGTGAGTTGCGGCGCGATCGAGCACAAGATGGGCATCCACGCCAACGCGACTTGCGTGATGAATTATGACGGGGCGACCGGCTGGCTGGTCGGCGAGGAGAACAAGGGCCTTGCCGCGATGTTCGTGATGATGAACGACGCGCGGCTTGGGGTGGGCCTGCAAGGACTTTCGCAGGCTGAGGCGGCTTACCAGAACGGCGTTGCCTATGCCGCGGAGCGGCGCCAGGGCCGGGCGCTGACGGGGCCGGCGGAGCCCGGCGAGAAGGCCGACCTGCTGTTGGTCCATCCCGACGTGCGGCGCATGCTGATGGATGCCAAGGCGTTGACGGAGGGCATGCGGGCGCTGGTGCTGTGGTGTGGGCTGCTGACCGACCTGTCGCGCGTTGCCGAGACCGAGGAAGCGCGCACGGAGGCCGACGACCTTGTCGGGCTGCTGACCCCGGTGATCAAGGGGTACGGCACCGACAAGGGCTATGAGACCGCGACAGCGATGCAGCAGGTATGGGGAGGACACGGCTACATCGTCGAGAACGGCATGGAGCAGTTCGTGCGCGATGCGCGGATCGCGATGATCTACGAAGGCGCCAACGGAGTGCAGGCCATGGACTTGGTCGGCCGCAAGCTGGCGCGCGACGGCGGCCGGGCGATCCGGGCGTTGTTCGCGGCAGTCGATACCGAGTGCGCGGCCGCCAAGGACGATCCCAGTCTGGAGGAAATCGCGGCCAGGCTCGAAAAGGCCAACGGGGAGCTCAAGGCCGCTACGATGTGGTTCATGCAGAACGCCGTAGCCAAACCGGACAACGCCGGCGCGGGCGCCTATCACTACATGCAGATCGCCGGGATCGTGGCGCTGGGGCTGATGTGGCTGAGAATGGCGGGCAAGGCAGCGGCACAGCTGACGACAGGCACGCAAGAGGATGCGTTCTATGAGGCCAAGCTGGTCACGGCGCGCTACTTCGCCGAACGCTTCATGCCTGATGCTGGCGCGCTTCGGCGCAAGATCGAGGCTGGCTCCGAAGCGATGATGGAGCTGCCGGTGGAGAGTTTCGGGACAGTTCGATAAGAAGCTTCCTACTCCCGTCCGGGCTGAGTTCGTCGAAGCCCCGTTCTTTTTTCGGAAGAGAAGGACAGCCCCCTTCGAGAGGCTCAGGGCAACGGAACGCCTGCTTCCTCGGTTTTTTCAACCCCACACTTCGTCGAACAGGCTCATCATCGCCGCCCAGCTCTGGCGGTCGGCGCTGGCGTCGTAGGCGACGTCGGCCGAATCGCGCAAGTCGCTGCCGGGGTCGGAGAACCCGTGCCTGACGCCGCTGTAGGAATGGAAGTGCAGGTTTGCGCCGGCCGCTTCCATTTCCTCCCAAAGGGCGATGACGTCGCTTCGCGGAACCAATGGATCGGCATCGCCGTGCAGAACCAGCAACCGTGCTTTCACGGCGCCCGGCCGCGCCGGCACCTTGGTGTTGAGCAGGCCATGGAAGCTGACCGCCGCGACCACGTCCGCTCCGTCTCTCGCCATCTCGATCGCCGCGTGGCCGCCCATGCAATAGCCGACCAGCGCGACCGGCAACTCTTGCGCTTGCGGCAGCTTGAGCAATGCGTCGAGCGCAGCCGCCAACCGCGCGCGGTAGAATGCGGGGTCGGCCTGCAACTTTTGCGCAAGCTCACGGCTGTGGCCGAAGTTTTCGACCGGCTCGCCATAAAAGTCGGCCACCAGCACGAGAAACCCCGCGTCCGCCAGCATGCCTGCCCGGCGCTCGACCGCGGGGTTGATGTTGTAGATCGTCGGATAGAGCACCAGCGCGGCGCGCGGCTTGCCGGCCGGCCTTGCCAGATGGCCGGTCAGCGCGGTGCCTGCGTGGGAATACGGGATCGGTCCAAGGCTCACAGGCAAACTCCATATGCCCCGAGCTTGTCGAAGGGCAGCATCGTTGTTCCGCCTTGTGCGGGCTATTCCGGCAGGAAGTCCGGCACGGAGAGATAGCGCTCGCCCGTATCGTAGTTGAAGCCGAGCACGCGGCTGCCGGCGGGAAGCTCCGCCAGCTTCTGCTTGATCGCCTGGAGCGTGGCGCCCGAACTGAGGCCGACTAGCAGGCCTTCTTTGCGTGCGCAGCGGCGCGCCATTTCCTTCGCCTCGCCCGGATCGACCTGGATCGCGCCGTCGATCGCCTGGGTATGAAGGTTCGAGGGGATGAAGCCCGCGCCGATTCCCTGGAGGGGGTGAGGAGAGGGCTGCCCGCCCGAGATCACCGGCGAGAGCGTCGGCTCGACCGCGTAGGCCTTCAGCCCGGTCCAGTGCTTCTTCAGCACTTCGGCGCAAGCGGTCAGGTGCCCGCCGGTGCCGACTCCGGTGATCACCACGTCGACGGGCGAATCGGCGAAATCGGCGAGGATTTCCCGCGCGGTGGTGCGGGCGTGAACCTCGATGTTCGCCGGATTGTCGAACTGCTGCGGCATCCAGGCGCCGTCGGTCGTCTCGACCAGTTCGCGCGCGCGCTCGATCGCGCCCTTCATGCCCTTTTCGCGCGGGGTGAGGTCGAACGTCGCGCCATAGGCCAGCATCAGCCGCCGCCGCTCGATCGACATCGAATCGGGCATGACGAGCACCAGCTTGTAGCCCTTCACGGCGGCGACCATGGCGAGGCCGATGCCGGTGTTTCCGGAAGTCGGCTCGATGATCGTGCCGCCTGCCCGCAGGCTGCCATCCGCCTCCGCCGCCTCGATCATGGCGAGGCCGATGCGGTCCTTGATCGAGCCGCCGGGATTGGCGCGTTCGCACTTCACCCACACTTCGTGGTCCGGGAACATCCGCGATAGGCGGACATGGGGGGTGTTACCGATCGTGGCGAGAATGCTGTCTGCCTTCATGGTTCAGGGTCCCTTCGTCGGATTTCGGTCTGTCTGAATTGGGGAGCGAATGTCCGCGCGCGGCGAATCTCCGGAAAGAGGTATGCCCAAGCAAGCGTGATGACTATCGCACCTGCCCCCCCGAAGACAACTGCGCCCGTTGCGCCGATCAACGCCGCCGAGATGCCTGCGCGAAATTCGCCAAGCTCGTTCGATGCGGAGACGGCGAGCGTCGAGATGGCGGAGACCCGGCCCCTCACCTCGTCGGGCGTGTTGAGCTGGATCAGCGTACTGCGGATGAACACCGATATCATGTCCGCCGCGCCCAGGACTGTCAGGCAGGCGATCGACAGCATGTAGTTTCGCGACAGGCCGAAGGCGGCGGTGGCCGCGCCGAACACGACCACGGCGACGAGCATCTTGGCCCCGACGTTACGCTCCAGAGGCCTCCAGGACAGCCAGATCGCCACCAGAGCGGCGCCAAGGCCCGGCGCGGCACGCATCTGCCCCAAACCTTCGGGACCGACATGGAGGATGTCGCGCGCGAAGACCGGCAGGATCGCTGTCGCGCCGCCGAGCAGGACGGCGAACAGGTCGAGCGTGATGCAGCCCAGCAGGAACCGCTCATGCCATACGTACCGGAATCCGTCGGCGATCTGCCGCAAGGGATGCAGCTTTTCGGCATCGATCTTGGGCATCGGCAGCGGCCGGATCATCAGGATGGCGAAACCGGCGACCAGGAGCAAACCCGCCGCGATCCAGTAAGGCAGCGAGGGGGACGAGGCGAACAGGAATCCGAACGCGGCGGGCCCCACCATCAGCCCGCCCTGTCCGGCGATGGACGTGAGCGCGATCGCTTTCGGGATGAGGCCGGTCGGCACGATATTCGGCGTGATCGCCGACATCGAGGGGTTGAAGAACACCCGCACCGAACCGTGGATCGCGCCAAGGGCGAAGAGCACCGGCAGGCTGTGAAGCTCCAGCGCGGTCGCCGCTCCCAGCGAAAGCGCGACGATGAGGTCGAACGCCACCGCGACCGCGGCGACATGGCGCCGGTCGAAGCGATCGGCGACGAGCCCGGCAACCGGGGTCAACAGCATCATCGGGAAGAATTGCGCCGCGCCCAGCAGCCCCAGCTGAAACGCCGCGGCCGGGATACTCATCCCGTAGTGGGTCCGCGCCACGTCATAGAGCTGGTAGCCCAGCACCACGACCATGCCGGTCGTAGCCAGGATCGACAGCAGCCGCGACAGCCACAGCCAGCGATAATCAGCGATCTGTACGGGGGACGTCGGGGCGCTCACCGCGCCGCCATGGCAGCGGTCCCGACCGTTGCCAAGCCGTTTCGCCTCGCCGGCCCAGCCTCGGTCCGGCTATTCTCGGTTTGCCGTGATTTTCGAGCCGGCAGGCGATTCCACCTGCCTGGAAAATCATTCTAGAGAGTGATGACTTCGGTTTGAATCACTTCGTCATTGCGACCCGGACTTGGTCCGGGGGAAGCAATCCAGGGCGACGCTGCGTAGCTCTGGATTGCCGCGGGGCTGCGGCCAAAGGCCGCAATTTATCCTGAGCGGCTGTTGCAAAACAGCCAGCCGAAGGGCCCCTCGCAATGACGAAGCAATGTAAAATCATCATGGTCTAGAAGGACACCTTCGCCGTCAACCGCACGTCCCGCCCAGCCAGCGGAACGAAATCGCGGGTCAGGGAAGCGGCGCGGCGCGCCGTGACGTCGAGCAGGTTTTCGGCATCGAGGATGAGCGTGACCGGGCCTTCCTCGCCCAAGGGGTGCCAGTCCACGCTCAGATTGACGAGCGTGAAGGCGGCGACGGGCTCCTCGAACGCGGCGACACGGCCCTGCCTCGCATTCCATTCCACTTCGCCGCGCACCCGCAGCGCACCTTGCCGGAGCTGCGCGCCCCCGCGCAGGCGGAGCGGCGGGATGCGCGGAACCGCGCCCGAGCCCGCCAACCGCGCATGCGTATAGTCGGCCGAAGCATCGAATGCGAGGTCGCCGCCTTGCCAGCGCAGGGCGGTCGCGCTCGCCGCGACTTCGAATCCCCGGAACCGGGCAGCCTGCTGCGAATAGGCGAAGACCGGGAAGCCTCCGCGCTCCTCGCCGTTCGGGCTAGCGACGATGAAGTCATCGAAATCGGTGGCGTAAGCCGTGAGCGATGCCTGCACGGTTTTACCGGTGTACTTGATATAGGCTTCCAGCCCATCGCTCGTCTCGACGGTGAATCCGGGATCGCCCAGCTCGTAGGACTGGGTGGCCACGTGCAGGCCATCCGAAAGCAGTTCCTCAGGCGATGGCGCGCGCGCGCCGTGGAGATAGTTCAGGCCGATTTTCCATAAAGGAGACGAAGACCATGACAGGCCCGCCGCGCCCGACCACAGGCTGAAGTCCCGCGCGAAGCCGATGCTCCGCGCCCGGACGCTGCTACGCTCGTAACGGCCCGCGCCTTCCAGTTCGATCCCGGCGCCCAGCTTGACCGCCTGAAGGGTGAAGAAGCCGACGCGCTCCACCTCGTAGTCGGGGGTGAATGCTTCCGCTCCCGCGATCGCCATCGTCCGGCTGAAATACTGCACGCCACTGCGTCCGCGCCAGCCCTTGCGGTCGGCCTGGATCAGGTCGGAGCGGACTTCGATGCCCTTGCTGTCGAAGCGGGTGCCGACCTCGTCGCCCTCGAGTTCGACGTGGCTGTAGTCTCCGTAGGCACCACGAAACTGAACGGCTTCGAATGCCCCGCCCATGACCCCGCCGAGTTTCAGCGAGCCGCGCAGATCGAGGCGAAGCTGCTTGAGGTCGATGCGGACGGGACCCTCATCCTCGTGAGCCTCGCCGCCTTCGTCCTCGCCGGCATCGTCATGGCCGTGCCCGGCGCCGGGCCGCATCGGCACGCCGTAGAGCGTGTCGAAATGCTGCACCGAAATGCCAAGGTCGCCGCCGGCATCGATGAAGGCGAGGCCCGCGCCCAATGTCGTACTGCGCGCCGCGGAATTGGGCAGGCGGCCGCGCCGGTTCGCCAGTTCGCCAAGCTCGGCCGCTTCCTCCGCTTCACCGTGTTCCGCATGCACGGCCGCGTCGGCCAGAATTTCGGCCCTGAGCGGCGCGGAGGCGACGAAGCCGCCCACTCGCAAATCGTCGCTCTTGCGCCAGTTGCCATCGAGATGCAGCGCAACGCGATCCGCCAGCGGGATTTCCAGCGCGCCGCTGAACGCGCGTTCATCGGCCGCTGTGCCGTATGTGGCGATGGCGGTGCCACCGATATGCTCCGGCACGCTTCTCGGGATGCGGCGGTCGAGCGCATTGATCGCGCCGCCGATGGCATTGCCGCCGAACAGCAGCACCGCGGGACCATGATGGACGTCGATGTGATCGACGGTCAGCGGGTCGAACACGACCGCGTGGTCCGCCGAAACGTTCGAGGCGTCGACCGAGCCGATGCCGTCGAGCAGGACCGCGACCCGCTCGCTGCCGAGGCCGCGCAGCACCGGACGGGAGGCGCCGGGCGCGAACGAGGTGGCGGAAACGCCGGGAAGGCTGGCGAGGATCTCGCCGATCTGCCCGCGCGTCTCGGCGACCAGCTTGTCCCCTTCGATCGAGGCGGTGGCGGCCAGCAGGCCGAAATCGACCGGCGGGTGCCCTGTGACGATGATGTCGTGATCGTCCGATGCGTCTTCGCCGTGCGCGCGTGGGGGAGGGGGCGGCGCATTTTCGGCGGATGCCGCAAGCGCGGGAGCGCTTCCAAATCCGATTGCGAAGGTGGCGAGCGAAGCGGAGAGGAGCAGTTTGTTCATGCCGCCCCGGATAAATGAGATGATATACTATATCAAGTTGTTAATGCGCGCATCGACGGTGCCGATTGGTTACCGCGACGCGACAAGCTTTCGGTCAGGTCAGCGGGGCTTGCGCAGGCGCGGATTGGGCTGGATGGCGTCGACGAGTTTCATGAACTCGTCGAAGCGGATGATCCGCTCGAACTGGAAGCCGGTGCGATCGTCCCGTGCCCAGATGAGGTGGGCCTCGATCTGACCGACCACGGGCAGGCGAATCATTACGCGCTCGCCACGGCCCAGGGCGATCTCGCCCTTCGCCATGAACCCTTGCGCCGAAACGTTGACGATATGCAGGTGCACGTCGCCAAGCTGCCGGTGCTCGGCAATCACCTTGTAATCGACAGGGTGCCGCATCGCGCGGCGCTTGTCGGTTACGCTGAGTTGCGCTCCAGCGCTCATATCCGTCCACAGTCCTAGCGTTAGCCCGGAAACCGTGATGCATGAAATTGCCGAACAATTCGTAAACCCGGCAAGGGCTTGCCGGTCGGGCGGAAAGAGATTGCCGGGTGTCGTCAGCCCGCCCGCAATATTCCGTGGCGCTTCTTCCCCACGCTCAGCTTGCGGGTCGCGCCGGGTTCCACCGTGACGAGCAGGCCCGGATCGCCCGCCACTTCGTCGTCGAGCCGCACCGCGCCCTCGGCGATCTTGCGCTTGGCTTCGCCGTTGGAGGCGGTGAAGCCGATGTCGGTGCACGCCTGACCAAGGCGGACGCCTTCCGCCGGCACGACGAGCGAGGGCAGGTCATCGCCCAGTCCGCCGCCGGCGAAAGTCGTCCGCGCCGTCGCTTCCGCCCCGCGCGCGGCGTCTTCGCCCCGGCACAGGGCGGTGACCTCGTTTGCCAGCACCACTTTGGCCTGGTTGATCCCTGCCCCTTCCAGCGATTCGAGCCGGGCGATCTCCTCCAGCGGGAGGTCGGTGAACAGCCGCAGGAAGCGGCCGACGTCGCGGTCGTCGCAGTTGCGCCAGTATTGCCAGAAATCGTAGGCGGGGAGCATGTCCTCGTTGAGCCAGACGGCGCCGGCGACGGTCTTGCCCATCTTGCTGCCGTCAGCCGTAGTGAGCAGCGGGGTGGTAACGCCGTAAACCTCCATCCCGTCCATTCGCCGCGCCAGTTCCACACCGTTGACGATGTTGCCCCATTGGTCGGAGCCGCCCATCTGCAACCGGCAACCCATGCGCTGCGACAGCTCGCGGAAATCGTAGGCCTGCAGGATCATGTAGTTGAATTCGAGGAAGGAGAGCGACTGCTCGCGGTCGAGCCGCTGCTTCACCGAATCGAAACTGAGCATCCGGTTGACCGAGAAGTGCTGGCCCACTTCGCGCAAGAAAGGGATGTACTCAAGCTTGTCGAGCCAGTCGGCATTGTCGACCATGACGGCGTCGGTCGGCCCGTCGCCGAAAGTCAGGAACCGCGAGAACACCTTGCGGATCGAGGCGACGTTCTCCGCGATCGTGTCCGTCGTCAGCAGCTTGCGCGCTTCGTCCTTGAAGCTGGGGTCACCGATCTTGCCGGTGCCACCTCCCATCAGCACGATCGGCTTGTGCCCCGCCTGTTGCAGGCGGCGCAGCAGCATGATCTGCACCAGCCCGCCGACATGGAGCGACGGCGCGGTGGGATCGAAACCGATATAGCCCGGCACGATCCGGGTCGCGGCCAGCTTGTCCAGAGCCTCGGCGTCCGTCAACTGATGGATGTACCCGCGCTCGTCGAGGAGGCGGAGCAGGGCGGAGTCGTATTGGGTCATGATGGCCTTCTTTCGAACCGGCGCGGTTAGCACGGGTTTCCCGCCCAAACAAACATGCCGGTGTTCACCTATCCCGCTGGGCCGCGCTTGTCGAAAGGCCATGCTTCTCTTAGGCCTCACCAGATGAAAGTTCGGACATTTTCCCTGCGGCGCCATCCCGATACGCCCGCGAATGCCATCCAGGCGGTCGACGCGCGATGGCTGGAGACGGGCGATGGCCGCCTGATCCTGCGCTTTCAGGTAAATGGTGCGGAGGCCCTTGCGGTCCCGGAATTCGCCGGGCGCGGTCGGGCCGACGATCTGTGGCATGCGACCTGCTTCGAACTGTTCCTCAAGGATCGCGAGGGCGAGGGCTATCTGGAATGCAACTTCTCACCCTCGGAGCGGTGGGCGGCCTACCGTTTCACCGCCTATCGCGAGGGCCGGACCGATGCACCGCTCGCACAAGGTCCGGAAATTGCTTCGTCGGCTGGTGAGCACCTGTTCATCCTGACGGCGACCCTCGATACCGCCTTGCTGGAAGGTGCCGACAGTGCAGGCATCTCCGCCGTGATCGTGGAAAAGGACGGCACCAAGAGCTACTGGGCGCTGGCGCATCCGCCCGGTGATCCCGATTTCCATGCGCCCGCTTGCTTCGCGGCCACGCTTCCGGCAGCGAGCGCATCATGACTTCCCACGTGAAATTCGGCATCGACCGCCTCTTGGCGAGCCCTGGGCTTCGCAAGCCGCTTGCCGGCCAGCGCGTGGCGCTGGTGGCGCATCCCGCCTCGGTGACGGCGGATCTCACGCATTCGCTCGATGCTTTGGCGGCCTGCGCGGACATTCGCCTGACCGCCGCGTTCGGCCCCCAGCATGGACTGAAGGGCGACAAGCAGGACAACATGGTCGAGACCGCGGACGAACTCGATCCGCAGTATCGCATCCCGGTGTTCAGCCTTTACGGTCAGGTGCGCCGCCCGACACCCGCGATGATCGATACCGCCGATGTGTTCCTGTTCGACCTGCAGGACCTCGGGTGCCGCATCTACACTTTCGTGACCACACTGCTCTATCTGCTCGAGGCGGCGGCGGAGCAGGGCAAGTCGGTCTGGGTGCTGGATCGGCCAAACCCGGCGGGACGGCCGGTCGAGGGTCTGGCGCTGCTGCCGGGTCAGGAGAGCTTCGTCGGCGCAGGCCCGATGCCGATGCGGCACGGGCTGACGCTCGGCGAGATGGGCCGCTGGTTCGTCGAGCATTTCAGGCTCGACGTCGATTATCGCGTGATCGAAATGGAAGGCTGGCGGCCGGAGGAAGGACCCGGCTTCGGGTGGCCCGAGGATCGCATCTGGGTCAACCCCAGTCCCAACGCCGCCAACCTCAACATGGCGCGCGCCTATGCCGGGACGGTGATGCTGGAAGGCACGACGCTATCCGAGGGGAGAGGCACCACCCGGCCGCTCGAAGTCCTGTTCGGCGCCCCCGATCTGGATGCAAAGGCGGTGCTATCCGAGATGAACCGGGTTGCAACCGCGTTGCAAACCGGTTGCAAACTACGCGAATGCTGGTTCGAACCGACGTTCCACAAGCACGCGGGAACACTGTGCAACGGCGCGATGATCCATGCCGAGGGCGGGTTCTACGAACACCAGATCTTCCGCCCGTGGCGCCTGCAGGCCCTGGCGTTCAAGGCGATCCGCAACTTGTACCCCGACTACCAGCTATGGCGCGATTTCCCCTACGAATACGAGTTCGACCGGCTCGCCATCGATGTCATCAACGGCGGTCCGGGACTTCGCGAATGGGTCGACGATCCCGCGGCCGAAGTGGCCGATCTCGATGCGACGGCCTCTGCCGACGAAGCGGCGTGGAAGGAACGGGTAGCCGCGCTGCTGCTCTACTGAAGGCGCGGATTAACGCGGCTTTCGTGATTTCGCGCTAAGCCGGAAAAATGAACAAACTCTCGACCATCGAGGCTCTTGCAAGCACCAGCAAGCCCATCGACTGCAACTTGTGCGGCGGTTCCAAGCGGCGGCACTTGTTCACCAAGCATGGCTACGAATTGGTCGAGTGCGCGGATTGCGCCCTCGTCTACGTCGGAAATCCGCCAAATACCCACGCGCTGCACAAGACCTACTCCGCCGACGCCGACTATCACAGCGAGCTGCTTGATCCCGACAGCGCCTCCACGCTCCGCCAGACGGCCATAGCGCGGCGCCATGCCGCCATCCTGCGCCGGATCGTCCGCGATGGCGAGGGGCTGCGGCTGCTCGACATCGGCTGCTCGGCCGGCTTCTTCCTGGATGAGGCCCGCAAGGCGGGGTTCGCGGTGGAGGGTGTGGAGCTGTCCCCCGATACCGCCGCCTTCGCGCGCGACCATTTCGGACTCACTGTCCACACCGGAACGCTCGATGCCGCGCCTTTGGCCGATAGTTCGTTCGATGTCGCCACCTTGTTCGATGTGATCGAGCATGTGCCCGATCCGCTGGGCGAACTGCACCGGATTCGTCGTTTGCTGAAGCCGGGCGGGATCGTGCTTCAGGCCACACCCAACATCGACGGGCTGTTCCCGCGCCTGTCGCACAAGCTGGCGAACCGGCTCGACTACTGGCCCCACCCCGAGCCGCCGCATCATCTGTTCCAGTTTTCGACCCGGACTCTGGGGCGGATGCTTGAGAAAGCCGGCTTCGAGCCGATCCGCACCTGGCAGACACGCATAGACCTGGACTACAGCTTCGGCACCCTCGGCAGCTGGAAGGCGAGCCCCAAGCTGCTGGCCTACGCGGCGCTGTTTGCGCCCACCGCGATCCTCGGCCCCTGGATCGGCCGGGGCGACAACCTTTACATCGCCGCTCGAAAGCCCGCCGACTAACCTTTCTTGCGAGTCAGCTCGCGCATTGCGTCGTCCAGTCCCTGCAGCGTCAGCGGGAACATCGCTCCCCCGATCAGGTCGCGGATCATCTTGGTCGAAGTGGAATAGCCCCACTGCCCCTCGGGCGTGGGGTTGAGCCATACCGTTGCCGGGTAAGTCTGCCGCACCCGCTGCAGCCAGGCGGCGCCCGCTTCCTCGTTCATGTGCTCGGATGAGCCGCCCGGATGGCTGATCTCGTAGGGGCTCATCGCCGCGTCGCCGACAAAGATGACCTTGTAGTCGTGCCCGTACTTGTGAAGCACGTCCCAGGTCTTGGTGCGTTCCGACCATCGCCGCCGGTTGTCCTTCCACACCGCTTCGTAAAGGCAGTTGTGGAAGTAGAAGAACTCCAGGTTCTTGAACTCCGTGGTGACGGCGCTGAACAGCTCTTCCACCAGCTTGATGAACGGGTCCATCGAACCGCCGACATCGAGGAACAGCAACACTTTGACCGCATTGTGCCGCTCCGGCCGCATGTGGATGTCGAGCCAGCCCTGCTTGGCGGTGCCTTCGATGGTGGCGTCGAGATCAAGCTCGTCCGCCGCGCCGGACCTTGCGAAACGCCGCAGCCGCCGCAGCGCCACCTTTATGTTGCGCGTACCCAGTTCCCGCGTGTTGTCGAGGTTCTTGAAATCGCGCTGCTCCCAGACTTTCACCGCGCGCTTGTGCTGGCTCTTGCCGCCGATGCGCACGCCCTCGGGATTGTAGCCGCCGTTGCCGAACGGCGATGTGCCGCCGGTGCCGATCCATTTGCTGCCGCCCTGGTGCCGGCCTTCCTGCTCCTCGAGCCGCTGCTTGAGCGTCTCCATGATCTCTTCCCACGAACCGAGCGCCTTGATCTTCTCCATTTCCTCTTCGGAGAAGAACTTTTCGGCCAGTTGCTTCAGCCACTCCTCGGGAACGACGACCTGTTTCTGCCCGTATTCCGAGAACACGCCCTTGAAGACCTTGTCGAACACCTGATCGAAACGGTCGAGCAGCCCTTCGTCCTTCACGAACGTGGCGCGGGACAGGTAGTAGAAGGCTTCCGGCGTCTGCTCGATCACGTCCTTGTCGAGCGCTTCCAGCAGGACGAGGTGCTCTTTGAAGGAAGCCGGGATGCCGGCGGCGCGCAGTTCGTCGACGAAGTTGAAGAACATCGAATCAGCCCGATACGGCCGGGGCGGGGGGTTGGGCCGGGAACTGCGCAAGCGCCGGATCGATTACAGCCCAACGGGGAGCATCGTCAGTCCAAATCGCCATTTTTGGCCGAATCCCATGGGGCGTGTCGAGGACGCCGAGACGCACCGTCTTCAGGTGCGGACGTGCGGAGCTTTGCGCGTATATTGAACTACCGCAGGATGGGCAGAACCAATGGCTGAGCGTGTTGCCGCTTGCTGCGACATAGCCGTGCGACGCCAGTTCTCCGGTAATCGTAACATCATCGGTATGGAAAATGGCGTTGTTTGTCGGGCCACCAGCGGCGATCTTCTGGCATTGCCGGCACCAGCACTGGCGGGCCTGTAGCGGTTCCCCTGAGATGGCCAGTTCAACTCTGCCGCATGCACAACGTCCGCCGTACGCCATCAACGCCGCCCCTCTTGTTCGTCATTGCGGGCGCGGCGCAGCAATCCAAGGCGGATCAGTGCCGCCCTGGATTGCTTCGTCCCCCGGATCAGTTCCGGGGCCCTTGCAATGACAAGAAACATCGGTTCAACTCCCCCGCCGCGCCATGAAGGCGAGCCGTTCGAACATCATCACGTCCTGCTCGTTCTTGAGCAGCGCGCCGTGGAGCGGGGGGATCGCCTTGCTGGGGTCGCGGTTCTGGAGGACGTCCAGCGGCATATCCTCGTTCATCA
>DATEEP010000074.1:0-64143 GCA_035281095.1 Novosphingobium sp. | reverse complement strand
TCCGCTCGATCTGAGCGACCGGATCGCGCTTGCCATAACCAAGATGCTGCGGCTGTGCGCCGACACTTTTTTCGCCAAGCGCTACGGCAATCGCGCCATCGTCCTTGAAACCGTGGCGGCGGTGCCCGGCATGGTCGGCGCGATGCTCACCCACCTTCGCTGCCTGCGCCGGATGCGGGACGACCACGGCTGGATCCGCACGCTGATGGAGGAAGCCGAGAACGAGCGCATACACCTGATGACGTTCATAGAGGTCGCCAGACCGACGCTGTTCGAGCGGCTGGCGGTGCTGTTGGTGCAATGGCTGTTCTGGCTGGCCTTCTTCGCGCTCTACCTGATCAGCCCGCGCACCGCGCATCGTGTCGTCGGCTATTTCGAGGAAGAGGCGGTGGTCAGCTACACGCGCTACCTCGAAGAGATCGACGCCGGCCGCCATCGTGACGTGCCGGCGCCGGAAATCGCGAAGGAATACTGGAGCCTCCCCGACGACGCGACCCTGCGCGACGTCATCGTCGCGGTCCGCGCCGATGAGACCCACCACCGCGACGTCAACCATGGCTTCGCGGGAGAGCTGGCCGGGATCGTCCCTGCGGGCCGGACCCTTCCCGACCCGGCGAAGCCTACCGCTCCTTCGTGGCTTCCTCCGGTGTCCCGGCGCCGACCAGAGGAAAAAAGTGAGATATGATCCACTGAAACCCATTGCAGATCGTTTGCAACGGTGCCAATAGCGGCGGGCCGAAAATAGAGTAGCAGGGTGGTGTCTCCTGCGCTTGCTTCGAGTCTACGCGGCATTGCCGAGACTTGGGCAGGTTCTACCCGTCCGCGGCGTCAACTGAGGTTCCCGAAGGGAGCCGGCGAAGTTGGCGCACGGGCATGAGGGATCCCTCTCCGGCGCTGACTTCCGCAAAGCGGGAAAGCGCATCGCGATGAGTGTCGGCCAGAAGCATCAGATCGTTGCCGGAGAGGCACTGCCGGGCAAAAGGGCCGCCGCGTTGGCGCCACCCCGTCCCGGCATCCGTTTCGCTGCCGCGGGGAGCCCTGCATGACCACCATACCCGAAGCCGACACCGGCTCCGTTCGTTTCCAGGACAGGCTGCCGCGCGGCCAGTTGCGCGTCGTCGTCATCACCGTGCTCGTACTCGCGGTCGTGCTCGGCGGATTGTGGCTGTGGCGGGGTCTTCGCAATGGCCAGCAGCAGGAATGGGTCCAGCCACCCACCGCGGTCGCGGCGATGGTCGTCACGCCGCAGACCGTGCCCGCCGCGCTCGAAGCGGTCGGCACGCTGCGTGCCGTGCGCGAGGTCACGCTGGCGCCCGAAGTCGCCGGAAGGGTTTCGGCCATCCGCTTCGAGGCCGGTTCTCACGTGGGCGCGGGAGCACTGCTCGTCCAGCTCTACGACGGACCCGAACGCGCCGACCGGCGGGCCGCACAGGCGCAGGCGCGCTTTGCCGGCGTCCAGGTCGCGCGCTCCGAAGAGCTGGCGCCGACCGGCGCCGAACCGCGCGAACTACTCCAGCAGCGCCGCGCCACCCGCGAACAGGCGGTCGCCGCCGTCCAGCAGCTCGACGCCCGGCTGATGCAGAAGCAGGTGCGCGCGCCCTTTGCGGGGCAGCTCGGCATCCGCCGGGTCAACCTGGGCCAGTATCTCAATCCCGGCGACACGATCGCGACGCTGACCGATCTCTCGCGCCTCTACGTAGAGTTCGCGCTGCCGCAGCAGGAGCTCGCCCGGCTCTCGCGGGGCGCGACGGTCGCCATTGCCAGCGACGCTTGGCCGGGCCGGACGTTCACGGCCCGAGTCGACGCGATCGAGCCGCGCATCGCCGAGGACACGCGCAACGTCACGGTGCAGGCGGTGCTCCCCAACCCCGACCGCGCGCTGCGGCCGGGCATGTACGTCACCGCCGCGCTGGCGCTGCCGTCCCAGGCCGGCGCTCTGGTTGTGCCAGCGACCGCGATCCAGACTTCGGCGCAAGGCGAGAGCGTGATCGTGGTCCGTGGGCGCGATGCGAAAACCGGCGGCAAGGCCGAAGTCGTGCCGGTGCGGACCGGGCGCAGGCTTGGCAACAGGGTCATCATCGCCAGCGGCATCAAGCCAGGCGACGTCATCGTCACCGAAGGTCAGCTGCGAGTCCAGCCCGGCGCGCAAGTGACGGTAACGCGCACCGTCGCGACGTCCTCGACCGGGGCGAGGCGCTGACATGGCTTTCACCGACCGCTTCATTCGCAGCCCGACCCTGGCCATCGTCGTCAGCCTGCTGATCCTCCTGATCGGACTGGCGGCGCTGTTCAGCCTGCCGATCCGGCAATATCCCAAGATGGAAAGCGCGACGATCACCATCGACACCGCCTTCCCCGGCGCGACCCAGGAGGTAATGAGCGGCTTCGTCACGACGCCGATCTCCCAGGCGATCGCCACTGCCAGCGGCATCGAGTACCTGACGTCGACCTCCAGCCAGGGCAAGAGCAGCATTTCGGCGAAGCTGCT
The DNA here is from genome assembly GCA_035281095.1 of Novosphingobium sp. Classification (GTDB taxonomy): domain Bacteria; phylum Pseudomonadota; class Alphaproteobacteria; order Sphingomonadales; family Sphingomonadaceae; genus Novosphingobium. The sequence goes on along the minus strand of DATEEP010000074.1, from coordinate 61,655 downwards.
GCTCAACGCCGACGCCGACCGCGCGATGACCGAGATCCTGGCGCGGGTTCAGCAGGTCAAGTACCAGTTGCCTCCCGGCGCGACCGATCCGGTCATCAACAAGATCACCGACGGCGCCTCGGCGGTGGTCTACGTCGCCTTCACCAGCGAGACCTTGTCGCCGCCGCAGATCACCGATTTCGCCACGCGGGTGGCGCAACCCCTGATCACGTCGGTTCAGGGCGTCGGCTCCGCGCCGATCTTCGGCAGCGCGCCGCCGGCGATGCGCATCTGGGTCGATCCGGTCAAGCTGGCCGCGCGCGGGCTGTCGGCCAGCGACGTGACCGCGGCCCTGCGCGCGAACAACGTCCAGTCGGCGCCGGGCCAACTCAAGGGTGCCAACACGGTGATCAACATCACCGCCGGCACCGACGCGCAAGGCGTCGACGCCTTCCGGAAGATGGTGGTGAAGACCGGCAACGACAGTCTCGTGCTGCTCGGCGACGTCGCCACCGTGGAGCTTGGCGGCCAGAACTACGACAGCAGCTTCACCATGTCGCGCCATCGCGGCGCGGTGATCCCGATCTCGCCCACCCCCGACGGCAACCCGCTCGAGATCGTGCGCGAAGTCGAAAAGCTGCTGCCGCAGATCCAGCGCGTCGCCCCGCCCGGCCTCGAAGTGAAGAACGCGTTCGACGTCGCCCACTTCGTCAATGCCTCGATCGATGAAGTCCAGTCCACGCTGATCGAGGCGATCCTCATCGTCGTGATCGTGATCTTCCTGTTCCTCGGCTCGCTGCGCAGCGTGCTCATCCCGGTCGTGACGATTCCGCTGTCGCTGCTGGGGACGACGGCGCTGATGCTGGCCTTCGGCTTTTCGTTCAACCTCCTGACACTGCTGGCCATGGTGCTGGCGATCGGGCTGGTGGTCGATGATGCCATCGTGGTGGTCGAGAACATCCACCGCCATATCGAGGAAGGGCTCAAGCCGTTCGACGCCGCCCTGCTGGGCGCGCGCGAGATCGTCGGCCCCGTGATCGCGATGACTATCACACTGGCCGCGGTCTACGCGCCGATCGGCCTGATGGGCGGCCTCACCGGAGCGCTGTTCCGGGAGTTCGCGTTCACGCTGGCGGGTTCGGTGATCGTCTCTGGCGTGGTCGCGCTCACTTTGTCGCCGATGATGAGCGGCAAGCTGCTCAATGCCTCGCTGAACGAGGGGAAGCTGTCACAGGCGATCGAGCGCAACATGCAACGGGTGACGACGCGCTATTCGCATCTGCTCGACAAGACGCTGGCGGCGCGTGCCGCCGTCCTCATCGTCGGGGCGGCGATGTTCGGGGCGATCCTGGTGCTTTTCAGCGGCGCCCAACGCGAACTCGCCCCGCAGGAGGACATGGGATACGTGTTCTTCCAGGCCAAGGCCCCGCAATACGCCAATATCGACTACGCGGCTCGCTTCGGCCAGGAAATCGAGCACATTCTCGGCTCGACGCCCGAATTCGACAACAGTTTCAGCGTCATCGGCATGGAAGGCGCCAACTCGGCCTTCGGCGGCGTCATCCTGAAGGAATGGGCCGATCGCGAGCGCAACGCGGACGAGATCCAGGCGGAACTTGCCGGCCGCCTCTCGGCACTCACCGGCGTTTCCGCGGCGATGTTCCAGGACAGCCCGCTGCCGGCGGGCAGCGGCGGCCTCCCCGTGCAGATGGTGATCCGCTCTCCCGATGATTTCGGGGATATCTACAAGACGATGGAAGCGATCAAGGGCGCGGCCTGGGGCAGCGGCCTGTTCGCCTTCGTCGACAGCGACCTGGCGTTCGACAGCCCGGAGGCCCACATCACCATCGACCGGCAGAAGGCGGGACAGCTTGGCATCACCATGGCGTCGGTCGCCGACACGCTGGCGGCGCTGGTGGGCGAAAATTACGTCAATCGCTTCAACTATCACGACCGATCCTATGACGTGATCGCGCAAGTGCCGCAGGACAAGCGGCTTACCCCCGACAGCCTCGGCCAGTTCCATGTGCGCACTCAGTCGGGCCAGCTCGTGCCGCTGTCGACGGTGGCCAGCGTGGAAGTACGGCCCCAACCCAACAAATTGCCGCAGTTCAACCAGATGAACTCCGCCACGCTGTCTGCGGTGCTGCTGCCGGGGGTATCGATGGGCCAGGCGGTCGATTTCCTGAAGAGCCAGCCCCTCCCCGCCAGCACTTCCGTGGACTGGCTGTCGAACAGCCGCCAGTACGTGACCGAAGGCGACCGACTGACGGTAACCTTCGGCATGGCGCTGATCGTCATCTTCCTGGTGCTTGCCGCCCAGTTCGAGAGCTTCCGCGATCCGCTGGTCATCCTCGTCACGGTGCCGCTGGCGGTCTTCGGGGCGCTGGTCCCGCTCTACCTCGGTTTCACCACGCTCAACATCTACACCCAGATCGGTCTCGTCACCCTCATCGGGCTGATATCGAAACACGGCATCCTGATGGTCTCGTTCGCCAACCAGATGCAGAAGGAGGAGGGATGGAGCCGGGTCGAGGCGATCCGACACTCCGCCGCCGTGCGAATGCGTCCGGTGCTGATGACCACCGCCGCCATGGTGGCGGGACTGATCCCGCTGCTGTTCGCCGCGGGCGCGGGCGCCGCCAGCCGCTTCGCCATCGGCATCGTCGTCGTCATGGGCATGCTGATCGGCACGCTGTTCACCCTGTTCGTGCTGCCCACGGTCTACACGCTGCTGGCGGCCGACCACCGCGAGCACGCGCGAGATCCGGACGCCCAGGCCGCCGCGGAGGCGGAGCCTGTGGATGTGCGGACCGACCCGCTGCCATCCGCTCCGGATGGAGGGCCGGCCCATGCGTAAGCTCGTCCTGTTGCTGGCGGCACTGGCGGCCGGATGCGCCAGCGGGCCGGACTATCGCCGGCCTGAAGCGGCGGCACCCGCAACCGGTGCCTTCGTCACCCAGGCTCCGCAGTTCGATCCGGCCGCACCGCTGCCCGACGATTGGTGGCGGCTGTACGACGATCCCGTGCTGGACGACCTGATCGCCCGCGCCTTCGCCGCCAACACCGACTTGCGCGCGGCTTCCGCCAACCTCGCCCGCGCCCGCGCCGTGGTGGATGAGACGCGCGCCGGCCGGTGGCCGCTGGCGACGCTATCGGGCGGAGCCAACTACAGCGACGACAATCAGACCAACCAGGGCCAGGGCGGCGGATCCGCCCAGTTCTCGCAGAACGGCGGCCTCTCTGTCTCGTGGGAACTGGACTTGTTCGGCCGCGTCGCCCGCGCCGTCGAAGGGGCGCGTGCCGATGCGCAGGCGGTCGAAGCGGCCCGCGACGCGGTCCGCGTCACCGTCGCCGCCGAGACCACCCGCGCCTATCTCGATGCCTGCGCCGGGGCTTACGCCCTGACGGTCGCGCGCGAATCAGTGCGGGCGAGCGATGAGACGCTGCGCATCGTCACCGCGCAGGAACGCGCCGGTTCGGTCGGCAGGTTCGATGTCGAGCGCTCTGCCGCCGCCACGGCGACCGCGCGTGCCGCGATCCCCCAGTTCGAGGGCCAGCGGCAGGTGGCGTTGTTCGAGCTTGCCGCCCTGCTCGGCGCCACGCCGAGCGAGGTTCCCGATGGCGCAAAGGCGTGCTCCGCCCCGCCCGCTCCCCTCGCCGCGATCCCGGTGGGCGACGGCGCCCAGTTACTGCGCCGCCGGCCCGATCTTCGCGAGGCCGAGCGACGGCTCGCCGCCGACACCGCCCGCATCGGCGTCGCCACCGCCGATCTCTACCCACAGGTCAGCCTGGGCGGATCGGGCAATTTCTTCCGCAACGACGCGGTGCGCGGAAGCGATTCGTTCTCCTTCTCGCTCGGCCCGCTGATCTCGTGGAGCTTTTCGGGACTGGGCGGGGCGCGGGCGCGCATCCGCCAGGCCGAAGCGCAGGCCGACGCGTCTCTCGCCACTTTCGACGGCCGGGTGCTGACCGCACTCAAGGAAGTCGAGCAGGGCCTCGCGCTAATGGCGACAGGGCAGCAGCGGCTCGACGCCCTGCGCGAGGCGCAGACGCGCGCGGAGCAGGCCCATCGCTTTGCGCAGCTGCGCTATCGTGCCGGTTCGGTCAGCCAGCTCGACGTGCTGGTGGCGCAGGCCGACATGCTGAACGCGCGCGCATCCCATGCAAGCGCGCTGCAACGGCTGTCATCCTCGCGTGTCGATCTGTTCAAGGCGCTCGGCGGGGGGTGGCGACAGGGGCCCGAGGCAGTCGCGCCTCAGGGCGGCCCGGCTCTGGACGATTGACAAGAACCCGCGAAGCGGAAATTCAGTGCCATGACCGACACCGCTGAAACCACGACCGATGGCCTGACCTTTTCCGTTTCGGAAGGCGTGGCGCGAATCACCCTGGATCGCCCCGATGCGGGCAACGCCATCACCCTCCCTCTTGCCCACGCGCTCCTGGCAACGGCCCTGCGCTGCGAGACGGACGAGGCGATTCGCTGCATCCTGATAACCGGGCGCGGCCGGCTGTTCTGCGCAGGGGGCGACGTGCGCGTGCTGGCGGATGCGGGCGCGCGGCGCGGCGAAGTGCTGAGCGAGATGATTGCGGTGCTCCACGCGGCAATCCAGCGGCTGGCCCACGCGCGCAAGCCGCTCGTCACCGCCATCAACGGTCCAGCGGCCGGCGCGGGCTTCAGCCTCGCCCTGCTGGGCGACATCGCGCTGGCCGGACGCTCGGCCCATTTCACCGCCGCTTACAGCGGAATCGGGCTCACCCCCGACGGCGGGCTGAGCTGGCTGCTGCCCCGGCTGGTCGGGATGCGCAAGGCGCAGGATATCACCCTGACCAACCGCCGGATCAAGGCGGACGAGGCGGAGGCGATCGGCCTGGTCACGCGCGTGGTCGAGGACGACGCCCTGGCGGCGGAAGCCGAAGCGACGGCGCGAAGCCTGGCTGAAGGCCCGACCGGTGCCCTGGCCGCCACACGCGCCCTGCTTCTCGATAGCTTCGAGACGGCTTTCGAAACCCAGCTGGACCGCGAGCTGCGCTTCATGGCCGCGGCAGGCACAAATCCGGAGAGCACCGAGGGCCTTGCCGCCCTGCTGGAAAAGCGCGCGCCCGACTTTCGGGGCAAATAGAGTGATTTCGAGGCAGGTGCATCACCTGCCGGCTCGGAAATCACGGCAACAAGGAATATGCGGACTCGTTCCGGTTCTTTCTGAACCGGAACGAGTCCAGCTGGCCGACAAGGGGAAATGGCGCCAGCAATGAAGCGCGCCGGTGCCAATTGGCGGTCGCGCGGAATTCGGTCCTTTGCTAGGATCGGCCTCAATGGCGGACACGGTACAGGCCGGCGCCCCTTGAAATGGGAGAGTATTGCCATGGCGACCTCCGACCACATCGACTTCAACGGCTTCATGGAAGGCCTCAAGCGGCGCAACCCCCACCAGCCCGAGTTCGTGCAGGCGGTGCAGGAAGTGGCGGAGGATATCTTCGAGTTCATCGCCGACAAGGAGGAATACCACGAGCAGCAGATCCTGCGCCGCATCGCGGAACCCGATCGAATCGTGTCATTCCGCGTCTGCTGGGAGGATGACAACGGCTCCATCCATGTGCAGCGGGGCTGGCGGGTCCAGAACAACAACGCCATCGGCCCTTACAAGGGAGGCATCCGCTTTCATGCCAGCGTGAATGAAAGCGTGCTGAAGTTCCTGGCTTTCGAGCAGACTTTCAAGAATGCGCTGACCGGGCTCCCCATGGGCGGGGGCAAGGGCGGCGCCAATTTCAATCCCAAAGGCAAGAGCGTGCGCGAGATCATGCGGTTTTGCCAGAGTTTCATGACCGAGCTCTATCGCCACATCGGCCCGGAGGTCGACGTGCCCGCCGGCGACATCGGCGTCGGCTCCCGCGAGATCGGCTATATGTTCGGCCAGTACAAGCGCATCACCAACCACTTCAGCTCCGTGCTTACCGGCAAGGGACTCGAATACGGCGGATCGCTTATCCGGCCCGAGGCGACCGGCTATGGCGCGGTCTATTTCCTGGCCGACATGCTGGCCACGAGGAGCGAGGGCCTGCATGGCAAGACCGCTGCCATCTCGGGTTCCGGCAATGTCGCGACCCACGCGGCGGAAAAAGTCGTCCAGCTCGGCGGCAAGGTGGTTACGCTGTCCGATTCGGGTGGTTTCGTCCACGATCCGGACGGGATCACGCAAGAGAAGATCGACTGGGTCAAAACGCACAAGACCCATCGCCGCGGCCGCCTCGAAACGTATTGTCAGGAATTTCCGGCGGCGAGTTTCCATGCCGGCAAGACCCCGTGGCATGTGCCTTGCGACGTGGCTCTGCCATGCGCCACGCAGAACGAGTTGCTTGCCGACGATGCCGAAGCGCTCATCGCCAATGGCTGCATGGCCGTTTCCGAAGGTGCCAATATGCCGACGGATCTGGCCGGCACGCATGTCTTCAGACGCGCGAAAATCCTCTATGCCCCGGGCAAGGCGGCCAACGCCGGCGGCGTCGCCGTTTCAGGTCTGGAAATGAGCCAGAATTCCGCCCGGCGGTCGCTCAAGGAAGAAGAACTCCAGCAATTGCTGAAGGAAATCATGGGGAGCATCCATACGCGCTGCGTTACCTACGGAGACCAGGGCGGGGGTTATGTCGACTACGTCAAGGGCGCGAACATCGGGGGATTCAAGAAAGTGGCTGACGCCATGCTGGCCTTTGGCATCGTCTGACGCACACTCCCTGACCGGCAGTCGCCGGCTTTGCCCAGACCGGTTCTCCTTCTCCTCCACCGCCTTGGACAGCCAGATGGCGAGCATCGCCGGGACGAAGGTGAGCGAGAGAATGAAGGCGCCAACCAGCGCGATGATGACGGTGAGCGCCATCGGGGTGAAGGTCTTGTTCCTCGAACGGTGAGGCCCGGCCCGCGCGCACGCGAATGCCAGCAGCTTCCGCAGCATCGCGGGCGATCCGTAGCTGGTCGTAGGAGATCGCCAGCCGCCGCTCGGCCGCGACCGCTTCAACGTAGAGTTACCGCACCTGCAGGCGAATGTCGGCGCGGGCCATCGCTGACTGGAGCAAGGACCGGTGGACCTGCGCATCGGCGACCGCGATCCGCGCCGAGCGCTTGCCGCCCAGCTCGATCGGGATTGCCAGCCCCACGGTGGTCTCCGCTTGGTTGAATCCGCGATAGGGCCCGCTGCCGACGACGTTCTCGATCTGGGTGTCGACGGTGGGATTCGGACGAAGCCCGACAACGGTGCGTACGGCCCGAGCGAACTCGACGCCGGCATGGGCCGCTTGTGCCGATGGTGCCTTCCCCAGGCGGCTTCAACCGCCTGATCGAGGGTCAGCACCGGCCCCGCAGGCATGGGCCGCGTAGTCGTGTCCTGCGCCAGCACTTGCGCGCCGACGCACGACGATACGGCCAGAGCGGCCGCGATTATCCTGTGCATGTAAGAAATCCTGATTGAATGGCATCGCCCTGCTCACCCGCGACGCGGGCGCAGGTCGGCGAAGTCCAATCAGGCGATGGGCGGACGCAGTCCGGGGCCGGGATTCCAATGACCCGGCGTGGTCGCGACGCGCGGCATCACCATTGCGCGCGGGAGAGCAATCGATTGGGAAACAACGTCGCGGGCCGGCGCCACCGCGATGGCGCCATGGCAACCGCCGTGATGCTGCACCGCCTTGTCAGGCTCGCCCGGCGATTGATCGGAGTCATCTTCGGTGTGCACGTGACCGGAGCATTCGATGCTCGCAAAGCCAGGAATCTCGCCGGCATGGACGATGGACGCCGTGGCGAGCGACGTCATAATCAAACAGAGCAGGAGGAAGCCCCAGCCACGCATCGGCGAGGCTCCACGCCATCTCGTGAGCGCTGTCACCGCATAGTCTCCGCCGAACGGCGGAAGATAGGCAAATGGCGCACCCGACAGGATTCGAACCTGTGGCCTCTGCCTTCGGAGGGCAGCGCTCTATCCAGCTGAGCTACGGGTGCGGAAGGCGAGCCGTTAGCAGAGGCGAACGACGCATTCCAGAACAATAAGCCATGGCCCTCACGCGGCGTATTAGCGAATCCGCAAGACTAATCGCCTAGATTGGCGATCATGGACCGAAGCTCGATCAGCAGCGACGAGGGTGTCGAAGGCGGCGCGCCGCCTGCATACGTTCATGCCGTGTCGCCGCAGCAGTTCGGCCAGGCGGCGGAGGCGGGGCCGACGACCGCGATCGGGATGAAATGGTCCGCGCTGCACGATGCCGCGTCGATCGTCGCCCGCATCGCGGCGGTCGAAACCCCGGTCACGAGCGACCGCGTCCGCCATTTTCCCGCGAGGATCCGGGATACCGGCGGCTGGCGGCGTCATCTGGCCGAGCAGGGCATCGATGACCTGACGGCGATCCTCGAGCCCGGTCTGGCAGCGCTGCTGGCGGTCCATGCGCGTGGCGCAGACCCGCAACCCGCGGCTCTGGCGCTATGGCAGGAATTCGTCTTCGCGCGCAACGCCGTGCTCGATCTCGCGCCACCCGCCGAAACCGCCCCGCTTCGGTCGACCTGAGCGAAACGCCTTCCCGAGTTCGCTATATGTTCCTATAGACGGGACATGACTTTATTCGATTCGCAAGCTCTGGCGGATGCGTGCGCGGGCTCGATGGCCGGGACCGCGGGCAGGGACCGGCTGGACGCCGTGGCCGTGCTGCGGGGGATCGGGCGTCTGTTCGCGCGCAACGACATCTGGTGCCTTCCTGAAATGCCGCTGCGGTGCGGTCGCCGCGCCGATCTGATGGGCGTGGATGCCCGGGGCAACATCGTCATCGTCGAGATCAAGGTCAGCCGCGCGGACTTGCTGGGCGATGCCAAGTGGCCCGATTATCTGGAATTCTGCGACCGCTTCTTCTGGGGGCTGGCACCGGGCCTCGACCGGGCCTGCCTGGAAGACGCGGCGTTCCTGCCCGAGCGCTGCGGCGTGATCGTCGCCGATGGCTATGATGCCGAGATCGTTCGGCCGGCACCCCTGCTCAAGCTGGCGCCCTCACGTCGGCGGGTGGAGACCGAACGTCTTGCCCGCACCGCGCTGCGCCGGATGATCCATGCCGCCGATCCGCGGACGATGCAGTGGGGCAGCGAAAGCTAGACTCGTTCCGGTCCAGATCGAACCGGAACGAGCCCGGATATCCTTTATTTGCCGTGATTTCCGAGCCGGCAGGTGATTCCACCTGCCTCGAAATCACGCTAGGCCGGCGTCGGTCGGCGTCGCGGCAAGCGGTCCAGCACCGCCTGCTTTTCGTGGGGCGATAGCGCGGCCCAGCCGGCGATCTCGTCGAGCGTGCGGCGGCAACCCGTGCACCAGCCGGTCGCATCGTCGATCCGGCAGACCTGATTGCACGGGGATGGCGGCTCTTGCATCGCGGTTGCAAAGCATCTGCAAGCGGGTTGCACAAGCCGCGCTCCGGCACGGACGTAATTTTATTGCGTTCCTCTGCAACTTGCGCTAGGGGCACGTTCGCAATCAGCGCGAGGTCTTCCGGCCCGCCGCGGTTCGAGCAGCGTGAGGCCGGGCATTTCCATGCCGGCCTGCCCGGACGACCGCCTCCCGGCTGTCGATTGCACCAACCGAAGCTTCCTTCTTCACGCAGGGTCGCATGAGACGAACCCTTGCTGCGCGCGCCGGCCGCTTGTCGTGTGTCGCTGCGCGACGCTGATTTATCCTGAAAGAGATTCATGTCCTATTTTTCCGAGCTCGGCCTTGCCGCGCCCATCGTTCGCGCGCTCGAAGCCAAAGGCTATGCCGATCCCACGCCGATCCAGCGCCAATCCATTCCCGCGCTGCTCGAAGGCCGCGACCTGCAGGGCATCGCCCAGACCGGCACCGGCAAGACCGCCGCATTCGCGCTGCCTTCGCTGCACCGCCTGGCGAGCAACCCGCGCGCCCTTTCCCCCGCCGCCTGCCGCATGCTGGTGCTTTCGCCCACGCGTGAACTGGCGGCACAGATCGCCGAGAACATGCGCGGCTATGCGCAGTACCTCAACTTGTCGGTCCAGTGCATCTTCGGCGGCGTGCCGGCCGGCAAGCAGGCCCGCGCGCTGACCAAGGGCGTCGATGTGCTCGTCGCCACCCCCGGCCGCCTGCTCGACCTGATCGACCAGCGCGCGCTGACCTTGCGCCAGGTCGAGATCTTCGTGCTCGACGAGGCCGACCAGATGATGGACCTGGGCTTCATCCACCCGCTCAAGCGCATCGCCCGGCTGCTTCCGGCCGAGCGGCAGAGCCTGTTCTTCTCGGCGACGATGCCCAAGGCGATCGCCGAGCTGGGCGCGCAGTTCATCCGCAATCCGGTGCGTGTCGAAGTCGCCCCGCAATCGACCACCGCCGAGCGGGTCGAGCAGTTCGTCACCCACATCAACCAGGCCGAGAAGCAGGCATTGCTGACGCTGCGCCTGCGCGAGGGCCTGGCCGACGGCTCGATCGACCGCGCCCTGGTGTTCAGCCGGACCAAGCACGGCGCCGACCGCGTCGTGCGGCATCTCGAGGCGGCCGGCGTTCCGGCGGCGGCCATCCACGGGAACAAGTCGCAAGGCCAGCGCACCGCCGCGCTCGGCGGCTTCCGCACCGGCCAGACCAAAGTGCTGGTGGCGACCGACATCGCCGCGCGCGGCATCGACGTCTCCGGCGTCAGCCACGTGTTCAACTTCGAGCTGCCCAACGTCGCCGAGCAATATGTCCACCGCATCGGCCGCACCGCCCGCGCCGGCGCGGCGGGCATCGCGATCAGCTTCGTCGCTCCGGACGAGGCCACGTACTTGCGTGACATCGAGCGGCTGACGCGGGTGAAGCTCGCCCCGATGGCGCTGCCCGCCGATTTCGTGGCGCAGGCCGCGAAGTTGCCGGCGGCCAGCCGCAAGTCCTCGGACCAGCCCGCGCGAGGCGCGCAGAAGCCGCATGCCAAGCAGCACGGGGGGCAGCACGGGGGCAAGAACCACGCGCCGCGCCGCGAAGGCGACGCCGATGGCGAGGCTCAGCGGCGCCGGCGCTTCCGCCCGCGCGGCAACGGCTCGGTCGGCGCGCATCGCGGCAAAGTGCGTCAGGCCGGCTAGAGTGATTTCGAGGCAGGTGGAATCACCCGCCGGCTCGGAAATCACTGCAGACAAAGGAAATTGCAGGCTCATTCCGGTTCGATGAGAAGCGGTACGAGCCCAGAGCATGATGACTTTACATTGCTTCGTCATTGCGAGGGGCGGAGCCCCGCGGCAATCCAGGGCGGCGCAGCGCGGCCCTGGATTGCTTCCCCCGGACCAAGTCCGGGGTCGCAATGACGAAGTGATTCAAACCGAAGTCATCACTCTCTAGTCCCCGGACGACGAAGGCTGCATAACGCCGCGATGACCGATGTTCCGAGTCACGCGGTGTTCGCGGCCGCGCTGTCGGCCGGCGCGATGACGGCCATCGTCGCGGTGCGCTATCTCGTCACGAGCGGGTTCTTCGCGTGGCTGACCGCGCGCGTGCGGCCCGGCTACTTCGACGGGATGCGGCCGCAGGTCGCCGCCGAGCTGCGCTGGTCGCTGCTGTCGGCGGCGGTCTACGGCGTGCCCGCCGGGATCGTGGCCTGGGGCTGGCGCGAACATGGCTGGACGCGGCTCTACACCGATACGGGCGAGTTCCCATTGTGGTGGCTGCCCGCGTCGTTCGCGGTGTATCTTTTCGCGCACGATACCTGGTTCTACTGGACGCATCGCTGGATGCACCGGCCCCGGCCCTTCCGCCTGGCGCACGCGGTCCACCACGCCAGCCGCCCGCCGACTGCATGGGCGGCGATGAGCTTCCATCCGGTCGAGGCGGTGACGGGCGCGCTGGTGATTCCGGTGCTGGTCCTGCTCATCCCCATCCACGTCGCGGTGCTCGGCCTGGTCTTGCTTGTCATGACCGTGATGGGGATCACCAACCACATGGGCTGGGAGATGTTTCCCGCCCGGCTGGTCCGCTCGCGCGCCGGCGATTGGCTGATCACCGCAAGCCACCATCAGCGTCATCACGAGTTCTATTCATGCAACTACGGCCTGTACTTCCGTTTCTGGGACCATCTGTGCGGCACCGATCGCGGCCTCTCGCGACCCTGACGCTGATGCTTGCGACGGTGCTGGCGACGACGCTGGCGACAGCGCTGTCGATCGGCGCCGCGGCCGCCGAGGCCCCGGCCGACGTCAGAGCAACCGTGACCGGCCTGCGGTCCAGCAAGGGCAAGGTCATGGCCTGCCTCACCGCCCGACCCAGCGCCTTTCCGAAATGCGAGCGCGACCCCGATGCGCGATCGCTGGTCTTGCCGGCCGCGCCCAGGATCGAGCTCGACTTCGGTCCGGTGCCGAGCGGCCGCTACGCGATCTCGCTGATTCACGATGAGAACGCCAACGGCCGGCTGGACACGCGTCTGGTCATTCCGCGCGAAGGTTTCGGCTTTTCGCGCGACGCTCCCGTGCGGATGGGCCCGCCAAGCTTCGATGCCGCCGCATTCCGCGTGGACGGAGGCGACGCGCACCTGACCATCCGCATGCGCTATCTCCTGTGAAGCTTGCGACAGGCACGATCCCGTCTTAACGGGTCCGGGTGACCAGCCCGCAGACGCAATCGGAAATCGACGAGCAGAACGATCCGCCACTTCTGCGGGACAATCCCTTTTCGCCTTTCCGATACCCGGTTTTCCGCGCGATCTGGCTGGCCAACGTCTTCTCCAACATGGGGTCGATGATGCAATCGGTCGCGGCCGCGTGGCTGATGACCGAGCTGACCCATTCGAAGCAGCTAATCGCGCTTGTCTCCGCTTCGGTCAGCACCCCGATCCTGCTGCTGGGCGTGATCGCCGGAGCGATCGCCGACAATTACGACCGGCGACGGGTCATGATGGCGGCGCAATTCGGCATGTTGCTGGTATCGACGTCGCTGGCGCTGCTGACCTGGCTCGACCTCATCAACCCCTTCCTGTTGCTGGCCTGCACGATTTGCGTCGGCATCGGCACGGCGCTGAATTCCCCCGCCTGGCAGGCATCGGTGCGCCAGCAGGTGGAGCGCAAGGAACTGCCGCACGCCATCGCGCTCAATTCGATGGCGTTCAACATCGCGCGCAGCATCGGTCCCGCGCTGGGCGGACTGCTTATTTCGCTGTGGGACATCTCGCTGGCGTTCGCGTTGAACGCGCTGAGCTACGTCGCGCTGATCTGCGTGCTGCTGTGGTGGAAGACCGAACCGCGCAAGGCCGAGCGGCGCCCGATCCTTCCGGCGGTGGCCGTCGGCCTGCGCTTTTGCTTCTCCTCGCGGCCGATCCGCAGCATCCTGATGCGCGGCTGGGTGGTCGGCGTTTCGCTGGCCGCGTTCCAGGCGCTCTTGCCCGCGATCGTGCGCCAGCAACTGGACGGAGACGAGGTGAAGTACGGCCTGTTGCTGGGCGCTTTCGGGATCGGTTCGATCATCGCCGCGCCTTTCGTCCGGCCGCTTCGCCTGCGCATCAAGCTCAACGGCATCCTGGCGCTGAGCGCGCTGCTTCTCGTCGTCGTGTTCACCGTCATCGCCGAGGTCCATTCGGTCCTTGCCGCCGTGCCCGCCGCCTTCGGGGCGGGCACGGTGTGGGTCGCCGCGCTGACCAGCCTCAACACCGCCTTCCAGCTTCGCGCACCCAACGAGATCCTGGGCCGGTGCATGTCGATCTACCAGTCGGTCACGATAGGCGGCATGGCGATGGGGGCCTGGACCTGGGGAATGGTGGCCGACTGGCACGGCATTCCGTTCGCGCTGCACGTGGCATCGGCCCTGCTTGTGGGAGCGCTGGTGCTGATGCATTTCCTCGCTCCCCTGCCCCAACCCGGCGAAGGCATCATCAAGGACTGGTAGCGGACGGTCCCGCTCTCCTGGGTTAGACTCATTCCGCTTCCCATCGAACCGGAACGAGTCCGTATGTCCCTTGTTTGCCGTGATTTCCGAGCCGGCAGGTGATTCCACCTGCCTCGAAATCACTCCATCCGCGCGCGCGCAAAAGGCCCGGCGCGACTTAACGCAAAATTCACCATGTTGCGCCAGAACTGTTCCGACAGAACGAGTGGGGAAACCACATGGATACTTTGCGCGGCCGTTTTCCAGGCCATGACGGCCCAGACAACGATGCCAATGGCAGCGATAACCGCGGCAGCGAATACGATTCCCGCGAGGAGGAAGCAGTGCGCGATCTGCCGCCGGCGGCGATCGGGCAGGACGAGCGCCGCATGCAGGTGCGCGCCTACAATTTCTGGGCCAGCGCGCTGCAGGATCGCAATTTCCCCTCGATCCGCGACCTCGATCCGGAAGACCAGGCCGACTTCGGGCCGTACAGCGTCCTGCTCGACTTCAGCAAGGGGCGGGACGATCCGGCGATCGTCTATCTTGGTGAGGAGCTTGGACAGGAGTGCGGTGCATCGGGCACGATCCGCAGCCTGGCCGATGTTCCCGGCCGTTCGCTGCTGTCGCGCATCACCGACCACTACATGCAGATCCTGGCGAATCAGGCGCCGATCGGTTTCGAGGCGGAATTCGTCAACCAGCGCGGCGCGACGATCCTCTATCGCGGCATCCTGCTGCCCTATTCCAGCGACGATACGACGATCGACTTCATCTACGGCGTGATCAACTGGAAGGAACTGGCGGACCAGCGGACCACCGACGAGCTGCTGCTGCAAATCGACCAGGCGCTGGAACCCAGGAAGCCGGTCGAGCGCGAAAGCGGTCCGCTGACCGAATGGGCCGATGGCCCCGCGGACTTGTCCGGCATGCTCGATCTGGCCTCGCAGGACGCCGTCGCGCGGGCGGCCGCCGATTTTCCGGCGCCCAGCTTCGGGCCCGGTTTCGGGCCCAGTTTCGGGCCCAGTTTCCGGCCAAGTTCCGGGACGCCGGGGCCGGGCTTCGATCTTCTCGACAACGACGTCGCCGACAAGGCAAAGCTCGAATTCCCCACCGACGATGACGCCGACGTGCCGGGCTTCGAGCCCCGGATCAGCGCGGATTTCATGGCGCTGGAGGATTGGCTGGCCTCCGCGCGCCAGTTCGCATCGCGTGCCCATGGCTGCGAGGACCGGTCTCGCCGCGCGCTCTATGCCGCGGTCGGCTGCGCCTACGATTTCGCGCTCGCCGCCGCCGATGCGCCCGACGACTTCGCGCGGCTTGTCGCCGACGCCGGATTGACGGTGCAGGATCGCGCCCCGATGACGCCGATCGTCAAGCTCGTCTTCGGCAGCGACTACGACAAGACCCGGTTGACGGAGTATGCCGCCGTCCTGGGCCACGCGGTCCGGATCGGCCTGGAACGCGGCGCCCTCGCCGGCTTCCTCGCGCAGGCGTCCGGCGGCCTGAAAGGCATCGTCGCCGAGGAGCGCCGCCTGCGGCGCGGCGAAAGCCGGCCGCACGATGTCTCCGACAGCCCCCGCAAGGCGACGCGCGAGGCGCTGGCGCGCAAGCTGCGCCGGCTCGACACCCATGCGCTGTCGGAACTGCCCTCGGAAGGCAGCGAGTTCACGCTGCTCGTCGCCCGCCGGCTTCCCGATGGCCAGGTCGTGCTCCTGGGCGAAGTGGCCGAGGACGCGGCACTGACCGAGCGCGCCGCGCGTCATCTGCTGAAGCACGACTAGACTCGCTCCCCCGCCTTCCGGAGCGCGCTTTTTCCCTTCAGCGCGGGTTCAGGGCGATGTAAGCCTATGGACCCGATGCGCCGCGCCCCACCTTTCGTCTCGACCCTGTTCGGCGCGCTGGCCGCGTTCGCGCTTGGCGTGCAGCCGGTTGCCGCGCAATCGATCCTGCGCGATGCCGAGACGGAGGCGCTGCTGGATGATATGGCCGCGCCGCTGATCAAAGCGGCGGGGCTGCGGCCCGAGGATGTCGACATCGTGCTGATCAACGATTCGTCGCTGAACGCTTTCGTGGCGGGCGGGCAGGCGGTCTACATCAACAGCGGGCTCATCAACGCCGCCGACCAGGCCAACGAAGTGCAGGGCGTGATCGCCCATGAGCTGGGCCACGTCACCGGCGGTCATGCCGTGCTCAACATGGGCGGCAAGTCGGCCACCGGCATCAGCCTGCTCTCGTTGCTGCTCGGCGCGGCCGCGGCGGCGGCAGGCGGCGGCGAGGCGGCGATGGGCGTGCTGATGGCCGGGCAGCAGGCGGCGATGGGCAAGTTCCTGGCGTTCAACCGCTCCCAGGAATCGACCGCCGACGCGGCGGGGGCGAAATACCTCTCGGAGGCCGGGATCACCGGCAAGGGCTCGATCGCCTTCTTCAAGAAGCTCCAGAACATGGAATACCGCTACGGCTATCGGGCCAGCGACGGCGACGAGTATTTCCGCACCCACCCGATGACCGGGGACCGTATCGCCACGCTGCAGGACACGTACGAGAAGGACCCGGCCTGGACGAAGCCGAGCGATCCGGCGATCGAGCGGCGCTACGCCCGCGCCCGCGCCAAGCTGGCGGGCTACCTCTCCGATCCGCAGGAGACGCTGCGCGCCTATCCGCCGTCGCGCACCGACGTTCCCGCCCGCTATGCCCGCGCCTATGCCTATCACAAGGAAGCGCATCTCGACCTGGCGATGCGGGAAGCCGACGCGCTGGTCGCCACCGATCCCGCCGATCCCTATTTCCTCGAACTGCGCGGGCAGATCCTGCTCGAAGCCGGCCGCCCGCGCGAGGCGCTCGCTTCGCTGCGCCGCGCGACCGAGCTGACCAACAACGAGCCGCTGATCGCCACGCTGTTCGGCCATGCGCTGATCGCCACCGAAGAGCCCGCGAACTTCGCGGAAGCCGAGCGCGTGCTCAAGGCGGCGGTGGCGCGCGACCGGATGAACCCGTTCGCCTGGTATCAGCTCGGCGTGGTCTATGCGGGCAACGGCGACCTGCCGCGCGCCCGGCTGGCGAGCGCCGAGCAGCAGGTGCTGTCCGGCAACATGGCCGAAGCCTTGCACAGCGCCAAGGCGGCGGAGGCGGCGCTGCCGCAAGGCTCCCCGGACTGGCTGCGCGCGCAGGACATCGCCCTGCAAGCCGAAGCGGCGATGGAAAAGCGCAAGAAAGACAAGAAGGGCAAGTAAGTCATGCAGGACAACAATCGTGCCGGCCGCGACCGGTGGCTGCTTGTCATCGGCCTCGTCGCGGGCGCTGGCCTGGCGAGCGGGGGCTGGTATCTCGGCAAGTCGCAGGCGGGTCCGCCCGACAGGCATGGCGTGGAGACGATCGTGCGCGAATATATCCTCGCCCACCCGGAAGTGCTGCCCGAAGCGATGGCCAACTTGCAGCAGAAGGAAGGCAGCGCCCGGCTTTCCGACATTCGCGGGCAGGTGGAAAAGCCGTTCCCCGGCGCCGTGCTCGGCAATCCGGAGGGCAAGGTGACGCTGGTCGAGTTCGCCGATTTCGCCTGCGGCTACTGCCGCAAGAGCGTCGAGGACGTGCGCCGGCTGGTGGCGAAGCATCCCGACTTGCGCGTCGTCATCCGCGAGTTCCCGATCCTCAGCCCCCAGAGCGCCGATGCCGCGCGCTGGGGGCTCGCCGCCGCGCAGCAGGGCAAGTACGAGGCGTTCCACTACGCGATGTTCGCCGCCGGACAGCCGGGTCCGGAAACGATCGAGGCCGCCGCGCGCAGCGCCGGGCTCGACCTGGCCAGAGCGCGGGTGGCGGTGGCCAGCCGCGCGGTGGAGGAAGAGATCGCGCGCAACGTGGACATGGCTCGCCAGCTCGGCTTCAGCGGGACCCCCAGCTGGACCGTAGGCGACCAGCTCATTCCCGGCGCGGTGGGGTTCGAGGAACTGTCGGCGGCAATCGAGGCGGCGCGGAAAGGCTGAGCTGGCTCGGTTCATCCAAACAAGTTCGTCATTGCGAACGGTGAAGCCGCGCGGCAATCCAGGGCCGCGCAAATCCGCCCTGGATTGCTTCGTCGCTTCGCGCCTCGCAATGACGATCCAATTCCCAACGATCGTGCCCCGAGCCGAAGTCCGGGCAACGATTTCCGATCCGGGGATTTTCCGGTAGGGTCACGCCATGGCCGTTCTGCCCATCCAGCCGCTGCCGTTCTTCGCCAACAAGGATCAGGCATTCTGGCGTCTGCAATTCGTCGGCTGGGGCGGCGCGATGCTGCTGCGCGCGATGTCGGCGGTGGCCAACGACCAGCCGCTTTCGTTCCTGGTCCTGGTGCTGATCGCGACGATCACCGGCTTTTCGATCTCGCTGATCCTGGCCGTGGTGTTCCGCCAGCTGATCTCTCAGCGGCCGCTCGTCACCTGGGGCGTGACCGCACTGATCCTGCCGGTCGCGGTGGGATTCCACGCCTTCATCGACGCCTGGGTGGTCTCGCTCTACCGCACCGAGAGCGAGGCGAGCTTCGCGCAGCTGTTCATCGGCGTGTTCTATCTCGACGCGACGCTGCTCGGCGCATGGTCGGCGCTTTACTACGCGATCAACTTCTTCCTGCAGGTGGAAGAGCAGAACGACCAGCTCATCCGGCTGGAGAACCAGGCGACCAGCGCCCAGCTCGCCATGCTGCGCTATCAGCTCAACCCCCACTTCCTGTTCAACACGCTGAACTCGATCTCGACGCTGGTGCTGCTGAAGCAGACCGAGCCCGCCAACGCGATGCTCAGCCGGCTGTCGTCGTTCCTGCGCTATACCCTGATCAACGAACCGTCGGCGCGCGTCACCGTGGCGCAGGAGATCGAGACGCTGAAGCTCTATCTCGATATCGAGCGCATGCGCTTCGAGGAGCGGCTGCGCACCGAATTCCGCGTCGATCCCGAAACGCAGGCGGCGCTCCTCCCGTCGCTGCTGCTTCAGCCGCTGGTCGAGAACGCGATCAAGTACGCCGTGGGCGCGCAGGAAAGCGGCGCCGAGATCACCATCCAGACGCAGCTTGTCGGGCCCATGCTGCGCATCACCGTGTCCGACACGGGTCCGGGGTTGAAAACTCCGACGACAGACAACAGGCTGTCCGGCGTGACATTCGATGGCGGAGAACCGGTTTCGACCGGGGTTGGACTCGCGAACATTCGCGAACGGCTTGAGCAGGCATACGGCGCGGACCACCGGTTCGAAACCGTGGAGCCGGCCGAGGGCGGCTTCGCCGTGGTGATCGAACTTCCATGCGAGAAAACGGAGGAGCCCTTTCCGGCGCTCGCGGGGTCGACCGCCGATGCGCGAATTGCCGCGGCCGTGCCATGATCCGATAACGCCGCAACGCCCCGCGAAACATTTTCGCGCCAGAAGCATTTTGAGGCCAGACAGCTATGACCATCCGAACCATCATCGTCGACGACGAGAAGCTCGCCATTCAGGGCCTCCAGCTCCGCCTGGAGAAATTCCCCGATGTGGAAATCATCGACACCTGTTCGAACGGGCGCGAGGCGATCCGCAAGATCAAGACCGAGAAGCCCGACCTGGTGTTCCTCGACATACAGATGCCCGGCTTCGACGGGTTCAGCGTGGTCAAGGGCGTCATGGAAATCGAGCCGCCGCTGTTCGTCTTCGTCACCGCCTATCAGGAGCACGCGATCCGCGCGTTCGAAGCGAACGCCGTCAATTACCTGATGAAGCCGGTGGAGGAGGACAAGCTCGCCGACACGCTCGACCGCGTGCGCACCCGGCTTGCCGAGAAGCGCTCGGCCGAGGAGGCGGAAAAGCTCAAGACGGTGCTCGCCGAAGTGGCACCCGACGCGATGGATGCGATGCCGGACGATCCTGCCATGGGCTCGCAGCGGTTCGAGCAACTCATCAACATCAAGGATCGCGGCCAGATCTTCCGCATCGACGTCGATTCGATCGAGCATATCGAGGCAGCGGGCGACTACATGTGCATCCGCACCGCGGACAACTCGCTGATCCTGCGCGAAACGATGAAGGACCTCGAACGGCGGCTCGATCCGCGCGTGTTCCAGCGCGTCCACCGCTCGACCATCGTCAACCTCAACCAGGTCCGCCAGGTCAAGCCGCACACCAACGGCGAATGCTTCCTTGTGCTCGATTCGGGCGCGCAAGTGAAAGTCAGCCGATCCTATCGCGACGTGATCGCCCGCTTCGTGCACTGAGCTGTCGCAAGGCTTTATCGGACGCCGCAGCGATGCTACAATCAAGGCATGGCCGAAGAACCCGATAGCATAGTGTTGCGCGATTTGCGCAAGCTTGATGAAAAGCTCGACCGGTTGGACAGCCGACAGCAGGAAATGAACGGCGAGTTGCGGTCGCTCAAGACGCATATGGCCGCCTTCATGCAGTCCGAGCTATCGCATGACAGTTCCATCGCCTCTATCCTGAGCCGCCTCGACAAGATCGAGCGCAGGCTGGATTTCAGCAGCTAAGACGCCCGGTAATCCGGTGGCCAGTTTTTCGATACGAGGGTTCGACCTCGCCATTTTCGTGCAGGCGACCCTGGCGGAGGACCTGGGCGTGGGCATTGCGGGCGGCGGGCGTGACGTCACTTCCGAAAGCGTGGTCGCGGCCGACGCGCGCTTTTCCGGCGTGATGGACGCGCGCCATGCGGTGGTCGTTGCCGGCCTGCCCATCGCCGAGGCGTTCTTCCGGCATCTCGATCCCGGGGTCGAGATCGAAATCCTTGCCGGCGAAGGCGCTCAAGTACCGGCGGGCACCGACCTGATGCGGCTGACCGGCAATGCCCGCGCTATGCTGACCGCGGAGCGCAGCGCGCTCAACACGGTGCAGCATCTCTCGGGCATCGCCTCCCTGACGCGCGATTATGTCGAGGCGATGGAGGGCAAAGCGACGCTGCTGGATACGCGCAAGACCATTCCCGGCCTGCGTCATCTGGAGAAGTACGCCACGCGCATGGGCGGGGCGCGGAACCACCGCATGGGCCTGTGGGACGCGGCGATGATCAAGGACAACCACGTCGCGGTCGCCGGCGGCGTCGGCGAGGCGGTACGCCGCGCTCGCGAGGCCGGTGTCGCGCGCATCATCTGCGAGGTTGACCGAATCGACCAGATCGAACCGGCGTTGCAAGCGGGTGCAACGCACTTGCTTCTGGATAACATGGCCCCCGCAACCCTGCACGAAGCGGTCGCTCTCGTCGCCGGGCGGGTTCCGTGCGAGGCATCGGGCGGCGTCAACCTCCAGACCATCGGCGCCATCGCCGCGAGCGGCGTGGACTACGTCTCGGTCGGCCGCCTGACCCAGAGCGCCCCCGCCGCCGACATCGGTCTGGACTTCACGCCGCTGTGAAGCGGCTCGCGGCCATCGTCGCGCTGGCGTTGGGCTTCGTCCCGGCAAGCGCGGGCGCCCAGGCCTACCAGTGCGTCGTCCCCGGCCGGATCGAACGTCCCGCCGCTCCGAAGCCTGACGGCGAGCCTCGCCGGGTCGCCGTGGCCCGCTATACGCTGGCGGTGAGCTGGTCGCCCGAATACTGCCGCGACAAGCGCGCTGCCGGTTCCATGCAATGTTCGGGGGCAAACGGCCGGTTCGGCTTCGTGCTTCACGGGCTTTGGCCCGAAGCCGCCAGCGGACCGCCGCCGCAGTGGTGCCGGACGGCCCCGCGCCCTTCGCCCGAACTGATCCGGCGCAACGTGTGCATGACCCCGGTGCCCTGGCTGCTCGAGCACGAATGGGCCAAGCACGGCACTTGCATGACCCGGCGGCCCGAGTCCTATTTCAAGACCGCCGCGATCCTGTGGCGCTCGCTCGCGTGGCCCGACGCCGACGAGCTTTCGCGTCAGGAGGGTCTCACCGCCGGCGATCTGCGCGGGGCTTTCCTCCGGCTCAACCCGGCGTGGCGCGCCGACCAGGTCGGCATCGAGGTCGGCCGCTCGGGATGGCTGCGCGGAATGCGGCTGTGCTATGATCGAAAGTTCATGCCGCGAGCCTGCCCGCGCCGCGATCTCGGTCCGTCGGACGGCGCGCCGCTGAAGATCTGGCGCGGCCTCTGATATTAGTGGTCGCATCGCTTTGGGCGAAAAACCGGTATCCCCTTTTTCGCGCGATGCTTCAGCGCTTCCCCGCGAAGAACCCGCGCAACAGTTCCGCCGCCTCCGCCTCGCCCATTCCCGAATAGACTTCGGGCCGATGGAGGCACTGCGGCTGGTCGAACACCCGCGCGCCATGCTCGACCGCGCCGCCTTTCGGATCGGGCGCGGCGTAATAGAGACGGGCGATCCGCGCATGGGCGATGGCGCCGGCGCACATCGCGCAAGGCTCCAGCGTCACCCACAGCTCGCAGTCGTTCAGCCGCTCGTTGCCGAGCATCTGGGCCGCCCATCGAATCGCCAGCAGCTCGGCATGCGCGGTGGGATCGGGGCGCTGCCGCGTCATGTTGTGCGCCATGACGACGACTTCGCCGTCCTTGACGACGACCGCTCCGATCGGCACCTCGCCCGAGGCGGCGGCCTTTCTCGCCTCGTCGAGCGCAAGCGCCATCGGTTCGGGAAGGGGCCATCTGGATTTTGGGCGGTCCATGACGCGCCATTACCGCTTCGCCCCCCTGGGCACAACTTGACCATCGGCGGGTGAATCGCTATGCGCGCGCCTTCCGCCAGCAACGGCACCAGAATTTCGAAGCGAGTATCATCATGTCCCGCATCTGCGAATTGACCGGCAAGGGCCGTCAGGTCGGCCACAACGTCAGCCACGCCAACAACAAGACCAAGCGCGTCTACCTGCCCAACCTGCAGAACGTCACGCTGATGTCCGAGGGCCTGGATCGCAGCTTCAAGTTCCGCGTCTCGACGCACGGCCTGCGCTCGGTCGAGCACAATGGCGGGCTCGACAACTGGCTGGTCAAGACCGCCGACGCCAAGCTCAGCCCGCGCGCGCTGAAGGTGAAGCGCGAGCTGCGCAAGAAGCAGGCGGTCGCCGCCTGACGAATCGAGCGCTGGCCGCCGGGCCCCGGCCCGGTTCCAGGCGATTTCGAGGCAGGTTTCAAGGCAGGTTTCAAGGCAGGGGGCGTGCGAGCGATCGCGCGCCTTTTTTGCTTGTCCGGACCCTACCGAAGCTTCGCCGGATCGACGCCGAGCTTCCACAGGATCGTGCGCTGGGTCTTGGCGTTGTTGTCGTCCGAAAGCAGCCAGACGGTAAGGTGGCCATCGCTTCGCGGCACCACCGCCATGCCTTCGAAATTGTCGACCGGCAGCGTCGAGGTCAGCCTGGCGACTTCGCGCAGGCGCCAGGGCCGGCCGGCGCGGATATCCTTCGGATCGCCGATCGCGAGGCGTCCGGCGAAGCGCAGCGGGAACGGCCACACCAGCCGCCGGTAGAGCACCAGCACTCGCCCGTCGGGCAGTTGCGCCGCGTCGGTCGGCCGAAAATACGCCGGCCCTTCCACGCGGAATTTCGTCACCCCGGCCCTGCTGTCCGGCTCTCTCCCGCTGCCCGGCTCTCCCGCGAACAGCAGCCCCGAGGGAGAGCTGTCCCACGACGCGGCATCGACTTCGCGCAGGATCAGGAAGCGCCCGTCCGCCATCCGCACCATCGCTTCGGCGCCGGAATTGTGGCTCCAGCCCGCCATGGCGGGAGGGCGGGCCACGCGTTCGCGTTGCAGCCGCCGGTCGAGCCGGACGACGATGTTGCTTGATTCGTGGCCCAGCCAGATGCGGCCGGTAAACGGATCGCGCGTCGCCGATTCGATGTCGGTGAACGTGTCGGGGACGGTGCCCGGCGGATAGACTTGTGCGTGAGCCGAGAGGCCGCCCTCCTTGTCCGGAGCGGGGTCCGGAGCGGGGAACCGGATCCAGTGGCCCCGGTCGCTGAACGCAAGCAGCTCGTCATCGGGAAGGGCCACCAGGTTCGAGAACCCGTGGCCCCAGTAGGCGGCCGTCCGACCCGCCCAAACCCTTTCCAGCACGAACGGCCCGAGATGCGGCGCCTGCTCGGCCCGCGACGGACCCCTGAGCTCTATGAAACGGAACCCGGATTGCAAGCCGGCCGGCGGGCGGGGCGAGCGCATCCAGGTCGTCAGGACGACCGCCGCGATCAGCGGCAGCAAGGCAAGGGCGCGGCGCACTGGCGCGGGTTGGCCTATCGCATCGGGCCGACGAACAGCAGCGGATCGAGCCGCGCGTCGTTCCACTTGAGGCTCCAGTGCAGATGCGGTCCGGTGGCCCGGCCGGTCATGCCGATCTTGCCGATCACCTGCCCCTGGCGCACCCGGTCGCCCTCGCGCACCAGGAGTTCCGAGCAATGGAGGAACGCGCTGTTGAGGCCCATGCCGTGATCGATCATCAGCAGGTGCCCTTCCAGCGTGAAGGGCGTCTCGGCGGCGAGGATGACCACGCCATCGGCCGGAGCGACGAATGGCGTGCCGCTGGTGCCGGTGGCGATGTCGAGGCCGCCGTGATAGGCGCCCGCCTCTCCCCCGCGATAGATCCGCTGCGATCCGAAGCGCCCGGAAATGCGGCCTTTCGCCGGCCAGATGAAATCCTGCCGCCAGCCCTGGCTGCCGCTGGAGACCGTGCGCGCCGCCCCGATGCGGGCCAGTTCCGGCGCACGAATGCGCATGAAGGCGTCGGTGGCGCCGCCGGGACGCCGCGCGATGTTGACCCGCTCGATCTCCCACGCACGCGGCGAGACCGCCAGCGCCTGCGTGACCTGGCTGCCGTCGTTGCGGGTGGCGAGCAGGGTGGCATGGGGGCCGGCATCGCGATCGAACGCGGCGAAGAAGCGGCCGTCGGCGGCAACGGCCACGGGCTTGCCGTCAAGCAGGAGGCTGGTGGTGCCGCCGGGGGCAACACCCTTGATCCAGCCGCCTTGCGTCAGTTGGCCCGCGACGGTGAACGTGGCCGGGCCTGCTGGCCGTGGGCGCATGGCCGGAGCCGCCGGCGCGGCCGTCGGAACGTCTTCGGTGGCGGTGGTCGCGGAATTGCAGGCGCCCAGGGCCGCCGTCAGGCCAGCCATCGCCGCCGCCAGGCCAGCCATAGCCGCCATGGCGATCGCCTTCACGCTTCACCCAGCAGGCGGCGGGTCGCGACGGCGGCACTGGCATAGGCCTCCTGCCGCTCGACGCTCCAATAGCGCAGCGTATCCAGCGGGATGGGTTCGCCCGTTACCGCGCACAAGACGTGGCTACCGGGCGCGATGACGCGAAAGCCGTTATGCTCGTAGCTCAGCTTGGCGACACGATCGGGAGAAGACATCAGCATTCCCGGCGCTTAGCCTCGTTCCGGTTCAGATGGAACCGGAACGAGGCTGGATATTCTTGGTTTGCCGTGATTTCCGAGCCTGCAGGGGATTCCACCTGCCTCGAAATCACTCTAGCAGAGCGCCGATCCCGGACAAAGCGTTCAGAACAAGTCACCCTGTCCGGGCGCCTCGCTCCTGCGCCGAACGCCGCGTCCCCCCGCGCCCGGAATTGGAGATACCGGCAGGTCGCCGTCGCGGAACTTGAGCACCAGCGCCGGCTGACGCGCCGCTTCGTCACGCGACGTCAGCGTCTGGCCGGCAGCATCGGTGACGCGGGCGAAACCGCGCTGGAGCGGCTTGTCGGGATCGAGCTGCGGCAGCACCCGGTCGAGCGCGGCGAAGCCGTCCGCCGCGCGGCGCAGACGCCGCGTCAGCAGAGCGGGGGCGAGGCCGATGCGGGTCAGCCGCTCCTGCCCCAATTCGACGCGGTGGCGCAGCAGCGGCAGCGAAAGCCGCCCGGCCACGGCCTGCAATCGCTCGCGCTCATCCAGCGCGCGGTCGCGCAGCGCCCGCCGCAACCGCTCGCCGAGGTCGTCGAGCCGCTGGGCGGCAAGCGCGGTCAGCATGTCCGGCCGGGGCAGCCGTTCGGCCCGCGCGGCGAGCCGCTCGCGCCCGAGCGTGACCGGACGCAGCGCGCACCGCCGCTTGCGCGAGGCCAGCTCGTCGAGCTGCGCCATCAGCTCCAGCCGCACCGGCACGGCGATCTCGGCCGCGGCGGTCGGCGTCGGCGCGCGGCGGTCGGCCGCGTGGTCGGCCAGGGTGGTGTCGGTCTCGTGCCCCACGGCGGAGATCACCGGGATCGAGCAGTCGGCGATGGCGCGGACGACTTCCTCTTCGTTGAACGACCACAAGTCCTCGATCGATCCGCCCCCGCGCGCGACGATCACGAGATCGGGCCGGGGCACCGGGCCGCCCGGCTGGAGCGCCGAGAAGCCCCGCAAGGCCGCCGAGACCTGCCGCGCCGCGCCCTCGCCCTGCACCAGCACCGGCCATACCACCACATGGACGGGGAAACGGTCCGCGAGCCGGTGAAGGATGTCGCGGATCACCGCGCCGGTGAGCGAGGTCACGACCCCAATCACGCCCGGCAGGAAAGGGAGCGGCCGCTTGCGTTCCGGCGCGAACAGGCCCTCGGCGGCGAGACGGGCGCGGGTCTTCTCCAGCAGCGCCAGCAGCGCGCCTTCGCCTGCTATTTCCATCGATTCGACGACGATCTGGTACTTCGAGCGGCCGGGATAAGTGGTCAGCTTGCCGCTGGCGATCACCTCGACGCCGTCCTCGGGACGGAATGCGAGCAGGCCCGCGCCGCCGCGCCACATGACCGCGTCGATCACGGCCTTGTCGTCCTTGAGGCAGCAGTAGAGGTGACCGGACGCCGCGCGCTTGACGCCCGATAGCTCCCCCCTGATCCGCACGAAGCCGAACCGATCCTCGACCGTGCGCTTCAGCCTGGCCGACAAATCGCTCACCGAAAGGGGTGCGGCGTTGTCCCCTGCTTCCTGCTTCGCTAGGAGCCCTCTCGAAGACCGTTCCGGATCATGGTCGTCCTTGCCATTATTCGGGCCATTATTCGGGCCACTATCTGGGCCAGCGTCATTTGGAAAAGTCGAGGGATCGGACATGAACATCCTGCTTCTGGGATCGGGCGGGCGCGAGCATGCGCTGGCGTGGAAGCTGGCGCAATCGCCTTTGTGCGACGCCCTTTTTGCCGCGCCCGGCAATCCCGGGATCGCCGGGCATGCGACATGCGTGGCGCTCGACGCGACCGACCATGATGCGGTCGCCGCATTCTGCGAGGATGCGCGGATCGGCCTGGTCGTGATCGGCCCGGAAGCGCCGCTGGTGGACGGTCTTGCCGACAGCTTGCGCGGCGCCGGGATCGACGTGTTCGGCCCCAGCAAGGCGGCGGCGCAGCTCGAGGGCAGCAAGGCTTTCACCAAGGAGATGTGCGACCGCGCCGGCATCCCCACGGCGGGCTATCGCCGCGCCGCCAACGAGGCCGACGCGCTGGCCGCGCTCGACGCGTTCGGCATTCCGGTGGTGGTCAAGGCGGACGGGCTCGCCGCCGGCAAGGGCGTCACCGTGGCCGTGACGCGCGAAGAGGCCGAAACCGCCGTGCGCGAGATCTTCGACGGCCGGTTCGGAGCCGCCGGCGCCGAAGTGGTGGTCGAGGAGTTCCTCGAAGGCGAGGAGGCGAGCTACTTCGCGCTGACCGACGGCACCTCGATCGTGCCCTTCGGCACCGCGCAGGACCACAAGCGCGTGGGCGATGGCGACATGGGCCCCAACACCGGCGGCATGGGGGCCTACAGCCCCGCGCCGGTGCTCACCCCGATGCTGCGCGGCGAGGCGATGACCAAGATCATCGCTCCCACGGTGCGGGCGATGAAGGAGGCGGGCATGCCCTATTCGGGCGTGCTCTACGCCGGGCTGATGCTGACGTCCGAAGGCCCGAAGCTGATCGAATACAACTGCCGGTTCGGCGATCCCGAATGCCAGGTCCTGATGATGCGGCTGGAGAGCGATCTCGTGGAATATCTCCTCGCCTGCGCGCAGAACCGGCTGGGAACGCTGCCTGGCCCGCGATTCGCGGACGAGACGGCGCTGACCGTGGTCATGGCGGCGAACGGCTATCCCGACACACCGGAAAGCGGCGGGCGGATCGAGGGCGTGGCGCAAGCCGAAGCGACCGGCGCCAAGGTGTTCCACGCGGGCACGGCGCTCGACGAGGCCGGCCGCCTCGTCGCCAGGGGCGGACGCGTGCTGAATGTCACGGCGCGGGCGGCATCGGCGAAGGACGCACAGCAACAGGCCTATGCCGCGGTCGATGCGATCGATTTCCCGACCGGCTTCTGCCGCCGCGACATCGGCTGGCGGGAGATCGCACGGGAATCATGACCTTGGTGCGACGAAGCGTTTCAATGCGGGCGGCACCGGAAGCGGAATAGGCGTCTACCCGATCAGCGCCTTCAGGTCGGCTTCGGGGCGCGCGCCGTAGTGAGAGATCACTTCGGCCGCGCAAACCGCGCCATACCGCAGGCACTCCGCCAGCGGCTCGCCGCGAACGTAGCCGAACAGGAACCCGGCGGCGAACAAGTCGCCCGCGCCGGTGGTGTCGATGACTTTCGCCACCGGTTCGGCGCGAACCTCGGCGCGTTCACGGCCGGCGAGCGCGACGGCGCCCTTCTCGCTGCGGGTCACGACCAGTACGGGGACTTTCGGGGCGAGCAGGGCGACGCCGGCTTCGAACTCCGCCTCGCCGGTTCCCGAACGGTTCAGGGCCGCCAGCTCAGCCTCGTTGGCGAACAGGATGTCGATGTCTCCCGCCTCGATCAGCGCCCGGAAATCGTCGCCGTGGCGGTCGATCACGAAGGCGTCGGACAGCGTGAAGGCCACCTTGCGGCCGGCGCCGCGCGCGGCCGCGATCGCCTTGCGCATCGCGCCGCGGGGTTCTTCGGGGTCCCACAGGTAGCCTTCGAGATAGAGTACCGCGGCATCGGCGATCAGCTTTTCGTCCAGCGCCGCCGCCGGCAGGAACTGCGATGCGCCCAGGAAAGTGTTCATCGTGCGCTGCCCGTCGGGAGAGACGAAGATCAGGCAGCGCGCCGTCGGCGGATCGTCCGCGCGGGCGGGAGTGGCAAAGTCGATCCCGGCGGCACGGATGTCGTGCGCGAAGACCTCGCCCAGCTGATCGTCCGCCACCTGACCGATGAACGCGCATTTCGCGCCCAGCGCGGCAAGTCCGGCAAGTGTATTGGCGGCCGATCCGCCCGAGATCTCCTTGGCGGGGCCCATCGCCGCATAGAGGTCGCGGGCGCGCTCGGCGTCGATCAGCGTCATCCCGCCGCGCGCCATGCCCAGCGCCGCGATCCGGCCGTCGTCGCAGGGCGCCATGACGTCGACGATGGCGTTGCCGATGGCGATGACGTCGATCGAGGGGTGGCTCATGGGTCGGCGCGCTCCTGTGTTGCGGGTGCGAAGCGGCCTAACCCGCCGCAACCCTTGCCGCAAGCGCGGCGGCGTTGACATCGCCCCGCGCGCACGCGATGGCCGGGGCCATGGGACAGCCTATCCCCTCCCGCCTGCGCGGTATCGCGATCGCCGTGGCGCTGGTGCCCGCGATCGCGGCTTGCGCGGGTCCGCAGGAAGGAACCCGCCCGGCTCCCGGCCGGATTGGGCCGGTCCGGCCAGCCCCCGCTCCCGCGCCGGTACGACGGCCCGCCCCCGCGACAATGGCGAGGGACCCCGTGTTTCACATGATGCCGGGGCTCGAGAGCGTGATCGGCGCGAACGCCGCCGACCTGACGCGACAGTTCGGTCCGGCCCGGCTCGACGTGCGCGAAGGAGACGCGCGCAAGCTGCAATTCAGCGGAGAGTCGTGCGTGCTCGACGTCTATCTCTACCCGACGTCGCGCTCACGCGAGCCGCTGGCCACTTACGTCGACGCCCGACGCGCCTCGGACGGGCGCGAGGTCGACAAGGCCGCCTGCGCCGGTGCGCTCAAGGCGGTCCGTTAAACCGTGAAGCTCTCGCCGCAGCCGCAGCTGCCCGTGGCGTTGGGGTTGGTGAAAACGAAGCCGGCGGTGAAATCGTCCTCCTGCCAGTCCATGGTGCTGCCGATCAGATAGAGCACGCTCGCCGCGTCGATGAAGAACGCGCCGCCGGGCGTCTCGATCCGCTCGTCCATCGGGTTCGCGGCGGTCACGTAGTCGACCGAATAGGCCAGCCCCGAACATCCCCGGCGCGGAGTCGAAAGCTTCACGCCAATGGCATCGGCGGGCGCCTGTTCCATCAACGCGGCCACGCGCGCCTCGGCTGACGGCGTCAGAACTACCGCAGCGGGTCTCGCCCGGATCTTCGTTTCGCTCGTCATCACAGCATTCCCAGTTCGAGCCGCGCTTCGTCGCTCATCTTCATCATGTCCCAAGGCGGATCCCAGACAAGGTTGACCTCGCAGTCGCGTACCCCCGGCACCGCCGCGACGCGCAATTCGACCTCGCCCGGCATCGATTCGGCGACCGGGCAATGCGGCGTCGTCAGCGTCATGGTGACCGCGACGGAAGCGTCGTCCGACACGTCCACGCCATATATAAGGCCGAGATCGTAGATGTTCACGGGGATTTCGGGGTCGTAGATCTCCTTGAGCGCGGAGATCACGCCTTCGTAGAGATCGCCCCCTGGCTCGCCCGGCTTCAGCCCGGCCGGCTTCTCCTCCAGGAATCCTTCGAGATAGTCGCGCTTGCGGGTGAGCTTCTGGGATGCCGACTCAGCGTCCTCCACTCGCGCACGCGGCGGCGTATCGGCGCTCTGGACTTCCTCGACCGTGAATTTGGGTTCTTCCCCGCTCATCCAAAGATTCTCCTGGTGCGCTCGATCCCCTTCATCAGGGCAGCGATATCGCTTTCATCGTTGTATAGCCCGAAGCTCGCACGGGCCGTCGCGGGAACACCGAGATGGTCCATCAAGGGCTGCGCGCAATGGTGGCCCGCGCGGATCGCCACGTGCTCCTCGTCGAGGATGGTGCCGAGATCGTGCGGATGGATGCCTTCGAGCGTGAAACTGACGATGCCGGCCGATTCCTCCGGCCCGAACAGGCGCACGTCGTTCATCCGCGAGAGTTCCGCGCGCAACCGCGCCGCCAGCGCCTTCTCGTGCCGCTCGGCGACATCCAGTCCCACACCTCGCACCCAGTCGATCGCGGCGGCGAAGCCCACCGCCTCGACGATCGCGGGCGTTCCCGCCTCGAACCGCTGGGGGGCGGGTGCGTAAGTCGTCCGCTCGAACGTGACGCGATCGATCATCGCGCCGCCGCCGTGCCAGGGCGGCATGGCATCGAGAATCTCGGCCCGCGCCCACAGCGCGCCGATCCCGGTCGGCCCGTAGATCTTGTGCGCCGAGAAAACGTAGAAATCGCAGTCCATCGCCGCGACATCGAGCGCGATGCGCGGCGCCGCCTGGCAGCCGTCGAGCAGCAGCTTCGCACCCACGCGGTGCGCCAGCGCCGCCGCATGTTCCACGTGGAGCATCGAGCCGAGCACGTTGGAGACGTGGGCGAAGGCGACGAGCTTGTGCGCGGGGGTCAGCATCCGCTCCGCCGCGTCGAGATCGATACGGCCATCAGCGGTCAGCGGGCACACATCGATCTCGATGCCGATGCGGTCGCGCAGCAGCTGCCACGGCACGATGTTCGAATGGTGCTCCAGCAAGGAAAGCAGCACGCGATCGCCCGCCTTCAGCCGCGATCCGCCCCAGCTGTGCGCGACCAGGTTGATCGCCTCGGTCGCGCCACGGGTAAAGACGATCTCGTCGGTCCGCGCCCCGATGAAACGGGCCACGGTTTCGCGCGCCGCCTCGAACCCCAGCGTCATCTCGGCCGAGCGGGTATAGACCCCGCGATGGACGGTGGCGTAATCGGCGCCGAGCTTCTTCGCCACGGCATCGATCACCGCCTGCGGCTTTTGCGCCGTGGCTGCGGTGTCGAGATAATGCCACGGCGTGCCGTCGGGCAGGAACATGCCGGGGAACTGCTTCTTCAGGCTGCCCAAACCGCCTAAACCAGCGGAGCCGTTCGTGTCGAGCGCGGTCGAGACACGCTTCTCGACTACGCTCGAAGCGAACGGAAGAGGGTGGCTCTGCGTCACAGCAATTTCCCCAACCGCCCAAGCGCGGCGGCGCACAACCGCTCTTCCTCCGGCGCGCCCGCGAAAGCTTCGGCGATGAAAGCCTGCAGCATCAGCCGCTTGGCGTCCGGGGGCGTCAGCCCGCGCGATTGCAGGTAGAACAGGCCCGTGGCATCGAGCTCTCCCACCGCGCAGCCATGCGCGCATTTGACGTCGTCCGCGAAGATTTCGAGTTCGGGCCGCGCATTGGCCGTGGCGGTGCGGTCGAGCAGCATGGCGCGCACGGATTGCTCGGCATCGGTACCGTCCGCCCCGCGCGCGACCGCGACTTTGCCCAGATAGGTGCCGGTCGCCCGACCGGCGAGAACCGAGCGGATCACCTGCCGGCTGACCGCGTCCGGCGCGGTGTGGGTGACTTCGGTCACGATCTCCAGGGTCTGCGCCCCGCCGCCCAGTTGCGCGGCGCCGAGGGTGAACCGTGCCCCCTGGCCAAGCGTCACATCGACGGCGATCCGCCCGAACGCGCCGCCGGCATTGAGCAGGCGCAAATCGAAAGCCGCGCCCTCTTCCACTTCGATCACAAGATGCCGCGCCACGTCGTTGTCGCCCAGCTCGACCACGCTCAGCGACGTGCTCTGGCCGGTCGGCACCAGCACTTCCTCGCGCGCCACCGGCCATACGCCCGCCAGGGCGTCCAGATCGGTGTAGCGGAAGTCCTCGCTCTTGCGGGACGGCAAAGCGACAGTGGTCACGCCACCTCCTCGTAGCCCTGTTCCTCGAGCTGCAAGGCCAGTTCCGGCCCGCCGCTGCGGACGATGCGCCCGCCCGCGAGGACGTGAACGAAGTCGGGCCGCACATAGTCGAGCAGGCGCTGGTAGTGCGTGATCAGCAGGACCGCCTTGTCCGGTTTCCTCATGATCGCGTTGATCCCCTCACCCACGATGCGCAGCGCGTCGATGTCGAGGCCCGAATCGGTCTCGTCGAGGATCGCGAATTTCGGATCGAGGATGCCCATCTGCACCATCTCGGCGCGCTTCTTCTCGCCGCCCGAGAAGCCGACGTTCACGGGGCGCTTGAGCATGTCCATGTCCATCCTGAGCAAGCCCGCCTTCTCGCGCGCAAGCTTGAGGAACTCGCCGCCGGAGAGCGGCCCTTCCCCGCGCGCCTTGCGCTGCGCATTCAGCGCCTCGCGCAGGAACTGGACGTTGGAGACGCCGGGAATCTCGACCGGATACTGGAAGCCCAGGAACAGCCCGGCCGCCGCGCGTTCGTGCGGTTCGAGCGCGAGCAGGTCCTGCCCGTCGAAGCTCACCGAGCCGCCGCTCACGGTGTAACCGGGCCGCCCGCCGAGCGTGTAGCCCAGCGTCGACTTGCCCGCGCCATTCGGCCCCATGATCGCATGCACCTCGCCCGCGTTCACGGTGAGCGAGAGGCCTTTGAGGATCGGCTTTTCGGCACCCGAAGCGGTTACCGTGGCGTGGAGATCGGTGATTTGCAGCATGGTCATCTCTGATAATCGCGGCGAGCGCCTTGCGGGCGACGGTCACGCGAATGGGAATTCGGGCGGGCGCGCTGTTCCTGCCAGCGCAGCTTCATCTGCGCGACGACAGTGGCGGCGACGGCATCCGCATCGGCGAGCACTTCGGCGGCGGGGAAACGCAGCACCTTGACTCCGACCACCTCGAGCGACTTGTCGCGGCGCCGGTCCAGCGCCGGATCGCCGGCCTGCTCGTCATCGATCGCGACCGCGATGCCGAGCGGCTGGCACGCGAAATCGACGATGGCGGAACCGATCACGACATGCTGGCGAAAACGATATTTGCCCAGTTCCGCGCGAACGAAACTCTCGGCCAGGGCGGTCTGCGCCGCGCTGGGATTGCGCCGCATCTCGCGCGCAGCCTCATGCAGCGTGTCGAGGCGCGATTCGGCGATGGCCCAGCCACGACCCTTGCGCTGAAGCTCGGGAGCGGCGGCGCGATCCTGCTCGGGGCGGACGGAGAGGGTCTTTCTCATCACCCCACGCTCCCCTCAAGACTGATACCCAGCAGCTTCTGCGCCTCGACCGCGAACTCCATCGGCAGCTGCTGCAACACCTCTTTCGCGAAGCCGTTGACGATCAGCGCCACCGCCTCTTCCTGACCCAGCCCGCGCTGCATCGCGTAGAACAGCTGATCGTCGCTGATCTTGCTGGTGGTCGCCTCGTGCTCGATCTGCGCGCTGGGATTGCGCACTTCGATATAGGGCACGGTGTGCGCGCCGCAGTCCTTGCCGAGCAATAGCGAATCGCACTGGGTGAAGTTGCGCACGCCCTCCGCATTGGCGGCGACGCGCACCAGCCCGCGATAGGTGTTGTTGCTCTTGCCCGCGCTGATGCCCTTGGAGACGATCGTCGAGCGGCTGCCGCGCCCGTTGTGGATCATCTTGGTGCCGGTATCGGCCTGCTGGAAATTGTTGGTGACGGCGACCGAGTAGAACTCGCCCACCGAATCCTCGCCGTTCAGCACGCACGAAGGATACTTCCAGGTGATCGCGCTGCCGGTCTCGACCTGGGTCCAGCTCACCTTGCTGCGCGCGCCCTGGCACAGCGCCCGCTTGGTAACGAAGTTGTAGATGCCGCCCTTGCCCTCGGCGTTGCCGGGATACCAGTTCTGGACCGTGGAATACTTGATCTCGGCATCGTCGAGCGCGATCAGTTCCACCACCGCGGCGTGGAGCTGGTTCTCGTCGCGCTGCGGCGCGGTGCAGCCTTCGAGATAAGAGACGTAGCTGCCCTTCTCGGCAATGATCAGCGTGCGTTCGAATTGCCCGGTATTCTCGGCGTTGATGCGGAAATAGGTCGACAGCTCCATCGGGCAGCGCGTGCCTTCGGGAACATAGACGAATGTGCCGTCGGAGAAGACCGCGCAGTTGAGCGCCGCGAAATAGTTGTCGTGCATCGGCACGACCTTGCCCAGCCAGCGCCTGACCAGATCGGGAAACTCGCGGATCGCCTCCGAGATTGAGCGGAAGATGACTCCCGCCTGCTCCAGCTCCTTGCGGAAGGTGGTGGCGACGGAGACCGAATCGAACACCGCGTCGACCGCAACCTTGCGCGCGCCTTCCACCCCGGCGAGCACTTTCTGCTCCTCCAGAGGAATGCCGAGCTTTTCGTAGACGCGCAGGATCTCGGGATCGACCTCGTCGAGGCTTTCGAGCTTCGGCTTCGACTTGGGCGCCGCATAGTAATAGGCGTCCTGGTAGTCGATCGGCGGCACCGAGAGCTTCGCCCAGTCGGGCGGCGTCATCGTCTGCCAGAGGCGGAACGCCTTCAGCCGCCAGTCAAGCATCCATTCCGGCTCGTCCTTCTTGGCCGAGATGAACCGGACGGTGTCTTCGTTGAGACCCTTGGGCCCGAACTCCTGCTCGATGTCGGAGACCCAGCCGTGCTCGTAATCGGCGACGCGCGCCGCCGCGTCGCGCGCGGCCTGATCCTTCTGGCCCGGATCGCGGATGCTCGCTTCCTCGGTCATGACTGCAGTTCCGCCAACTGGGTGAGCGGGACATTGGCGAGCGCGCCGCGCAGCGCGGTGTTCACATCCGGCCAATGCGGACGCAAGGCGCAGACTTGTTCCAGCGTGCAATCGTGACGGCCCTGCTCGACGCAGGCGGTCAACGCGATCGGGCCTTCCACCGCCTCGACGATGTCCGCGAGCGAAATCGCCGCCGCCGGCCGCGCCAGCTTGAGCCCGCCGCCGACCCCGCGCGAGGAGCGCAGCAAGCCCGCCGATGTCAGACGGCTGACCAGCTTCTGCACCGTCGGCGCGGGCAGGCCAGTCTCCTCCGCGAGCTGACCGGCCGAGACGCGCATGCCTCCGCAATGACGCGAAGACGCGGCCATGATGACGACGGCATAGTCAGCCATGCTCGATAAGCGCACGGAAAAGCTCCTGTCTGAACCGACCGGCTTAAACCGGACTGATTCGTTCCGGTTTGCACCTAGGGGCATGAAACGGGCAATTCAAGCCCTGCCCGGTTGGCCTCCGCCAGGTTGATCATTGCGCACTGCAAAAGGGGGGTACGCCCGCAACGGGTGAGCGGCCAAAAAAGCGGCGGCTCTCCGGTATACCGGAAAGCCGCCTTCAAAGTGAGGAATTCGCACACTTGAGTGCCGCGAATTCTTCGGGTCGCGAGGCGGGTCTATGCGCATTGCGTCCCCTCGCCTTGTACAAATGCGACACACTCGCAAAATCCCCTCACGCGACGTTTCCATCCGCCGGCCTCACGCTCTATGGCCAAACCATGCTCTATCGCCTCTTCCGCCCGGCCCTGTTCCTTCTCGACGCCGAGCATGCGCACGGCCTTGCCCTGGCCGCGCTCAGGTTCGGGACGCAGGGCAAGGCGGCAAATCCCGATCCGGCACTGGCGACCAGCGTGGCGGGCATCGCGTTTCCCAATCCGGTCGGCATGGCGGCGGGCTTCGACAAGGATGGGGAAGTGCCCGATCGGCTTCTCGGCCTCGGCTTCGGGTTTGCCGAAGCCGGCTCGATCACGCCGCTGCCCCAGGCGGGAAACCCGCGGCCCCGGTTGTTCAGGCTTACCCAGGATCGCGCCGTGATCAATCGCATGGGCTTCAACAACGGCGGGGCACGGGCGGCAATCGCACGATTCGCGGCAAGGAAAGGCAAGGCCGGCGTCGTCGGCATCAATATCGGCGCGAACAAGGACTCTGCCGACCGGGTGGCCGACTATGCCACGATGGCCAAGGCAATGGCACCCTTCGCCAGCTACATCGCGGTCAACGTGAGCAGCCCCAATACGCCGGGCCTGCGCGCGCTGCAGGACGAATCGGCGCTGGCCGACCTGCTCGACGCGGTGGTCGAGGCGCGCGGCCCCGAAGGACCGCCGGTGTTCCTGAAAGTCGCGCCTGACCTTGAACCCGCCGATATCGACGCCATCGCCCGGATCGCGATCGACAAGCAACTCGGCGCGCTGATCGTCTCGAACACGACGATCTCCCGTCCGTCACTGACATCTGCGCACGCCGGCGAGACGGGGGGCCTGTCCGGCGCGCCGCTCAAGCCACTGGCGGAGCAGCGGCTGCGCGATTTCCGCAAGGCCACCGGAGGCGCGGTGCCGTTGGTCGGCGTCGGCGGCATCGCCACGGCGCAAGACGCCTGGGCGCGAATTCGCGCCGGCGCCAGTCTCGTCCAGCTCTACAGCGCCATGATCTACGAAGGCCCGGGCATCGCCCGGCGGATCACACGCGGGCTCAAGCAACTGATGCGGCGCGACGGTTTCACCAGCGTTGCCGAGGCGGTGGGAACCGACTAGCTTTCCCGGCCATGACTCCCCGGCCCTTTCGACTGCTGACGACGCTCTTCGGGGCGCTGGCGCTCACCGCTTGCGCGACCGCCGCCCCGCCCGCCCCGACACCCGCCTCCACGAGCGCGCGAGCGACATATGAACGGGGCATGGTCAGCGCGGCGGACCCGCGCGCGGCCGGGGCGGGAACGGAGATGCTGCGGCGCGGGGGCAGCGCAACCGATGCCGCCATCGCGACGATGCTGGCGCTGAGTGTGGTCGAACCGCAAAGCTCCGGCATCGGCGGCGGCGGGCTCTTCGTGCGCGGGATGCCCGACGGCACGGTCGAGACACTTGACGGACGGGAGACCGCGCCGGCCGCCGCCACGCCTGCATGGTTCCTGGACGACAACGGCAAACCCTTGGCATTCGACAAAGCGGTGCTGAGCGGGCTCAGCGTCGGCGTACCCGGTAACGTGGCGCTGGCGGCCGAAGCCCATCGTCGCCACGGAAAGCTGCCCTGGGCCGACTTGTTCGCGCCCGCCATCAAGCTGGCACGCGAAGGCTGGACGCTGAGCCCGCGTGCGCACGAATACCTTGCCGAGAACCCGGAACGGGCGGGCCACGTTCCCGCGGGCAAGGCGCTGTTCTATGGCCCTGACAGCGCGCCGGTTCCGGTCGGCACGCTCGTGCGCAATCCCGCGCTGGCCACGACGCTGGAGCGAATTGCCACCGAAGGACCGGCCGCGTTCTATTCAGGAAGCCTGGCCCGGCGGATCGCGGACGCGGTTTCAAATGAGGCCCCCGGCCGCGAGCCGATGACCGTCGCCGATGTCGCCGCCTATCGCGCCAAGGAACGCCCGCCCGTCTGCGGCCGTTACCGGCTGTATCGCATTTGCGGGATGGGCCCGCCGTCTTCGGGGGCGACGACCGT
Organism: Novosphingobium sp.; assembly: GCA_035281095.1. Classification (GTDB taxonomy): domain Bacteria; phylum Pseudomonadota; class Alphaproteobacteria; order Sphingomonadales; family Sphingomonadaceae; genus Novosphingobium. Next base: position 23,691 of record DATEEP010000074.1, on the reverse strand, counting down.
ACTGGCGATCCTCGGCCAGCTCGAACGCTTCGACCTGTCGAAACTGGACGCGAAATCTGCGACGTTCTGGCACCTGTTCGCCGAATCGCAGCGGCTGGCCTATGCCGATCGCGAGCGGTTCCTCGCCGATGCCGATTTCATCGCGGTGCCGACCACCGAACTGATCGCCCCCGCCTATCTGGCGAAGCGCGGCCGGCTGATCGCCCCGGACCGGACGATGGCCATCGCCGCGCCGGGGTTGGACCAGCCCCCGCCCGATGGGATGGAGCCGCCCGAGAACGGCACTTCCCACTTCGTCGCGATCGACCGGAACGGCGAGGTCGTCAGCTATACCTCGACAATCGAGGGCAGCTTCGGCTCGGGCCTGATGACCGGCGGCTTCTACCTCAACAACGAACTGACCGATTTCAGCTTCGTGCCCGACAAGGACGGAGTGCCCGTCGCCAACCGGGTCGAGGGCGGCAAGCGGCCGCGCAGCTCGATGGCGCCGACTCTGGTCTATGGGCCGGATGGCGGGCTCCTGCTCGCCATCGGCGCGGCGGGGGGCGCGACGATCCCGGTACAGGTGTCGCGCGCCTTGATCGGCGTGCTCGACTGGAAGCTGCCGGTGTCCGACGCGCTCGCGTTGCCGGTGCTGTTCTCGCCCGGCGACACCGTGATCGTGGAGGCGGGCACGCCGCTCGAAGCCCTGATCCCGCAACTCGAGGCGCTGGGCCACACGCAAGTCGTAGCGCGAAGGTTGCCGATCAAGACCAATGCCGTGGCAGCCTCGGCCGGGGGACTTGCCGGAGCCGCCGATCCGCGAAGCGAAGGCCGCGCCATACCGGAGTAACTTGATATGCGGCATTCCGACATCGCGACATGTCCGAACCTCGTCCGGCTGTTCCTCGATCGCGCCGACGAATTGGGCGCAGCGCCGATGCTGTGGAGCAAGGCCAACGGCATGTGGCATCCGATCAGCTGGGTGGAAGCGGCGCGGCAGGCCTGCCTGATTGCCGGGGCATTGCGCCGCATGGGCCTCAATCCCGGTGACAGGGTGCTGCTGGTCTCGGAAAACCGGCCGGAATGGTGCCTGGCCGACCTTGGCATCATGGCGGCGGGCTGCGTCACGGTGCCCGCCTACATCACCAACACGGAGCGCGACCACGCGCATATCCTGGAAAACTCCGGAGCGCGCGCGGCGATCGTCTCGACCGCGAAGTTGAGCGCGCCGCTGCTGCCCGCGATCATGCGCGGCAACCACGTCCGGCACGTCATCGGCATGGAGCCGCTGCGGCACGGCCAGGCGGGCGGCCTGGAATGGCACGAGTGGGACGCGCTCCTGCAAGGCGATGCGGATGCCGCGCGCGCGGAAGTGGAGCAGTGCATCGCGGGCGTCGGGCGCGACGACCTGGCCTGCGTGATCTACACCAGCGGCACCGGCGGCGCGCCGCGCGGCGTGCGCCAGCATCACGGCGCGATCCTGTGCAACGTCGCGGGATGCATGCGGATTCTCGCGGAGGACTTCGAGGCCCCCGCCGATGATCGCGCGAACGAGGTCTTTCTTTCGTTCCTGCCGTTGAGCCATGCCTACGAACATACCGGCGGGCAGTTCCTTCCGATCGCTCTGGGCGGCCAGATCTACTACGCGCAGAGCCTGGAAAAGCTGTCCTCCAACATCGAGGAGGCGCGGCCGACGATCATGGTCGTCGTCCCGCGCCTGTTCGAGGTCCTGCGCACCCGGATCATGCAGCAGGTACGCAAGCAAGGCCGGTTGCCGGCCGCGCTGATGGACCTGGCGCTGCGGGTCGGCGCGCGGACCTCGGCGCGGGGCAAGCCGAGCCTTGCCGACTGGCCGGCCGACCTGTTGCTGGAACGAACGCTGCGCCCGAAATTGCGGCGGCGGTTCGGCGGCCGGCTCAAGGCGCTGGTTTCGGGCGGCGCACCGCTCAACCCCGAGATCGGCACGTTCTTCGAGGCGATGGGGCTGACGCTGCTCCAGGGCTACGGCCAGACCGAGGCGGGCCCGGTGGTCAGTTGCAATCGCCCGGGCGCGGGAATCAGGATGGACACCGTCGGCCCGCCGCTGCCAGGCGTCGAGGTGCGGATCGCCGAGGACGGCGAGCTCCTGGTGCGCGGCGAGCTGGTGATGCACGGCTACTGGTGCAACGAGGCGGCGACGGCGGAAGCGATCCGCGAAGACTGGCTCCACACCGGCGACATCGGTCATTTCGACGAGCGCGGCCGGATCGTGATCACCGACCGCAAGAAGGACATGATCGTCAACGACAAGGGCGACAACGTCTCGCCGCAGAAGGTCGAAAGCATGCTGACGCTGCAACCGGAGATCGGCCAGGCGATGGTGGTGGGAGACAGGCGGCCCTATCTCGTCGGGCTGATCGTACCGGATGCCGAATGGGCGGATCGGTGGGCACAAGCGAACGGCCACTCGCTGGAAGGCGACGAATGGCGGGCGCTCCCACAGTTCCGCGCCGCGGTTGCCGAGGCTGTCGACCGGGTCAACGCCGGGGTCGCGGCAGTGGAGAAAGTGCGCGCCTTTGCTCTCGCCGACGAACCGTTCACGATCACCAACGAGGAGCTGACCCCCAGCCTCAAGATCCGCCGCCACAAGCTGAAAGAGCGCTACGGCGCGCGGCTGGACGGGCTCTATCGCAACTAGAGCGGGATGACTTTACAGTGAATCGTCATTGCGAGCGGCGAAGCCGCGCGGCAATCCAGGGCGGTTTACGCGGCCCTGGATTGCTTTGCTACGCTCGCAATGACGAGATGGTTCAATCCATTGTCATCATGCTCTAGACTCGTTCCGTTTCGGATTGAACCGGAACGAGTCCTTAGGGCACGAGCGTAGTGAACAGATAGGTGGCGAAGATCACAAGGTGGATCACGCCTTGCACCACCGTCGTGCGGCCGGTGCCCAGTGTCATGGTCGCCACCAGGAGGGTCAGCGCCAGCAGCACTACGGAGCGCATCGACAGCCCCAGCTCGAGGCCCAGGCCCATCATCAGGGAAGTAACCGCGACCGCCGGAATGGTGAGGCCGATCGTCGCCAGCGCCGACCCGATCGCGAGATTGAGGCTGGTCTGCACGCGATTGGCGCGCGCGGCGCGATAGGCGGCGAAGCCCTCCGGCGCGAGCACCAGCGCGGCGATGATGATGCCGACCATGGCGCGCGGCGCGCCCACGGCGGCGACCCCCGCCTCGATCGACGGGGACAGCGCCTTGGCCAGCAGCACCACCGCGACCAGCGCCGCCGCCAGCAGAGCCGCCGCCGCCATCGCCTTTGCGCGTGGCACCGGCGGCTTGTGCGCGTGGTCGTTCTCGTCGGGGTTGAGGAAATGGTCCCGGTGGCGGATCGTCTGGGCGACGACGAACGTCCCGTAGACCACCAGCGACACCACCGCCACGAAAGCGAGCTGCGTCGGCGAATAGAACGCGCCGCGCGCGCTGGTCGTGTAATTGGGAAGCACCAGCGTCAGGACCGCCAGCGTCGCCAGCATGGCGAGGCCGGCGCTCACGCCTGACTGGGTATAGCTTTGCTCATGGTGCCGCCGCCCGCCCGCGAGCAGGCAGACGCCGACGATGCCGTTTATGGTGATCATGATCGCCGCGATCAGCGTGTCTCGCGCCAGAGTCTGCGATCCCGCCCCCTGCCCCAGCATGATCGAGACGATCAGCGAGGTTTCGATCACGGTGACCGCCAGCGCCAGCACCAGCGTGCCGAACGGCTCGCCCAGGTAATGTGCGAGAACCTCGGCGTGATAGACGGCCGCCAGGACCGCGCCGCCGAGGATCAGCGCGAGCAAGACCGCCAGCGGCACCCCGTCCGGCTTGCCCAGGGCCAATGCGGCGAGGCCGAGAAATGGGACAAGGAGCGACCAGGCGGCAAGGCCGAATTTGGGGAAGCGGACTTGCGGTCGAGAGGCGGCGGTCCCGGTATCGTGGTCGGTCATGGCCGAAGGGTAGCAGGCGCGGCGCGCGCATGCACCCCCGCCGCCGCGCGCGCCGCGCGCCGCGCCAATGTCGGCTCACGAGACGGTCAGGCCGCTTCCTTCTCGATCCACTCAGGATAGAATGTCGGTTCCCGTTCCGACCAGCCGGGCGCGGTCGCGGCCGCCTCGCTGATCGAATGGAGCAGGCGCTTGCGGCGGTCGGGCTGGATCTGCGGCAGCGCCGCCGCGGCGCAAAAGGCGCTGGGCAGCCAGGGCCGCGCCTTGGCGCCGAGCAGACGCTCGTAGAGAAAGCGGAAGGCGGAGAAGCTTTCGATCCGCCCTTGCGCAAGGTCGAAGGCCGCCAGCCGGACGAGCTTGCCCATGAACGGCTCGACCTCGTCGAGGCCCTGTTCGGTCGGCACGCTGGAGCGCAAGGCCTTGAGGTTCTGGTACGAAACATATTGCGAGCGGATCGACGAGACTTCGTCCGCGTCGCGCGCCCACAGCTTGAACGCATCCTGCCGGCCCAGCCCGATGTCGAGGCTGCGGCGGATGTAGCGCTGCTCACACGGGCTGAAACCCGCGAATTCGCGCAGTTCATTGATCGTAAGCGACGCGGTTCCCGCGTAAGCCATGAGCTTGACCCCTGTCGTCACGGGCACGGGAAGCGCCCATGGCAGGAGATCACCACAACATGGTTACGATGGGGTTAACCATCGGCCGGGTGGAAAGCCGCGATCAGATAAGGCCGGCCAAGGGGCTTGAGGGATCGGCATACTTGCGCGTGGCCATGCGGCCGGAACGATAGGCCTCGCGTCCCGCCTCGACCGCCAGCTTCATCGCGCGGGCCATGCGCACCGGGTCCTTCGCCTCGGCAATGGCGGTGTTCATCAGCACGCCGTCGCAGCCCAGCTCCATCGCCACCGCCGCGTCCGACGCGGTGCCGACGCCCGCGTCGACCAGCACCGGCACATTCGCGCCTTCAACGATCAGGCGGATCGTCACCCTGTTCTGGATGCCGAGCCCCGAGCCGATGGGAGCGCCCAGCGGCATGACCGCCACCGCGCCGGCGCTTTCCAGCTGCTTGGCCGCGATCGGATCGTCGACGCAGTAGACCATCGGCAGGAAGCCCTCGTTCGCCAGCACCTCGGTCGCCTTGAGCGTCTCGCGCATATCGGGATAGAGCGTGCGCGCCTCCCCCAGCACTTCGAGCTTCACCAGGTCCCAGCCCCCCGCCTCGCGCGCCAGCCGCAGCGTGCGGATCGCATCCTCGGCGGCGAAGCACCCGGCGGTGTTGGGCAGATAGACGATCTTCTTCGGGTCGATGAAATCGGTCAGCATCGGCGCGTTGCGATCGGAAATGTTCACGCGCCGGACCGCGACCGTCACGATCTCGGCCCCGGATGCCTCGACCGCCGCGGCGTTCTGCGCGAAATCCTTGTACTTGCCGGTGCCGACGATCAGGCGGGAACGGAAGGTCCGGCCGGCCACGGTCCAGCTGTCGTCATCGATCACGGCGTCATCCTCTCCACCCCCCACGAAATGCACGATCTCCAGCACGTCGCCATCTGTCAGCGCGACGTCAGCCAAAGTCGAGCGTGGCGCGATCTCGCCATTATGTTCGACCGCGACTTTCGCGGGGTCCAGCTCGAGGCTGCGGACGAGATCGGCGATGCTGGCGCCGGGCGCGGCGCGGCGCGGCTCGCCATTGACGGTGAGGGAAAGCTCTGCGGGCATGGACGCCAGATAGCGCCCGGCGCGTCCCGCGCAAGCTTCCTCAGTGCGCGTGGCGCAAGTTCCGGATGTGCGCCAGCGCCACCAGCGCGACCCCGGCGATGGTCAGCACCGCCTCCGACACACCGTGCCCGGCCGCCAGCGCCGCGCCCATCAGCGCCAGCCCGCACGCCCCGATCGCCAGCGGCCCGATGCGCCCGTGCCGCCGCGCGCCATAGCCCAGGGCGACGAGACCGACCGCGATCGCAAGTCCGAGACCGATCCGATGGATTTCGGGCGCCAGCAACAGCTCGCCTCCCAGCCCGCCGAGTCCCAGGATCGAGACCAGCGCGATCCCCAGCAAGCAGTGAACGGCACAAAGCCCGGACAGGACAATGCCCAACCGGTCGAAGCGTCTGCGCAATGCTGGCGGCGTGGCTGGCGGGGTGCGACTCATCCATGCGAGATATGTTATGTTGTAACATCATTCAACCCGCGAGTTTCGGTTCAATCTGAACCGGAACGAGTCTAGGAAGCACGCATGAGCGCAGCCCGAACCCCTCCATCGACCCCCACGACGCCTCTCGTTCGCTGGCTCTACGCGGTGGCCGTGATGGTGGTGCTGATCGTGCTGGTCGGCGGCATTACCCGGCTGACCGAATCGGGGCTGTCGATTACCGAGTGGAAGCCGGTAACCGGCGCGATCCCGCCGCTCACCGACGCCCAGTGGCAGGCCGAGTTCGCCGGCTACAAGCGCATTCCGCAATATCTGGAAGTCAACGGCCCGGCCGGGATGACGCTGGCCGATTACAAGTTCATCTATTTCTGGGAATGGCTGCACCGGCTGCTGGCGCGGCTGATCGGACTGGCTTTCGCGCTGCCGCTTGTGTGGTTCTGGATTCGCGGCACGATCCCGGCCGGTTACAAACCACGCCTTCTCGCACTGCTGGCGCTGGGCGGACTGCAAGGCGCGGTCGGCTGGTGGATGGTCAGCTCCGGGCTCAGCCAGGACGTCAAAGTCAGCCACTATCGGCTCGCCGTGCACCTCCTGGTTGCGTTGACGACCCTTGGCGGGCTGGTCTGGACGGCACTCGACCTCCAGGGACCAGGGCGCGGCCGACCCGGCGCCCGGCTCGGCCGTTTCACCGTAGGCGTGCTGGCGGCCGTTGCCGTCCAGGTCCTGTTCGGCGCCCTGGTCGCCGGATCGCGTGCGGGCTACGTCGCGGGCGCGGGCTGGTTCAACCTCGACGCCTGGCCGCTGATGCAGGGCAGCCTGTTTCCCGAAGGCGTCGACTGGGCGCGCGGCGGGCTGGCGGTGCTGTTCGACGATCCCTTCCTGATCCACTTCGTCCATCGCTGGTGGGCATGGGTCGTGGTCGGCCTCCTCATCGTGCTGGCACGACGGCTTCGACACGAGGGACGCCGCGGCAATTCGGTGGCGATCCACGCCGCGTTCGGGACCCAGATCGTGCTGGGCATCGCGACGGTCTGGTCGGGCATGTCGCTGTGGCTGGCCGCGGCGCACCAGCTCGTCGGCGCGCTGCTGGTCTGGACCGTGGTGGCGGGCGCCCACGCGACCGGGCAGCGGCGATGAGCGCGCCGGACGATCGGGGGATCGCGGCGCTGATCTGGTGCCCTTTCCCCGATGGCGAAAGCGCGCGGCAAGTCGCAGGCGCGCTGATCGATGAGAAGCTGGTCGCCTGCGCCAATATCTTGCCCGGCATGCTTTCGCTGTTTTCATGGAACGGCAGGCGCGAGGAAGCCGATGAGGCGGGCGTGCTGTTCAAGACCAATGCCGGCGTCCTGGACGAAGCGATCGCCCGGCTGACGCAGCTCCATCCTTATGACGAGCCGGCAATTCTGGGATGGCGTTGCGATGCGGCCGCGCCCGGTACGCTCGCCTGGCTTGCCGCCTTGGGCGCCCGGCCTTAGGCCGTTGCAAGCATGCGGTATTATTTTACCTCTCCGCAGAAGGGCTGCAAAGCTTGACTTGTGCCCGCTTTTGAACGATTGGCCCGCCTTCTTCGCGCGGTGCGTCACCCATTGGCATGCGCCGCCGATTCGAAATCAAGGGAACCGATCAGCCATGAAGGCGCTCAGCAAGGTCACCCGGTCGATCAAACCGGCCGAGGTGGAAAAGAAGTGGCATCTCATCGATGCCGAGAATCTGGTGGTGGGCCGCGTCGCGGTGATTATCGCCGATATCCTGCGCGGCAAGCACAAGCCGAGCTTCACCCCGCATGTGGATTGCGGCGATCATGTCGTCGTCATCAACGCGGACAAGGTGCGGTTCACCGGCAACAAGCGCGAGAAGAAGACCTATTACAAGCACACCGGCTATGCCGGCGGCCTCAAGGAAGTGACCGCGGCCAAAGTGCTCGACGGCCGCTTCCCCGAGCGCGTGCTGGAAAAGGCGGTTGAGCGCATGGTTCCCCGCGGCCCGCTTGGCCGCGCGCAAATGCGCGCGCTGCATCTCTACAACGGCACCGAGCATCCGCACGGCGGCACCCAGCCGCAGCCGCTCGACGTCGCTTCGATGAATCGCAAGAACAAGGTGGGCGCGTGATGTCCGATAATTCTGTCAACGACCTCGCCGATCTCGGCGCTCTCGCGGGCGGCCCCGCGCCCGTCCCGACTTCCGCCGAAAACGATGCCCCTGTGCCGCCGCGCGGCGGACCTCCCGCGCCGCTGCGCGAGCAGGAGATCGACGCGCAGGGCCGTTCCTACGCGACTGGCCGCCGCAAGGACGCGGTCGCCCGCGTCTGGCTGAAGCCCGGCACCGGCAAGATCACGGTCAACGGCCGTGACCAGGAAGTCTACTTCGCCCGCCCGACGCTGCGTCTCGTCATCAACCAGCCGTTCTCGATCACCGAGCGGACCGGCCAGTACGACGTCGTCGCCACCGTCAAGGGCGGCGGCCTCTCGGGCCAGGCCGGCGCGGTCAAGCACGGCATCAGTCAGGCCCTCAGCAAGTTCGAGCCGCTGCTGCGCGCGCCGGTGAAGGCAGCGGGCTTCCTTACCCGCGACCCCCGCGTGGTCGAGCGCAAGAAGTACGGACGCGCCAAGGCCCGCAAGAGCTTCCAGTTCTCGAAGCGCTGATCGTTCAGCCTTTTGCGAAGCACGAAAGGGCGGTCCTTCAGGGCCGCCCTTTTCCTTTCGGCAGTCAATGCACCGGCGGATCGACCGCCGGGATCGTCGCCACGCCGGAGACCGGCTCTTCGGGCTGGCGCGGCGGCAGGGCGTTTTCGGGGACGTCCGGGATCTGCATGTCCGGCGTGGCCACATGCTCGAGGTTGCGCGCCTCGACGCTGAGGCTGTCGCCGGTCACGACGATCTCATTGAAGCTCGGCGGGGTCGAGCGGATGCGGCGCGACAGTGTGCCCGCGCCGATCATCCGCACGCGGCCCGCCGGGGTTTCTTCCCACAAGTCGAACGGATCGTGGACGTGGCCGGACAGCACGGCGAGGACCTTCCGCCGCGCCAGTTCCTCCAGCGCCCTGGCACCATGCTTGGTCAGTGCGGTGCCGCGCGTCCCGACCTCGACCAGCGGGTGATGCGCCGTCACCAGCACGCGCGTACCTTCGGGCAGCGCGTCGATCATCGCCAGGGTCTGCGCCAACGCCGAGCGGGTGACATAGCCTTTCGACCAGTTCAGCCGCCACTGCGCCCGCGCCGCCGTCTTGAGCGGGACGATCGCCAGCGGGCCGAGTTCGATCTCGCGCTCGATCAGCGCCTCGATCCCGCGATAGCGCCGATAGGGCGCGACGAAGCGCTCGATCAGGTTGAAATAGGGCATGTCGTGGTTGCCGATCTCGACCGTGACCGGCGCATCCAGCCCCTTGATCCAGTCGCAGGCGGCGGTGAACTCGCGCCGTCGCGCCCGCATCGTCAGGTCGCCGGTGATCGCCACCGCATCGGGGTTTTCGCGTGCGATGCACTCCTTCACCCAGGCGAGCGCACGCGTGTCTTCCAGTCCGAAGTGGATGTCGCTCAGGTGGAACAGCCGGACCGGCTCCACGGATTCGCTCATTCTCCGGTCGCGATCAGATCGAGTTCGCAGTGGGCGATCGTGAAGCTTTCCGCCCCGTTGCCATCGAACGGCTCGCCATCGATCAAGAGTCCCATCGCGTCTCCTTCCACGCCGCCCAGCCGCACTTTGGCGAACGTGCCGAGCGCTTCATGCGGACCTTTGCGGAAGTCGCGTTGCAGGATCGCGACAGCTTGCCCCGCGTAGTGCCCCACTGTCTCGGCCAGATAGCCGGTGACTTCCAGGCCGGCGCTTTCCGGCGTGACAGTGATCGCCGGATAGCCTTCGGCCAAGCCGCAATCGGGATCGAGGCAACGCACCCTCGCGCCGCCGGTCGATTCGGTGATGGCTTCGGCCGCCGTGGTGACGAGACCGACGACGTTCGCTTCGCGCAGCGCCTCGCGGACTTCGTTCCACGCGGTGGCCGGGCCTGCGGTGACCCCGGTGAAAGCCATGCCCTGGCGAGTGCCGATCACCGGCGGCCGCACCGTCCGTGCTTTCCCCGCTCCGAGCCGGGAGACGATCTCGTCGGCCGTCAATTCGCCGTGGAGACGCTTGGACAGCATGTTCATCGTCCCGCCGGGAAGGACCAGCGCCCTGCCCCGCCAACCCGCGAGATCGCGCAGGATCGTGCTGATCGTGCCGTCTCCGGCGAAGATCGCCAGCGCGTCGACACCGGCGGCGTCGAGATCGGCCTGGCCTGGCGCCGGATCCTCCGGAAAGCAGAACTCGCGATCGACGGCGATCCCCGCCTGCCCGAACGCGCCTTTCAACTGGGCCAGCGGTTCGGCGCCGTTGCTGCCGCTCGCGGAGTTATAAACCAGCCAGAGCTTCGATATGTGAGTCATTTCGGTCGAAATCGCACAACCGGTCATTGTTCCGATCATACCCTGCCGGTCAGAATGATCCACGCCGAGACCGCGTTGAGAAGGCTGTAGCCGACATAGCCCCAGGCCCAGGCGATCGCGCCCGAATCGACCATCAGCATCGCGCCCAGCAGCACGACGAACTCGACCGCCAGGCTGAAGCGCCCACCGAGCATGTGGAAGAACCACGGCACGCGGCCCAGCAGCGGATGGCCGCTTTCCAGCACCGCCTTATGCATCGCGAAGTTGGCGGTGCCGAGCAGGAAAAGCAGGACTATCGCGAACATGCCCGAACCGCTTCCTCTCCGATCGGCGCGCTCTCAGCCCGGTTGCAGCAGGCGCTCTCTGGCGATCTTGTCCTTCCAGTGCTGCGGCGCAAGGGTGTGTACGTTGTTGCCGTCCGAATCGACCGCGACGGTCACCGGCATGTCCTCCACGGTGAACTCGTAGATCGCCTCCATGCCGAGATCGGCAAAGCCCACCACTTCGGCTTTCTTGATGGCACGCGCCACCAGGTAAGCCGCGCCGCCCACCGCCATCAGGTAGGCCGACTTGTGCTTCGCGATGCTCTGGGTCGCCCCCGGGCCGCGCTCCGACTTGCCGACGCTGGCGAGGAGGCCAAGGTCGAGCATGACGTCGGAGAATTTGTCCATGCGGGTCGCCGTGGTGGGCCCGGCGGGGCCGACGACTTCGTCGCGCACCGGATCGACCGGGCCGACATAGTAGATCACGCGGCCCTTGAAATCGACCGGCAGCGCCTCGCCCGCCGCGAGCATGTCGGCGATCCGCTTGTGCGCCGCGTCGCGCCCGGTCAGCATCCTGCCGTTGAGCAGCAGGCGGTCACCATGCTTCCAGCTCCGCACCTCTTCCGCCGTCAGCGTATCGAGATCGACGCGCTTCGCCGCCTTATCGGGCGTCCAGTGGACTTCCGGCCATTCGCTGAGCTTGGGCGTTTCGAGATAGCTCGGCCCCGAACCGTCGAGCGTGAAGTGCGCGTGACGGGTGGCGGCGCAGTTGGGGATCATCGCCACCGGCTTTCCGGCGGCATGGCACGGCCAGTCCTTGATCTTGACGTCGAGGATGGTGGAAAGCCCGCCCAGCCCTTGCGCGCCGATGCCGAGGGCGTTGACCTTGTCGAAGATTTCGATGCGCAGCGCCTCGAGATCGTTGCGCGGCCCGCGCGCCTTGAGCTGACCCATGTCGATCGGGTCCATCAGGCTCTGCTTGGCGAGCTTGACGCAATGTTCGGCCGTGCCGCCGATGCCGATGCCGAGCATGCCCGGCGGACACCAGCCGGCGCCCATCTGCGGCAGCATCTCGATCACCCAGTCGACGATGTTGTCGCTGGGGTTCATCATCTTGAACTTGGACTTGTTCTCCGATCCGCCGCCCTTGGCCGCGACGTCGACCGAGACCTTGCCGCCCGGCACCATCTCCACCGACAGCACGCAGGGGGTATTGTCCCTGGTGTTGCGCCGGGTGAAGGCAGGATCGGTGAGGATAGAGGCTCGCAACCGGTTTTCGGGGTTGTTGTAAGCGCGACGCACACCCTCATCGACCACGTCCTGCAGCGACATGCCCGATTCGAGCCGGCAATCCTGCCCCCATTCGATGAAGACGTTGACGATCCCGGTGTCCTGGCAGATCGGCCGGTGGCCTTCGGCGCACATCCGGCTGTTGGTCAGGATCTGCGCCATGGCATCCTTCGCCGCCGGGTTGGCCTCCGCTTCGTAGGCCTCGCCCAGGGCGCGGATATAGTCCATCGGGTGGTAATAGCTGATGAATTGCAGCGCGTCGGCGACGCTGTCGATGAGATCCTGCTCGCGGATGGTCACCATGCCGGACATGCTCGTTCGCTCCTCGATGCCGGGCGGCAAGACCTGTGAGTTGCGCCGCCGAAGAGTTCCGTCAAAGCGCTTGGCCTCGCTCCCGGCTTGGCCTAGAACGCGCCGCATTCGCGAAGGGCCGGCCTGTGTCAAGGGCGCAGTAGGGACCGCGCATCGGGGAAATGCGGCAATGACCAGGATCGATCAACCAACCCAGGCTGCTTCGGGGACCGACCCGGCACTTGACCAGACGGCCGCGCGCCGGGCGATGATCGACAGCCAGCTGCGCACCAGCGGCGTGAACGAGCCCTGGGTGCTCGCCGCGATGGCCGGCGTATCGCGCGAACGCTTCGTGCCGGAAGCCATGCGCGACGCGGCCTATATCGACCGCGCGATCCCGCTCGGGGAAGGGCGGTTCCTCGCCTCGCCGCTGGTTCACGGCAAGATGCTGGCCGAAGCCGCGCCGACGTCGGCCGACAACGCCCTGCTCGTCGGTGATCCGCAGGGGTACTTCGCCGCCTTGCTGCGGCCTCTGGTGGCCTCGCTCGATGTCGTGTCGCCGGCCGATGCCTTGGCAACCGCGGGTAGGCCCGGTTATTCGCTGATCGTGATCGACGGCGCCGCCGAGGAGCTTCCGGATTCGTTCGCAGGCTTGCTGGCGGAATCCGGCCGGATCGTGACAGGCATCGTCACGCGCGGCGTCACCCGCCTGGCGGTCGGGCGCAAGGCGGGCGACGCACTTGCTCTTCTTCCGCTTGCCGAAATCGGCATCCCTGTCGTTTCCGAGTTCGCCGCGCCGAAGCGTTGGAGTTTCTGAGCGTGCCGCAATCGGGTTCGCGCCCGTTGCAGAAACTAAGTCCGCTTAGTATATGCGTGCCCATGAATAATCATCGTTTGCGCCGGACCTTGCGGGCCGGGCTCTTTTCAAGCCTGATCGCCCTTACCGCCACAGCCGGCGGCCCGGCGCTGGCAGACACTTTGCCCGAGGCGCTGGCCGACGCCTATCGCAGCAATCCCACATTGCAATCGGCGCGGGCGCAGCAGCGCGCCAACGACGAGAACGTGCCGATCGAGCGCGCCGCCGGCCTGCCTTCGGCCACCCTCGACGCGACTTATTCGGAGTTCCTCAAGAAGAGCGCCAACGCCTTCACCGCACCCGACCGCAACCTCAACGGGCAACTCCAGCTTGGAGTACCGGTCTATTCGGGCGGCGCGGTCAAGAACTCGGTCAGGGCGGCGAAGACGCGGGTCGAGGCTGGCCAGGCGGACTTGCGTGCAACTGAATCATCGGTGTTCAGCCAGGTGGTGGCCGCTTACATGGACGTGATCCTGCAGGAAGCGGTGGTGGGCCTGAACCGCAACCTCGTCCGCGTGCTCGACGTGAACCTGCGCGCGACCAGCGACAGGTTCGAGATCGGCGACCTCACCCGCACCGATGTGGCCCAGTCCCAGGCGCGCCTGGCGCTGGCGCGCGGCGATGCCCGCACCGCCGAAGCCAACCTGGCGCGCGCGCGCGAGCAATATATCGAGCTTGTCGGCCACGAACCGGGGCGGCTGGCGCCGCCTCCGCCTCTGCCGACCTTGCCGGCCACGCCGGAGGAAGCGGTAGTCGTCGCGCTCGACCGCAATCCTGACCTGATCGCGGCACGTGAACGCAGCGATGCCTCGAAGTTCGATATCGACGTGGCCGGCGCCGGCCGCCTCCCGACCGTGAGCCTCTATACGTCAGGCGGCTACAACGACTATTTCGGGACGCTCGGCGGATCGGCCGGCAGCGCGGTGTTCACGCAGAGCGAGACGACCGCACAGGTCGGCGCGCGGCTGTCGCTGCCGATCTTCCAGGGCGGCCGGCCGGCGGCGCTACGGCGGCAAGCACAGGCGCGCTCGGCAGCAACGATGGAAACGCAAATCGCGGTCGAACGCGACGTGATCGCCCAGACCCGTGCGGCGTACACGTCATGGGTCGCGTCGAACGAACTGATCCAGTCGAACCAGACCGCGGTCGAGGCAGCCGAACTCAGCCTGGAGGGCGTCCGCGCCGAGAACTCGGTGGGCAATCGCACGATCCTCGACATTCTCGATGCGGAGCAGGAGCTGGTCTCCGCGCAAGTGCGGCTGGTGACGGCACGGCGCAATGCCTACGTCGCCGCGTTCACGCTCTTGGCGGCGATGGGCCGCGCCGAAGCGCGCGACCTCGACCTGGATACCGCTATCCTTTATGATCCCGAAGTGAATTACGCCCGAGTGCGCGGCAAGTGGTTCGACTGGGACGACGATCCCGCTCCGGTTGTGCAATCGACGCGAACCGTTGACACGCCGGTCCAGGGCGGCGACATTCTCCCGACCACGCGCTGAGGATGGCGCACGACCGGGGTACAGGCAGGGAAATGGGGCAAATGCGGCACGCTGGCGAACCGAGCGTCGACGAAATTCTCGAATCGATCAAGCGCGTGATCGCGCGCGACAACCGTCAGGGTGCGGTCGAGGAGCGCCGCCGCCGGGAAACGCGCGGCGTCGCGCTGCCCGCCGAGGAGGAGGACGTGCTCGACCTTGCGGAGAGCGCACGGCTTGTGGACGAGATCGATGAAGAAGCGGATGCCGAAGCCGATCCGCGCGAAGCAAGCCTGATCAATCCCGCAGCGCAGGCGAGCATGCGCGAATCGCTCGCCGCGCTCGCCATGCTGGCCGAGCCGGGAGCCCAGCCGCGGATCGTACGGTCGGGCGAGACATCGGTGGAGGACCTGATGCGCGAGTTGCTGCGCCCGGCACTGGCGGAATGGCTCGACAGGAACCTGCCGCCGATGGTCGAAAGCATGGTCTCCGCCGAAATCAGGCGAATCGCCGCCAAAAAGTCCTGAATCGGCAGGAACAAGCCGTATGCCCAAGCCTGATGCGGCGTTGCTCGATCCCGCGCGCTATCCGTTCCGCTGCGAAGTCGAGCCGCGATCCACCGATGTGGATGGCTACAATCACATAAACAACATCGCGATGATCGACATCCTCCAGGAAGCGCGGGTCAAGCTGCATCGCGCAAGCGCCTATTCGGGGGCGCTCGCCGGCGTACAGACGATGACCGCCCACTTCGCGGTCGATTTCCTTGCTCAGACTTTCTACCCCGACGTCACCGTGCACCATCTCGGCATCAGCCGGGTCGGCCGCAGCAGCCACACGATCGAGCAGGTGGCGTGCCAGCGCGGCAAGGTGGTGGCTTATGCGCAGACCGTCATGGTATGCGTGCAGGACGACGCGGCGGTAGAGCAGCCTGCCGCCTTTCTCGAGTCGGTGAAAGACTGGATGCTGTCCTGATGCCCGATCCGTCATGACAGGTATCTTCGGAAAGCTCGGTGAAAAGCTTACGGACAAGGCCGGGAAGATGACCGGAGCCCAGGACGAACTGACGACCGCGCGCAAGGCCCTGGCCGCTTATGGCGGCGACGTCATCCGGCGGCACATCTTCCTTTGCGCCGAATCCGAAAAGGCGGCCTGCTGCTCGCGCGAGCAGGGATCCGCGTCCTGGAAGTATCTGAAGCGCCGCCTCAAGGAGCTCGAGATCGACAAGCAGGGCGGCATTTACCGCACCAAGGCAGATTGCCTGCGGATCTGCGCTGCCGGCCCGGTCGCGGTCATCTGGCCCGACGGGGTGTGGTATCACGGCTGCACCGAGGACGTGCTGGAACGCATCATCCAGGAGCACCTGATCGGCGGCGTGCCGGTGGAGGACTACCGCCTCACGGCGCCCACAGGCGAAACGCCCTGATCTTTGACTCGTTCCGTTTCAGATTGAACCGGAACGAGTCCGCATATCCTTGGTTTGCCGTGATTTCCGAGCCTTAAAGTGATTCCACCTGCCTCGAAATCACTCTAAGGCTCGCGCTCGTCCTCCTGCGGGTCCTCGATCGCGTCATCATGCCCGGTGCCGCTCGACAGGAAGACCAGACCCATCAGCGCCGACATAAGCAGCATCGCAAAACCGATACCCAGGGCTGCAGCGATGTAGAAATGGACCGAAACCATCCCGTTGCTGCGATGGAGCACATAGAGCGATCCCGCGACCATCGTCACGGTGACGAGCATCATCCAGCGCATCAGCCGGCGATAGCGCGCCCAGGCGAACGCCGCGGTCTCGGGATCGTCGAGCGGAGACTTGCGCGGGAGCCGGCGGGGCGACTTGTTGGGCATATCCGCCTCTTGCGCCTCCGCCGCCCCGTGCGCAACCGGCGATCCATCGCCGGAAAACGCTTTACCGCGAACTGGCCAATCCGGCTTTCACATGGCATTGTAAGGCAGACAATCCGGGCCATATCGAGATGGTCGCGACAAGAACCGGAGAGGAAAACATGTCCATCAGGCTCCTGATCGAAGGACGAGGCGAAGTGACCACCTGCAACATCGATTGCAGCGTGGAAGAGGCTATCGCGCTTCTGGCGGACAGGCGCATCGGCGCCTTGCCGGTGATCGACGGTGGCGCGGTGGTCGGTATCTTTTCGGAGCGCGACGTCATCTACAAGCTGCGGCAGCTCGGGCCCGGCGTCCTGACCAGCCGCGTCGGCGACGTCATGACCGCGCCGGCGGTCACCGTCGATCCGGAGACCGACACGCTGACGGCGCTTTCGATGATGACGAAGCGCCGTATCCGCCACCTGCCGGTACTGCACGACGGCGAGATGATCGGCTTCGTCTCGATCGGCGATCTGGTGAAGCACCGGATCGAGAAGATCTCGTCAGAGGCGGAAGCGATGCGCAGCTATATCCAGATGGCCTGACGCCTGGAGGTGCTCCGGCAGGCGCGGTGCTTGCGGGTTGCCGGTGCGCGGCCTACATGACTGGCATGAGCGCCCAGCCCCTTACCCTTAGCCCCAGTGCCGCCGCCCGCGTCGCGCAGATCGCGCGCAAGCAGGACAAGCCGGCGGTCTTGCGCCTCGCCGTGGAAGGCGGTGGCTGTTCGGGCTTCCAATACAAGTTCGAACTGGCCGACAGCCCTGAGGGCGACGATCTCGTCTCCGAAACCGACGGAGTAAGGCTCATCGTCGATCCGGTCAGCCTCGATCTGGTGAGCGGATGCATCGTCGATTTCGTCGAATCGCTGGGCGGCGCGGCCTTCCGGGTCGAAAACCCGAACGCCACGGCCGGCTGCGGCTGCGGATCGAGCTTTGCGGTCTAGCCGTCCGACCCGATGATCAGGCCGACCCGATGATCAGGATCGCCACGTTCAACATCAACGGCGTCAAGGCGCGGCTGCCGCGCCTGCTCGAATGGCTCGAGGAGACGCGCCCTTCGGTCGCCTGCCTGCAAGAGATCAAGTCTTCGGACGAAACCTTTCCGGGCGCCGAATTCGAAAGGCTTGGCTACAAGGCGATCTGGCACGGGCAAAAGGGCTTCAACGGCGTCGCCATCCTCGCCGATGGCGAGATGCCGGTCGAGATCCGGCGCGGGCTTGACGGCGACCCGGAAGACGAACATTCGCGCTATATCGAAGCAGACGTCTTCGGCCTTCGGGTGGCGTGCATCTACCTGCCCAACGGCAATCCGCAGCCCGGCCCCAAGTTCGATTACAAGCTGCGCTGGATGGAGCAGCTGCGCTCACGCATGCGCGAGATTGCGGCGGAGGAAGTGCCGGCGGTCGTTACCGGCGATTTCAACGTCATCCCGGAAGACCGCGACGTGTGGTCACCCATGGCGATGGCCAGTGACGCGCTGATGCAGCCCGAATCGCGCGACGCCTATCGCCGCCTGCTCAATCAGGGTTGGACCGACGCGATCGCGCGGTACAACCCGCGCGGCGGTGTATGGACCTTCTGGGACTATCAGGCGGGCGCCTGGCAGCGCGACCACGGCTTTCGCATCGACCACGCGCTGCTGTCGCCGGAACTGGCCGACAGGCTCGTCGCCTGCGGGGTGGACAAGGCGCATCGCGGCCGGGAGAAGGCCAGCGACCACGCCCCGGTGTGGATCGAAATCCGGCCTTAGAGCAAAGGATATGCGGATTCGTTCCGGTTCTTTCCGAAACGAAACGCGCCTAAGCAGCGTCCCGACAAATCAGCGATAGAAGATGTGGTTGTCGACCCGAGCCATGCGGGTCTTTCCCCAACGCGGCGACACGCGCGCCGCGTGGAAGAACAAGGCGCCTTCGGCCTTGCTGTCCCAGCTATCGTTGTGGGCGATCCGCGCAAGCGCCACAGCCTTGCGCCAGTCGCTCGATTCCTTGCGGATGCCCGGCATCGTCTTCCCGCGCACGAAGGAAAACTGGGCGCGCTGGAATACGACGCCGCAATAGCTGTCCGGAAAGCGGCCCGAACTGGCGCGGCGGACGATCACGCGGCCCACCGCGAGCTGACCCTCTAGCGATTCGCCGCGCGCTTCGAAATAGATCGCGCCGGCAAGGCAGTACATGTCGCTGGTGAGCTCGCCCGAATGGGGCTGGGCCGCGACCAGTTCCGCAAGCGAGCCTGCATCGTCGTCCTGGGACGGCTCGGACTGCGAAGGGGAAGGGGACCCGGAAGAGAGCACCTGGATCACCGGTTCGCTAACGAAGCGGGTCTCGACAGGAGCGGGAGCGGGTTCGATGATCGCCGGAACTATTTCTTCGGCGAAAGCGACGGAATTCTCGCCACCGAAAATCGCGGCAACAAACGTCGCGGCCACGGCGATGCCGCTGGCCCAGTTCAACTTACTTCGCATTATATCCTGATCAAAGGCGGTGAGCTGCCCGTCACAGGTGAGACACGACTGCCTTTGCGAGCATCCGCGTACATTCGCCCTGTCGGCGGCCCCCCGTCTGCGTGCTAGCCAGCGAGCCCGATCTGTCCGGCTGGCCGCATTCGCGTGAAGCGAGCGGGCCTTTGATGCTGCATCGCATCAAAGTCAACGGTTCATCGCATCCAATCCGATGAACCGTTCCCCACGGACGATATCCAGCTCGATGACCCATAAATCCGGGTCCTGCCCGCTTCGCCGAGCGACATATTCCGAGAACTCGCTGGGATTGTGGTCGATTGCGCGCCGCGAGCAGGTCCATTTTCGACTGCCGTCAGCTTGGGGCATTCTTTCATAAGCAGCTGAATTCGCGCCATTCTCTGTCAATACGACAAGCAATGTGCCAGCCTCGCGATGGCCCTTGTGAAGAACCGCCGCAAAGCCTCCTTCCGTCGTAACGAGACGAATCAGCGAGGCGACCTCCAGATGGGCGGGAAGCCGAACTTCCGTCACGACGCGCAAATCGCCCGGTCGCGGAGATCAGGCGGCGTCGCGGTCACTGACATTGGTGAGGAGACCGAACAGGGCTTCCGGGTTCGGCGCCTCGGCCAAAGCCTGGGCCATGCGGTCATCGCGCATCATCCGGGAGATCGCCGCCAGCGCGTGCAAATGCGCGCTGCCGGAGTTCTCCGGCGACAGCAGTCCGAACACGAAGCGGACCGGCATCCCGTCCGCCGCCGCGAAGTCCACCGGTCGGGCAAGGCGGAAGAACACGGCGACCGGTCGGTTGATACCCGTGATCCGCGCGTGGGGTATGGCGATGCCGCGGCCGAAACCGGTACTGCCCACGGCCTCGCGCTGCCGGATCGCAGCCAGGACCGGCGTATGATCCAGTTCGTAAACCGAAGCGAAACGATCCGCGAGCTGATCGAGGATCATGTCCTTCGATCCGGCCTGGACGATGCCGACGGCCTCGGGCAGCAACTGGAAGAGAGCGTTCATGGGCACAGACTGCTAAGGGTGAGCGGGTTGCAAACGGAATACGATCTCCTCACCCCGCATATCACGGGATGCGCAGCCTCTCCTCCGAATTGGAATGTCCGCAATGGAGCGTCAGGACGGCTCGACCCAACCAATCGACCCATCACCGCGTCGATAAACCATATTATGGCGTCCAGTGCCAGCATTTTTGAACAGAAGTGCCGCGGTGTTGCGCAGATCGAGCATCATCACCGCGTCCGAAACGGTGGCTTCCGGCACGTCGACGCGGGTTTCGGCGATGACCACGGGCGCATCCACGGTGATCTCCTCTTCGTCCAGCGAAGGTTCCTCGAAGATCGTGTAGGCCGCATCGTCCTGCCTCTGCGCATGGACGGCCTGCTCGTGATGATCCTTCAACCGGCGCTTGTAGCGGCGCAACTGCTTATCGATCTTCTCGGCCGCCTGGTCGAACGAGAGATGCGCATCGTGCGCCAGTCCCGTGCCCTTCAGCACCAGGTTCTGCATGACATGCATGATGATGTCGCAGCGGAACGCGCCGGCGGGGGCGCGGCCGAACGTCACCTGCGACGACAGCGCGCGGTTGAAATACTTGTCGATGACAGCCGAGAGGCGTTCCGTCGCATGAGTCTGCAGCGCTTCACCGGTATCGATCTGGTGTCCAGAGACGCGGATTTCCATAAGTGCTTGCTCCTCTTACTGCTAATTCAGCCGTTCCACAGCGGCGCAACGATCGTCTTGAGAAACTCCGCATGCGCGATCAGTTCCGCCTCGCTTGCCGCGTGAGGCCGGGCAGGGCGAACCGGGCCGGACGGTTGCGCGAACGTGCCGCGGACCTCGATCTCGACAACCTCCGCGGCGAGTTCCAGGCCGATCTGGCGCCCGCCCCTGAGTTCGACGTAGACTTGCGCCAGCAATTCCGCGTCGAGCAGGGCTCCGTGCTTCGTGCGGTGGCTGCGGTCGATGCCGTAACGGCTGCACAGCGCGTCGAGCGACAATTTCGCGCCGGGATGCCGCACGCGTGCGATGGCGACCGTATCGACCATGCGGGTGCGGCACACGTCCGGATGGCCGCAGCGGCCAAGCTCGGCGTTGAGGAAGGCGAAGTCGAACCCGGCATTGTGGGCGACCATCGGCGAATCGGCGATGAATTCGAGCAGCTCGACCGCGCGCTCGGCGAAGCGCGGCTTGTCGGCCAGGAATGTGGCGGAAAGCCCGTGCACCGCCTCGGCCTCGACCGGCATGTCGCGTTCTGGATTGAAGTAGGCGTGGAAGGTCTTGCCGCTGGGCACCCGGTTCATCACCTCGATGCACCCGATTTCGACCATTCTGTCCCCGTTTCGGGGGTCTAGACCCGTGGTTTCGGTGTCGAAGATGATCTCACGCATTCATTGACATATCGGCGCGCCGGACGGCGTAGGCAAGAGCGGTCGGACGGATATTTTACCCCGGTTCGGCGCGATCAGAGTCCAATCAGCCGCTCCACCAGCGCCGCGACCATGGCGCGCGTTTCTTCCAGCGAACCTCCGGTGTCTATGACGTAGTCCGCGCGGGCCCGCTTCTCGGGGTCGGGCACCTGCAGCGCAAGGATGCGTTCGAACTTCTCCTCGGTCATGCCGGGCCGGGCGAGCACACGGGCGCGCTGGTCCGTGGCGGGCGCGGACACCACGGCGACGGCGTCGAGACGGTCAGCCCAGCCTTTCTCGTAGAGCAGCGGAATATCGAACACGATCAGCGGGCGATGCGCATTGTCGGCGCGAAACCGCTGGCGCATCGCCTCGACCGCCGGATGCACGATCGCCTCCAGCCGCCCGAGCGCCGCCGCATCGCCGAATACCGCCGCGCCGAGTTTCGGCCGGTCGACGCCCAGCGGTCCAGTGGTGCCGGGAAACACCGCCTCGATTTCCGGGAGCAGCGGTCCGCCAGGTCCCTGGAGCTGATGGACGGCGGCATCGGCATCGAACACCGGCACGCCCAGATCCTCGAACATTTTCGCGACAGTCGACTTGCCCATGCCGATCGAGCCGGTGAGGCCGAGGACGAATTGCCGCGCGGTGCTCATGACGTCAGAAGCGCGCGCAGTTCGGCGTCATGCTGACGCGGGGGAGCGGTGTTGAAGAAGGCGCCGAATGCTTCATCAGCCTGTTCGATGAGCATGACCAAGCCATCGACAGCTCGCAGCCCGCGTTTTCTCGCCTCGTGCAAAAGCTTCGTCTCGAGCGGCACATAGACCATGTCGAACACCGTCGCGGTGGCTGGCAGTGCGTCGATTGCTACCGGCAAGGGCGGTTGTCCCTTCATTCCCAGCGACGTTGCATTGACGATGAGTTGAACCGAAGGCGCGGTGCCTATCGGGACTGCCGCACCGAGCAGCCGGAACTCCGCAAGGAGTTCCTCCGCCTTGTCCACCGACCGGTTCATGATCGTTACGAAGGCCGGATCACGTTTACCCAGAGCAAATGCAGCCGCGCGAGCGGCTCCTCCCGCTCCGATCAGCAACAGTCGCTCCCCGGTGATCGCGGCGTCATCGGTGGCGCGCCAAATCCCGTTTACGTCGGTGTTGCGTCCATTAAGGCGGCCGTCTTCGCTCCGACGTATGGTATTGACCGCACCGATGGCTTGCGCATCGCATGTGACCGTGTCGAGAAACGGAAGTACCGCCTCCTTGTGCGGGATCGTCACGTTGCACCCGCGCCAGTCCGCGTCTCCGCGCCTGCGCGTGAAATAATCGGCCAATTCCTCCGGCCGGACATGGCAGGCGCGGTATTCGGCGTCGATGCCGAGCTTTTCCAGCCAGAAGTTGTGGATCAGCGGCGATTTGGAATGGCTGATCGGATCGCCGATCACTTCCGCGTAGGGCCTGCTCATGACGTCAGCTCTCCAAGCCCTCGCAGCGCGCCCAGCACCTTGAGCAGCGGCATGCCGAGGACGGTGAACTGGTCGCCCTCGATGCTTTCGAACAGCTGGACGCCGCGTGCTTCGATGCGGAACACGCCGACGCAGCCGGCGACGGCTGGCCATTCGTGCGACAGGTATTCCTGGATGAAGGCTTCGGACAAATCGATCATCCTGAGCAACGCCACGGCATGATCGCGCCACAGGCACTCGCCGCGCCGCGCGAGCGCCGCCGCGCTGTGCAGGCGCATCGTCCTGTCGGAGAAGAAGCGCAGATGCGCCGCCGCCTCCTCCCGGCTTTTCGGCTTGTCGAAACGCCGTCCATCGACTTCGATCAGACTGTCGCTGCCCAGAACCAGCCGTTCGGGCAAGCGGCGCGAGACTTCCAGCGCCTTGGCTTCGGCCAGGGCCAGCGCGATGGCATCGGGCGCGGCCTCGCCCAGCACGACCTCCACCGCGCGCTCGTCCACATGTGCGGGAATCGCCTCGAACGGCACGCCCGCCGCTTCAAGCATCGCCTTGCGCGACGCGCTTTGCGAAGCAAGCACGATCATATCGGTTTCGGCCCAACCTGACCGCCGTCTCCCGCGATGCGGCGTTCATTGTAGAGGTTGATCACCGCCGCCGCTGTCTCTTCGATGGAACGTCGAGTGACGTCGATCACCGGCCAGCCGTTGTCGGCGAACATCCGCCGCGCGAATTTCAGCTCGGCCGCGACCTTGTCGCCATCGACGTAGTCGGTA
>DATEEP010000073.1:0-2942 GCA_035281095.1 Novosphingobium sp. | reverse complement strand
GCCAAACTGATTTTCGATCAGGACGGGGTGCCCTTCGGCATCCTCGGCCAGAATGTCGAGGCGGAAGTCACCGGCAGCGACCTCCGTACCTTTCAACTCCAGTTCATCGATTTGCAGGGCTTCGGCCAGCAGATCGAGATTTTCCGATAACCACGGCGTGAATACCTGCGGCTCATTACCCCAAACTTCAGTCGCCTTGAGCGTTACCAGCTTGCCAAGTTTCGGCGTCATTCAGCCCCCTGTTCTTCGCGCGATCTCTCAACGCCTTCCGAATAGCTTGGGCGATTTTGGACCGCTTGCCAATGATCGGCTGAATCCTAATGCCGTGATAAATCACTGTTCGCTCCTTGAGAGCCGCACAGGCGGCGCGCGATTTCGCAGATGTCGTCGCCATTTTGCTCAAATCCGCTATCAGCCTAGCCGCCCCGCCAATCGCGCCATTAAATCCATGCGTTCATGGAAAATTGCCACGATGAGGGCGGGCGCATCGTCACGGGGCAGGCAGAATATGTAGTGATGCTCGCAACGAACCATCCGCATCGCCGGAAAGATGGCGGCCATGTCTTTGGATGCGCCTTGCCCGGTAGCAATGCGTGCCATGCCCTGTTTCAGCTTCGCCACGTAGCTGCGCGTTTGGGCATCGCTCCATTCCCTGCGCGTGTAACGGATAACGTCCCGCAAGTCGGCTTCCGCAGCCGCAGTCAAGACATAAGAGGCGATCAAGCGCGATTGCCTCGGCTCAATTCATCATCGAGAATTTCATCGACGCTCTTGGATGAAACGCCCCCGGCCAACCCTTCGGCTATCCGCTGGCCAAGCAAGGCTTTCAGTTCATCCCATGCCTGATCACTGTCAGACTGTGCGGGCAAGAGCCGCTCAAGCGCATATTGCTTGATGGTTTTCCCCTGCAACGCGGCCAAGGCTTTGAGGCTCTGATGCTGTTGGTCCGTCATGTCGATAGTGAGGCGACTCATGGCAATCTCCATTCCACAACCCACATTACCACAAATGTGGGTTTGTGCCTAAGTCGCTTTACTCTGTCCCATGATATAGGCTGAAATCCGCTCCTGATCCGCCAACAAGCGCGGCCACATACGGTTGCGGTCGCCATAGCCCATCGTCACGTCTTGCGTCTTGTGGTTGAGCAGACGTTTCAAGGCACGCTCCGATATGTCCAGCGTCTCGGCGGCGATCACGTAGGACTGGCGTAGCTGCTTGCCCCATTTAGAGAGCGTTGCCCTGTCCTCCTTCCATTCAACGATGTGCCCAGGCTTGCTCTCTGGCGAAGGGAAGATGAATTCGGCCGACTGGCGCGGGGCAATGATGCGCCCCGCCTTGCGGACACGGATCAGCGATTTCAGCATCTCGCGCGACAGCGGAATGGAGAAGGCGCGTTGCTCGCCGCCCTTGGGTTCGGGGATGCGGAGCGCCCGGCGTTTCAGGTCCAAATCCTTCCAACGCGCTTTGCTCAACGCTTCCGGGCGCGATCCGGAGAGCAGGAGGAATAGATGGAGTTCCCGCCGCACCGGGTTCCTAAGCGCCGCCAACTGCGCGAACCAGCCGGGCAGTTCCTCTTCGCCCATCCCGCTATGGTCGCGCTTCTCGGCATTCCATGTGATGACCTGGCTCCACTGGATCGGCGGCAGGGTGCGGTCCAGCTTTGCCTGCGCGTAGCGATAGAGGCGGCGGAATGTCCGCCCATAGCCATTGGCCGAATATGGACCATGGTCACGCGTAATCTTGTGATGGCGTTCCTCGACCAGATGCGGCTTGTCGGCAAACTTCCGCAGCGGAACCGTCAGCCAATCCTTCATCAGCGCGTGGACGGTCTTGTCATAACCCTCCACCGTGCGCGGGCGGGAGCCTTTGCGGGGCAGTTCGAAGTCGCGCATATGCTCCCACGCCTCGCCCAGCGTCCATTCCTTGCGGCGTTCCTCAAACTTGCCCGCCGTCTGGATCGCACCAAGCGTCGCCTTGGCCTTCGCACGAGCCTGCCTCACGGTCAGGTCAGGGAAGTTGCCGATGGCGATCTTCTTCGTCCGGCGGCGGCCCAGATCGTCCCGCACATCGCATTGGACGGTGAAGGTCTTTTTGCGCTTGCCTACAGCAACGAAGAAGCCCGCCAGATCATCTCGCGCCGCATAGGACGCATCCACAGCCCAAGGCAGTTCGGCAACATAGCGATCCGTCAGTTCCATATTCCCCTCTTCGCCCATTTCCGGACGGAAAAAAAGACGGTTCGGACGGTGGATGTGTTAGAAATTCCGAGCCACGTCTCACCACGTTATCTCTCCTAACCAACTAAAAGAAAACAATTTTTGTGGTGAAATGTGGCGTAATAAAATTACAACCTGCGAACTTTTAATCAGTAGGTCGCTGGTTCGAATCCAGCAGGGCTCACCATAGTTTTCGCGTTGTATCCACCCTGCACGAGTCATAATCTCCCAGAGCCAAGGACCGCGACAAAGTGCGGCCTGTTGCAGGAGGATGCCGATGCCCTATCCACTTCGCGCGGCCGCTGGCGCCGTGATGCTCATGGTGCTGGCCGCTGCGCCTGCCGCGGCTGACGTCAGCTATCAGCCCGCCCTGGGTACGGTCACCCGCACGGTCAGCGTCGAGACGCGCGATCTCCGCCTGTCCGAGCCAGCAGGGCGTGCCGCGCTCGATCGTCGTATCCGCATCGCTGCGCGGCAGGCCTGCGGCTATCATGGCATGTACGGCCTCCGTCAGCCGACCGACTATGTCCGCTGCTTCGCAGAGGCGCGCGCGAACGCGTTTCGGGCCGTCGCTCGCTAACCCAACGGCAGGATCGTCCGGCCGGGAACCGTCAACGCCTTGCCGGCAATGGTGAACCGACATGGATCGCTCGCGCCGTTGACGCACAGCGTAAAGCCGGTTGTGCGGTAGCGCAGCGCGAGCCGTCGCTTGGCGCCATCTTCCCA
>DATEEP010000072.1:0-18847 GCA_035281095.1 Novosphingobium sp. | reverse complement strand
GCGGGATTGACGACGTCGATGTGCGATGCGCCGCCCACGGCGACGCCATTGATCGTCATGGCAAAGCTGTTCATGTCGAACTCCTCAACGGTGCAACCACCGATTTTCAGCTATAGTCTTCCATCGTCAAGACGGGCTTGATGCAATGGCCGTTGTGCTGGTCAGCCACTGCATCGTTGATCGCGGCGAGCGGATAGGTCCGGATCAGCCGCTCAAAGGGGAAGCGACCCTCGGCCTGCAAGGCCAGCAGGTGCGGGATGAACGTCTGCGGATCGGCGTCGCCCTCTATGACGCCGCGCAGGGTGATCCCTTTCTGGACGAACAGGCCGGTGCGAACCGGGAAGGTCTGGCCGACAACGGCAGGGGTTCCCACAAGCGCGCAGATGCCCCGGACCCGCAGGCAGGTGACAGCCGCGGCGATCGAGTCGGGAACGCCGCTGGTGTCGAGCGACGAATCGAATTCGCCATTCGCCATCAGCGCCGTGTTGAAGTCGGGGGCCAGGGGATCCAGCGCTTCAGTCGCTCCCAGATCGAGCGCGGCCTGGCGACGCTCGGCTTTCGGATCGACCGCGACGATCCGTTTACAGCCCGCCGCCGCGGCGGCCAGCACGGCGCTCAGGCCGACGGCGCCCCCGCCGAAGATCGCTATGCTGCTCTCCGGCAGGGGATCGATCACGTTCAGTATGGCGCCAGCGCCAGTCTGAATCCCGCATCCCAGAGGGCCGAGCAGTTCGGTAGGGAGCGGGGAGTTCACCTTGACCACGCTGCGCCTTGGCGCGACGGCGTAGCTGGCGAAGGAGGACTGGCCGAAGAAATGGCTGCCGATCGGCGTCCCGCCGTCCGTCAGCGCGACCGATCCGTCCGCCCGCCGGCCCAGGAAGTTGAGGACCGGCATCTGCGCGCAATAGGCGGGCTCCCCCCCGTTGCAGCGCGCGCAGTTGCCGCAGGACAGGAAGGTCAGGACCACCGTATCGCCCGGCGCGAGATCAGCGATCTCCGATCCGACCTGTTCCACAGTCCCGGCTGCTTCATGTCCAAGCACGGCGGGTAGCTTGACCGGCACAATCTGGTCGCGCGCGATCAGGTCGGTATGGCAGATGCCCACCCCGGCGACCCGGACGAGGACTTCATCCGGCCGAGGCGCTTCCAGTTGCAGTTGGCGGACGTCGAATGCGGCGTTGGGCTTTTCCGCGACGGCCGCCATCACCGTTCTCTTTGAGGCGCCATCCATGGTCACGGCCTGTCTCCTTTGACGATCATTGCGGCCACGCCGTCATTCGCGCCGAAATAGGCGTCGCGCAGATGGCGCTTCATCAGCTTGCCCGTGGGCAAGCGCGGAAGCTCTTCCATGAAGTCGATCGTGCGCGGCACCTTCACATGGCTGATCCGCTCGCGAAGATAAGCGCGCAGTTCGGCGGCCAGCTTTGTTCCGGCATCGTTCCAGTTCAGCGGCTGGACGACTGCGGTCACCTGTTCCCCGAGGTCCGGATGCGGAGCGGCCACCACGGCCGCATCGAAGACGAGAGGATGAGAAATGATCGCATTTTCAATCTCTTGAGGATAGATGTTAACACCGCCCGAGATGATCATGAAATTCTTGCGGTCGGTCAGGAACAGAAAACCGTCCTTGTCGAGCCGACCAACATCGCCCAGCGTCGACCATCCGTGGCGGTTGCGCGATGCTGCGGTCTTTTCGGGATCATTATGATATTCGAAGGGCAGGCCGCCGGCGAAATAGACCACGCCCTCGGCCTCCGGATCGGCGAGCGGTTCGCCATCCTCGCCGCAAATCTTTACCTCGCATCCTATGCCGCGTCCGACGGTTCCGGGATGGCTGAGCCAGTCCTCCGGCGAGGCGACGGTGACGCCATTGCCTTCGCTTCCGGCATAATATTCGTAGAGGATCGGTCCCCACCACGCCATCATCGCTTCCTTGACCTCGCGCGGGCAGGGGGCGGCGGCGTGGACGACGACGCGCAGCGAACTTGTGTCGTAGCGCGCGCGGACCTCCTCAGGCAGCGCAAGCAGGCGCGAGAAATGGGTCGGAACGAACTGGGCATGGGTAACGCGATGGGTCTGGATCAGGCTGAGCACCGTTTCCGCGTCGAACTTTTCCATCACGACCACCGTGCCGCCCAGGCGATGGACCGTCATCGCCCAGCGCAGCGGGGCCGCATGATAAAGCGGAGCGGGACTGAGATAGACCGTGTCCTCCCCCATGGCATAGCGCGCCTGGGCGACGGTGGCCATCCGTGTCGGCGCGTCGATCAGCCCCAGCGGCAAAGCCGGCCGAATGCCCTTCGGCTTGCCGGTGGTGCCTGAGGAGTAGACCATCTCGGTCCCGCCAGCCTCGTCGGCCACCGGCGTGGTGACCGCTGCGTTCCGGGCAGTCTCATATGCCGGCCCGGCCACGACGAGCTTTACGTCGCCCAATTGCTTCAGGGCGTCACGCGCGATCGCCTCGAG
The DNA here is from genome assembly GCA_035281095.1 of Novosphingobium sp. GTDB lineage: Bacteria > Pseudomonadota > Alphaproteobacteria > Sphingomonadales > Sphingomonadaceae > Novosphingobium. Next base: position 16,381 of record DATEEP010000072.1, on the reverse strand, counting down.
TGCGGGAGAGGCGAACAGCAGTTTGGCGCCGCAATCCCCGACAATATAGGCGAGTTCATCGGCGAGAAGTCGGGATGAAATCGGGACCGCATAGGTTCCGGTTCGCTGGCATCCCCACATGATCTCGAAATAGGCGGGCTCATTTTCCAGGAATATGGCGACGGCATCGCCTTGGCCGATGCCGTGCTGCCGAAGAAGATGAGCGACCTGATTGGATCGCGCGTCCAGATCGGCATAGCTGATCCGTGTGCCGCCCGAGAAGATGACGGCCGCTTTCCCGGGGTGGGTCCGCGCGTGATGGAAGGGATGCATGATCTTATGCCGAGGGCTGGAACGACATGGGCAGGCGCTTGAGACCTCCGACGAAGTTCGCGGCGAGCCAGGCCGGCTCGCCCGCCAGATCCACCTTTTCCACGCGGCTCAGAAATTCCTCGAAAAACACGCGGATTTCGAGCTTTGCAAGATGCTGGCCAAGGCACAGATGGGGTCCGTAGCCGAAGGCGAGATGCGGATTGGGCGAGCGCGTGATGTCGAACCGGAATGGATCGGTGAACACCGATTCGTCGCGATTTGCCGACGGATAACACATCATCAGGCTGTCGCCGGCCTTGATTTCCTGGCCCCCAACGACGGTGTCCTCCGTCGCGGTGCGGAAGAAATGGGTCACCGGCGTCACCCAGCGCAGCATTTCGTCGATCGCCCTGGGCAACAGCGACGGGTCGGCGCGCAGCATCGCATATTGTTCGGGATGCTGGGTGAATGCGTGCATCGCGCCCGCCGTGGTGGAACTGGTGGTGTCGTGCCCCGCGGTTGCGATCAGGATGTAGTAAGAGAGGATTTCCTGTTCGGTGAGCGGGCGCCCGTCGACCTCCGCCTGCGCGATCACGGTCGCCACGTCATCGGTGGGGTTCGCACGGCGATCAGCGATAATCTTGCGGAAATATTCGAAGAAGCTGTTGATCGTCTCAAGAAGCCCCCCCTCCAGTTCGCCCTTGATCTCTGGATCATCGGGTCCGAACAGCTGCTGGGTGAGCATCAGCATCTTCGGCTCGTCTTCCGGCGGCACGCCAAGGATGGTCATGATCACGCGCAGCGGATACCATACCGCCACGTCGCGGGCGAAGTCGCATTTGCCGCCCATGGCCAGCATGCGATCGATATAGGTGCGTGCGTGCCCGCGGATTTCTTCTTCCAGCTTCTTGACCCGCGCCGGCAGGAACCAGGCATGCGTCATCTTGCGGAAGGCGTTGTGCTGGGCACCGTCCATATTCGTAAGATTGAGGAACATGAACGGCCGTCCGCCGGTCAGGCTGCTGATATGCGCATTCAGCGCGTCGCTCCGCAGCACCAGGCGCGGCGCGTTGATGAAGGTGGCGGCGTTGAGTTCGACTTCGCGAATGTCGGCATGCCGGGTCACCATCCAGAAGGGCTGGTAGCCATCGGGCGCGGCCCGGAACACGGGAGCCTCCGAACGCAATCGGCTCAAAAGCGCGTGATAGCGGGTGGGTTCGCTATAGGTTTCCGCGGCAACGATCATATTGCCGACTTCGATGGGATCGAGCGAAACGGTCGAGCCTGTCACTGGCCTCTCCTGACAAAGAATCTACATCGCGAGGGCGTTACAGCCCTGGCTGGCTGCCGCCTTACATAGCCTTTGTTAATCGCGCATGTAAACAACGAATCCGCCATAAAGCCGCGGTCATCGGAAAGCTTGACGCGGCGATTCAATTTAGTTACTTGAACAATTAATTAGCGTACTGTCTGAGTAGTGAAGAGGGTGGAATGACCTTGAAGGGTGGAATTTCGTATCTTTCGTTGGCGGCTGGTGTGTCGCTCCTGTCGAGCGCGGCGGCTTTGGCGCAGGAGGCGCCCCAGGAAGACGGTGGCAGCGACATCATCGTGACGGCGACCAAGCGCGGTGAGCGGCTTCAGGACGTGCCGGCGGCGATCACCGCGATCGGCGGCGAAGATCTGCAGAAGCGCGGCCTGACCAACATCGAGGCGATCGCTACGCAGGTGCCGGGGCTGAACTTCGGTCAGCATGCCGGTGCGACGCAGATCGCGATCCGTGGCGTGGGTTCCACTGTCGATTCGGGCGTGACCGAACCGACGGTGGCCCTGTATGTCGACGGCGTATATCTGCCGCGTTCGTCCATGGGCGCGCTGCGCGGCGTCGACCTTGAGCGGGTCGAGGTGCTGCGCGGGCCGCAGGGCACGCTCTATGGCCGCAACGCGACCGGCGGTGCGATCAATTTCATCTCGCGGGCGCCTTCGCGCGAGTTTGAAGGCGCCGTTACCGCCTCGACCGGCAGCCGCGACGCCTTGGGCATCGAAGGCTATGTGTCGGGTCCACTCGCGGACGGCGTCTATGTTCGTCTGAGCGGCGGTCATCAGGAGCAGGACGGCTATGTGAAGGTGCTCAACACCGGCCAGCGGCTGATGAACGTCAATGATGATTATGTCCGGCTCGCCGCGCGCCTTGAGCCCACCGACAAGCTCGGGATCGATCTTGCCGTGCGGTACGAGAATAACAGCGGCGCGAACTCCTACCAGCAGCTTTACACGCCTGCCGGCGTCTTCATTCCGCCCACCGCGCAGCAGACAACCAAGCCGAACGAAATTTACGCGGACGGGCCGTTTCGCGCGAATGTCAAGACCTTGATCGCTTCGGGCACCATCAACTGGCAGATGGCCGATGATGTGTCACTGCGGTCGGTCACCGGCTATATCAATCACAAGAGCAAGAATGATTTTGATGCCGATGGCACCGACTACGCCTTCTACAATGCGGTCGATTTCAGTCGTCCATCGGAATCCTTCAGTCAGGAACTCGACCTGATCGGCGAAACCGGCCGCCTCAAGTGGATTCTCGGCGCTTATTATTTCAAGGAAAAATTCCGCTTCAGCCTGCCGATCGTCTTCGTCAACGGCCTCAACACGGGTGATCCTGCCAGCAGCTTGCCCGCAGGTTCGACGCTGTACGCCGGCCTGCTGACTGACCGCACGGAATCCTTTGCGCTGTTTGGCGATGCGACCTATTCCCTGACCGACTGGCTGCGCCTCAATGTCGGTCTGCGCTTCAACACGGAGAAGAAGCGATTTGAATCTGGCTCGGGCGCCGATATTCCGGGGATGGGCTTTGTCGGAGTCACCGGCGTCAAGAGCGAGTTCAAGGCCGACAAGCTGCTGCCCAAGGTCGCATTGCAGTTCGACGTCAATGACGACATCAACGGCTATGTGCAGTGGCAGAAGGGCTACAAGTCGGGCGGCCAGAATCTTCAGCTTCTGCCGCAATATCGGCCCGAGAGCATCAATGCCTATGAAGTCGGCCTCAAGACCCAGTGGCTCGACCGCAGGCTGACCGCCAATTTCGCCGCCTTCTATTATGACTATAAGAACCTGCAGGTCACGATCGTGCTGCCGCCCGCCGTCACGTTGGTGCAGAATGCGGACGTGAAGGTCTATGGCGTCGAAGGGGACATCAACTTCCAGGTCACCGATGCTTTCCGCCTGAACGCTTCGGCCACCTGGCTGCATGCGCGCAACAAGCGTTTCTCGAGCATCGACGACGCCAATCCCGGCGCGGGAACACAGGACCTCGAGGGCAAGCCCATCACGCGGGCGCCCGATTTTACCGCCAATGCGGGCGCCGAATATCGTTTCGACCTGGGCGGCGACCTGCTCAATGCGCTGACGCTGCGCGCCGACGTCAGCTATTCGTCCAAGGTCGTGCTGCGTTACTTCGGTGAGCCCGAAGATGTGCAAAAGGGCTATGCCCTGCTCAACCTGTCGGCTACCTTGTCCGACATTGACGAGAAGACGTCGCTGCGCGCTTTCGTCAACAATGTCACGGACAAGCTCTACCGCCAGAGTTCCTCCTATCTGGGAACGACAGGCGCCTACGTCGGTAACTATTCGCCGCCGCGCACTTGGGGTATTCAGCTTAGCCGTAAATTCTGATCTATAATATGTGGATGGGGCGGGCCCGATGATTGCGTTTGAATCGACGCAGAAGTTTCCCGGGACAGCCGAGATATTGGCTGGACAGCAGCTGGAAGGACGGTTCGCCCTGGTGACCGGCGCCTCCGGCGGTCTCGGGCTCGCCACCGCTCTTGCACTTGCACGCGCAGGCGTGGAAGTCGTGCTTGGATCAAGGGCGGGGGACAAATTGTCCTCCGCCCTTGAGGCGGTCAGGGCAGAGGCGCGCGCGCCTGTCCACGCGCTGCCGCTGGAGTTGAGCGATGTCGAGAGCGTCGACCGCTTCGCCGACGCCTTGTTGGAGTTCGACAAGAGCATCGACATGATCGTCGCCAATGCCGGGGTGATCGGGCCTTTCGCGCTATCCAGCCAAGGCGTAGAAATGGGTCTGATGACCAACGTCGTCGGACACGCCGTGCTGTTCAGCCGCCTCTCCGGTCGTATTGCGGACGAAGGGCGCGCCATATGCCTGAGTTCGTTCGGGCATCATTATTCGCCCTTCGTCTTTGAAGATCCTAATTTCAGCCATCGGCCATATGAAGCGTGGACCAGCTATGGCCAGTCGAAGACGGGTTGCAGCCTGATGGCGGTTCATCTGTCGAACGCCTTGCGGAATCGCGGCATCGATGCCTTCGGCGTCCATCCTGGCGCCATTTCGACGGAGATGGGGCGTTCCATGTCGGTGGATGATCACGCTTATTCCCAGGAACGGACGGGCGACATAGACCGTGGCGACTACAAGACTCCGGACCAAGGGGCGGCTACGACCATTTGGGGCCTCACGGAACCGCGCCTCAAGGGAATGGGCGGCGCCTATCTGGAAGATTGTCACATTGCCGATGTCCGCGATGAGCCGAACTATCGATCGGGCGTGATGCGCTATGCGATTGATCCGGCAGGCGCTGAAAGAATGTGGACAGTGATTGAAAAGCTCATCAACCGGAGCCTGCCGCTTTGAGTGGGAAAGCCGTGCCTCCGCCAGCCTCCATCGACCCGCCCCTTGCCGGCATTCAGGTGGTGGACTGCGTTCAAGGCCCTCTGGCGCCCATCACCCGTTATCTCGCGGACCTGGGCGCGACGGTCATTCGTCTGTCGTCCATTGCGGCGGAGGCGGTTCTGGACGAGGCCGCGGCCAATGTGGGCAAGCAGGTCCATGATCTGTCACCGGACATGCCCGCCGCGCAGCCGTTCCTCCGGGCGGCGCATGTCATCGTGGGCAATGTCGGCCTCGATTTCGCGGCGATCAGGAATGAACGTCCCAGCCTGGTCACTATGGCGGTCAGCGATTTCGGATCGGGCAACAGCTATAGCCAGTGGCAGGCGAGCGACGCGGTATTGCATGCGCTGTCAGGAGAATTGTGCCGATCGGGCATCCGGGGCAAGCCGCCGCTGCTGCCGCCGCATGGCCTTGCCTATCAATGCGCGGCGACGCAGGCGGCCTACGCCCTGACCGCTTCGCTTTACCATGCGCTGCGGACAGGGCAGGGCGCGCATCTGGACTTTTCCGCGCTTGAAGGCGCCGTACAGACGCTCGATCCTGGCTATGGCGTCGGTGGCAGCGCGACTTTGGGCCGTCCCGCCAAGCTGTTGTCGCGCGACCGCCCGGTGCGCGGCATGCAATATCCCATCCTGCAATGCGCGGACGGTCATGTCAGGATATGCCTGCTCGCGCCGCGCCAGTGGCAGGGCATGTATCGCTGGATGGGAGAGCCGGAGGAGTTTTCCGACCCGTCCTTCCTGAAAACGGCGGTACGCTACAAGACGCCCACGCTCTTGCCTGCGATCGCGGCTTTCTTCGCCGACAAGACGCGCCAGCAGATCGAGGATGAAGGGCAGCGGCATGGCGTGCCCGTCGCCGCCATGTCGCGGCTGGGTGAGGCTATCGAGGCGCCCCACTTCATCGAACGACAGGCATTCCGGTCACTGGAACTGAGCGACGGACGGATAGCCAAAGTGCCGGCGGGATCCTTTATCGTCGACGGCGCCCGCGTGGAAACGGCTGCGCAGGACGAACGGCCTTTCTTCCCTTCTGCGATCGACGGCCCAACCGGTCGCATCTTCGAGGGATTGCGCGTTATCGACCTCGGCGTCATCGTCGTCGGTGCGGAAACCGCCCGGCTGTTGGGGGACCAGGGCGCAGACGTGGTGAAGATCGAAAGCAAGGCTTTCCCGGACGGAAACCGGCAATCCTATCTGCCCTATGAATTTTCCGTCAGCTTCGCGGCAGGTCATCGCAACAAGCGCAGCCTCGGCCTCGACCTCAAGGACCCGCGCGGACGTCAGATCTTCCTGGACATGGTTGCGAAGGCCGATGTCGTCCTGTCCAACTTCAAGCCGGGCACCATGGCATCGCTGGGGCTGGACGCCGAAATGCTGTCCGCCGTCAACGAACGGATCATCACGGTTGCCAGTTCCGCCTTCGGGTCATCCGGCCCATGGAGCAAGCGCATGGGCTACGGCCCGCTGGTGCGCGCGGTAACCGGCCTGTCGGAACGCTGGCGCTATGTGGAAGATGCGGAAGGCTTCAGCGATTCCCTGACGATCTATCCCGACCATGTCGCCGCGCGCCTCGGTGCGATGGCGGCCGTGGCGCTGCTGATCCGCAGACTTCGTTCCGGCCAGGGCGGCCATGTCGACATCGCCCAGTCCGAAGTCATGTTCGCCCAGTTCGCAGGTGACATCGCACGGGCATCGCTGAACCTTCCGGTTGGCGAGGCGCCGGATCGGCCCTGGGGCGTCTATCAGACGCGCGGCGATGACGACTGGTGCGTCGTGACGGTGCGCGATGATCAAGACTGGAAAGCCCTTGCGCCCCTGATCGGCCTGACCGATGACGAAGCCTTGGCCACGCGGACCGGGCGCATCGCCAACGCGGATCGGATCGAGCCGGTGCTGGCATCCTGGATGAAGGAACATGAGGCGGCTGAGGCGATGCGGATATTGCAGGCTGCCGGAGTGCCGGCCGGCGTGATGCTGCGCGTGCCGGAACTCCCCGACTTCGGCTTCTATCGGGAACGGCATTTCTATCGCGCCGAAACCCACGCCTATCTGGATGAGGAGGTCATCAACGAGGTTCGGCATGTCGGAACGGCGGACATACCGCCTGCGGCGACCGGGGCGGCCCCGTTGATCGGCGAACATACGGAGCAGGTTGTCCATGACTGGTTGAGCCTGCCGGAGGATTCGGTGCAGGCGTTGATCGCCGACAAGGTCCTTCAACCGGCCGATCCATCCGTATACACGCTGATCGAGGAGACGCTGGCGAGCAGGGCGAAGGCAAATACGGCGACATGAACCTCGACCTTTCTCCTTTCGAAAAGGACTTCCGCCAGGAGGTCCGCCATTTTTTCGAGCAGGAATATCCTCGCTACATAGTGAATAAGGTAGCGAGTGGACAAAGGCTGGAGCGGGATGACCATATTGCGTCTCAAAGAGCGCTGAACGCGCGGGGATGGCTGGGGATCAGTTGGCCACGCGAGCATGGCGGGACGGGCTGGTCGCCGATGCAGCGGCTGATCTTCGATGAGGAACTGGAGCGCGCGGGCGCGCCCAATATCATCCCCATGGCCGTCCTCTACATCGGGCCGATCATATGCGCATTCGGTTCCAGGGAGCAGCAGGAACGCTGGTTGCCCGACATATTGGAATCGCGCAGCCTCTGGGCGCAGGGCTATTCCGAGCCCGAAGCGGGTTCCGACCTTGCCAGCCTGCGCCTGGAGGCGCGGCGCGAGGGCGACGAATATGTGCTGAACGGCGTCAAGCTGTGGACGTCCGGCGCACACTGGGCCGACTGGATATTCTGCCTCGCCCGAACCTCCCGGGAAGCGCGGAAGCAGGAGGGCATTTCGCTGATCTGCCTGGACATGCGCAGCGCGGGGTTGCGGGTCGAACCGATCATCTCGATCGATGGCAGCCATGAACTCAACAGGGTGATCTTCGACGATGTGCGTGTGCCGGTGGCGAACCGCATCGGGGAGGAGGGCAAGGCTTGGCACTATGCCAATGTGCTGCTGGAGAATGAGCGGCTTTCCTACGCGCATATCGGGCGCAAGCGCGCGGAACTGCGAGCGGCGCGGGAAAGGATAGCTGCCGAAGTCAAGGCAGGCTGTTGGTCGGCGGCGGAAGCGGAGATATTCCTGCGCAGGCTGTCAGCCTGCCAGATCGAGGTCGACGCCCTCGAAATCCTGGTCCTGCGCGTTCTGCTGGGTGAGAATGATCCGGCCCTGATCGCCTTCGTCAAGATAGCGAGCACGGAAATTGCCCAGCAGGTGACCGAACTGCAGATCGAATTGGCAGGACGGGGGCGGGGGCCTTTTCCGGCGCGCGACCGCGAGGACTGGCATCAGCAGGCGCCGCTCGTGCCCGAATGGCAGATGCTGGCCGCGCCGGCCTATTTGTTCGAGCGGGCACAGACCATCTATGGCGGCGCGACCGAGATTCAGAAGACGATCGCCTGGCGGAGCCTGACCGGCAGATATTAAGGTCGGCGCGGGCCCAAGCCTGATCGGGCGCATCAGCATAAGGGGCCGGCCGCAGCATCCGATGATGCTGGGGCCGGTCTGATCCGGCTTACCTGCCCTTCCACTGCGGCGCGCGCTTCTGCGCGAACGCAAGCGGTCCCTCGCGAAGGTCGGCCGAGCGAAACAGGGCACGCGCGGCAGGATAGTTGCGCTGCTTTTCGAGCGCTGCCTCGAGCGATTCCTCCTCCAGCCCGCGGCGGACGATTTCCTTGGAGGCGCGGATCGACATCGGGCTGCACGCCATGATGTCCTGAGCCCAGCGCTTCGCTGCCGTCAATAGATCGCCGGGTGCAACCACCTCGTTCACGAAGCCGATCTGGAGTCCTTCTGCGGCGCTGACAGTCCGCCCCGTCAGGATCATGCCCATCGCGGGCTTGAGGCCGATCTGCGACGGCAGGCGCAGCAGGCCGCCTTCGAGCGCGGCCAGGCCGACCTTGGGTTCGGGCAGCGCAAAGCCCGCCGTTTCCGAAGCGATGATGAGGTCGCAGGCAAGGGCGATTTCGAACCCGCCGCCCATTGCTAGGCCGTTAACCGCCGCGATCACCGGCTTGTTGAGGTCATGGCGCATCGTCAGACCGGCAAAGCCCGTCACCGGCGATTCGATTGCCTGTCCGCGGGCCATCGCCTTCGCCGTGAACTTGAGGTCGTTGCCCGAGGAGAAGGCGCGGTCGCCCGCCCCCGTGAGAATGGCTACCCATTGATCGGGATCGCTGGCGAAATCGTCGAAGATCGTCGCCAGTTCGGCATTGGTAGCTGGATCAAGCGCGTTCATCGCCTGCGGGCGATTGATGGTGACGATGGTGAGATGGCCTTCGCGCTCGACCGAGCAGAACTGATAGCCCGCCTTGACGCGCGCATCGCGAGCCGCTTCCGTTTCCCACACCGGCTTGCCGAACGCGTCGATCCGCACCTGGCCCTGGGTGCCGATGGCGTTGCGTTCGCGAGATTGGAGCAGGGCGAGCGAGGTCTCGTCCGTCGCGGGCACGCGCGCCATGGTGCGCGATCCTTCAGGCGTGCGGACGATGACGATGCCCTGGATCGGCGTGCCATCGCGGCCGTAGATGATCGTGTAGGTTTCGATCGCCGCAGGGCCGGCATAATGTTCCGCCAGCGTCGGAACAGGATCCCGCTGCGCATCTGCCTGACCCTGCACGGAATAGTTTTCCGGCAAGGGCGAGGCGGCAGGCTGGGTGCCGACGACCAGCCCGTGATGCTTGTTGACGAAGCCGCCCTGCCCGTAGAGCAACCCGATCTTCCCTTCGCCATTGCGCAGGCGCCGGACCATGGCCGCGACCGAATGGCTCATATAATTGTTGAGCGGGCCGCCGAAGAAGGTGAGGCCGCCGGTCACCGTCGGGCGATGCTCATGCGGGTCGAGGCCCAGCGTCCGCAACGCCATTTTCGGAACGACGGGGAAGCAGCTGTAGAGTTCCAGCAGGTCGAATCGTTCCGCGTCGCCGCCGGCGATCTCCACGGCCCGTTCAAGCACCGCCGTCTGCGCCGTGCTGTGGTCATAGCGGTCGCGCAGCAGATAATCTTCCGGCTCGTTCGCTGCCGCGCCGCCCCAGATGTGGATGATGCGCTCCTCCGGCACGCCAGCCTCGCGCGCGACAGCCAGGCTGGTGACGATGATCGCCGCTGCCTGGTTGACGTTGGGATTGGCGACCATCAGCTTGCGATAGGGCCAGTTGATCATCCGGTTGTCGGGAGTGACTTCCTCGATCTGGTCGGCGCTCGGCGCGTCCTGTATCCAGGCCGAAGGGTTTTCGGCCGCCGCGCCCGCATATTGCGCCCAGAGAGCCGCCGAAATGGCGTCCGCTTCCGCCGGTGTCTGGCCCCAGCTCTGCTGCATCGCCATTTCGTATAGCGGATAAATCTGCGCGGGATCGCGGACGCCGAGCTGCTTGGCGACGTCACTCACCGCATAGCGGCTGGCGGGAAAGGCGACGGCTTCGTCAGGGGCGACCTGTTTGGTCCAGCCGAGTTGCACGCCGGCCTTCTTCGCCTTGGTGCGGGCGTTCAGCGCTTCCCCGCCCACAATCAGCGCAACGGACTGCTCACCTTTTGCGATACGCACGGCCGCCTCGTGCACCAGCCGGATCGGGGTTTCTCCGCCCATGCTGGCGTTGACCTTGCGCGCGGGGGAGATGCCGAGCTGGTCGCAAAGCAGGGAGACAGGGTCGGCGTAGCGCCAGGAGATCAGCCCCACTAGCTCCACCGATTCCGCTTTCGCCAGAAGGTCGCAGCCCCCATCCTTCTCCGCAGTCCGCAGGGCCGCAGCCATGAGCGACACCGGCTCCAGCGCATCGGCCGGATTGGCGGGGCGGTCAACATATTCGCCGACGCCTAGAATGATCGGGGTTAACTCAGCGGGTGCCATCGTCATTTTCTTTCCCACAGACTATGCCTTGCCTGAGCATTGCGCAGCTGCGCGCTCATGCGCAAGGCATTATTTAACTGAACGAATAAACAAACCTATATTTTGATCATCAGCTTTCCGTCGTTCTGGCCGCTGAACAGGCGATCCAGGGCCGCGGGAGCATGTTCCAGGCCATCGATCACATGATCCTTCCATTTGATCCGGCCCGCCTTGATCCATTGGGTGAGATCGGCGGTGGCTTCCTTGGTGCGCGACAGATAGTCGATCACGACAAATCCACGCACCGTCAGGCGATTCATCAGGATCCGGCCGAAATCGGTGGGGCCGGCGATCGGCCCTTCCTTGTTGTAGGCGGAGATCAGGCCGCACACGGCTATGCGGCCATGGGTGCGAAGGCGGCTGAAGGTCGCGTCCATGATCTCGCCCCCGACATTTTCGAAGCTCATGTCGATGCCGTCAGGACACAGGCGGTCCAGCGCGGCGCCCACATCTTCCGCCTTATAGTCGATGACGCCGTCGAAGCCCAGTTCGTCGACAAGCCAGGCACATTTGGCGGGGCCGCCCGCAATGCCGACGACGCGGCAACCGTTGAGCTTCGCGATCTGGCCGACGATCGATCCGACCGCGCCGGCCGCGGCCGAAATCACGATGGTTTCGCCCGCCTTGGGCGCGCAGATGTCGAGCAGACCGAAATAGGCCGTCAGTCCGGTGACACCCAGGACGGACATTTGGGCAGTCAGGTCGATGTCGGGGTCGACCTGAACCCGCCGGCTGGTTTTTGCGTCCGCAACGACATGGCTCTGCCAGCCGCCATCGGCGGGCTGAACGAAGTCGCCGGGCGCGAACCTGTCCGATCGACTTTGCTCGACGACGCCGATCGTCACGCCGCGCATGACATCGTCGATCCCCACGGGTGGCAGATACTGGTCCCGATCGCTCATCCACAGGCGGTTGGTGGGGTCGAGCGACAGCAGCAGGTTGCGAACTAATATCTGTCCCTCGCCGACCGGCGGCAGCGGAAGTTCACGATAGGCGAGGTCCTGCTGCGACACGCTGCCCTGCGGCCGTCTTGTCAGGATCCACGCTTTGTTCGTCGTCATGTGGTACGCTCCAATAGTGTAATGCGCTCAATCGAGCGTTTCGATCGGGCGGGGGGAATGCAACAGCTCCTCCAGCATCTGCGCCGCGTCCTCCGACCGCAATGTTTCGGCGAAAGCGCGGGCATTGTCCTTGAGCGCCGCCTCGTCATCGGGAGCCATCTGGCGCATGATCGCGGCGACCGCGTCGGGAGAGCGGCGCGCGAAACGCCCCGCCAGTTCCACCGCAGCGGCCACCGGATCGTCGTTCAGTTCATCGACGATGCCCATGGCGAGAGCATCCTCGCTGCTCACCACCGTCCCCTTGAGAACGAAAAGCCGCGCGCGGTGAAGACCGATCAGCCGCGCCAGGCGCTGCGGGCCGCCCGAGCCAGGGGGGATCGCCAGCCGGATTTCCGGCAGGCCGATCGCGTGGATGGACGGCGCGGCGATCCGCGCGGTGCAAGCGAGGGCGATTTCCAGCCCGCCGCCCATGCAATCGCCGTTGATCGCGGCGATGACCGGCTTTTCAGCCCGATCGAGCAGACGGCAGAGGCTTTGAAATGGTGTATCGAGGAAGTCCTGCTCGGTCGCAAGCCCGGCACGCAGGGCGTCGCCGGCGCGGCCGATCTGTCCCAGATTGGCGTGCCGGATAAAAAGCGCCGGTTCCGCTCCGGTGAGCACAAGGGCGCGTGTGCCCGCATCGGCCAGCAGCCGGTCCAGCTCCCGAAGGAGGAGGTCAGCGCCCTTGTTGGATATGGTGCCGTCGTCGCGGGGCTTGAAGCGCATGACGGCGACTGCGCCATGATCCTCTGTCGCCACGCTTTCGCCACTTGATTGGGCCATTGGATTTTCTCACCGTTCAGCGCCGACGTGGCGGAGTAATTAATGAATTGAATAATGCTGGAGATAGCATATATCCCAGCGGGACCAAGAAGCAATGGTCGTTGCGAGAAGGGCGCCGGGCATTGCGGGCGGGGGGTCCCGATGTGGGAGAAGCGGGTTGGATTTCAGTCTCACCGAAGAGCAGATCGTGCTCAGGCATAGCGTTGCCCGATTCCTCCGCGAACATTATGCGTTCGACGCTCGCCGTTGCGCCGTGGAGAGCGACGATGGCTGGCGACCGTCGATCTGGAAAAGCTTCGTCGAACAGCTTGGCATCATAGGGCTTGGCGTGCCCAAGCCAATTGGCGGAGCGGGCGGGGGTCCCGTCGAGATGATGGTCGTCATGGAGGAAATGGGCCGGGCATTGGTCATCGAGCCTTTTATCGAAACGGCGATTATCGGCGCCGCACTGCTGGTCAAGAGCGATAGCGCCGCATCGCGGGCTGCCCTGCAAAGCATAGTGGCGGGCGACATGCTGGTCGCCTTTGCCTGGTCGGAGCCGGGCATGCGTTACGAAATTGCTGACATGACGTTGGAAGCGCACCGGTCGGAACAGGGCTGGCATTTGACTGGCGATAAATCCGTGGTCGCGGGCGCGCCATGGGCGACGCATCTGATCGTCGCGGCGCGCACCTCCGGTGAGAAGGGCGATCGGCAGGGGCTTTCGCTGTTCCTCGTCGCGCGGGAAGCCGAGGGACTGGCTTCCTTCGACTATCCGACCATCGACGGACGCCGCGCTTCGGACCTCATGTTCAACGGCGTCCTGGTCACGCCGGACATGCTGATCGGCCAGGAGGGCAGCGCCTTTCCGTTGATCGAGGAGGCGATTTTCCGGGGCATTGCGGCGACCTGTGCGGAGGCCGTGGGCGCGATGCAGCGCATGGTAGACGATAGCATGGCTCATATCCGTGATCGGCACCAGTTCGGCAAGGCCTTGTCCGACTTCCAGGCTCTCCAGCATCGCATGGTGGACATGTTCATGAAGCTGGAGATGGCGCGCTCCGCGACGTTGCTCGCCACCTTGCGGCTGGACGGCGATACGGCGGAGCGCGCGCTCGCCATCTCTTCCGCAAAAGTGACGGTCGCCCAGGCAGCCCGCTTTGTGGGGCAGAACGCCATTCAGCTTCACGGCGGCATGGGCATGACCGACGATCTTCCGCTCGGCCATTATTTCAAGCGCATCGTGATGATCGAGGGTGAGTTCGGCACCGTCGATCATCATCTTTCCCGGCACGTCCATCTATCGCGCCTGCAAGTGGCGTGACGATCCAACACATATCAATCCGAGAGAAAATCATGATCAAGACGCGGTTCACGGAAGAGTTTGGCATCGAAAAGCCCATCGTGCAGGGGGGCATGATGTGGGTGGGCACGGCGGAGCTGGTATCGGCCGTCGCCAATGCAGGCGCGCTGGGACTGATCACGGCGCTGACGCAGCCGACGCCCGAGGCGTTGCGCAAGGAGATCGCCCGCACGCACGAGATGACCGACAAGCCGTTCGGGGTCAATCTGACGATCCTTCCTTCGATCACGCCGCCGCCCTATGCCGAATATCGGCAGGCGATCATCGAAAGCGGGATCAAGATCGTCGAGACCGCAGGTTACAAGCCGCAGGAACATGTGGATGACTTCAAGGCGAACGGTGTCAAGGTCATCCACAAATGCACCGCGGTCCGCCATGCTTTGGCGGCCGAGCGGATGGGCGTGGACGCCGTGTCCATCGATGGCTTCGAATGTGCCGGTCACCCGGGCGAGGATGATATTCCGGGGCTGATCCTGATCCCGGCCGCCGCCGACAAGGTGAAGATCCCAATGCTGGCGAGCGGAGGCTTCGGCGACGGGCGCGGGCTGGTGGCGGCGCTCGCGCTTGGGGCCGAAGGCATTAACATGGGTACGCGCTTTTGCGCCACGCAGGAAGCGCCCATCCACGATAATTTCAAGCAGGCGATCGTCGCCAACGATGAACGCGCGACCGACCTGCTGTTCCGCAGCTACCGCAACACGGCCCGCGTGGCGCGCAACGCCGTCAGCCAGGAGGCGGTGGCGATCGAACGCACAGGCGAGCCGTTCGAGTCGATCGCGCATCTGGTGAAGGGTGCACGCGGCAAGACAGGGCTGGAGAATGGCGATACCGACCACGGCATCTGGACCGCCGGCATGGTCCAGGGGCTGATCCACGACGTTCCCACGGTTCGGGAACTGGTCGACCGTATCATGAGCGAAGCGGAAAGCCTCATTGCGGGCCGTCTGAAAGCCATGCTTGCCTGAGGTTTCCGGCTGCGGACCTGCCCGGATTTTCGCGAACGCGGGAAACGGGGCGGCCGCAGCTCTGATGATGGAGAGAAATGCCATGCTGCCCGAAGCCAGCCGGCTCTGCTACAATGAAGACCATGCCCTGTTCAGGGAGCAGGTCCGCCGCTTCTTCCAGCGATCGCTCATGCCCAATCTCGACCGATGGGAAGAGCAGGGGATTGTCGATCGGGAGTTCTGGCAGGAGTCGGCCGAGGCTGGCCTGCTATGCCCCACCGTCGCCGAGGAATATGGCGGGCTTGGCCTCGACTTCCGCTACAATGCGATCGTTGGAGAGGAACTGGCCTATGCGGGTTCCTGCGCGGGCCTGCCGCTCCAGTCCGATATCGTGGCGGAATATATCGTCGCCTATGGCTCTGAAGAACAGAAGCGCTATTGGCTGCCGCGCATGATTTCCTCCGAGGCGATCGTGGCGATCGGCATGACGGAGCCGGGCACCGGGTCCGACCTGCAAGGCATTCGCACCACTGCCCGTCGGGAAGGCGATGACTATGTGATCAACGGGTCCAAGACCTATATCACCAACGGCCAGCTTGCCGACATGGTCATCCTGGCTGCCAAGACCGATCCCGAAGCCGGGGCCAAGGGCATTTCGCTGATCCTGGTGGAGGCCAGCCGCGAAGGCTTTTGCCGCGGCCGCAACCTGGACAAGATCGGGCTGAATTCCGCCGACACGTCGGAGCTGTTCTTCAATGACGTGCGCGTTCCGGTCAGCAACCTGCTGGGGGAGGAAGGCCGGGGCTTTGCCTATCTCATGTCGCAATTGCCGCAGGAACGGCTATCGATCGCCATCGCCGCCCAGGCGTCCGCGCAAAGGGCTTTCGACGAGGCGGTGAGCTTCACGAAGGATCGCATCGCTTTTGGAAAGCCGGTGTTCGATTTCCAGAACACGCGTTTTTCCCTGGCCGATATGGCCGCCCGGTTGCAGGCGGGTTGGGCGCACATCGACTGGGCGTTGCTTCGCCATGTCGAAGGGAAGCTGACCACGGCTGAAGCATCTTCCGCGAAACTCTATCATACCGAGATGCTCAATCAGATTGTCGATGCGGCGCTGCAACTGCATGGCGGTGCGGGTTATATGAATGAATATCTGATCGCCCGGCTATGGCGTGATGCGCGCGTAACCCGCATCTTCGGCGGCACGTCCGAAATCATGAAAGAAGTGATCGCGAGGAGCCTGTGAACGTCACGCAAGCTGTTGCCAGCCGCCGGTCGGTGCGGGGATTTCTCGA
>DATEEP010000071.1:0-30558 GCA_035281095.1 Novosphingobium sp. | reverse complement strand
GGGCGTCGGCGCGGGAGCGCGCGCGGCAAGGTCGGCGCCGGTGGACAGCGCGCCGTCGTGGGCGCACAGCCGCACCGCGTCGCCATCGCGCAGCAGCGACAGCGGCCCGCCTCCCAGCGCCTCGGGCGTCACGTGGATCGCTGCGGGCACCTTGCCCGACGCGCCCGACATGCGCCCGTCGGTGACGAGCGCGACCTTGTGGCCGCGATCCTGCAGCACGCCGAGCGGCGGGGTCAGCTTGTGCAGTTCCGGCATGCCGTTGGCGCGCGGGCCCTGGAAGCGGACCACCACCACCACGTCGCGGTCCAGTTCGCCCGCCGTGAAGGCATGGGCGACGTCCTCCTGCGTCTCGAAGATCCTGCAGGGCGCCTCGATCGTCCAGCGTTCGGGCTCTACGGCGCTGGTCTTGAACGTCGCGCGGCCAAGGTTGCCCTGGACGAGCCGCATGCCCCCGTCCGCGAGGAACGGGTGCGAGACCGGGCGCAGCATCGCCTCGTCGCCGCTGGCCTCGGGCAGGTCGCGCCATTCCAGCTCGCCGTCATGGAGCCAGGGCTCACGGGCATATTCAGGCATGCCGCCATCGGCCACGGTCAGCGTGTCGGCATGGATCAGGCCGGCGCCCAGCAGCTCCCGCACCACGTAGCCGACACCGCCCGCCGCCTGGAACTGGTTCACGTCGCCCGCGCCGTTGGGATAGACCCGGGCGATCAGCGGCACGGCGGCGGACAGCTCGTCCATGTCCGTCCAGTCGAGCAGCACGCCCGCCGCGCGCGCCATCGCCGGCAAGTGGATCGCGTGGTTGGTCGAGCCACCGGTCGCCAGCAGGCCGACGCAGGCGTTGACGATCGCCTTCTCGTCGATGCAAGCCGAAAGCGAGCGGAATGCATCGCCGTTGCGATCCGATATCGCCGAGAGCCGATGCACCGCCGCGCGGGTCAATGCCTGCCGCAGCGGCGTGCCCGGCGGCACGAAAGCCGCGCCGGGCATATGCAGCCCCATCAGCTCCATCATCACCTGGTTGGAATTGGCGGTGCCGTAGAACGTGCAGGTCCCCGGCGAATGATAGCTGGCGCTCTCGCTGGCGAGCAGTTCCTCGCGCCCGACCTTGCCCTCGGCATAGAGCTGGCGGATGCGCTGCTTTTCCTTGTTGCCGATCCCCGTCGGCATCGGCCCGCTGGGCACGAACACGCAGGGCAGGTGCCCGAAGCGCAGCGCGCCGATCAGCAGGCCCGGCACGATCTTGTCGCAGATGCCGAGCAGCGCCATCCCGTCGAACATCGCGTGGCTCATGGCGACGGCGGTCGAAAGCGCGATGACGTCGCGGCTGAACAGCGACAGTTCCATGCCGTCCTGCCCTTGGGTCACGCCGTCGCACATCGCCGGAACGCCGCCCGCCACCTGCATGGTTGCTCCGACTTCGCGGGCGAAGAGCTTCAGTTGCGGCGGATAGGCGCCATATGGCTGATGCGCCGAGAGCATGTCGTTATACGCGGTGACGATCGCGAGGTTGGGCGCATGGCCGGCCGCGATGCGCGGTTTGTCCTCCTCGGCGGCGGCGAAACCGTGCGCCAGGTTCGAGCAGCCCAGCGTATCGCGTCCCCTATGCCGCTCGCCCTCGCGCGCCATGAGGTCGAGATAGGCCTGGCGGCTGGGGCGCGAGCGTTCGACGATCCGCGCGGTGATGCGGGCTATCTCGGGATGCGGTTCACTCATGCCAGCTCACTCCGTCGCGCTCGGCCAGCGCGATCGAGGCGGACGGCCCCCAGCTGCCGGCGGTGTAGGCCTGCGGCGCCACCGCATCCTCGTCCCACCGGGCGCGGATCGCGTCGATCCATTGCCATTGCGCTTCCACTTCGTCGCGCCGGACGAACAGGGTCTGGTCGCCTTCGACAAGGTCGAGCAGCAGGCGCTCGTAGGCGATCCGGCGCTGGGTGCCGACGAAGGCATCGTCCAGCGCGATGTCGAGCGGCACGCTGCGCAGGCGGATGCCGTCACGGTCGAGCCCCGGCACCTTGACCATCAGCGACAGCGTCAGGTTCTCCTCCGGCTGGATGCCGATCACCAGCCGGTTCGGCCGGGTCTGCGCGCCCCGGCCGGAAAAGATCGAGTGCGGCACGGGCTTGAACTGGATCACGATCTCGGTCGTGCGCTCGGGCAGGCGCTTGCCGGTGCGCAAGTAGAACGGGACGCCTTTCCAGCGCCAGTTGTCGATATGCGCCTTGATCGCGACGAAGGTCTCGGTGTCGGAGTCCCTGCCCAGTTCGTCGTCGTATCCGGGAACCGCCCCGCCGCCGATCGCGCCCGCGCGGTACTGGCCGGTGACGGTCTCGCCGCTGGCGACCTTGCGCAGCGCGCGCAGCACCTTGACCTTCTCGTCGCGCACGGCGGTCGCGTCGAAGCGGGCGGGGGGCTCCATCGCGACGAGCGCCAGCAGTTGCAGCATGTGGTTCTGCACCATGTCGCGCAGCGCGCCCGCCTCGTCATAGAAGCCGACGCGGCCTTCGAGGCCGACCGTTTCGGCGACGGTGATCTGCACGTGGTCGATATGCGCGGCATTCCACAGCGGCTCGAACAAGGCGTTGGCAAAGCGCAGAGCCAGCAGGTTCTGGACCGTTTCCTTGCCCAGATAATGGTCGATCCGATAAATCCGGTCCTCGGGAAAAGCGGCCGCGACCGCGTCGTTGATGACGCAGCTCGATTTCAGGTCGATGCCGAGCGGCTTTTCCAGGCCGATGCGGGCGTTTCCATCGGCGAGCCCGCTCTGCTTGAGGCCGCGGATGGTCGGTTCGAACAGGCTTGGCGCGGTCGAAAGGAAGGTGGCCAATCCCTGCTCGGGCCGTCCCACCTTCTTCGCCAGTCGATCGAAGCCGTCGAGGCTGGAGGCGTCGAGCGGCTGATAGCTCAGCCGATTGAGGAACGACGCCATGCCGGGACGCCGCTCATGCGGCAGATAGTGCTCGACCGCCTCGCGCGCGAAGTTGCGATACGTCTGGTCGTTGAAGTCCGACCGGGCGCTGCAGACGATCTCCAGCCTGGGGTTGAGCAGGCCATCGGCGTCGAGCGCGCAGAGCGAAGGCAGCAGCATGCGCTTGGCCAAGTCGCCGGTCGCGCCGAACAGCAGAACCCGATCTGCGATGAAACCTGTCACCTGGCCTGTCACCTGGCGTTGACTCCCTTTCGTTGATCGCCGGAGCGCGCCAAAGGTTCCATCGGCCCGCTGCCGCTCCTCGCAGATGCAGCGTAACAGCCACGATCCCGGACCGCCAGCGGCGCGATGCATATTCGCAACCCCCGCGCCGGCTATCCGGTCGCCGGGTCCCCCGGTCGCCGCGTCCAATGTGACCCGTGACTGACGACATGACGACATAGCTTTGAAAAAGGGGAAGAGCGCTCTAGGCTTCGGCCATGGCTGTTCAGGGCGTCCATCTTCTCGAGCATCTGCAAACTCCCGCGCTGGTGGTGTCGCGCGGGCAGGTGAGTTTCGCGAATTCGGCGGCGAAAGCGCTGCTCGGCTCCCACATCGTGGGTCAGGACGTGCGAATCGCCATTCGCGATCCCGACGCGATCGACGCGATCCTGAGTGAATCGGGAGGGCGCGCGCGGATCACCGGCCTGTCGGTCGGCGGCAGCGTCTGGGAGGTCGATTGCAGCGTGCTCGGGCCTGAGGAGCGGCTGGTCAGCCTCTACGACCTGTCGGTCCAGGTCAGCGTCGCGCGCGCGCACGCCGATTTCGTCGCCAACGCCAGCCACGAGCTGCGCACGCCGCTGGCCACGATCCTCGGCTACGTGGAAACCCTGATGAACCCCAAGGCCGGCGGCGACGAGGCGACGCGCGAGCGGTTCCTGCAGACCATCCGGCACGAGGCGCTGCGGATGCAGACGCTGGTATCCGATCTGATGTCGCTGTCGCGGATCGAGGCGAACAAGCACGAGGTGCCGTCCAACATCGTCGACATGGTGGCGCTGGCGAAGGAGACGGCCGGCGAGTTCCGCACCGGGTCCCAGGTCGAAGTCGGGGCCAACTGCGCTTCCGCCTCGATCGCGGGCGACCGGTCGCAGATGGCGCAAGTGCTCAGGAACCTGATCGAGAACGCGCTGAAGTACGGCCGCGCCGACGGGCCGGTGCGGGTCTCGCTCGAAGCCAGCGACACCGGCTGGCTGCTGGTCGCGGTGAAGGACGAAGGCGAGGGCATCGCGCCCGAGCACTTGCCCCGGCTGACCGAGCGCTTCTACCGGGCCGACACCAGCCGCAGCCGCGCGGCGGGCGGGACGGGCCTCGGGCTCTCGATCGTCAAGCACATCGTCGAGCGGCATCGCGGACGCTTCGACATCACCAGCCGGCAAGGGGTGGGAACGACCGCGTCGGTGATGCTGCCGCTTCGGCGCGGATAGGGCCGGGGGCATTCCCCCCTGTCGCTAGAGCATGATGATTTTACATTGCTTCGTCATTGCGAGCGGCGAAGCCGCGCGGCAATCCAGGGCGACGCTGCGTAGCCCTGGATTGCTTCGCGCAGTTTATCCTGAGCGGCTGTTGCAAACAGCCAGCCGAAGGGCTCGCAATGACGAAGTGATTCAAACTGAAGGCATTCATGGTCTGATAGGTGTCGCCAATGCGACCGCTGGCCACATGTCTGTCGCTAGACGGAAATATGATCGTCAGGTAGGTGGTGCCGGCCTGGACCCAGCGGGGCGCATGCAAGGGGCGATGCCGGGCGGCGGCGGATTTTTGACCCGGCGCGCGGCCCGCTCTACCTACGTAATCAAAATGTCACCTAACTGTCACGCTACAACAATAGGAGCGCCCCAGACGGGGCCATCAAGGGGACTCTCGATGCAAACCACCAAGACACTGTCGCTGGCCGTCCTCTCGGCCACCTCGGCCCTCGCGGTTTCGGCTTGTGGCGGTTCGGGGGGTGGCGGCGCGGACAGCGGGCGGGACTTCGTCAGGGCGGTGGGTTCGTCCACGCTCTATCCGTTCGCCACCGTGGTCGCCGAGCAGGTGGCGAAGGCGGGCGGCAAGTCGCCCGTGGTCGAATCGACCGGGACCGGCGCGGGCATGAAGCTGTTCTGCGCGGGCGTCGGCGCCAAGCATCCTGACGTCGAGAACGCCTCGCGCCGGATCAAGGCTTCCGAGTACGAGCTGTGCAAGAAGAACGGCGTGACCGAGATCGTCGAGATCCAGGTCGGCATCGACGGCATCGCCTTCGCCGAGGCCACTTCGGGCTCGCAGATCAAGCTGACGCCCAAGATCGTCTATGAAGCGCTGGCCGCCAATCCCTACGGCAAGCCCAACAAGGCCGAGAACTGGAGCGACGTCGATCCATCGCTCCCGGCAATCCCGATCCTGGTCTATGGCCCGCCGACGACTTCCGGCACCCGCGACGCGCTCGCCGAGCTGATCCTCGAGAAGGGCTGCACCACCGATCCGGCGATGAAGGCGCTCAAGGACACCGACGAGGACAAGTTCAAGGCCACCTGCACCGGCGTGCGCGAGGACGGCAAGTACGTCGACGGGGGCGAGAACGACAACCTGATCGTCCAGAAGATCGCCCAGAACCCCAAGGCGGTCGGCGTGTTCGGCTACTCGTTCCTCGAAGAGAACTCCGACAAGCTGAAGGGTATCACCATGTCCGGCATCGCGCCGACATACGAGACGATCTCCGATTTCAGCTATCCGGGCGCGCGGCCGCTCTACATCTACGTCAAGAAGGCGCACCTCCAGGCGATCAAGGGCCTCTCGGCCTATGTCGCGGAGTGGCCCAAGCATTGGGGCCCCGACGGGTTGCTCAAGAAGAAGGGCATGGTGATCGCGCCCGACGACGTGCGCGCGAAGAATGCCGACGCAGCCGCCAAGATGACCCTGCTCGACCCGGCAGGCCTCAAGTAGGATCACGGGCACAGCCTTTTCATGATCTTTTCGATCGTCCTGCTGGCAATCCTTGCCCTTGGCCTTGCCGGCTGGTTTTCGGCGCGGGGCAGGGCGCGTCTGCTGAACACGCGGCTGCGGGACACCGGGCGCGGCTCGCTGCGCGCGGTCCCGGCGTTCCACGGCTGGCACATGGCCCTGTGGGTGATCGTGCCGGCGGCGGCGGCGTGGCTGATCTGGGCCGTGGTCTCTCCCGAGCTGGTGAACGCGACGGTGATGGGCCTGCCGGTGGCGGCCAAGCTGCCCCTGGCGGACATCGACCGCGCCGCCGTCCTGGGCGAAGCCTGGCGGCTGGCGGGGGACCCCGACGCGGGGTTCTTCAATCCGCTCGCCGCCGAGCTGGCCGGGCCGATCCGCGAGGCCAGCACTCGCTATGCATTGATCGGCGCGTTGCTGACCGCCATCGCGGCGTTTGCCGGCGGGGCTTACGGGCTGACCCGCATACGCGCGGACTTTCCGGCGCAGACGCAAGTGGAGCGCGGCGTCATGCTGCTGCTGCTGCTTGCCTCGCTGATGGCGATCCTGACGACGTTCGGCATCCTGATCTCGCTGGTGTTAGAGACCGGGCTGTTCTTCGGAGAGGTTTCGCCGATCGACTTCCTGTTCGGCACCCACTGGAGCCCTGGCACCGCGGTGGGCGAGGACATGGGCCGGAATTTCGGCGCGATCCCGCTGTTCTGGGGCACGATCTACATCGGCGCGATCATCGCCATGCTGGTCGCGATCCCGTTGGGCCTGATGAGCGCGGTTTATCTCACCCAATATGCCACGCCGGCGATGCGGCGTTGGCTCAAGCCCATGCTGGAGATTCTCGCGGGGGTGCCCACGGTCGTCTACGGCTATTTCGCGGCGCTGACGGTCGCGCCCTTCATCCGCGACATCGCCGCCGCGCTGGGCAAGGACAATCCCTCCAGCGAAAGCGCGCTCGCCGCCGGAGTCGTCATGGGGGTGATGATCATCCCGTTCGTCTCGTCGATGGCGGACGACAGCATTGCCGCGGTGCCGCGCGCGATGAAGGACGGCTCGCTGGCGATGGGCGCGACCAAGTCCGAGACGATCAAGCGGGTGCTGCTCCCCGCCGCGTTGCCCGGTATCGTCGCCGGTGTCATGCTGGCGATCAGCCGCGCCATCGGCGAGACGATGATCGTCGTCATGGCCGCCGGCGCCGCCGCCAACCTCACGCTCGATCCGCTCGAAAGCATGACGACCGTGACCTTCCAGATCGTCCAGCTACTGACCGGCGACCAGGAGTTCGACAGTGCCAAGACGCTGTCCGCCTTCGCGCTCGGCCTCGTGCTGTTCATCGTCACGCTGATCCTCAACATCGTCGCGCTGCGCGTGGTGAAGCGGTTCCGGGAAGCTTATGAATAACGTCTGGGAAACCGAGGCGATGGCGAAGCGGATCGCCCGCCGCCATGGCGCCGAGCGGCGCTTCCGCGCGATGGGCCTGATCGCCATCGTGCTGTCGATGGCGTTCCTGGTGCTGTTGCTGGTCATCATGCTCAAGAACGGGGTGACCGGGCTCGACTGGAGCTTCCTGAGCGGATCGGATTCGACCGATCCCGATCTGGCCGGCGTGTGGGGGGCGCTCAAGGGCTCGCTGTTGACGATGCTGGTGACGCTCGCGGTCTCCTTTCCGATGGGCGTGCTGGCGGCGATCTACCTCGAAGAGTTCGCGCCCAAGAACCGCTGGACCGACATGATCGAGGTCTCGATCAACAATCTCGCGGCGGTCCCGTCGATCATCTTCGGCCTGCTGGGCCTCGCGGTGTTCATCAACCTGCTGCACCTGCCGCGCTCGTCGTCCTTGGTGGGCGGCCTTACGCTGGCGCTGATGACGATGCCGGTCATCGTCATCTCGGGCCGCAACGCGATCAAGGCGGTGCCGCCCTCGATCCGCAACGCCGCGCTGGCGGTGGGGGCAAGCCCGGTGCAGACGGTGTTCCACCACGTCTTGCCGCTGGCGCTGCCCGGTATCCTCACCGGCACGATCATCGGCATGGCCCGCGCGCTGGGCGAGACCGCGCCCCTCCTGATGATCGGAATGCGCGCCTTCGTCGCCACGCCGCCAGAAGGCGTGACCGATCCCGCCAGCGTCCTGCCGATGCAGATATTCCTGTGGTCGGACGAGATCGACGGAGGCTTCGTGCAGAACACGTCGGCCGCGATCATCGTGCTTCTGGTGTTTCTCCTCGCGATGAACGGCCTGGCCATATACCTTCGCAACAAGTTCGAGGTTCGCTGGTAGTCCGATGTCCCCACAAAGCTCAAACTTGACCAAACTCTCGGCGCGCAATGTCGACGTCTATTACGGGTCCAAGAAGGCCATCGACAACGTGTCGATCGAGATCGATACCGGCGTCGTCACCGCCTTCATCGGCCCGTCGGGCTGCGGCAAGTCCACGTTCCTGCGCTGCTTCAACCGCATGAACGACACCATCGATGCCGCGCGCGTCGATGGCGAGATCACGCTGGACGGAGAGGACATCTACGCCAGCGGCATGGACGTGGTGCAGCTGCGCGCGCGTGTCGGCATGGTGTTCCAGAAACCCAACCCGTTTCCCAAGTCGATCTACGAGAACATCGCCTACGGTCCGCGCATCCACGGACTCTCGAACTCCAAGTCGGAGATGGACGGCATCGTCGAGACCGCGCTGACCCGCGCCGGGCTGTGGGACGAGGTCAAGGATCGCCTGACCGACGCCGGAACCGCGCTTTCCGGCGGCCAGCAGCAGCGGCTGTGCATCGCCCGCGCCATCGCCGTCAGCCCCGAAGTGATCCTGATGGACGAACCATGCTCGGCGCTGGACCCGATCGCCACCGCCCGGATCGAGGAGCTGATCGACGATCTGCGCACCAAGTACGCCATCGTCATCGTCACCCACTCGATGCAGCAGGCGGCCCGCGTGTCGCAGCGCACGGCGTTCTTCCACTTGGGGGAGATCGTCGAATACGGCGAAACTTCGCAAGTGTTCACCAATCCGAAGGAAGAGCGGACCAAGGATTACATCACCGGCCGCTACGGCTGACGGGCTGACAGGAAACGCCATGGTTGACCATACCGTAAAGTCCTTCGATACCGAGATCAGCCAGCTGCGCGGATTGATCGCGGAGATGGGCGGGCTCGCCGAGGTCGCCATCCGCGACTCCATCCTGGCGCTGTCGCGCAACGACGAGGAGCTGGCCTCGCAAGTCGTGGCGGCCGATGCCCGGATCGACGCGCTGGAGGCCGAGGTGGACCGCCTGGCGGTGCGCACGATCGCGCTGCGCGCGCCGATGGCCGACGATCTGCGCGACGTCATCGCCGCGCTCAAGATATCCGGGGTGATCGAGCGGATCGGCGACTATTCCAAGAACATCGCCAAACGCGTGCGCCGGGTCGAGAACCGCTCCAAGATCGAGCCGCTGACGCTGATCCCGACGATGGCGGAACTGGCGCAGAGCATGGTGCGCGACGTGCTCAATGCCTATGGCGCGCGCGATGCGCAACTGGCGGTCGAGGTGATCCGGCGCGACGAGAAGGTCGACAATTTCTACAACTCGATCTTTCGCAATCTCGTGACTTACATGATGGAGAATCCGGCGACGATCTCGGACGCCGCGCAACTTCTCTTCGTCGCCCGCAATCTCGAGCGGATCGGCGACCATGCCACCAACGTAGCCGAAATGGTCTACTATGCCGCGACAGGGGACTACTGCTCCGAGCGCGACAAGCAGGACCGCCAGGAGGACGACGAATGAACCCCTCTGTTCTGGTCGTCGAAGACGACCGCGCGCTTTGCGACCTGCTGTCATGGAACCTCAGCGCCGAAGGGTATGACGTTCGCAGCACGGGCGACGGCGAGGAAGCGCTGCTGATGGTGCGCGAGCAGGCGCCCGACGCCATCATCCTGGACTGGATGATAGAGCAGGTGCCGGGCATCGAGGTCTGCCGCCAGCTGCGCAAGGATCGCGAGACCGCGCGCATCCCCATCGTCATGCTCACCGCGCGCGGCGAGGAGGAGGATCGCATCCGCGGCCTCAAGACCGGCGCCGACGACTATGTGACCAAGCCGTTCTCCCCGCGTGAGCTGATGGCGCGGATCGAGGCGCTGTTGCGCCGCAGCCGGCCCTCGATCGGCGGCGACAACCTGAACTTCGGCGACCTCGAACTCGATCCGGCCTCCCACCGGGTCCGGCGTGGCGGCGAGGCGCTGCATCTGGGGCCGACCGAGTTCCGCCTCCTGCGCTACTTCATGGAGCGCCCGAACCGCGTGCTCTCCCGCCAGCAGATCCTCGACGGGGTCTGGGGCATGGACTCGGACATCGACGAGCGCACGGTCGACGTGCACATCCGTCGCTTGCGCAAGGCGATCAACCGACCGGGCGAGAAGGACCCGATCCGCACCGTGCGCGCCGCCGGCTATGCGATGGATGTGAGCTGAGGGCGGCCTCATCGACGCCCTAAGCGATGCCTGGCCCGAGCGATGCCTGGCCCGAGCGATGCCTGGCCCGAGCGATGGCTGGCCCGAGCGATGGCTGGAACCTGATGCATTCACGTTGCTTCGTCGTTGCGAAGGGCTTGCAATGACGAAAGGGTTCAATCCATTGCCATCGTACTTCTAAATCAGGAAGCTCAGGTTGCCGAAGACCTCGTCGTTGTTGACGAGGACGACTTTCTTCCGGTGGATGCGCAAGCCCTCGGGCCGGGACCGGAGATGATGGCTCACCCGTCCCGCGACGGTGTCGATCCGCTGCTTGCGGCTGACGGTGATGTTGAGCGCGGAGTGGACGAGCACTTCGCCGGGTTTGTCCGCCTCTTCGATCTCGATGTTGCTCACCACATGCGCGATGCGCGAGCGGGGCTGCTGGGCATAGTTGCTGTTGCTTTTCAGCCGGGTGACGCGGTCCTGCAATCCGGCGAGGTCTTCGTTCACCAGCGAGATTTGGCGGCTCCGGTCGACGTGGTCGGCATTGCAGGGGACCCAGTAGTGCGCGTCGTCCTCCCACAGCGCCAGCCACTCGTCGTAGCGATGTTCGTCCATCAGCCGCGCTTCGAGGAACAGGAACTGCTGGATGCGGAAATGGGTCGCTATGTCGTCCACGTGTCGTCCTCGCGTCGCTCGACCGGACCTCGGGCGGCCATGCTTTTCCGCCATTGCCGCAGGAACGCGCGGCTTCCCGTCTCGTCGGTGACCTGGCCTTCCAGCGAGCCGTCCGGACCGGTCCGTTCCCTGCCGAGCCCGCGTCCCAGATAGAGCCACGGGTCCACCGTGGCGCGAAAGCCCGCCATCTGCCGCTCGAATATCTCCATGTCGTCCGCAGCGCCGCCGCCCGCGGGACCATAGAACGCCTCATGCCCGCGCAAGCGCTGCTGGTTCAGCTCGTCGGGAACGCCGTCGAGCAGGACCGGCATCAGGTGCACATCGGTCCGGTCGACCGCGACCGGCTGGATCATGCGGATCTGCGAGGAGATCAGGACGAGGTTGGGATAGATCAGCACATGCGGTGCGCCGCGCGCCCACAAGTACCGCGCATGGTCGATGCCGTGGCGTGCCACGAGCGCATTCTTGTACGCCTCGCGCCAGTCTCCCGCACCGCTGTCCGAGCCAATGAACTGAAGCTCCATGCCGATGGGAGACGTGTCCCATGAGACGTGGCCATTGCCGAGGTCGCGGATCAGCGCGGGCGACGTGCCGGTGCCCATGCCGCGCCCGTCCACCCCCGCGCGGTCGAGCACAACTTGCAGGAAGCCCTGGTGCAGGAAATTCAGGTGATAGGCATCGACGCTGTTTTCCGCCTGCAGCTTCCAGTTGCCGTTGTAGCCGAACTTGTGCGTCCCGGCGTTCACGCTGATCCGTCCGGTGGGGGACAGATCGAGCGCGATGTCGATCTCCGCCTTGACCAGCGGCCCGAGAAACTCGTCGAGAGAGGGGCCGTCGGCAGCCAGACTGGCGAACGCGAACCCGCGATAGTCCGCGACCCTGGGAGCCGGCCGCAGCCCGAACGCCTGCTTGTCCATGCCCTCGTCGTAGCGCTCGGCATAAGGAACGCCGATCAGGTCGCCGGTGTTGAGGAAAGTCCACGCGTGGTACGGGCAAGTGAAGCGCGCGGCGTTGCCCCGCTCCTCCACGCAGATCAGCGAGCCCCGGTGCGTGCAGCGGTTCATCAGCACCCGCACCGTCCCGTCGCGACCGCGCACGAAGATCACCGGCTGGCGGCCGATCCTTCGGGTCCGGAAGTCGCCGGGCTGGGGAATTTCGCTCTCGTGCCCGACGAATATCCAGGTCTGGCCGAAAATCCGCGCCATCTCCTCTTCGAAGATCGCCGGGTCGGTGTAGACGTCGCCGTGAACGCGGTCGCTTTGAAAGAGGTGTCCGTAGTCCGACAAGTTGCGCCCTCCCATTTTCGCGACACTATGTCGAAACGTGGAGGGCGACAACCCGCGGTCTGATTATGCGGCCACCATCGCCCGCATCTGCTTGCGCCCGCGCGCGGTGATGAACGCGGCGAGCCGCGATGGCGGGACGGCGCTACCGAGGGATCCTATCCGGCCGAGGAGACGGCGCCATCCACATACAGCCCGCCGATGTGCTCGGCCGGGGGAGGCGGGGCCAGCGCTGACCCGCGCTCGAACACGATCAGGTCGCCCTGGACCGTGCCCTGCGATGCCGCCGGCTCGTACCCGAGCTTGTTCGCGAGCGCGCGGGACGGTCCATTGGCCGTATCGATGATGCAGATGGTCCGGAACTGTCCGCGATTTGCCTGATACCAGTCCTGCGCGGCGCGCGATGCCTCCGAGCCCAGGCCTTTTCCCTGCTCCTCGGCGACGATGTACCACCCGGCCTCGTCGCAGCCACGGAAGCGTTCGTCGATCGGCCGCCGCAAGTCCATGAGCCCGGCTTCGCCGAGGTATCTGTTCGAATCCTTGCCGATGACGGCGAAAAGCCCGTATCCGAACAGAGCCCAATGGCCGACGGCGCCAAGGATGCGCATCCACGCGTCTTCGCGCGACAACATCTGGCGCGACGGGAAGTGCGGCGTCGGCTGGGCCAGCATCGCCAGGTAGCATTCGAAATCGTCGATCACGTAAGGCCGCAGTATCAGGCGTTCGGTTTCAATCATCGATGCCTTCCGCGCGGGGGCTGCCCCCGTTTATTCACTATCATGTGTTCACTATCGTACGTCCTGACCGCAGGCGCTTCTGAAAGTCAATCGCCGCAAGGCGGGATGTGATCGTTAGAGTACGTGACTTCGGTTTGAATCACTTCGTCATTGCGAGGGGCCCTTCGGCTGGCTGTTTGCAACAGCCGCTCAGGATGAACTGCGGCCTTGGCCGCAGCCCCGCGGCAATCCAGGGCGGAGCAACGCGGCCCTGGATTGCTTCCCCCGGACCAAGTCCGGGGTCGCAATGACGAAGCAATGTAAAGTCATAACGTTCAAGATATTTTGGACCCTGGCCACGCCGGGCGAAACGGATGAACGAACCTCCGCCGCTCCCGGCGTTATCTGACCTCGAACGGAGCCTCGGCGGCGGCCGCTTCGGCATCGATCGGCAGGATATAGCGCTGCGCGACGAGCGTTTGGGCGACGGCACGCCGCTTCGCTCCTATTTCGACGGCGCCGCCCGGATAGCGTTCCTCCATCGACCGCCTCGGATCGCCTGAGGCCAGGCGTTCGCCGCGCGTCGCGGCAAACGGGAGGTACTCGCCCAGGAACGGGCAGGAGTGCTGGGGCGTGAACCCTTCCTTGCGTCCTCCGACTCCGACCATCGTGCCGGTGGGCACCGCGAACATCGGGTGGCGCAACCCGCCCGTGGCGTTTCCGTCCGCGTCCAGCGTCATCGCCAAGATGGGGTATCCGCCGCGCCGAACCGGAAGCGGTTGGCCGGCAATGAAGTATTCGGGCGCGTTGCGCGCCGAAACGTACGGGTAGCCGGGGATGGCCGGCCACTGTGCCCGCGCCTTGGCCAGCGTCGTCAGGCCGCCGTCCGCAAGACCCGGATAATTGCTCGGCGGGGGCAGCGTGCCATGCCGGACCCATGCATCCAGGTTGAAGAACGCAGCGCGCACGAAAGCCTTGTACGATATGGGGGCGTTGATCGATGCCCGGCACGCGGCGGCGGGCGTGGTGCTGTCGCCATGATCGCTGCCGGCGACGGCATAGAGGCGGACGTTATCGGGCTGCCGTGTGATCGCCTTGCCGTCGGGCGTGGTGGTCAGCAGCCAGCCCCAGGCGTTTGCCGCTTCCTGCTCGGAGTCGATCTGCATGACTTTGGGGCAGGTGCGGCTCTCCTCGCACCGCTTCAGCACGCCGTCGGTCCTGCCGCTCAGCGGATCGCGAAGCACCGGATAGGCGAAGGGAAACGCGTCCGCGATCCTGTGTCCGGACAACTCGGACGGAGACTGGCCGGCGTCCGAGAACAGCCCATTCATGTACCCGAAGCGCGCGCCCGCGACGATGGGGACGATGCCGTCGAACACGGCGCGGCCGGCGGCGTCCTGATTGAAGCCCTGCCACAGGAACATGCGAAGGTAGCGCCCGCTTTGGGAAAGGCCATAGGCGTAAGCTTGCCGCGCGATCGGTTTCCCGTCCCTGCCCACGAGCGGATTGGCCCGCTGCCGCCCGTCACCCGGATCGTTCCGGAGAAAGGACACGAGGTCGCGCGGGACCGCGAAACCTACGCCCGAAACGACCGCGTCGGTCGCATCGTAGAAGATGTCGTAGATCGCGGCGCCCGGCACCGGGTCGACCTCGACCGTATTGCGGTCGAGCATACGAATGCCCTTGGCGGGCACCCGGACCGGCTTGTCGGATTCGAAGCGGCGCGACATCGCGGTGACGCGAGAGGTGGGCGTGGCGGGGTAGGGCAGGGAGATCCGCGTCATCGGCTTGCCCGAATTGACGTTGACCGCCTCCACATCGTGCCGGATGCGGCGGACGAGCGGTTTGCCGCCTTCCAGCGCGGGCGGAAGCGCCGCGAAGATCGGATCGCTGCCCAACTGGTCGCGGAACTGGCCGAAGTTGGGCGGAAGGCGCTCGGGCGTCAGTTCCCCTTGCCATGCCGCGTTGATGAAGACGTCGCCGCGCGGCAGCAGCACGTCCATGATCCCTTGCCGGTCGAGGTCCTCGGCCCGTGGATCGATGCCGCCGATCGAGCGGTTGATCACCTCGTACACGAGATTGCCCGAACCCTTGACCAGATCGATGGGCTTCAGGATCGTCACTTGCGTGCTGTACTCGACGCGTCCGGCGGCATTCCTCGGCGCCTTGTCCAGCGCAACGATGCGCCGGTTGATCGCTGCCCGCGGATCCAGCGAACCCTTCATCCGGGCCACGATCAGTTCGTATGCGCCCGCGGCGCCGAAGGTGCGGCCACCGAATGCCGGCGAGATGCGCTTCTCGACGACGAAGCTGTCGACGCTGGCGGGCCCGGCGGCTTGGTCCTCGGCGACGGGCCGGCCGACGGTCCCATCGTCCGTCCGTGCGTGTGCCACCGGTCCGAGCAGGGCGGCGCACGTGGTCATCGCCGCAAGCGTCAGCGACCGCAATTGGCGGTGAGTGCGCATTCAGTGTCTCCCATCGTTCTTGCGGCCATCGCTTACAGAAATACCCTCCGTTCGCAATCACCGTCATTTGCCACCGTCATTTGCCACCGTCATTTGCATGCGCGGCGCCGGCCGACTAACGCCATGGCGGGAATGCTTGGCCGGGTGGGTCCGGAGTCTTGGCGGGAAGAGGATCGGGCGAAGGCATGTCGATTGCAATCATCAGTCTCTCCGCGCTGCTGGCCGCGATCGTCCTGTCGATGGTTTCACGGATCAACGTGGGGATCGTCGCGATCGCCGCCGCGTGGATCGTCGGCGTCTACCTGGCGGGCGACAAGCCCGATGCAGTGATCGACGGCTTCCCGGCCGCGCTGTTCATCACGCTTGCGGGAACGACGCTGCTGTTCGCGATAGGCGAGACCAATCGGTCCTTCGCGGCGCTTGCCGCGCACGCGATGCGCCTCATCGGGGCGAGCCGCTTGCTGGTGCCGATCATGTTCTTCCTGATTGCTTTCCTCATTTCGGCGGTCGGCCCGGGCGCGATCTCGGCGGTGGCGCTGGTCGTGCCGCTTGCCGCGAGCATCGGCGCCCGAAGCGAGATTCCGCCGATGCTGACCGCGCTGATGGTCGCGAATGGGGCCAACGCCGGAAATCTCTCTCCGATCAGCGCCGTCGGCATCATTGCCAACTCGAGCATGGCGGAAGGAGGCCTGGGCGGCCACGAAGGGGCGGTCATGCTCGCCAATTTTCTCGCCCACGTGGTCGTGTCGGTTCCCGTGTATGGCTGGTATCTGGCGCGGCTGCGGGCGCCTGCCACGCCGGACGCGGAGGGGGCGGCAGATGCGGAGCGCCTGACCCGTGCCCAGGTCCTGACATTGGCCGTCCTGGGCTGCTGGATATTCTCGGTCATCGTGCTGAAGGCGAACGTGGGACTTTCCGCGTTCGCCGCCGCCGCCGTCCTGATCGTGGCGCGCGCCGGCGACGAGCGGGCGGTGGTCAAGTCGATCCCATGGAACGTCATCCTTATGGTATGCGGGGTTTCGCTGTTGGTCGCGCTTGTCGAAAGCCACGGTGGCACGGCGCTGTTCAGCCGGATGATCGCGGCAATCGCAACGCCGCTGACGATCAACGGGGTCGTGGCTTTCGTCACCGGCGCGATCTCGATCTACAGCAGCACGTCGGGGGTCGTTCTTCCGGCATTTCTGCCGACGGTGCCGGGCATCGTCCAGTCGCTCGGCGGCGGCGATCCGCTGGAAGTGGCGCTCAGCATCAATGTCGGCTCGTCACTCGTCGATGTTTCGCCTCTGTCCACGCTGGGCGCGCTGTGCGTCGCGGCGCTGGCGAAAGAGGGAGAGGGCCGCAAGCTGTTCAACGCGTTGCTGGCGTGGGGCTTCGCGATGGCGCTGGTGGGCGCGTTCCTGTCGATGACGCTCGTCAAGCTGATCGCCTAGACCATGATGACTTTACATTGCTTCGTCATTGCGAGGGGCCCTTCGGCTGGCTGTTTGCAACAGCCGCTCAGGATGAACTGCGGCCTTGGCCGCAGCCCCGCGGCAATCCAGGGCGGCGCAGCGCGGCCCTGGATTGCTTCCCCCGGACCAAGTCCGGGGTCGCAATGACGAAGTGATTCAAACCAAAGTCATCAGGCTTTAGATATTCTTTGTCCGCCGTGATTTCCGAGCCGGCAGGATCGCGCGTTCTGCGGCGGTTGTGAGGATGAGGCTTGTAACCTTGCAACGGTTTCCGCATTAGGCCGGCATGCAACTTCCTCTCACTGCGCTGGCGGGGCGCGCGACTCATGAATGACGCACGCCTCACGCTGATGGAAGCCATCGCCCGCCGACAGGTTATCCTGGCGCTCTATAACGGCAAGGAAGTGAAGCTGGCGCCGCACTTGCTGTTCGAACGCCACGGAGACCTGTTCGTCACCGCTCTGAACATGTCGAAGGCGTGGCGGAGCGAGGAGGACATGCGGCTGGGTCAGTTCAAGCTGGCCGGCCTTGGCTCGGCGGAATTGCTGGATGAAAGCTTCGAACCTCTCCCCTCGTTCGAGCCGGCGGCGCCACGAGCGGACGACACGGTCATCCTGGCGGTCTGATGGCCGGGGCGGCCCGTCCTGTGCCCAGGCCGCGTGACTGAGGCATGTCGCGGCTGATCCTGTTCAACAAGCCTTACGGCGTGCTTTGCCAGTTCACCGACGGCGGCGAGGACCCGGCGTCGGTCCGTCCGACGCTTTCGGAATATATCCGGGTTCCGGGCGTCTATCCTTCCGGGCGGCTCGATCTCGATAGCGAGGGGCTGTTGCTCCTTACCGACGATGGCGGGTTGCAGGCCCGGATCGCCGATCCCCGATTCAAGACGCCCAAGACCTATCTGGCGCAGGTGGAAGGCATCCCCGACGACTCCAGCCTGCTTGCGCTGACGCGCGGGGTCCGTCTCAAGGACGGCATGACCCGGCCCGCTGTCGTTGCGCGCATTGCCGAACCGCCGATATGGCCCCGAAATCCGCCGGTCCGCTTCCGCAAGACCGTGCCCGATTGCTGGATCGAACTGACCATCCGCGAAGGACGCAACCGGCAAGTGCGCAGGATGACGGCGGCGATCGGCCACCCGACGCTCAGGCTTGTGCGGTGGCGTATCGGCGACTGGTCGCTCGACGGGATCGATCCGGGTGCGTGGCGGGAGGCGCCGTTCCCCCCTTATCCAGCCCCCAGGCGATAACAGGCAGGCTTCCAGGTTCCATGGACTTCGACGATCAGATCAACCGCTACTTCGGCACCAGCGACCTCGCCACGGTGTCTCCCGAGACGCTGGCGAGCGGCGTCGAGCGGATGGCCGTGGATTTCGGGCTGGAGCGGGATTCCGCGCGGCGCTTCGCGCTCTGGGCTTTGATGTACATGCTGGGCTCGGCGCCCGAACTGGACATCGCTTTCGACAACGAGACCGACCGCGATGCCGCGCGCGACCTCATGGATCTGCTCGACCGGGCGAACGAGTGATCCGGATATTCCTTGTCTGCCGTGATTTGCGAGCCGGCAGGTGCTTCCACCTGCCTCAAAATCACTCTAACCGACCTTTTCCGCGTGTCTTCTCCACGGCATCAGCAGGAACAGCAAGCCTCCCACGGCCGTCGCCAGCGAGACGGCGAAAAGAAACGGCGTGTAGTTTCCCGCAGCTTTCAGCGTGACGCTGATTCCCAGCGCGCCGACCGCGGCTGCCAGATAATTTACCAGAAATACCAGCCCGAGCGTGGTGTTGTAGATCGGCAGCTTGAAATAGCGGGCGACCAGATAGGGGTTCAGATCGCTCTCGGCTCCGACCGAAAGGCCGACCAGGAACATGGAAAAGGCGATGACCCTCACCGTGTTCCAGTCTGTCCCGAGCAGGAAGAACCCGATGGCGGGCAGGGCCATGGAGACGGCGGTGACGACCGGGGTAGGAAAACGGTCGAGCGCGACCCCGCAGGCCAGCCGGCCGACCAGCGTGCCGAAGGCGTAAACGGTCACGATGTTGGCGGCGGTCTGCGCGGTGATGCCGTTCTCCACCAGCATCAGGTTCATCTGCGCCGCGTGCAGCGGTGTCTGCAACAGGCACAGGAACATGCCGGCGAAGATGATCCAGAACACCTTGCTGCCGAAAATCCGCCGATAGTCCTGCCGGGAGGCCGGGGTGCGGGCCTGCGTTCGGGCGGGCTTGGTCGCCGTCGAATCCGATGTACCGTTTGCCGGGAATGTCTGAGCGGGCACGCCGGCACGCGGCGGAATCAGCCACAGCGCCGTAAGGCCGCCAAGGAAGGTGAACGCCGCGACGGCGAGATAGCCGCTGCGCCAGCCATGGCTCTCGATGAACCAGTTGAGGGCGGGAACCGTACCCATCGCCAGCAATGCCGGGGTGCAGTTGACGACGGTAAGGGCAAGGCCGGTCGCCTTGTGAAAGCGCTCCGCCACCAGCCGCGTGTAGATGAGGCCGCTGGTCAGGCACCCCGCCACCTGCACACCCAGCGCTATCACCAGATAATGCCACACCTCGCCTTGCTGGAATGCGAATGCGGCGAGGCACAGCGGGAGCAGGAACACCCCTGCCACGGCCATCGGAAACACCCCAAGGCGGTCGGTCAGCCGGCCCGCGACGGGCGCGATGAGCAAAGCCGCCAGGATCGTCATGCCGACCAGAGCGAACTCCGCGCGCGACCAGTTGAATTCCTTCACCAGGTGCGGAACGAACACGCTGGCGGAATAGGCGAACAGCGCGGTGCCGGTGCCGATACCTACTCCAGCCGCGGCAAGCGGCCGGAGGTTGCCCCGAAATTCGCTCAGATAGTCCACACCACCTCCGGACCGGCAAACAGGAACATCGCTTCGACGGTCGGTCAAGCGTCCGGGATCATTCGGCGGGAAAAGAGGAGCGTTCCGTCATACCGATCGCCGTCCGGACTCGTTCCGGTTCAATCTGAAACGGAACGAGTCCAGGCCGCCGAAGCGTCGGAAGGCGCCGGCACGAACGAAGAACGCTCCACCACCCCGATTGCCGTCTGGTCGTCCCAGGTAAACCGGACACCGCCCTGGTGCAGGTTCAGCCCGCCCATGCTGCCGTTCCTGTTCGAGGGCTTGTAGGTGCTGAGCAGGCTGACGCCCGTGATATGGGTCCGGCCGAGGGCGGACTCCAGCACGATCGAGCAATCGTCGCCGTCCTTGGCCAGCTCGCCAAGCCATTGCACCTCCACGACTTTCGCGTCGTGATAAGTGCCGTCCTTGTAGATGAAGCCGGTGTTGTAATAGAGGACGCCATCCTTCGGCGGATAGACGTTGAGGCCGAACGCGCGGCCATCGGGGAAGATGGCGGAATGCCAGACGTGTCCGGGGAAATCCAGGTAGGTCGAGCGGCGGCTCTTGCGGCGGATCAGATTGCCGGTGCCCCGGAACGCGCGTTGCTTGCCGTCAATCTCGAACGTGCCGCTGACCAGCACCGGCGTTTCGTAACGCCATCCGCGGCCCATCCAGCCGGCGATAAGGCTGTCGTCGTCGTCCGCGAATATCTGGGCCCACACCGGAATGCGGTACTCGATGTCGATCTCGATGCGGATTCGGGCGGTCTTCGTGCGGTCGATCTCGCAGGCGATCTGGTCGTCTATCGTGGTGTCGACGATCTCGTCGTCATAGGACATATGCCATTTCCTGAACGGCTCGATGCAGCGAAACCGAAGCGCGGTGCTTCCTCGGATCGTCGGCTTGCCCTCGTCGTCGAGCGGCGAGATCGCGGGCACGCCCTTGTCGCCTTCCAGCACTCTGCCATCGGGAAAGACGATATTGCAGCCGATCCCGGCAGCATCCCAGCTGTCGCCGACCGCGTCGATCGCCAGGCGGGGTACCCCGAATTCCCCGTTCTCCTCGAAGAACCAGATGTTGATCCCATCCCGCATGTCCGGGATGTCGGGGCGCGTGGCGATCGGAAGATCGTATTCGATCGGCAGCCCGTGGCGTATCTCCTCGGACGAATGTCCTTGCGTCAATGTCGTCATGATTTCTTCCTTTCAGGCCGGCTGTTCGGTGAAGCGATCGGAATAGAAGCGAAATTCTTCCCGGATCCGGTCGAGATCCAGGCCAGCGGCGATCGTGTCGTATTCGTGCTTGCCGTCCTTGCCCCTGGCCTGGTCGATCCGCCATTGCCGCATGCGGGCCAGAGCTTCGTCCGACAGGTCCTCGCCCATGAAACCGTAGACGCGCCGCACGCTCGCTTCCGGATCGCGCTGGAATTCGGAGAACTGGATGTCCACGAACCGGCTTTCGTTGTGGTTGCGAAATTCCAGCACCCGGCGCGTGCCGATGGTGAACCACTTCATGATCGTGTCGATGATGAAGTCGGGGTCGAGCTCGTCGGTCATCGACTTGTGCAGCTCGTGGTAAACGTCGACGACCGACGGGATGACCTTGGTGATGTCCCGATGCGTCATCCAGAACTTGGCGTCGGGGAACACGGTGTTCAGGGCCGACACGAAAGGCATGTGGCTGGGGCTCTTCAGCCGCCAGCGAACCGGGGGGAAGCGCCACTGAAGCAGCTTCAGGGCCCGCTTCATGTACCGGTAGGTGGGGACAAGGTCCGCCTCGTTCAGGATCCAGTCCACGTATTCGGGCAAGCGGGCGCGGGCGACGAACTCCTGCGCCTTGAAGTCCATGCCCATCAGCGGGTGGCATTCGACGATGGTCTGCGCGCCGACCGGCACCATTGTCTTCATGCGCGGGGCGATGTGATCGAACCGGCGCCGCTGTTGCTCGTAGACCTCGATCCTCGGATCGGTGAACTCGGTCTCCTTGGCGGGCGGATCGTCGAACGCCATCGTCTCCCACATGCGGATCGATCGGACCGCAGGGTCTTCGGCCAGCGTGCATGCGAGCGCGGTGGAGCCGGTCCTCGGCAAGCCCAGCCCGAACAGGGGTTCGACAATCTGCTGCTCGTCGATCTCGGGATGAAGTGCGTACCAGTGCTCCACCCACATCCGGTTCGAAAGATTGGAGACCAGGCTGCCGTGAAACATCGCGAGACCGCGCTCATTGAACCGGGCTTGCGCGTTCGCCGACCTGACGAGCATCGCCAGCCCGTCGCGGAACGATTCGTCGCCCGTGTCGCCGAGGCCGGTGGCCACCCGCGCATCCTCGACAACTTTTTCCGCGCTTAGCACAAAATGTCCTCCCAACGGCCGCCGCGTGATTGTCCCCGCTCGATCTGCCTTATCGGGAAACTCCGGGCTTCCCGTAACCCCCAATTGGGCTATGCTGGCGACGCTCATGGAAAACGACGAAAGCGATCTGATCTACGCGTTGCACCACGGCGTGCTGGAACGCCCGTTGTGGCAGGATTTCCTGTCGCGTTTTCGTGCCTGCACCAATTCGATCTATGCGACATTCACGTTTCGCGCCTTTCGCAACGAAACGGTGGCGCTTCACGCGGGCCATGGGCCTCCGGCGGAATTGCAGGCGCTCGTCGCCAAACGCCGCTTGCGCAGCGGCATGCCGTTTCCGGGGCTGCACGGCACCGGGACCGTCGGGCTGGAAGCCCTGTTCACGACGTCGGAAGCGGACGAGGAAACCCGCCTGCGCGAGCGTCTGCGCACGATGGGGATCGAGGCTGTCCATATCCAGCAGATCACCGATCCAAATGGGATGTACGCCTGGCTGACGTGCGCCGGCGCGGCGAAGCACGAGAAGCGAACGCGTTTGCTGATGGGCAGGCTCGCGCCCCATCTCAATCAGGCCCTGCGAACCTATTTCACGCTGGAGCAGCAGCGTTTTGGCGCGGCGATAGCGATCGAAGCGGCGCAACGCTCCGCTTTCGGCTGGCTCACCCTCGACGAGGAATGCCGCATCGTCGACCAGACGGCCGAGATGTCCCGAATTTTCGATGGCTCCGATCTGCTCTTTCGCAATGACCGCGGCAGGCTGGGCTTCGGCTCGAATTCCATCGGGAAGGAAGTGCGCGAGATCGTCGCGCGGTTCGCGCGGGATTCAAGCGGAAAGCCCCGAGCGCTCATCCTGAATCGCGATCCGTGGATGGACCTGCTCATCGCGCCGGTCCAGCATCGCTCGATCGCGGCCGAAAGGGTCCCGGTCGCGATCCTCTACTTGCGCAGCGACAGGAACTCCCAATCCGACCGGTGCGGGCAACTCGCCGACCTGTTCGGCCTGTCGCCAAGGGAATCCCAGATGGCCTGGGCTCTGGCCCAGGGCCTGACGATCAGAGATGTTGCGAAGCAACTGGGGATCACCCTTGAGACCGCGCGCGGATATTCGAAAAAGGTTTATGCCAAGATGGGCTCTCGCGGTCAGGCCGAACTGGTGCGCACGGTGCTGACCAGTGTGCTGGCGATCGTCTGAACGACGGAGGCCCCGCGCAGATGCCCCCAGATGGGTACGGCTTGCTTCGCGGGCACACCGGGTTCGGGACGGCGATGCAAGCGGGATCGAAGGGCAGCGATGTCCCGTTGCGACAATCGGGGGAGCGGCGCTTGCAAAAGCGAGCCGTTTCTGAGAGATCGCTTCGCGGATCGGGTATTCGATCCGCTGGTCAGGCGGTCCTCCGCCGAGCCTGGCTGATTGCCGAAACAACCGGCAGATCAGTCGTCGGGCGGTTAGCTCAGTTGGTAGAGCATCTCGTTTACACCGAGAGGGTCGGCGGTTCGAGCCCGTCACCGCCCACCAAAGAAAATCAGCAGGTTACGTGGATTTTCTCGTAGATCGTTTCGGTACCAACGGACATCAGAAGTCCGCCGCCGGACGGGAGATTGCACGCACCCTAGGCACGCATTGACCTTTGAGGGGAAAGGATCATGATCGATCCCGATAATCAAAGGGGGAGACCATGCGGATCAAGTCTGTTTGCCTGACCGCCGCGATCGGTTGCGCGACTTGGGCATTGCCTGTGTCGGCTCAAGAATATCACGCAGCCTACCACGTGTACAATCGCTCCAATGGAGCGCTTCTCGTGAAAGAGTCGGGATACGAAAGCGGCAGTATTCTCGAATACAGCTTCGAATGCATAAAGGGCCGCAAAGGCGTCTCGTTCCGCTACTTCGAGGATCCGGCAAACAAAGGGCCGGATTCGGAAGGCGTCGACTATGAATCGCTCATGCCTTTCAGTGTGACCGGGCTGCGCTACGGCAAGGGCTGCGATCGTTTCTGTCAGGGGCTGAGGGCTCGCCTCCGCGATCCCGGCGACAAGCCGCCGGGCTATTTGTTCGGCCGCATCTCATGGTCCGAATTCGGTCGCGGAACGCAGTCCGACATAAAGGATGAGCCTCGCCCTCCTCACTGGCCCGGCCACCCCAATTTCGCCAAGCAGGCCAAAGGTCGGATTGCCTACTTCAAGAAGCGGTGCGGGGCGCCATAGCCGCGATCTTGGCGCGGATGGACTCTGCGGTGACTTTTGCCACACACTCGGCCGTTCACGGTCTTCGGATTGGCGGGACAACGCGCGTCCGGAAGGTGCCATGACGGAAGCTACTCCAGATCAGCCGGAATATGCGCCCCACGCGGTGCAGGCGGTGCGCACGGCGACGCTCGTCAACCTCGGCCTCAGCCAGATGGCCGACCAGAAGGCGAGCATGCTGATCGGCGCCGCCCTGGTGATCTTCACTCTCATCGTCGGGCAAGCGAGTACTTCGGGGCATTTGCCGCCCGCGCTGCTGGTGCTTGGCGCATCCGCGTTCGTCACGGCTCTGCTGTCCGTCGCGGTGGTCATGCCGTCGGTCGTTCCGCCCAGGCACGACGAGGATCACGCCAACCTGATGTTCTTCGGAGCCTTCACCCGGCTCGACGAGGCCGAGTTCACCGAGCGGATGCTGACGCGGCTGCGCAGCGACGACGCCATGTTCCGCATGATGCTGTGCGATATCTACCAGAACGGGCAGGTTCTCCAGCGCAAGAAGTACCGCCTGCTGGGCATGGCCTACCGGACCATGCTTGCCGGCATGTCGCTGGCTTTCGTGCTGTTCGTGTTCGACCAGCGCCACGTGCTGGCGGCCAGCCTCATCTGATGCCGAGCCGCGCCGCGCGATCGCGCAGCATCGCCCCCTGGCCCGGGTTCGCGGCCAGCGCCTGGGTGAACGCCTGCCTTGCCTTGTCGGGCTGGTCCAGCGCCATCCGGCTGCGCATCAGCATCACCCAACCCTCGACATTGGCGGGATCGCCGCGCAGCCGGCCCTCGAGCCGGCTGACCATTCCTTCGGCCATCCGGCGTTGCTCCTCCGGCCGCAGGGTCGCGGCGCCGCGCAGGTCATCGGCGCTCGGTCCGGGAATGGCCGGAATGACCGCGGGATGATCGGAGGATGGCTGGGCCACCTTGGCCAACCGCTCCGCGACTTCGATCTTGTTGATCTTGCCCACTTGCTCGATCGTGCGGCGAAGATCCGTCTCCCACGCCGCACCCGGCGGCGTGTCCGCCAGAAGCGCCAGCCAATCGTCGATAGCGCCGGCGTGATTGCCGGAAAGATCGCGTTTCACCGCAAGGAAATAACGCGCGCGCGGATCGCGGGGATCCAGCGTGATCGCTCTTTCGAAATCGGCGACCGCGGCGGCCGGCATCGGATCGTGCGCACTCGCCATGACTCGCGCTTCGCCGAGGGCGGACCACGTAACCGCCCGCGGCGCGATTTGCGCCGCCTTGCCGAAAGCGCCGACTGCATCGTCGAAACGCCCGGATTCGAAATAGGCCGAGCCCAGCGCCGACCAGTTCGCGCTGTCTCCCGGCGATTCCCTGCTGCGTGCCTCCAGCGCGGCGATGGGATCGGCAATGGTGTCGGCGCTCGCGCCTGGTGGCGGTGATGGAGCAACGTCTGCTTGACTGTCCGACCCGACCCGGTAGCCGATCGCGCCGATCGCAACGCAAACGGCGAGCGCCAGTGCGACAGTGCCCCTTCGGCCAGTCTTGGATTCGCCTTGTGCCATGGCTTCGATTCGGTCCATAGTTTCCGCCGACAGCGCAGCCCGCGCCGGCTCGCGGCATGTTCTGGTGAGCATGGGGTGTGGAAGAGCCATAGGGATATTGCAACCGTCGGCCGCTGCACCGCGCCGGCGCGTCCAGAGGAGGGACCGTGGCCGATCGCGTGAGCATCGCCATCGTCGGGTCGGGCCCGGCCGGGCTCAGCGCGGCGGCCCATGCGGCCGGGCGGGGCGTGAGCCATGTGCTGCTCGAAAAGACCGGGCATCTTTCGGATACGATCTTCAAGTACCAGAAGGGCAAGCACGTAATGGCGACGCCGGCCGTGCTGGTTCTGCGCTCGGACCTCTCGTTCGACGCGGGCAGGCGCGAGACGGTGCTGGATACCTGGGAGCGGCAGATCGCCGAGCATGCGGTCGATGTCCGGCTCGATGCCGAAGTGCGCTCGATCGAGGGAGAGAAGGGTTCGTTCACCCTGACGCTGGCGAACGGCGATACCGTGGAGGCCGGGGCCGTCATCCTCGCGATCGGAACCCAGGGCAATCCCAACACCGCCCCCTGGCCGGGAGGCGGACTGCCGCATGTGCAGTATGAACTGGCCGATCCGGGCGAGTATGTCGACGAGCATATCGTCGTGGTGGGCACCGGCGACGCCGGGATCGAGAACGCGCTGGGACTGGCCGCCGACCCCGTCCAGCGCAACGTCGTCACCATCCTCAATCGCGGAGCCGATTTCGCGCGCGCCAAGGCCGCGAACGTCAAGCTGCTGCAGGAGGCGGCCGATCGTGGCCGCCTTGCGATCCGGCTGGAAACAGCCCCGGCGGAAGTCCGCCCCGGTGAACTCGTGCTCGACACGCGCGACGGCCGGGAGACGATCCGTTGCGACCGCGTGATCGCGCGGATGGGCTCGAATGCGCCGCGCGCGTTCATCGAAGCATGCGGAATCGCGTTCACGGGGCCGGATCGCGAGGCTTTTCCCATCCTTTCGCCGACTTTCGAGACGACGCGGCCGGGCATCCACGTCATCGGGGCACTGGCGGGCTATCCGCTGATCAAACACTGCATGAACCAGGGCCACGATGTGGTCGAATACCTTTCGGGCAACCTTGCGCTCAAGCCGGCGGACGAGCCGATACTGGCGGCGCGCTTCGCCGGCCTGCCCGTCCAGCGCTCGGTCGACGAGTGGCTGGCCCTGATCGGCGGGAACGTGGAGATATTCCGGGACGTCTCGGTCCTGCAGCTGCGCGAATTGCTGCTGGAGAGCACTGTCAGGAGCTTCGCCGGCGGCGAGACGATCTTCGCCCGCAACCAGCCGGGTTCCTCGCTCTTCGCCATCGCCGAGGGATCGGTGGTGGTCGAGGTCGATCGGGACGATCCGGCCAAGGACGTGACCATCGCTCGGGGCTCGATCTTCGGCGAAGTCGGGCTGATCTCCGGCCGTCGGCGCGGCGCGGCGGTGCGCGCCGCCGAGACGACCCTGGCGATCGAGCTGAGCCGCACGGCGGCGCTCAAGCTGATGGCCACCGTTCCCGCCGCCGGGCGGGCGGTGACGCGCATATCGATCGAGCGGCAACTGCTGCAGATCTTCGGTTCGGGCCTGACCAGCGAGGACGTGGCGGAGGTGGTCGAGCTGGCCGAGGTCCAGACATTC
This sequence comes from Novosphingobium sp., assembly GCA_035281095.1. GTDB lineage: Bacteria > Pseudomonadota > Alphaproteobacteria > Sphingomonadales > Sphingomonadaceae > Novosphingobium. The sequence continues at coordinate 3,026 of DATEEP010000071.1, read as the reverse complement.
GCGGCGGGCGAGATCGTGCTGGCCGAAGGCGACGGCGGCAACGATATCTTCGTCGTCCGGCGCGGCTCGATGATCGTCGAGAAGGTTCTTGGCGGCCGCCCGGTGTTCCTGTCCTACGTCCCCGCCGGATCCTATGTCGGCGAGATGGCGCTGATCGACGGCAAGCCGCGCTCGGCCACGGTCAGGGCGGCGATCCGTTCCGAAACCATCCGGCTGCCGGGAGAGGCGTTCGCCCGCCTGCTGGCGAGGAAGCCGGAACTGCTGCGCAAGGCGCGGGCGGACATGGCGGCGCGCGGAGAAGTCAACGCCTTCGTCGAGAGCCGCAAGGCGAATTTTTCGAGCGCGGTCGACCTCTATTCCGAAACCGCCCAGTTCCTGGTCGACAACGGCATCGGCGAAGCGACCGACGTCCTGCTGATCGACGAGACGCTGTGCGTGGGATGCGACAACTGCGAGAAGGCCTGCGCCGACAGCCATGACGGCCTGTCGCGCCTCGATCGCGATGCGGGCAGGACTTATGCGCACCTCCACGTGCCGACCTCGTGCCGGCACTGCGAGCATCCGCACTGCATGGCCGATTGCCCGCCCGACGCGATCAAGCGGGGGCCGGACGGCGAAGTGGTTATCGACGATAGCTGCATCGGCTGCGGGAACTGCGAACGCAACTGCCCCTATGACGTGATCCGCATGGACAGCGTGCCGCCGAAGAAGCCTTCGCTGCTGTCCTGGCTGCTGTTCGGAGCGGGACCGGGTCCCGGCGAGCCGCCCCAGGCGTGGCGCAAGCAGCGGGAGGAGCCGGGAGCCGAGCATCCCAAGCGCGCGATCAAGTGCGACATGTGCTCCGGGATCGATGGCGGGCCGGCCTGCGTGCGGGCCTGCCCGACCGGCGCGGCGATCCGGGTCGCGCCCGAGGCGTTCCTTTCCGTCGCGCGCCTGGCCGAGAAGACCTGATGGCGTTCGCGTCGAAAGGCATGGGCCGGGCGGGGCCGCCGGCCGGGCGGCAAGGCGGCCGCCAGTTCGCCGCCGATCACGAGGGCTTTTTGCGGCACGGCCGCTTCCGCTGGCTCAAGCGGGCGCTGGCGATTTGCCTGGTGGCGATCCTTGCCTATGCGCTGGCCGACGTGGAACCGCGCGCCAACGGCGGCAGCTGGCTGGGCTATACGCTGGGCACGATCGGCGCGGGGCTCATCGTCTGGCTGGCTCTGCTCGGCGTGCGCAAGCGCGCGATGACGCGGGGGGCATGGTCGCTCAAGGCCTGGACATCGGCGCATGTCTATCTCGGCCTTGCCCTGATCGTGATCGTGACGCTGCACACCGGCTTCCAGCTCGGCTGGAACGTTCACACCCTCGCCTATGCGCTGATGCTGCTGGTCATCGTTTCCGGAGGCTATGGCGTCGCCGTCTACGCGGCGCTGCCCGCGGCGCTCAGCTCCAATCGCGAGGAGATGACCGAACCCCAGATGGCCGAGGCTCTGCGCGCGATCGACCGCCAGATCGCCGACGCCGCGCAGCCGCTGGAAAGGGATCGGACCGACGACGTGCTCGCCGCGCTGGATGAGGACGCTTTCGCCGCGGGGCTGTGGCGGCGGTTGAGCGGCAATTACCGGGGCGGCGCCACGCGCGCGGCGATTGCCGCGTTCCGGCGTGCCGGCGCGCGGGATCCCGCCGATCCGGCCACGTCGCGGGTCGAGGCGCTGCTGCAGCGCCGGCAGGCACAGCTCGAGCGGATACGGCGGCACTTGCGCTACCGCGCGATGCTGGAGGTCTGGCTCTACGTGCATGTCCCCGCGACGTTCGCGCTGCTCGCCGCGCTGGCCGCCCACATCGTCAGCGTGTTCTATTACTGGTAGGCGCGAAGCATGACTTTCCGCTTGCGGAGCATCGAGACGACCGCCGGCGGCCGCAGGATCGTGCGCGACCGCGACGTGGCCGGAGATAGCATCTCGGTCGGGCGCTCCGCCGACAACGGGCTGCATCTGCCGGACCTGGCGCTCGATCCGCGTCACGCCACGATCGCCCGGCGGGCCGATGGGCTGGTTTCGGTCGAGAGCGCGGGGTCGCTCGGCTTCACGCTCGACGGCCGAGTCATGCTCGGCGGCGCGATCGACCCCCGAACCGGGGGCGAGCTTCGCTTCGGCGGTTACCGGATCGTCGTCGGGCTGGACGATGACGGCGCGGTATTGCTGACAGTCGACGAGCCGGGTTCGGACCGGAAGAGCGCCGATGAGCCGCGCTTTTCCCTGGCGGGCCTGCTAGCCGGCAAGCGCTCCATGTCCTGGGCTCTGGCGCTGATCGTGCTGGCGGGCTTCCTCGCCGTGCCGATCTTTTCCGCACTGACCCGTGATCCGATGGACAAGTCGCGGCATGTGACCGGCGATGCCGCGTGGAGCACCGGCCCGCTCAGCCTCGCGCACAGCAGCCTGGGCGACCGGTGCGAAGCCTGCCACGTCAAACCGTTCGAGGCGGTGCGCGATGCGGCGTGCCTGTCCTGCCACCAGGATGTCCACGATCACGCGCCGCCGATGCGGCTTGGCGCGGCGCGCGGTTCCGGCAACCTGGGCGACCGTTTTCTGTGGCGGATCGCCCACCAGTTCGGCAAGCCGGGACCGGGGGCGTGCTCCGACTGCCACACCGAGCATGAAAGCGCCGCGCGTATGGCGCCGCCCGGACAAGCCTTCTGCGCCGACTGCCACGGTTCCCTGAAGGACCGCTTGCCCGATACCGGGTTGGGCGATGCCGCCGATTTCGGCAAGAAGCACCCGGAATTCCGCCCGGCGATGCCGCTGACGGCCGGCAGCCCGGCGCTCACCCGCGTCTCGCTTGCCGTCCATCCGCGCGAGGCCGGCGGCCTGACGTTCCCGCACCGGCTCCATCTGGAAAAGCGGGGCGGAGTGGCCCAGATGGCGGCACGGATCGGCGCGGAGCAGGGCTTCGGCGGCAACGGGCTCGGATGCAAGGACTGTCATCGCTCTACCCCCGATGGTGTCCGGTTCCAGCCGATCGACATGGAGCGCGATTGCCAGAGC